>JAQTYQ010000002.1 GCA_028688225.1 Opitutaceae bacterium | reverse complement strand
TTCCGCCCTCTTGATCAAAGCCGTCCAAGTTCTTTCGGTTGCCGGCTGGGCGCCAAATTCCTTGAGGGCCTGCTCCAGCAACCAGAGGCCGGCGATATTCGTGAGCGGCCGGTAGCGTCCGTCGCCCAGCGCTCGTTGGAGATGCGCGCCGCCAGCGCGGCCGGGCCCAGCACCGGCGTGTCGCTCTCGAATCCGACCAGCGACCAAGTGCCCGAGCTGATGAAGAGGTCCCCGCCCTCCGGAGCGGCGGGCATGGCATCATAGGCGCAGGCCGTGTCATGACCGGGCACCGCCACGACCTGCACGTCCCGCAATGCCGGCAGGCCTTTCACCCGGCCGAGGCGCGTGCCGGCCTTGATCGGCGGGGAGAACCACGAGGCGGGAATGCCAAAACGCCTGAGCGCCACCGGAGAGAATCCGGCCGCGCCCAGGCCGAGCAACTGGGAGGTGCTGGAGATCGACAGCTCATTCTCCATCCGGCCGCTGAGCAGATAATTGAAGTAATCCGGCAGAAACAGGCAGCGCGCGGCCATCCGCCGGATGGCCGGGAACCGCGCAATCGTCTCCTCGAGCTGCAGGCTCGAGTTGTAGAAAATGTTGGGGATGCCGGTGGCGGCATAAATCCGGGCGAGCCCGCGCGCCGCCAGTCGCTTCATTCCCGACTGGGTGCGGTCGTCGCGGTAGGCATGCACCGGAAAGACCGGGCGCCCGGCCGCATCCACGAGCACGTGATCGACGCCCCAGCTGTCCACCCCAACTGCGGCCAGCGATGGAAACCGTCGCTTCGCCTCCCGCAGGCCGGCGCTGATCTCCGCCCAGAGCGCGGTGATTTCCCAGTAATGGTGGGTGCCAAGGGCGCGAAACTGATTGGGGAACCGGTGAACTTCGTCCAGCGTAAGCTGGTCCTGCCGCCACGTGCCGACAATAATCCGGCCACTGGTGGCTCCCAAGTCGACCGCGGCACAATGGACGGATTTCATGGCTGAAAACGACGGCTCATCCTTCGGGCCTGCCAGGCATCAGGCTGACATCGGCCAGAACGGGAAGCCCCGGTCGGCGATCACGAGCGTGTTGGTATGTCGGGTTCTCGCCAGCCGATTTGGGCGCGCGACCATGCCTAGCAGCCTGTCGGACTTGGCGTCCTCCAGGCTGCTAAAAGCAAACCCGCCTCTTTGTTGGAAGAACGGAAGGCCAAAAGTCATCGTCGGACATCGATTGGGGAAAAAGCGGCGGAATCTAAGCTGATTTTCCCCGGTTTTTTGAGGCGGTTTTTTGCGTTAGGAGTTTGGCGACTGGTAAAGTCCGACAAACTCCTAGAAGGGTCGCCCGTGGGCTCGCGTGCCGCACAGGAACACCTCCAGGCCGAGCTCCCGCGCCAATGCCGCCTTGGTGTAGAGCGCAAGGTCGGCCGCCTGCGGGCCGTCGGCATAGGCGACCTGGATATGATTGGCCTTGTGGCGGGCCATCATCTGGTCGCGGGTCACGCCGTAGGTGACCGCGTGCATGATCGGCCATTGCGGGGTGGTCTCCCGCCAGCGGCGTTCGGTCTCCTCGCGCGGCAGCGCGATGACTTTCGCCCGGCCGAGATCCATCTTGAGCCGGCCGTGTTCGATGAAGATGCGGGACCAGACAATCTCGCCGGGTTTGGCGATGCCCCGGACCGTGCCCCCGCCCAGACGGAAGTACATGGGAGGCTGACGGTGCGAATCGGTTCCCGCGTAGCCGCCGACGTGGTGCGCGGGCGGCGCGGCACCGGAAATCTCGAAGACCCAGACATACTCCTTCGTAGTGCCGCTCCGGTCGAAGTCGCCCCAGCGCAGGTCGTGGAGCGTGTTTTCAACCGGCTGGCCCAAGGCGTGGTGGACGCGCAGGGTCAGGAGGCCGTCCAGGCCGGCGCACTCGTCGACCTCGTTGAAGTGCGGCAGCGGCGCGCCCGGGTGAATGATCTTGCCGGCGGCGTTGCGCACCGGCGGCCGGTCGGAGTTGTTGAGGAGGCCCTCCGCCAGGTCGGACGCCGGCAGCAGGTCCTTGAGGCCCTGCTGGTACTGGATGCCGATGGCGTCGCACCCGAATTCATCCGCCAGACGCAGGGCGGCGATATACGTGCGGCACTGCCACAGGATCTGCCGCTCGGTGAGATCGGTCTCCTCGTCCTTTCCCAGGTGGAAGGCCATGCCCTTCTGCTTGAGCCAGGTGTAGACGGCCCGGGCCTCCGCCTCCTTTACCTGCGTGGCCCCATAATAGAGCGCAGACTGGGAAAGCCGCTCCTTGTAAACGCCGGCGGGGAAGAGCAGCTCGTCGGGAATGATGGCGTTGTACATGCCCATGCATCCCTCATCAAAAACGCCCATGATCGCCTTGCGGGACTTCAGCTCGCGCGCGAGCCGCCGCGCCACGGCCACGACGGCCGCCGGCACGCGGCATTGAGCCAGGGGCCGCACGTGCGACACGGGGTGCCGCAGCCGGCCCGTCCGCAGCCATCGGGCCAGACCGCGGTGAAAGTTGTCGTCGGTGAAATCCTCGCTCCAGAGGGTCGAGTAGGCGACGCCCGCCTTCGTGAGCGAGCCGTTCAGGTTCAGCATGCCGACCAGTCCCGGCCAGGTGCCGGACCAGTTGGCGACCGCAAGGATGGGTCCCCGGTGGGAGATCAGTCCGTGCAGGATGTGATGCGAGTATTGCCACACGCTTTCGGCGACGATCAATGGGGCGTGTGGATCGATGCCGGCAAACACCTCCATGCCCTCCTTCTGCGAACCGATGAAGCCGTGCCTGAGCTTCGGCCGGTAGGGATGGGCCCGCACCAGTTTCCAGCCGTGGCGCTGCAACGCGGCGACGAGCTGCGCTTCCATGGCGGCCTGGGCGGGCCAGCATTTTTCGTTGGCGGACTGACGGAGGTCGCCGTTGGCGACCAGCAGAACGGTTTTCCGGGACATGGATATTCGATCGCTTTTCGACGGGGATGAGTAACGGGGCCGATGACGGCAGGGATTATTGCCAGTTTCCGGACTATTTGAATGGATAATGCTGGAAATGAGATGGACAGAACCGGCAGACGGATTCCGTCGAGCCAAGGCTGCCCGGCTTTCCCCTGGAGCCGTGACGAGGACATCGCGACTCCATCAACCAACATTGAGCCGCCGAATCTTTTCGGCAGGTTCGGGCTTTGCTGTCCGGCCCCCCCACGGCGGCGTGGGCCAGCAGCGCGCCCGGCAATGGCTAAAGAGGCTGGCTCTTCTTGCCTCGGGTCCATCCGCGTCGGGGCGGGTGATCGTTTCGTTTTTCATGCACCGCGACCTTCGACACTACTCGACCTTCATCCCTCCGCCAGCGCGGCGCCATCTTCTTCAATGCTGTTTTGGACAGGCAAACCCGTGGTCTGGATCACCTCGTGGCAAAAGGCACTCCCTGCCCGCGTGGAGCAGGGGCTTGCCCAAGGTCCCACCGACCTCAGCCACTCCAGCGGTCTCCGCCGCAGGAGTGGAGGACGATCCGATCCAGACTATAGCTGAAGCTTAGAACTCGAACGTGTTGGTGACCAGCCACTCCATGCCCTGCTGGATGCGGGCGAGGGCCAGCGAGCCATCGGGCTCATAGTAGGCCGGAACCAACCGCGTCTTTTCACCGACGTTACGCAGGTTGAGCTGGATGCGCCAGTTGACATTGTGGGTCAACTTGTACGTGTAACCAACCCAGAGATCGAAATGCTCGTCGCTCGGGCTCTTCAGCGGCTGGTTGACGTCGAGGAAGCCCAACGCGCTGCTATAGCGGTAGCCCGAGATACGTCCGGCTTCCAGACGCGCCGCGCCGCCGATGAAGGCCCCCTTCAGGCGGCCACGATCGAAGGTGTAGGTCGTGATGCCATTGAGTCGCCACGGCGCAACCTCGGGGCTGGACTGCCCCTGGGAGGCGAGCGCAACCTGGTAGGGCAGCCACAGATCATTATTCCACATCGACTTCACCTGGAAGGACGGCGCCTGTTGTCCCCAAAGACGCAATGTCCCCGCGTCGCCGTTGTAGAAAGTATTGAACTCATCCATGTAAGCGCGCGTGGTCTGGTCCAGATTCGTCCGCGTGGCGAAGGTCCGGACGTAGTTCACGGAGATGTTCCAGTTCTTGACCGGCTTGAATGTGAGTTCGAACTCTTGACCTTCAGCGAGCGTATCCACCGTGGTGACCGGCAGGTTGCTGCCCGATGGATTCAACGCGGTGAGCAAAGACAGGAAATCACTGTAGGGGTTGGTTCCACCGAACGCCGAGTGAAGATTGCCGCTGGCCTTGGCCAGGGACGGATCGAGAGCAATCGGACTGTTCCAGAAGGCGAAGAAGTCCTTGGTCATGATGGCGGGCGTATTCAACCATGCATCCACCATCTTCTTCGCCTGGATCGTCTGCGGGGCGGTCTGGTAAGGGGAATCCGAGGTCGTATTGGCGTAACTGTCCCAGTAGCGTACGCCGACAACTCCATCTCGGGAGGCATAGTTCGTAAAGCCCAATTCGGACAAAGTTCTATCCCAACTAAATTCCGTCGGCGGGCGCGGATGCGGGCCGGAATCGACAAGGATGCCGTTGAGCTGATCCTGGACCATGGCCGCCATGATATAGCCCAGGACATTGAGATTATACATGGAACCGGAGCCACTGCCAAAGATCGCGGTTCCGCCCGCGCCCAAGGTCGCATTGCTTACCTGGGTCTTGTACCAGATGGCCCTCAAGCTGAGGCGGTCGTTGAAGGTGGTGATGACAAAACCCTTCTCCCGCGTTTTCCCTTGTGGATTGGGAATGATATTGCCCACCAGATTGCGGCGCGGTGCATCAGCCTTGAAGTTGCTCGACTCGTTATACAGCAGGCTGATGCTCGTGCCCCAGGGGAGTTTGGAGGTCAATTTCTTGGGCAGATGGTAAACGCCGCTCCAATTCCGGCTCTGACCGGTCGCTTCGCGGCGGGTGTCCGGATTGATCTCATAGTCCAGCGCCGCGAGGCCTGTGATCGGAGTTAACGGCGCGGTGTTTTGGTAATTGGTGACCGTGTCTTTGCGCCAGCCAAACGTGGCCACCAGATCGCCATCGAGCAAATAGCCCTGCCAGGTGAAACCTTGGGATCTGTCCTTGAACTTCGTGCGCTCGCCGCCCGTGACCAGGCTGGGGAAATCCGTCGGATTGTCGGCACTCAACCAACTGACCGGGCCGGTTGTCCAACCCACGTAGTTGGCGGGATTGTCCGACTGTGCTTTGGTCACGGTCAAGCCGGTGTTGAAGTCCACAAAATCATACGGGGCGGCCGGATCCGGATTGGTGCCCTTATTCCAAGTAGTATTGAAATATCTCACCGCGGTACTGGCGCCCGGATCGAGTCTCATCAATATCCGCGAGGCATTGGCCCCCGCCGCCGAACTCTGGCTGCTCAGACTGGGGCCTAGGTAATAAAGCCAATCGTATTGCCGGACGCCCGTTATGGAGTTTACCTGCTCACTCCCCGAGTTAATCCCCTTGTAAATGGTGTCGACTATCTCCGGGGTTGTGGCGTGTTGGGCCCAAGAAATCGTCCGGGTTTCCTTCTTCTCCTCGCTCGCCAGCCCGGTGAAGACACTCCGGCCCAGAATATAGCTTACCCAATTCTTGCCGAAATAATCTTCGGCTCTCAGGTCGGCCGTGACGATGGCGCGCTCGCTTTCCCGGTCGGTTTTGAAGGAATAATTGCCGAATGCATCGGAGCTGGCCACATAGGGGCGCCCCAGATCGGGGTTCGCGCTCCCATCCACCAACACCTCGTTGACCTCGACACCGATGGCATAGTAGGGGCCGGAGAGCCAAGGAATCTGCCCGGAATTGTAAGTCTGGCGATCATAGGTCAGATCAACGGCCAGACGATCGTTGAAAAAGGTCTGCGTGAGATCGGCATTCAAAGCGTTCCACTTCTGCCATTCACGCTTGTTGGGGCCGTCGAGCAGGTTGTTGAAGAAATCGAAGACCGTCGGATCCGTCAGTACCTTGTCCACGTAGAAGCTGCCTCCCTCAAGATTGGCGAGCGCGTAATTGGAATAGGTCGGCACGGTCAAGGGGCGATAAGCAGCTTTGTTCAAGCCGGGAAGGCCCGAGTTGATCAAGCCCACGATGACTTTTGTCGGAGTACCGCTGGCCACGGGGATCACACCCGAAGAACTGGCCCCGTTGTAATAGGACCGCACATCATCAGCCACAGCGCGCCCTTGGGTCGCAAAAACTCCATTGGGCACATACAAAGCCACCACAGGAGATGTCGTTGATTGGGCGCCGTTTCCAGGCGTCAAGGTGTTGATCGTCTGCTTGTCATAGGGGCTGCTGAACCACGGCGTGATCTGGTCGTTCGGCGGCAGGATGCGCGGATTGTTGGACTTGACCGTGCCATCCTCGAATCTGATCCGGATGGTCGTGCGGTTACGCTTGCCGAAGATTTCCGGATCGTAACGCAGCGCGGCGTAGAGGCGGCTTTGATTATTGAAGGCCGGCGTTTGCTGGAATTTTTTCCGGTCGTCCAACAGCGAGACCCGCACCGCTAACTGGTTGGGCAAGAGGACCTGATTGAAATCAGCCATGCTCCGAAATGAACCATACTCGTCCACGACGTTTTCGATCTTGTAGGCGGTCTTGTAACTCGCGTCGTTGATGCTGGCATTGATGATGCCAGCCGGGCTGCCCACTCCGAACAGGATCGAGTTCGGTCCACGCTGCAGATCGATGCGGCCCACGTTGAAACTGTCCCACGGAATGTCCGACAGGAAGTAGTCGCGCGTCATGTCTGCCGCATCCAGGCCGCGCACGCGGTTGTTCGTGCTGGGATTGATCAACGTACTCGATTCGTTATAGGTCTTTAGTCCAGCCGATCCGGAGAAATTGCCGCCGATGCCCGCCACCTCGGTGCTGGGCGTATAGACCAGCAGATCCTGGGCATTCCTGACCGCCGTGTCTTGAAGGAACTGCTTGGTCACCACGCTGATGGAGGCGGCCACATCCTTGAGGTCGGTGCGCACCCGCGTGCCGGCCAGCGTGCTTTCCGCGGTGTAGGTGTTCTCACCTTCGGTGGATTCGACGACGAACGGCGAGAGTTTCACCACCTCTTCCAGCGGCGCCGACTGCAGAGCGGGGTTGGTTGGCGCGGCCATCTTCTCCGGGGCCGGTGCCGGGACCGGGCCGGCCGCCGTTGACGCTGGGGGTCGCGCCATGCGCCGGAGCGAGAACGCGCCCGCCTGTTGATCCTCCGCCGCGATCAAGCCGGTGCCCGCCAGCATGAGATCCAATGCTTCGCGCGGAAGGAATCTTCCCTGGACGGCGTTCGTGCGAACGCCCTCGACGACATCGGTGGCGGCGACGATGCCGAAACCAGACTGCTCCGAGAATATTTTCAAGGTGTTGTCCGCACGGCCCGCGGGCAGATCGAATGGCTTGGCCGCCGAATCCTCACCAAGAACGGGAACGCAGAACAACGAACAGAGGGAAAAGGCGACCGAGAGGGCAAAGCACCGGCTGATCGCCGAAAAGGACTTTACGGTGGATGTAGGCATGGGGGGGTCTTTGAGAATTAGGCTGCCCGCTGTGCCAACGCACGTCCTGCGGGGAGGGTACTAAAGTAGAGTAGACTCGCGGGGAGGCGTTTACGTTTACAACTTCGCAACGATCGGCGAAAATGCGGACCGAAAGCTTCTTTTCGCCGGCATTGGCGGCAGCGTCAGTTCGCGATCGGTGGCCGTGGAAAGCGGCGCCGTGGCCCCTTGACTTTTCGGCGAGTCCTTCTGCCGCCGGACGCTGAACGCCCCGCTCTTTTTGTCCTCCGTCGCCACCAGGCCCGTGCCGGCCAGCATCTGGTTCAAGGCTTCCGCCGGCGTCCATTCCCCCTGCACGGCGTTGGTGCGGATGCCCCGCGTGACATCCGTAGCCACGATCAGACTTCGGCCGCACTGCTCCGAGAACGTTTTCAGCGTCCTTTCAGCCTCGCCGGCCGGCACGTTGAAAACGCATTTGGCCGGCTCCCCGCGGCCCGCCGCCGCCCCCCAGCAAAGGCAGGCCGCGCCGACCAGCAGCGGCACCGCTTTCCGCAACAAGGCAACGCAACGCGCAGCGAGCAGAGAATACATGGCGCAATCTCCTGGGGTTTGCTGGCCGCGATGTCCCCGAGGGCACGCCAGCCTTTCAGAGTATAGACGCACAGAAGCGCCTGGTCATTTACCGCGCGCCCGGAATCAGCACGGAAAGGACGGCCGCGCCTCCGGCGCCGGCGGGCCGCTCCCGCTCCTCACGGGGCGCGCAACACGAAGTGGTCGTTCTTGCGCTCCGCCTTCAAATCCAGGCCCGACTTGAGGAGCCGGATAAAGCCCTCCGGATCGTCGGCCCAATAAACCCCCGTAATCTGGAGATTGCTGATCGAGGCGTCACCGATGGAAAGCTGGAGGCGGTTTTCCCGATTGAACAGCTCCACCACCTCGGAAAGCGGCGTGCCCGTAAACTCGATGCGCTTCGTGTGCCAGGCGAGGAGCTGATGCACCTCCACGGCGTTGACTCGCGTCACCCGGGGAGCCGCCGCGCCCGCCGCCAGCGAGATGGTGGCGCGTTCGCCTTCGCTGATCGCGAGCGGTAAGGCCAATGCCGGCGGTGCGGGCGATACTGCCGCGCGCCCATGGTCCGGCAACTCCACCTTCACGGTGCCCTCCGTGACCAGGACGTCCACGCTGTCAGCGCGCCGGGACACGTTGAACACGGTTCCCATCGCCCACACCTTCACGCCGCCCGCCACTACCACAAAGGGATGACTGGCATCTTTGGCAACGGTGAACAGCGCCTCGCCCCCCGCCAGTCGCACGATCCGCTCGGCGCCGGAGAAATCCCACGTGATTTCTGCGCCGGCATTGAGCTCGACCACCGAGCCGTCGGGCAGGTGCCGGGTGTCCGGATGGATCACGACCGTGGTCGGGGTTGGCCGGGACTCCACTACCACGGGCGCGAGCCGGGCGGGAGGGAAAATTCTCGCCGGCGCCAGGGCGATCAGCAGCGCGATCGCCGCCGCAAGGCCCGCCAGGCCGGCGGCCCAGGCCTTGCGTCGCGCGCGTCGGCGTCCGCGCCTGCGCAATTCACCCAGCGCGACCTCTGCGCAGCCAACCCGCCTGGGATGGCTCAGGGTGTCCCAGGCCGCCTCCACGCTGGCGAAGGCTGCACGGTGCCGGGGATCGGTCGTCAACCACCGGCAGAATTCGACCTCGTCGGCCCCTGAAAAACCCGCCTGGCGGCGGACCAGCCAGTTGGCCGCGGCGTCCTCAATGGCCCTGGCTCGGACGCGGCCTGCCCCGCCGCCGACTTCATCCTGTCTCGCCCTTGCTGTATTCACGGTCGGTCTCCCTCTTCTCGGAGAAAGTGCGCACACTTCTTTATCCCCCGCGCTAACTGCACACGTACGGTGTTCTCGGAAATCCTGAGTTGGGCCGCAATCTCAGTGGTAGATTTTCCCTCGATGGTCGCAAGTTTCAAGACTTCCCGACAACGGGCCGGTAGGCGGTCGATCGCCTCGATGGCCAACTCGATTCGCTGGCGTGAATCAACCATTTCCGCCGCGTCGGGTCTTGGCTCCAAGACGAACGAATCGGGCAGTTCATTTACCGGAATATCCGAAAAAAGCCGGCGTCGGCGAAGGATCGTCAGCGCCGTGTTGCGGGCGATGGAAAAGAAATACGCTTTGACGGCTGTGATCTGGCAGGCCGCCCGTGCCCGCAGAAGCTTCAAATAGGATTCCTGAACCACGTCGTCGGCATCCAACGACGGGAACTGGCTCCGCAGATAGCCGCGCAAGGCCGGCTCGTGCAACCGGACATGCTCCTCCACCCAGCGCGCGCGCTCGGTACTCGCAGATTCAATCGAAGCTGAGCGAACCGATGGCATACAGCGGACGGGGCGGGGTAACAACCAGTTCGTCAGTACTCCAACCCTGCGCACAAATTGTCAAGCGTCGGAGAAGGCGGATCAGGGCGCCGGCGGCCGCTCGAAGCGCACATCCCCCACCCTGTTCCCTTCGGCGTCGGTCAGGCGGAAGTAGCAGCCGTAGTTGTTCTCGTTGAACTCCGGCCCGGTGGCCGGGGTCGGCGCAAACAAGATGCGCACATCATTGGCGCCCTGCTTCAGGGCCAGCTCACCGTCATCCACCGTCCGGCCGTTCAACGACAGGCGCTTCACGCATTCCCGGTTGAACACGGCCCGCACGGTCTGATCGTCCGGCGACACGATACGGCCATGAAAGACATAATGGACCTTCGTGTAGGGAAAGTAGAGCGAGGAATCATCCCGGTATGACTTGGGGATGTTCCATTTGCCGGTGGTGGGGATGATGTCCGGATCGAGGATGGATGCCTTGGCCGGCTCCAAGATCCGCCAGCGCAGATTTTCGCCCCACGGCACGGGGTATTCCTTCTGCGGAGGCTGTCCCTCCAAAAACGGCCGGGCAAACGCCAGAGGATCGAAGCCGGCGAGGTCTCCCGGCAGCGGGCCGAGCATCTGGAAGCCGTTGCGGGCAAAGAAATCCGCCGGCTCGCCGCCCGGAACCTCGCACGTCGCATACAGCCGGGTCCGGTGCCGGCCGCGAAAATCGATCTGCGCGACGTCGTATTCCAAACCATCGGCATACGCTGCCGGGTCGTCCCTCTCGGTTAAAGGGATCTCCAGCGTCACCGCCGCGGCCGGGGCCAGCGTTCCCACCTGCCTCCGAATCACGCCTTCCTGCCAGCGCAGAGGCAGACGGAAGACCACCCGGATGTCCTGGAGCGGCTGCTCCTCCTCGTTGCGCAGCGCCAGCGTCAGGACGCGCCCCTGCCGGCGCAGCCGCGCCCGCAGTCCCTCCACGGCGCGCGGCGCCTCCTCCAGCCGGTCGGCATTCCGGGGATTGTCCGACTCGGCCCACGCCTCGATCGCGCCGCGATCCGCTCCATGAAAAAGGTCGAACGCGTACGCGCCCTCGAGATCGGCCGGCTGCACCTCGGCGCCCGGACTCGTCACCGCAACCACCTCCTCCCGGTTCACCCCCTCCACCTTCAGCGTGAGCGGCGTCCGGTCTCCCAGATCGAGCGGATCCGGTCGCGTCAACACCGCCCGGAGCACCCTTCCTTCCGCCATGCTCGTCAGCCGCGAATGCCGGGCCTGGTAACGGTAAGCCGCATATTGGTTGACATTGCAGTGCCACCAGTCCGGCCGGCCCGACCAGCGGTGGTAGATCTCCGCCAGTCTGGGATACTCGGGGCCGCCCCATGACTTCGCCCACGCATGCATCGTCACGAGAAACAGCGGGCGCTCCTCCGCGCACCGATCCTCCGTCAAGATGGCCTCACTGTAGCTGCCATTGGCGTCGGAGGCGTCGCAGGTGACGAACAGGCCGTCCTGCAGGCCGCTGTCCCAACCGTCGTTGTAGCGGTGCTCGGCCAGCTGGTAGATGCCGGCGCGGCGCAGCGCCTCCTCCAAATCCGCGCGATCGATCCCCCCGCGGCATTTGGATCGATAGGCGACGAAGGGATACACAAACGAGATGGCGGGTGAAGCCGTGCGGGCTTCCAGCGTCACCCGGTTGCCCATGATTTCCCGGAAGACGCGGTTCCTGGACAAGGCCGGCAGCATTTCGTGGGTGAGCGTATGGACGCCGATCGAGTTTCCGCCGGCCAGGAGGCGGGGAGGAACTTCCGCGGCCGGGTCGGCCGGCATGGCGATGCCCGTTTCCGCGCTGTCCTGATACCAGTAGCGGGGATCGTTGAGGTAGAACGTGCCTTTCTGGCCGTGCCGCGCCATCACCTCGGCCACCCGCAGATCGTTCAGGTTGCAGTCGTCCATGCGGGTGGAGAAGGCGGCCCGCCGGTCGTGGTAAAGGCCTGCGATGCGAAGTCGGGCGCGCCGGGCGGCGTCCCCGGACTTGAACGTCACGAGAATGGTCTGGCGGTACGAGTCCATCGCCACCGGCCCCAGCGCTCCGCCGGGCTCCGCGGCCCGCGCGCCGACGGAGGCCAGGAGCGCCAGGGCGGCAAACGGCATCCAGGGTTTCATTGGAGCAAGCGGTCTCAGCGCGGATCTCGGCAATCGGGCGTGGCCGCCGACATCAGGAGACTGTTGATTTCGACGGCGTGGCCGCGGCCGCCTCCGCTTGTTTTTTCCAAAGGCTTTCCCAACCCCTTCCCCGCGTGGGGCGAGCCTCGGGTTTGACCTCGATCATGAGCAGCTTTTCCGCCTGTTCCCCATAGGGACCCATCAGCGCCGGCCGCCCCTGCGGATCCACCACCAGCGAGCAACCGATGCACGAATGTCCGTCCCACGGGCCGCCTTTGATGCGGCCGACATTGCTGCATCCGGCGATCCATAAACGAAAATCTTTGGCCACCACGCCGTAGTTCTCGCGCCACCCCGCGCCATAGGGCTCCTTCACGTTGTCGTGCCCCGGCGGCACCGCCCACGCTGAGGGGGAAAGGATCACATCCGCGCCCATCAGGCCCAAAGTGCGCGTCACAAACTGGCCCCGCACATAGCCGTCGGCGCAAATCATCAGTCCGAAGGTGGCCAGGGGGGTGTGCGCAACGGCCAGACGGTCGCCCTGGTCGTAGACATCATGGCCGATTTCCAGCTCATTGAGCTTGCGATGGTGGAGGAGCACCTCCCCGGCCGGCGCAATGAGCACTGCGGCATTAAATACGAGTTCACCGGCCCGCTCGGTCAGCCCGGCGCAAACATAGACGCCGTGCCGCCGCGCCGCCGCACGCAATGTCTGGCAAACCCGCCCCTCGGGAATCGGTTCGGCCAGCTTGCGGCCGGACGGGCTGGTCCAGCCCAAATCCAGGGCTTCCGGCAGCAGCACGACTTGCGCGGCGCCCTCGGCGGCCGCGGCGATCAACCGCACCGCCCGCTGCAGGTTGGCATCCATTTCGCCGCCGGCGACCAGCATCTGCGCGAGGGCGAGTTTGAATGAGCCGGGCTTGGGCGAGTTCATGGTTTCAACACGACAAATTAAATCGCGGTGATGGATTCCGGGAGCACCTCGCCACCTGGAATCTTGAACGTGTAGGCGTAGCGGCAAGGCGCCTCATCAGGACCGAGGTCGGGGGTGGAGATGATCAAGGTGTCGCCGGTAATCCGCGTCTGCAGCCGGCCCGGCACGCCAAGCATCGTCACGGCCGCATTGGCGGGCGCGTGCACATGGCGGAGCACGAGTTTCCCCCCCGGCCACCCGGCAGTAATGGCGTAGAGCGCATTTGGTTTCTTGGTGAAGAAGACCTGTTTGGCCGCGAGGCCTTTCTTCGCGTGCTGCCCGACCTGGTCGAGCAGGCTGTATTTCACCTTGTATTGACCGTATTCCTGTCCGGGCCGGCGGCCCGCAGTCCATTGGCAGGGGCGGCCGGCACAACGGGTGCCGTAAATGGCTTCACCATTGACCTTGAGCCAGTCACCGATCTCAAGCAGGCGCTGCTCCATCAAAGGCGGGATCGTGCCGTCGGCCGCCGGGCCGATATCGAGGAGCAGGTTGCCGCCCCGGCTGACCAAGTCGGCCAGCACCAGGATGAACTCGCGGGCGGTCTTGTAGTCATCGGCGCGCTCGGCGCGGCTGAGACCGAAGGAATAGCCCATGCCGCGATTTTCCTCCCACGGGTGCGAGCCATCCTTCAGGCCCGCGCCGTATTCGGTGGTCCAGTAGCCGCCGTGTCGGTGGCGGGTGTCCGAACCCCAACGGTCGTTGATCACGACCTCGTCCCTGCAGGCCGTCTCGTTGAACAGCCACGCCAGCAGCGCCTCGCTCCGCCAGTCCTTCGATGGCAGCTCCCATTCGCCATCCGCAAAGATGATCGACGGTTGGTAACGCCTCACCACGTCCTGGAATTGGGGCCACAGGTACTCGGTGACGTAGCGGCTCCGGTCGGTTTTCCAGAGCGGATTGTACCACTCGTAGAGCGAATAGTAGAAACCGAACTTCAGGCCGCGGGCCCGGGTGGCCCGCGCAAGTTCTCCCAGGAGGTCGCGCCGTGCGCCGATCTCGGCGGCGTTCCACGGGCGGCCCCACGTGCGGCTGGCCACGGTGCTCGGCCAGAGGGCGAATCCATCGTGGTGGTTGGAGGTGGGCACGACGTACTTGATCCCGGCGCGCGCGAAGAGGCCGGCCCATTGCGCGGCATTGAACAACTCCGCGGTGAAGCGCGACGCGAAATCCCGGTAATCGAAGTTTTTGCCGTAATGGTCCCGGTGAAACTTGCGCCACACCGCGTCCTCGGGCTTGGTACTGGCGATGCGGTGCCAATACCACTCGGCATATTCGCCGACCGGGGCCCAGGCGGGCACCGAGTAGAGCCCCCAGTGAATGAAGACGCCGAACTTGGCGTCGAGAAACCACTCCGGCGTGGGGCGCCGATCGAGGGATGCCCAGTGCGGCTCGTAGAACCGCGGCGCGGTCTGCGCACGGGGACGGAGGGAACGGGCAGACATGGAAGAGGCGGGCCTCAGAATCGATCGTAGCCAACGGTGACCCAGGCTTCGGCCACCTGCCCGAAGGGGCGATCGTCGACGGAAAGATCGAGGGCGATCGGCTGACGACGGCGCGCCGTGGGGGTCACGGTGAGGGTGGTCTCGAAGGCGCGTTTCTCCCGCGGCGCGAGTGTCAGTCGGACCGGCGCCGCCTGCCATCCGGCGGGCGGCGTCGCAAACCGGAGGTCGGCCGTGGCGGCATGATTGAACGGATTGAGCACCCAGCCGCGGAGACGGGCGCTCGTGACGCCGGCGGGGAGATGCAGGTCGTAGGGCAGCAGCTTGGCCGGCTGGCTTTCCAAGCCGAAGTGCACCTGATCGTCGCCGAGCGCCATGAGCGAGCGGTGAATGTCGTCGAAAGCGGTGGCGGCTTGCTCGAGACGCGACCAGATCTGCTCGTCGGGCCGATACGGCCGGGAATGCCCGCTGATAATGACTTCCGGCCGGAAGGCGCGCAGATGGCGCACACAATCGATGTAGCCGCCGAGGGCGATGCCGTTTTTGTAGACGTGGTTGCTGAAGAAGCCGCCGTCCTGCGGCGGCACCAGCACCCCCGCGGAGTTGAGAAAAAAGATCTGGTCGCCCGTGTGCGCCACCCGATGGCCGTCGAACTCAAGGCAGAGCAGGGTCGAGAATTCCGTGTGTCCGACCATCGGATAGAGGGTAATCGCTACGTCCTCCCAGTGAACCGTCTCGCCCAGCGGCAGCCGGCGGGTGACGCGCATCGGCTCGGGCCACAGGCAGGGGCGGTCGTGGTCGGCCGGATGCTCAAGCAAGTCGGCAAAATTCTCCCCAGCCCACAACTCGGTGCCGAAGACCCGCTGCAGCAGCGGGACGCCGACGATGTGGTCGTCGTGGTAATGCGTCGCGAGGACGGTATCGATGCGGCCGGCGCCGGTCTGCTGCTGCAGGGCCTCGAGGCTATGCAGCAGCGCCCGGCGCGTGGAGAAGGTCAACCACTGGGAAAAACGGACGCCGGCCATGTTGTAGCCATAATCGAGCGCCAGCACCCGGCCCGAACGGCCAATGATGAAATGCGTCTCGGCGCTCGCCTTCTTGGCGCGGTAGAGCCGGGGCAACACCTCCTCGATGCCGCAGATGGGTGGTTCCGCCAGGCGGGCGGCGAAGCCCGGCCGGAGGGCATCGTAGCGCTCCAGCTTGGCGCGCAGTTGCGCGACCGCGCCGGGAAGATCGGCGAACGGCTCGCCCAAACTGGGGAAGGCCGCCACCGGCCCGGCCGCGAGCACGCGATGCCAGGAGAGCAGGGCGTTCTCTCCGCCCATCAAATCGTTGTAGTCATGTTGGAACGGCGAGAGGCGGGCCAGCCGGCCGGGCTCGCTCATCAATTCGCCGATGAACGCGACCTTGCGCGGGCCGGCCAGCTCCACCGCGTAGGCGACGGCTCCCATCGAAACGCCGGGCGCCGGGATGACCTCCACCGGCAGGCCGGCGAGCGTGGTCTTCTCGTAATCCCGCATCCACCGCTCGATCACGAGCGGCTCGATCGGGGCGAAATTATCCCAGGCCACATTATAAAGCAGCCAATGGTCGTAGGCCCGGAAGGCCTGCTGAGCATCGCTCAGATGCTCGCGCTCCCCATAGGGCGCGAAGACGCGCGCCCCACGGCGGCGGAACGCCTCCGCTCCGGCCGTGTGATCCCGGAAGTGGTGGGTAAGCAGGACCGTGACGTCGCGCACATCGCCCAGTTCGGGCAAGTGCGCGGCGGCGCGGCCGGTGCCGGCGTTGATGATCAGCCACTGTCCGTCCCGGCCGCGCACGGCATAGACGTTGCAGCTGTCGCGATAGAGGTAGACGCCATCTTCAAGCAGGTGCCAGGAGTCCATGATCAGGGAAAAGAAAGCGGGAAGCTAGGAGGCGACCGGCCGGATGACGAGGTGATTCACGCCTCGCGGCGACGCGGCCCGGGGAGGGGCGATAGCAGATGCGATGCATTTTCGCGTGGGAAGGAAACCGCCAGGGCACGCCTCCATCGCCGTCACGGCGGCCCCGGAGCCTGGAAGCGCTCCACTTCCTGCAGCACGTCGTCCAAGCCGGCATACGGCTTGTAGACGAAACGAACGTAAAAGGTGCGGCGTTCGCCCGCCTTCTGGGGGCCGGATTCGATGCCATAGTCCCAAGCCGGCCTTCTGAGCGTCTGCGCCCCGCTGGCGGAGATCCACGGATTGAAACGCCCGCTCTCGGGCTGCCGAAAGATCCAGAGTGCCAAGTAGTCGTCCACGAACCCGAAGAGGAAATTGTCGAAGGAGGTCAGCTGCCCCAGCTTGAATCCGGCCTGCTCGGTCGCCGCCCGCGACGCCGGGGTCTCAAACACGGCCTGCCGGCACACCGGATTGTCGGTCAGGAACTCGTGCCAGGCCTTGCCCGCGGGATCAACCGGCCGGAAATAGGTCCCGCTGCCGCTGCCATTGTGGCCGGCGCTGGTCATCTCAAGCCATCGGGTCTGCGGCTCATCCTTCAGGGCGGCGCGCAGGTAGAGCGAGGTGTTCTGCACCAGGTGAAGATACGATGCCCAGAACGTGTGGGAGAACTCGATGTCCGCGTCGGGCCAGGTGGTGATCGTCTGGTCAACGTGCGTCTCGCCGAGGTGAAAGACGATCTCGATATTCAGCCCCGCGGCGTCGGCTCCCTTTTGCGTGAGCCGGACCGTGTGGGCATCCAGTTGTTCGATCGTCATCGGCGCCATGCGCGGCGCATTCCAGAGGTCCGCCCGCCGTCCCATCTTGGGCACGGTGCCGCAGACCTCGTAATTCAATCCTCCCGGCGCGAAGATATTCCTTTCCTGGCCGGCGTAGACCAGCGAGGCCAGGCCGTTGTAGCCCGGCAGACAGCCGTCGCCCACCGGATTGAGGCGGCTCGAATTGTCCACCACCCGCACCCGCAGATGACCGTTGGCCAGCATGATGCCGGCCAGCCGGCTGTCGGATGCAGGCGCCGTCGCGATCGCACCCGACGGATCCGCGGCGGCGAGGCAGGCGGCGCCGGCCATCCACGCACCGCCCACGATCAGTGAAGCCATTGTCTGCATCGTCTTCATGGATTCCAAGCAGTTGACCCTGGGGTACGAACCACAGGATGGGGAAGAAATGCTTTTATTCACCAGGAGACAAGGCCCTTGGGGCCCGCCAAAGAAAAGCGCCCGCAGAAAAGGCGGTTGCCAATTCCCCGGATCATTTCTTGCCTCCCTGCCCGGCACCCGGCCTTCCTGCCTGCATGATCCGCCGCTATCGCGACCCAAACTACCCGTGCTTCGATGAAAAGCCCCTGTGATGCCCCTCCCATCCCTTCCGGCGTCCGGCGCGTGTTCGCCGGTCCTGGCGCCGCCTGGCTGCTGTTCCTTGCCACGGCCTGCGTCGCGGCCCCGCCGCCGTCTGGGCGCAATATCGCCGAGGCCGGAGCCGTGGCCGACGGCAAGACGCCCAACACCGCGGTCATCAACCGCGTCATCGACGAGGCTGCCGCAGCCGGTGGCGGCGTGGTCTACGTCCCCCCGGGCGTCTACCTCACCGGCACGATTTATCTCAAGAGCCGGGTGACGCTGCATCTCGAGAACGGCGCCGTGCTGCTCGGCAGCACCGACCTGCAGGATTACCCTGAAAACCCGGCGCCGACCCCCACCGACACCCTGGAGTTCCGCCGCTACCGCCTCATCTACCCCGCCAGCCTTGAGTTCGGCCGCCACAGCCTCGTCCATGCCGACGGCCAGCACGACGTTGCCATCGTCGGCGAGGGCTGCATCGACGGCCAGGGCAATCACACGAACTTCACGAAGAAGGATCTCGAGGCGCGCGGCGTGTCCCCCCGCGACGCCTACCTCAAGCGCCCCTACGGGCTCTGCTTTGTGCGCTGCACCGGCGTGCAGGTGCGCGGGATCACCCTCCGCAACCTGGCGTTCTGGAGCCAGGACTACCTCGACTGCGACGGCGTGCTCGTCGACGGCGTCACCGTCGACAGCAAGAAGTTCGATTACAACAACGATGGCATCGACATCGACGGCTCGCGCCATGTGCGCGTGACCAACTGCTATTTCAACGTTGGCGACGACGCCATCTGCCTCAAGGCCAGCTATCGCGATTGCGAGGATGTGCTCGTGACCAACTGCGTCTGCAGCTCGCTCGCGAACGGCATCAAGTTCGGCACGGCCTCGAACGGCGGCTTCAAAAATATCGCCATCTCCAACATCACGATGGACGGCATCAATGCCGCCGGCCTGGCCCTCGAGATCGTCGATGGCGGAACGATGGACGGCGTGGCCGTCTCCAACATCGCGATGAACCGCGTCGGCGCCGCCCTCTTCGTGCGCCTCGGCGACCGCGGCAGCCAGTGGATGACGAAGGTTGATTCTGACGGCCAGCCGAACACGGTCGGCATCCTGCGCAACGTCTCGATCGACAACATTGTCGCGAACCTCGGCTCCAACGATCCCCGTCCCTTCGCCGCCTCGATCACCGGCCTGCCCGGCCATCCGGTGGAGCATGTTTCAATCAGCAACGTGCGGATCGTCTCCCACCATCCGCACACGCTGGCCGAGGCCGACGGCATCGACCCTGCCGCCATCCCGGAACAGGCCGGCGAGTACCCCGAGTATTCGATGTTCGGCCCGCTGCCCGCCTACGGCCTCTATATCCGGCATGCGCGCGGCGTCACCCTGCGCAACATCGACGTGCGCTTTTCCACGGCCGATTATCGCTCGGCGTTGGTGGCGGACGACGTCCAGGACCTCGACGTCGACGACTGGAAAAGCCGCGTGCAGCCCGGAAGCCGGCCGGTCATCCTGCTGCGCAACGTCAAGGGCGCGCGGCTCCGCGGGGGCGCAGCCCCGGCCGGGACGGGCACCTATCTGCGCGTCGAGGGGGACAGCGCCGATATTTTCCTCACCGGCACAGACTTGGCGCATGCCGAAACCGCGGTCGCGCTCGACCCGAAGCTTCCGCCATCGGTTGTCGCCGAGAGCGCGAACCGCCGTTGAACCGGATGCGGCGGCTTGAGGATAAGCCACCCCACCTTGGGTTACGCCCTGACGGCGACGGCAGGGGCGCGTTATCCCTAACGCGCCAGGGGGCTTTGGTTGCGGCCTCAGCGCAACGGAACGAAGGCAAGCCGTGCCGTATCCATTCAGTCGAAACCGCGTCACAGCCGAGGTAACGAGGCTGAGGGTTAGCGGCCACTCACCTCCCGACGTCGGTTGCCACACTCGACTGCAGGGATCCCGCTGAGCTGGCGGCGCTACTTGATTTGATTTGCCCCAGCCGACGGGATGCGCTTGCTGTGCGGCTCGTCTTCCCATGACCGTCATTTCCCCGTGGGCTCTGTCGCTCGGAGTCCTGATTCTTGCCCTCCCCCGCCTTCCCGGATCCGAACCTGCACCTGCCAACCCGCAGATGAATCCGCGCCCCCGGGCGGTGCTGAACTACATCGCCGGCCTGGAGCACCGCACCGAGAAACACATGCTTTCCGGTCAATTCGCTAATTTCGGCGACAACGGGATCCTCGGCATTTTGGAACGCATTCACCATGCATCGCCAGCAAACCGGCATGGACGGGGCCGCACGATGAAAATTTCAGCATCATGGCATCAGTAAAAAAAATCGCCCTCATCGCCTGTCGCGTGCTGGAGTCGGAGGTTTCCGCCCTGACGCGCGAGGCGACGCATATCGTGCGGCGGGAGCTCTTCGAAATGGGGTTGCACGATCAGCCGACCGGGCTGCGCGAACGGCTCATGCAAGCCATCGGCCGCGCGGAAGCCGATCCGATGGTGGAAGCCGTGGTGCTGGTGTACGGCCTCTGCGGCCTGGCGCTGGTCGGCCTCACCGCCCGGCGCTGCCCGCTGGTCGTGGCGCGGGCCCACGATTGCCTGACGCTCTTCCTCGGCAGCAAGGAACGCTATGCCGAGTGCATGCGGACCGAACCGGGCCTTTACTGGTATGCGCCCGGCTGGAACCGCGAGCGCCGCGTCCCCGGTCCCGACCGCGAGGCCAAGCTGCGCGCCGAATACACGGAAAAATTCGGCGTGGAGGAGGCCGAGGCCTTGATCGAGATGGAGCGCGAAACCTTCGCGCTCCATACGTGCGCCAGTTACACGGATCTCCGCCTGCCCGGCGACGACGAACACCGCCGCTATGCCGAGCATTGCGCCAAAGCGCTTGGCTGGCGCTTCGCCTACCACCCGGGTGACACCACCCTGCTGCACGACCTGCTCTACGGGCCGTGGGATGCGGAGCGCTTTCTGGTCGTCCCGCCCGGCCGGCGCATTGCGCACGCCGTCGACACCAGTATCATCAAGGTCGAACCCGTCGATCCGCCCCCTTCCCCTGTCTCACCATGAACCCGGAGGACATTCGTATCCGGTGGCCAGACCACGCGCCGGATCTCCTGCTCCCCGCGGCGCCGCTCAGCGCCGGCAATCTCGCGGAGCGGGTGGCCCAGGCCGGCCGCCCGCTGAACACGCGCTGCGGCCAGCACGGCCTTTGCGCCGGGTGCACCGTGAAGCTGGTCCGCGGCACGTTCCGCCAGCTCGACGGCACGGACGTGACCGCACCCTGCGAGGTCAAGGCCTGCCAGGGCTACGTGCCGCCCGGCACCCAGGCCGTGGTGGCCGTGCCGGCACGCTCGCTGGCCGTGCACCGCCCGCAGGTTGTCACCACCTTCAAAGTCAACGTGCCGGCCGCGCACCAGCCGCTCGTGCACGTGGAACCCGGCCGGCGCGACCACGGCCTCGCCATCGACATCGGCACGACCACCGTCGTGGTGGCGCTGGTAGAGCTGACCACGGGCAACATTGTGCGCGAGGAGACGGCCTTCAACCAGCAGATCGAACTGGGGGACAACGTGCTCACGCGCATCCAGCTGGCGGGCGCGCCGGGCCAATTGGAGGTGCTGCGACGGGCCATCGTGTCCCGGACGCTGGTCCCGCTCATCGGCGCGGCCTGTGCCGCGGCCGGGGTGGCTTCCGAACGGCTGGCCGGCGCGGTGGTGGCGGGCAACACGACCATGCTCCATCTGCTCACCGGCACCGATCCCACTTCCATGGGCGTGGCGCCGTTTCGGCCCGTGTTCACGCAGCACCGGGTGCTGACGGCGTCGGCGCTCCAGCTGACCGGGGCGCCGCCCGCGATGCCGGTGCACCTGCTGCCCGGCTTCAGCGCCTACGTGGGCGCCGATCTTGTCGCCGGCTGCGTCTGCACGGGCTTGCTGAACGATCCCGGCCCCAGCCTGCTGGTGGATATCGGCACCAACGGCGAGATCCTGCTCCGGCACGGCGGCCGGCTGATGGCCACGGCGACGGCGGCCGGACCGGCCTTCGAGGGCGGCCGGCTGGCCTGCGGCACGCGGGCGGTGGCGGGCGCCATCGCCCATGTCTCCTTCCCGGAAGACTGTTTTCCACCGCGGCTCGACGTGATCCCGAACGGGGCGCACGTCGCGGGCCTGTGCGGCTCGGCCTACATCGATTTTCTGGCGCACGGCCGGCAGATCGCGCTGCTCGGACCGTCCGGTCGGATCGCCGCCGCCGCGTGGGCGGCGCTGCCGCCGGCGCACCGGCATTCTGCGGGACCGCAGAGCGGCGACGGCCGCGGCGTGCGCCTGCGAGCCGATGATCCGGCCACGCTGGTCACGGAAGCCGACATCGCCCAGCTGCTCCAGGCCAAGGCCGCGGTGGCCACCGGCATGCTCATGCTGCTGCGGCGGGCCGGAATCGCCGCCGCCGAGGTGCGGCGCCTTTACCTAGCGGGCGGCTTCGGCCTGCACCTCGACGTGGCCAACGCCATCGCCTGCGGCCTGCTGCCAGGATTCCGGCCCGAACAGGTGGACGTGGTCGGCAACACGGCCCTCGGCGGCGCCTGGCTGGCGCTGGTGGACCGCACCATCCTGCCCGAAATGACGGCCGTTGGCGCCGCCGCCGAAATCGTCGAACTCAACCGTGAGTCCAGTTTCGAGGACACCTTCATCGACCAGCTGGCGCTGCCATGAAAACCCGCTCCGGTCCACCTGTGGCGGAACTGTTTCCCGGCATGCTCGACACCGCGGCCTTTGACGATCTGGCGCGGGCTTACCAACGCGAGACGGGCTTCGCCCTGGCGGTGACGGATGCCGACGGCCAAGTGCTGCGCGGCGGCGATGCGGCGGCCGCCTGTACGGATAACGAGGCGTGCCGGCCGTTTCGCGCCCAGGCGATCGCCGAGGCGCTGCGCTGGGGTGAGCCGTGCGTGCTTTGCTGCGCCTGCGGGCAGGCGCTGTGGGCCGTGCCGGTCATGCGGAACCAGTGGCTGTGCGGCGGCCTGCTGGTGGCCGGCGTCGCCCTCCGGCGCCCCCGCCGGGCCGGCAGCCTCGACCGCCGACTCCTCCATGCCTGCCGGCGCCTGCTGGAACTCGCGACCGAGCGCAATCTCACCAATGCCGCGTTGCTGGCCGAGCGCCGCCAGCTGGCCCGGCGCGAACGCGAAAGGGCCGAGGCGCTCCACGCGTTGAAAGACCACCTCCAGGATGATATTCGCAGCACCTATTTGCACGAAGAGCCCGCCCTCCTCGCGGCCATCCGCCGCGGTGAACGGACGGAGGCGCGGCGCATCATCAACCGCGTGCTCACCGCCATCTACGCGGTCGGACAGTCCAACACCGAGCTGCTCAAAAGTCTGGCGCTGGAACTGGTCGTCATGATGACGCGCGCCGCCGTCCAGGCCGGCGGCGATCCCGCGCAGATTCTCGGCCTCAACTACCAGTCGCTGTCCGCCCTGGCCGACATTTCCGACCAGGAGGAACTGGCGAGCTGGTTGTGCGACATGCTCGAACAGCTCATCGACGCCATCAAGACCAACACCCGGCACCCGAACTCGGTGGTGCTCGCCCGCGCCGTGGAGTACATCGAGGAACACCTTGCCGACGACCTCCATCGGGACGAGGTGGCGCGGGCGGCCGGCCTTTCGCCCAGCCATTTCTCCCACCTCATGCGCGCCAAAACCAGCTGGTCGTTCACCGAGTTGCTGACCCGGCTGCGGGTGGACCGGGCCTGTCACCTGCTCGCGCATACGGACCACGATCTCGTGCAGATTGCGCTCGAGTGCGGCTTTGGTGACCAGAGTTATTTCACGCGGGTTTTTCGCAAGCGCACCGGGCAGACCCCCGGCGACTATCGCCGCCAGCACCAGGCCGACGCACCAAAGTCCTAAAGAAAGGCACGAGAGTCCAAGCCAGGGACGGAATCTTGTGCTACGGTTGCTTTTAGTTTCTTATCTCTTCCCCATGACTACCCTCGAACAACTCTCCCAAGCGGTCGCCTCCGGCAAAAGCAAGGACGCCAAGACACTCACGCAGCAAGCCCTCGATGAGGGGACCAGCCCGGCCAACATCGTCGATCAGGCCCTGGTGCCTTCGATGGCATCGGTCGGCGAAAAATTCAAACGCAACGAGATCTTCGTGCCCGAGATGCTGATTGCCGCCCGGGCGATGAAGGAGGCCATGAACCTGCTGGAGCCGCGTCTGGTGGCCGCGGGCATCACGCCGAAATTCACCGCGATCATCGGCACGGTGCAGGGCGACCTGCACGATATCGGCAAAAACCTGGTGGCCATCATGTGGAAGGGGGCGAATTTCCGCGTCGTCGATCTCGGCACCAACGTCCCGCCCGCCAAATTTGTGGCCGCGATCCAGGAACATCGGCCCCAACTGATCGGCCTTTCCGCCCTGCTGACCACGACGATGCCGGCCATTGCCGAGACGGTGCGCGCGGTGCGCGCCAGTGGATCCGCGGCAGTGAAAATCATGATCGGCGGCGCGCCCGTCACCCAGCAGTTCGCCGATGAAATCGGCGCCGATGGTTATGCCACGGATGCCGGTTCGGCCGTGGACAAGGCCAAGGCGCTGATCGGCGCCGCCTGAAAACGACGGGCCAGTCATGATGGACCGGGCCTTCTACCTCGACCTCGCCGCGGCGGGGCTGCGCATGCCCATCGGCACCCATCTGGTGCTGCACGCGCACCCCGATCCCGAGGCCATCGTGTTGGATGGGGAACGGCTCGGCGCCATCATCGTCGAAACGGCGGAGCGTTTCAGCACGCCGCTCGCGGTGCCGCTCATGGATCTCACGCTGGAAAAGACGGCCCTGCTCCTTGCCTGCGGCGTGCCGGCGGCGGCGGTCGACAGCCACCACTTCCAGCTGCCGCCGGCGGCGCCCGCGCACATCCCGCTCACTCCGCGCATGACGGCGAGCTGCCAGGCGATCGCCCGGGTCGCCGACCAGCCCGGCCTCGTGCCCATGGGCATGGCCATCGGTCCGTTTTCACTGATGACCAAGCTCGTCGCCGACCCCATCACGCCGGTCTTCCTGGCCGGCTCGGGGCTCACCGCTGACGACGATCGGGAAGTCGCCCTGGTCGAACGGCTGCTTGCGCTCGGCGAGCAGGTCATCCACCGTTATCTGCGCGCCCAGATCGAGGCCGGGGCCAAGGCCATCATCATCTGCGAGCCCGCGGCCAACCTGGTCTATTTTTCCCCGAAGCAGCTCGAAGCCAACCCCGCCATCTTCGATCGCTACGTCATGGAGCCGATGCAGCGCATTGCCCGGCTCCTCGCCCGCCACGGGGTCGATCTGGTGTTTCACGACTGCGGGGAGCTGACCGGCGGCATGGTCCGCCGTTTCGCCGCCCTCGACGCGGTCATGCTGAGTTTTGGCAGCTCGCGCAAGCTCTGGGAGGACGCCGCCCTGATCCCCAAGCACACCGTGCTCTACGGCAACCTGCCGACGAAGCGATTCTACGCCCGGCAACTGACGGCCGCCGATGTCGAGCGGTTGGCCCAGGAACTCGTCGAGAAAATGCAGGCCGCCGGCCATCCCTTGATCCTCGGCAGCGAATGCGACGTGCTCAGCGTGCCCGGCAGCGAACAGGAAATTATCGGCAAGGTCGACGCCTTCATGCGCTGCTCCACCTGCGTCTGAGCCAGCCCGCGCCACCTCCGCCCAATTTTCCACCCCGTCACCCGTTCCTCCGCCATGAAATTCCGGCAGCTCGCCATCACCAACTCCGACGACCTGCTTTTTGGCCACGCCCCGAAACCGCTGACCACCCGCCACGGGCTGCGGATCGGCGGCGGGCTGGTCTACCCGGAGCTCAACTTCACCCTGCCCACGATGGAGGTGAAAGCCACCACGATGCCGGCGGTGGCCCGGCAATACCGGGAGATCATCCAGGATGCCCTGCGCCGCGCGGCCGAGCTGGAAGCGCCCGGCGTGGTGATCGAATTTGAAACCGTGCCGCCGATGACGGCCACGCCGGCCTTCGGGCTCGAGATCGTGCAGATTCTCCTGGCCGGCATGGAGGAGGCGCGCCGGCAGCACGGTCTGCGGACGGTGCTGCGCATGACGCCCAACGACAACCGGGAGTTCGCCCGCCCGCCGATCATGCGTTCGGGCGAGCACTGGGAGCGGATGCTGGAGCTCTTCGAGGGCTCGGCCCGCGCCGGCGCGGAACTGCTCAGCATCGAATCGGTCGGCGGCAAGGAGCTGCACGACGAGGCCCTGATGCATTGCGACCTCGGGCAGGTGATCTTCGCGCTGTGCGTGCTGGGGGTGCGCGACATGGAGTTTTTGTGGAAAGCGCTCGCGGACATCGCCCGGCGCCAAGGCGTCGTCTGCGCGGGCGACACCGCCTGCGGTTTCGGCAACACCGCGATGGTGCTGGCCGAGCAGAAAATGATTCCGCGCGTCTTTGCGGCGGTGGTGCGCGCAATCACCGCCGTGCGCACGCTCGTCGCCTACGAGCATGGTGCCGTCGGCCCGGGCAAGGATTGCGGCTACGAGAACCCCTTTCTCAAGGCCATCACCGGCTATCCCATGGCCATGGAGGGCAAGACCGCCGCCTGCGCCCATTTCAGCCCGTTGGGCAACATTGCCGCGGCCTACGCCGACACCTGGTCCAACGAATCCGTGCAAAACGTCCGCCTCCTCGCCGGCATGGCGCCCACGTGCTACCTGGAGCAGCTGGTCTACGACTGCCGGCTGATGAACCGCGCCCTAGCCGAGGGCAAGGCGGCCGCGCTCACGTTGCGCCGGTGGCTGGTCGATTCCGATGCGGGGCTCGACCCCCAGGCCTGGATCCTGACGCCCGACAGCGTGCTGGCGATCGCCCGCGCGATCGTGGCCGCGCCGGACCATTACCAGGCCGGCGTTGCCGCCGCGCGCTGCGCCGTCGATCTCCTGCGGGCCGGCCACGCCGCGGGATCGCTCAAGATCCTCCCGCGCGAGGTCGGTTTCCTCGACACCATGGCCGCCCAGCTCGACAAGCTGCCGTCCGACGAGGCCGCTTTCATCGCCCGGCAGATGACCCTGGCCGACGCCGCCAAGTATCTCCCGTCCGAGTATCAATTGCGCGTGGCCTGAAGGTGGACCCATGCAGGCTGAGCCCTTATCCTCCCCGCGCGGGACTTGCCCTCCTCCGAACACTCCGCCCCGCTGCGTGTTCGTGACCGGACCCCGGGGGGCCGGCAAGACGCGCTGGCTGCAGCAGCAAATCCAGGATCTGCGGGAAAAACAGCCTGATGTCCGTTGCGCGGTTTTGCTCGGCGAAGAGGGCCGCACGCGCATGGATCGATTCGCCCAAGATACTCCGGGCGTGAGTGTGCGGCAGTTCATCCAGCCCTGCCTGTGCTGCCCCGCCCTGGCCGACCTGCCTGGAATGTTGCGCGCGCTGGCTGCGATGATCCGTCCCGATTGGTTTTTTGTTGAAGTACCGGCCATCACGGCCGCGGGCCTGGTGGCGGAGTTTGACCGGGTCCTCGGCTGGCCGCGTGAGCTGGTCGTCTGCCTGGACCGGGCTTGGGCTGCGGCCCGGAGCGAACAGGGTTTGTCGCTTTTCCAGATGGTGCTGCTTGAACTCGCCGACCGCGTCGTCACGGATCCCGCGGGGGGCGGGGTTCACCGCGATCCTGCCGCGCGGCCGCACAATTCCGCTCCGCTCTCCACCCTCGCCTTCATGTAAACCCGATTCGCCCTTCCCATGAAAAACCCAACTCTCATCCTCGGCCTCATCCTTCTTGCCGCCTTCTGGCGCGTGATGAGCGCATTTGAACCGTCGCTCTCCAACGTGGCTCCGATCACGGCGCTCGCGTTCTGCGGCGCGGCCTATTTCCGCGACTGGCGGTGGTGGCTGGTTCCCTTCCTCGCGCTCATGGTGTCCGACCTGTGGCTCAACTACTACCATGCGACGCAGTTCCACTACACGTGGTCGTTTGGCGAGATCCTGCTCCGCATGCTCTGCTTCGTCGCGGCGGTGGGCATCGGCCGGCTCGTCGCGCGCCGGCGCAACGTGCTCACCCTCCTCGGCGGCGCGCTCGGCAGCGCCCTGATCTTCTACGTGGGCACCAACACCGTGGCCTGGGCCGCCGATCCCTTTTATGCGAAAACCCTGGTTGGCTGGGGCCAGGCCCTGACCATCGGCCATCCGGAGTATCCGAGCACCCTCTGGTTTTTCCGCAACACGCTGCTGGGGGATCTGCTCTTCACCGGAGTTTTCGCCCTGGCGGTCAAATTGACCACCGTCCGCAGCGCCGCTGCCGCCGCCGCCCGGCCGGCCGGCCTGGAGTAGCGCCGTGGAAGCCGCCGGGCCTTTCCTGCCTGGCTGGCTTCCCTTCCCTGATGACCCCGCGCGAACGCTATCTGGCGGTGCTGCATGGCGGCCGGCCCGACCTGCTGCCCCGGCTGCCGATCCTGATGCAGTTCGCCGCCGAGCATATCGGTTCGTATTACGGCGCCTTCGCGTCGGATCACCGGGTGTTGGTGGAGGCGAATCTTCGCTGCGCCGAGGAATTCGGCCTCGATCAGCTCAACACCATGTCCGATCCCTACCGGGAGACGGCGGGTTTCGGCGCACCGATCGAGTTCCCCCGCGACAGCGTGCCCATTTGCCTCCAGCCGCCGCTGGAGGCGGATCCGGATCTCGCGAAACTGCCGCGGCCCGATCCGCTGCAGGCACCACGCATGCGCGACCGCATCGAGGCCGTGCGCGCCTACCGCGCGCGCGCGGGCGACCGCTTCTCCATCATGGGCTGGGTCGAAGGGCCGGCCGCCGAGGCGGCCGACCTGCGCGGGGTGTCGAATTTCTTTGTGGATTTGCTCGATGATCCGGCCTACGCGGACGCGCTCATGGCCCGCTGTGTCGAGACCGCCATCGAGTTCGCCCGGCCGCAGGTGGCCGCCGGCGCCGACACGATCGGCATCGGCGATGCGGTGGCCAGCCAGGTGTCGGGCAAGGTCTACGAATCCCTCATCCTGCCGCACGAGCGGCGGCTCGTGGCGGCGCTGCACGAGATGCGCGTGCACGTCCGGCTGCACATTTGCGGCAACATCAGGCATCTGCTGCCGGGCATCGCGACGCTGGGCCTCGATCTCATCGACATCGACCACATGGTGAGCCTCGCGGAGGCCCGCCGCGTGCTGGGCCCGCGGATCGTGCTGGCCGGCAACGTGGATCCGGTTTCCTGCGTGATGCGCGGATCGCCCGAGAGCATCGCCGCGGCCGTCCGGCGCTGTCATGCCGAAGCCGGCGATCCGTTCATGGTCAATGCCGGTTGCGAGATTCCCGCGCCGACCCCGCCGGCCAACTTGAGCGCTCTCTGCCGGCCGATCGTTCCCGCGTGAGCGCAGGGAGCGGGCGCGCCTTTCGGGGAACGCGTCCCATGCCGGCCATGAAGAAAATCCCCCTTGCTTTGCAATTTCTGGCTTCGCACGATGCGGGCGCTCAAAATACGTGACCCTGCATCCCGTTTTCGCCTCCGGCGTTTTCCGGGCGGTCTGCTTGGGTATGACGGGGCGATCGCGAGGGAAGATCATAACATGCCAACGAAAAATCTGTTCAAATCGTCCGCGGTGATGGCGCTGGCCGTGCTGGCGTGCGCCGCGACGGCGTGGAGTCAGCAGGGAGCCGCCCGTTCCGGCCGCTTTGTGACGGTCGCGGGAGAAAAGTTCATCGATCCCAGCGGTCGTCAGCTCCTGCTCCACGGCATCAACATCGTCGACAAAAGCGCCCATTGGACCGATTACCCGTGGGTGGGCGAAGCCGAGTACGCCGCCATGAAAGCCTGGGGCTTCAATTGCGTGCGGCTCGGCTTCACCTGGGCCAGCATCGAGCCGGAGCCGGGTGTCTACAGCGAGCAGAGTCTCGCCGAGATCGCCAAGCGCGTAGCGTGGGCGAAGAAGCACGGCCTCTATGTGTACCTGGACATGCACCAGGACCTGTTCAGCATGAAGTACTCCGACGGCGCTCCCGAATGGGCCACGCTGACCGACGGCAAGCCGCATGTCGCCGACGGCAAGGTGTGGAGCGACGCGTACCTCACCAGCGAGGCGGTGCAGACCGCGTTCGACAATTTCTACGCGAACAAGCCGGGACCCGGCGGCGTGGGTTTGCAGGACCGTTATGCGCAGGCCTGGAAGTTCCTCGCGAAACACTTTGCCGACGATCCGACCGTGATCGGCTACGACCTGATGAACGAGCCCTTCGCCGGCAGTCTGGTGGCGCAAGGCATGGGCATGTTTGCGGAAAGCCTGGCCCGGGAATACGCCAAGGAAGGTGTTGCCCCGGAAGCCATGCCCGCATGGAGCGCCCCCGAAGGACGCGCCGCCATCCTCAAAAAACTGGAGGACCCCGGGGTGTACGCGCGCGTCCTCGATTCGGCCCAGCCGCTCTACCAGGAATTCGAGCGCGCGAAGCTGATGCCGCTGTTCCAGCGCATCGCGGATGCCATCCGTCAGGTCGACCGGAATCACATCATTTTTCTGGAAACCTGCGGATCGGCCAACATGGGCGTGTATAGCGGCATCGAACCGCTCAAAGACGCGACGGGCGGCCGCGATTCCCTCCAGGCCTACGCGCCTCACGGCTACGATCTTGTGACGGACACTCCGGAGGCGGCCGCGGCGTCCGGCGGCCGCGTCGGTTTGATCTTCTCGCGGCACGGGGAGACCGCGAAACGCCTGCGCATGCCGGTCATCGTCGGCGAATGGGGCGCCTATTACGGCAACCCCCAGGCGCTGCCCGCCGCGCAGGTCGTCTGCCGCCAGCTCGAAGCGTTGCTCTGCGGCGACACGTATTGGGCGCTTGAGCCGGACTTCACCCGGCAGGCGGTGTTTCAGGCGCTCTGCCGGCCCTACCCGATGCGCGTGACCGGTACGATCCTTGAGTATCGCGCGGACCCGGAAGCAAAGAAGTTTACCTGCAGCTGGAAGGAGGAGGCGGGGGTTAGGGGTGAAACGCAGCTTTTTGTTCCGGCGGCCTTCGATCCCGCCAAAAGCCGGATCAAGGTCACGCCCCAAGGCAAGGGCTGCCGGATCAAATCGGTTCCCGGCGGCAAAAACGTCTATCTGTTCGTGCCGTCGACCGGCCGGCCGGTCGAGCGGCGTCTCGTCATCGAGTAATTGCGGTCCCGCGACAGGTCGGCAGCCGGCAATCGATTCCACTGCGAGCCGGCTTTGCCCAAGATGGGGAAACGTCCACGGAGAACGCGCGCCGCGCACATCTCTCCCGCCGTCTTGCCTTGTTCCCGGAGGAGCATCGCGTTCTCCTCGCTGATGCTTGCGTTTTCCCCTCACCCTGCTTCGAACTAACGCCCCATGAAGAAGCCCCCCGTCGCCCTGCAACTCTGGTCATTGCGCGATGACTGCCAGAAGGACTTCGCCACGACCGTGGCCGCCGTCGCCAAAGCTGGCTACCGCGGCGTCGAACTCGCCGGTTACGGCAATCTCGATGCTCCCGGCGCCGCCCAGGCGATCGCCCGGGCCGGGCTGAAAGTCTCCGGGATGCATGTCGGCCTGCCCCGGTTGCGCAGCGAGCTCGCGCAGGTGATCAAGGAGGCCCGGCTGTTCGGCACCCGCCAGCTCATCTGCCCGTACCGACCGAAAGAAGACTACGCCTCCGCCGCCGCCTGCCAGGACATCGGCGCGGAACTCAATGCGATCGGCGCCGCCCTCCGGGGCGAGGATCTGAAGTTCAGCTTCCATAATCATGCCGCTGAATTTGCCACCGTCGACGGCCGGAGGGTCTTCGACTGGATCCTCGATGCGGCCGAACCCCGCAATCTGCACTGTCAGCTCGATGTCTACTGGGCGCACGTCGGCGGGAAGGATCCCGCCGCGTTCATCCGCGAACAGGGCCGCCGCATTGAACTCATTCACCTGAAGGATGAAACGGAGCTCGGCCTCGGGCCGGTCAACTTCACCGAGGTGTTTGCCGCGGCGGATGCGATCGGAGCGGTTGAATGGTACGTCGTCGAACAGGAGAAGTACCATCACGCGCCGCTTGAAAGCGTCCGTCTTTGCTTTGAACAGCTGCAGCGCTGGGGACGGGCTTGAACGCCGGCGCCCTCGTCGGGACGCCAATCTGCAGTCAAAATACACCTTCATGAAAAAGAAGTCCTTCTACAACGTGGCCGTGGTAGGCGCCGGCGCCATCGGGCAGTACCATATCAAGAGTTTTCGGAAGCATCCGGCCGCCCGCATCGTCGCCCTCGCTGAGACCAGCCCCGAGCGCGGCCGCGAGGTTGCCGGGCGCTTTGGCATCCCCGACCTGGACACCGACTACCGCGACGTCCTGCGGCGCGCGGAGATCGACATCGTCTCGATCGCGCTGCCGAACTACCTGCATGCGCCCGTCGCGCTGGCCGCGCTGCAGGCCGGCAAGCACGTGATGCTCGACAAGCCCATGGCCACCAACGCGCGCGATGCCGCGAAGCTCGTGGCCGAGGCAAAGCGGCACCGGCGGCTCCTCATGATCGGCCAGAACCAGCGCTTCGCGCCCACCGTCCAGACGCTCAAGCAGCTGGTCGACCGCGGCGCGCTCGGCGAGGTCTACCATGCCAAGGCTGCATGGCTGCGCCGCAGCGGCATCCCGCGTATCGGCTCCTGGTTCACGCAGAAGCAGTTCGCCGGCGGCGGCTGCACCTACGATATCGGCGTCCATGTGCTGGACCAGACGCTCTATCTCATGGGCGAGTTCGAAGCCGCCGCCGTCTCCGCCCAGACCTATGCCAAATTCGGTCCGCGCGGCCAGGGCGACGGTTCCTGGGGCAAAAGCGAAATCGATCCGCGCAAACCGTTTGACGTGGACGACTTTTCCGTGGCGCTCATCAAGCTCCGGAGCGGCCGCACGGTGCTGCTCGAAGCCTCGTGGGCCGCGCACCAGCGCGTTCAGAGCAGCAACGGCACCCAGCTTTTCGGCACCGCGGCCGGCGCCACCACCCATCCGCCGCGGCTTTTCCGTCCGGGCCGAAAAAAGTACACCGTCGAACCGCTCCCTTCCCTGCCCCCGCTCGTGAGCCCCGACCGCATGGTGCATTTCATCAACGTGCTGTTGGGTCGGGAGCAGCCGTTTGTGCGGCCCGAGGAGTCTCTTGCCGTCCAGAAAATCCTCGACGCCATCTACCTCTCCGCCGCCACCGGCCGGGAGGTCAGGCTGCGGTGAAACCCGCTCCTCTTTCTGCGCGGAAGCGGAGAGAAATCTGATTATGCCAGGCGGGGTCGGGCGACCCTGCCCTGCAACAATCAATGCCGGCGCAAATCGTCGTGATGGATCGGTATGATCCGGGGACATAGGTAACCGATGTCCTTGGACAAAGTGTTACCCATGTCCGGATCGAACCATCGGTCCCGCCGGGTTTCCCCTGTCTTGACGGCAGGAACCTCGGTGCGGCAAGGTTGTGAGCCATGCCCCACCCCGCTGCGCCTTGGTCTTTTTTGCGCAAGATCTGGATCGTTGTTGTTGACCGTCAGCCAGCCTCGTCGGGAGACGGCGGGTTAGCCCGCGAATTTCACACCGCGGGAAGGCCCGCCACCCAAGGTAGGGCGCGTTGTCCCCAACGCGCCGCGGCGCTCTCGGAGAGAGCGCCCTACCACCCAATCGTCGCAGACAGGCACGATCCAGAGAGAGAGCGGCACACCCACCGCAGGCGTATCCGGCAGTCTACAAGACGGCCCGCGACGCCCCCAAGGCTCCCTGGGCCCGGTGAAGGCGGCTCGCCGCGTGCGATGTGCCTGCGCCGATGGGCGGTCGTCGTGGCCGCGCTCGGCGGATTCAGCGCGGCGGGCGCGTCGGGAACGTCGAACGACGATCCCGGCCTTCTTGCCGACGGCGGGAGGACGGAACTCCACAGCGACCAAATGGGCCTCGTGTTTGACCGCGCCACGGGCACCTTGCGTGCCATCGAGAACAAGTTGACGGGCGAAATCTACCAAGTGGCGGGCGACGAATTCGCGATCGATGCGGTCGGGTTCCACGTGGGGTTTGCCGAGGCCAAGCTGGTCGACCTGACGGTCGCCGGCAACGTGCTGACGGCGGATTATCGCGCCCCGGATATCATCATCCAGGTGCGGTACACCCTCCGCGGTCATTTCGTGGAAAAGCAGATGAAGCTGACCTCGCCCCATGACTATGGGCTGAAGGCGCTGATCGTCAGCCAGCCACGGTTCTCCGGGCCCGAACTGAAGGTGCTCGCTTATCGCTACCCGAAATACGGACGCAAGCCGGGCGAGGAACCGTGCGTCACGTATTTTCTCCGCAGTGCCCGCGGCGGCCTCTTTGCCGGAACCGAGGTCCCCTTTGACATCAGCTCCGTGAGCGCGACCCAGGCGATCCTCGCCTATCCTCCCAGTCTCAAAGTCAAAGCGCAGGAGCCGTTCGAATCCGAGCCCATCTATTTCGGCGTCTACCGGAAACCGGCCGGCGAAACGGCGCCGTCACGCTTCCCCTTGCGCTCCGAATCGGACGCGATGGTGGCGATGACCTCCACCATCCTCGGGCCGCCGCGCTTCGGCCTGGTGCCCATGGCCTGCGGCTGGCACTCGCAGATGGAGCACGAGGCCTACACGGAGCAGTCTCTGGCCGGCGACCTGCGCTCGCTGGATTTCCTCGCCGCGTGCGGCGTCGACTGGGTAACCGACAGCCATCCGTGGGGCGGTGAAACCGGGAAAATGAGCGCGCTGGGCCCCACCGACACCTATGGGCCCGGTCCGCTGGTGCAAAAATTCCTGCAGCATGCCCAAGCGGTCGGCGTCAAGGTCGCGATGTGGGGGACGATGAACAACACCCACCCGTGGACGAATGAGGGAAAACCGTTTCGGGCCGACCAACCGGCGTGGCTTTTCCAGCCGGGACCCGATACGCCTCGTTCCATCCTGGACCCGCGCAAGTTTGCCGAGGGCAACTGCATCGCGGACCGGGATTTCTTCGATTGGATCGAACGGATCAACCTCGAAGGCCTGGCCGGCCGGCGCTATGCTGGCTGGGCGGTGGATGGAGACTTTTTCGGCGGAGCCGGTTGGTACACGACCGTCGTCCGTGTCAACTGCCAGTCCGCCCAACACGATCACCTGCCCGGCGACTCCACCTACGCCTGCCAGCGGGCGCTGGGTCAATTGTTCGACAACATGCGCCGGCAAGCTCCGGACACGTTCGTATTAACGTGCCGGCCGGCGATGGATCTGGGGGTGTGGATGATGAGAAATGTCGATGCGTGTTTCACACTGGTCGAAACGGGTCCTGGGTCGGCCACGAACCTGACGGCCGGCGATCAACTGCGCGCCGCGTCGCGCGCCCGCCTCCACTACGAATTCCTGCCCCACTATCTTGATCAACCGCTGCTTTTCCCCAGTTGGGCTGGCACGGAGGTCATCCAGGTCGACGTCGGCGAATACAACGAGATCATGCCTCAGGCGTTTCCCAATCTGGATGGCAAGGACAAGCCCCCGGTGTGGCCACGGGGGCATCCCGATTATGTCCTGCTCAGCGCCCTGTCGTCGTCGCCCAACCAGCTTTTTTACCTGCCCACCAAGGCCGGCATCCCCGACGAGGACCGAGCCGAGATTCGCCGGTGGCTTGATTGGGGTCGAAAGCACGTTGAATACCTCAAGGTGCGCAAGGACCTGCCCGACTGGCCTATGCTCGCCAAGGTCGACGGCAGCGCCCACCTGCTCGGAGATCACGGATTCGTGTTTCTGTTCAACCCAGACAAGACTGCGCTCCCAGCCGAATTTGTCCTTAGCGAGGAAAGTATCGGCCTTGCAGGCGGCGGGACGTATCGTGTCAGTCAGTGCTATCCGGCGGCGAAGCTGACGGTAAATGCGAAGCACGGCGAAACCATCCGCTGGCCGGTGCCTGCCGAGACGGCGTTGATCCTGGAAATCCAGCCTGAGCGCTAGAAAACAACGACTGATCTGCTTTCGCATTACCATCACTCCTATGAAAAAAATATCTCTTTTTAGCTGCATCATCTGGTTCGCAGCCGGCACTTCAGCATTCGCGGCCGGGGCTGACAGCCCGACGGACAGGCTGGCTTGGTACCGCGACGCCAAATGCGGTTTGTTTATCCATTGGGGGCTGTATGCGGAGCTGGCCGGCGTCTATCACGGCCAGCGCATCGACCAGGGCATCGGCAATGGCATCGGTGAGTGGATCATGTACAACGCCAGGATCCCCGTCGCCGAATACGCCGGTTACGCGCGCCAGTTCAATCCGGTGAAGTTTGATGCCGATGCGTGGGTGCGCCTGGCGAAGGAGGCGGGCATGAAATACATCGTCATCACCGCCAAGCACCATGATGGCTTCGCGATGTTCAAAAGCGCGGCCTCGTCGTTCAACATTGTCGACGCGACCCCGTTCGGACGCGACCCGCTCCAGGAACTCGCCGCCGCCTGTGCGAAGTACGGCATCCGGCTCGGTTTCTATTACTCCCAAGCCCAGGATTGGCACCATGCCGGAGGCGGCGCCTACAGCGGGCAAGGGCACGTGGATGGCGGAGACCCCGCCGTGAGGCACTGGGACAAGGCACAGGACGGCAATTTTGACGATTATCTCGACCGCATCGCGATTCCCCAAGTGCGCGAACTACTCACTCATTACAGCCCGGTGGCCATCCTTTGGTGGGACACGCCCGTCGGGATGACTCCTGAACGGGCCTCCCGGCTCGCGGCATTGCTCAAGCTGCAGCCGCAAATCATCACCAACAACCGGCTGCTGAATTCCCGCGAACTCAACGCCTACTCGGGTGACACCGAGACGCCGGAGCAGTTCATCCCCGCCACTGGTTTCAAGGACCGGTTGTTCGAGGTCTGCATGACGATGAACGAAACCTGGGGCTTCAAGGCCTACGACCAGAATTGGAAGCCCGCCGCCGACCTCATCCGCAAACTGGTTGATATCGCGAGCAAGGGGGGAAATTTTCTGCTCAATGTCGGTCCGAACGCCCAAGGCGAGATCCCGGCGCCCAGCGTCGAGCGTCTGCGCGAGTTCGGAGCGTGGCTGCACGCGAACCAGGAGTCGATCTACGGCACGACCGCCAGCCTCTTCCACCGCCTGCCATGGGGCCGCAGCACGACGAAGGGCAGCGCGCTCTACCTGCACGTGTTCGACTGGCCGGCGGATGGCCGCCTGGTGGTATCCGGCCTGAGGACACCGGTCCGCCGGGCTTCGCTGCTGGCTTTGCCGCAGGCGCTGGCGACCAAGGCCGAGGGGGCGGATCTCGTGGTGACCCTGCCGGAGAAAGCCCCTGATGCCGTGGCGAGCGTGATCAAGCTCGAATTTGCCAGTCCGCCGGTGGTCGAACAAACGCGGCCCGCGCCGGACGCGACCGGTGTGGTGGAACTCCCGGCCGCTCTGGCGGCCATCATCAATGCCTACGGGGCCAACGCGCGCCTGTTGGGCGCCGGCGCCACCGCCTACATCGGAGAGTGGGATCGCGCCGATACGGTCTTAAGCTGGGAGTTTTCCGTACCCCGGCCGGGCCCGTTCATGCTGCAAGCCGAGGTGAGTGTGCTCCGTCCGGTCTCCGCGGGCGTCGTGAGTGGAAAGAACAATCTCACCGCCAAACTCGCCGCCACGGGCGGCGTCGAGGATTACCGCCGCGTCGATCTCGGGACGATTGTCATCGAAAGCGCGGGCGAGCAAAACCTGGAAGTCAAATCACTCGGACCGGACTGGAGCGAGGTCCGGCTGCGGGGCGTCCGGCTTGTGCCGGTTCGCTGACCCGGATCTGTCCGCTGCTCGGGGCGCTTGATTCTTCGGCTCTGTCAACCATTTCACTTATGACGTCAAAGGGTATATTTATACTGTTTCTTGTCACGTTGGCTAACGTCTTTGCCCGACAAACGGAGGTCGCTGATTTTTACGTTTCTCCCAATGGAAACGATGGCTTTTCCGGAACGTTGCCGCAGACGAATAGCGGAGGGACGGATGGACCATTCAGGACCCTCCAGCGGGCGCGTGATGCGGTGCGGGAAAGGATCAAAGCAAACACCAATGACATGGTGGTGATGTTAAGAGGAGGCCGCTACGTGCTGACCGAAGCGGTTACCTTCAGTCTGTCGGACGCAGGGAAAGACGGACAGCGAATCATCTACCGGAACTATCCCGAGGAGGAGCCGGTGCTGACCCCGGCGGTTGCAATCACTGGATGGGAAAAGGCGCCGGATGATACGCCCGGTTTGCCCGAAGTGGCGAAGGGGAAAGCCTGGACCGTCAAGCTGGCTCCGGGGATAAAGCCGTTTAAAGCGCTGTATCAGGACGACCGGAGATTGACGCGCGCGGTCAGCAAGGGCTATTCGGCCCTGGGTGACTGGAAAGATCCGACGGCTTCAAACAGCAAATTATATTACCCCCCCGGTGTCATGCTGAAGAACTGGGACAATATCGGCGATATCGATCTCCTGATGAGGCCCACATTCGAATTTGCCATGAGCATCCTGCAACTGGCACACGTGGACGAAGAGGCCAGGATTGCCACGGTGGCGATCCCTTCGCGATGGCCCCTGGCCAGGCTGTGGACCCAAACCCCGGGAGATGTGGACAACCTCTGGATAGAAAATACCATCGAAGTTCTCGACCAGCCGGGTGAATGGGTTTTGAACACGAAGCAAAACCGGCTCTACCTCTGGCCGCTGGACGGACAGAAGCCCGGGAACATACTGGCTCCTCAATTGACAGAGCTGGTGAAGGTCGAAGGACATATCGACTATGACGGTGCGACCGACGTTCCGGTCAGAAACATCACCTTCCAGGGCCTGACCTTTACCGCGGCCGATCGCTACACGTGGCCCGACGACCATGCCGGATGGGACCTGCAGGAGAAGTGGGAGATTTTCGACAGGCCGTCGGCCATGGTGCGGCTGCGCGGAGCCGCCAATTGCGTTATCGAAAGATGCCGCTTTGTCGATTCGGCCTCCGCCGGAATCAGACTGGATCTCTACTGCCAGGACAACACCATCCACAACAACCTGTTCGCGCGAATCGGCGGCGTGGGTGCCCTCCTGGCCGGTTACGGTCCCGGCACCAAAGATGTGAACAAGGAAAACCGGGTCACTGACAATTATTTCCACGATGTCGGGCAGGTTTACTGGAACTCGCCGGCCATCTATCTCTGGCAGAGTGGCGAAAATCTCGTCACCCACAATCTGATCAGCGATACCCCGTATTCCGGAATCATTATCAGCGGGTGGGTTGACTGGCTTAGATCAGGGGTGGGCATGTCCACCAAGACGATCCGCTGGGCCGAAGTTGAAAAGACCCTCGATATCAATGATCCCGATCTGAACCTGCTCGATTACAAGACCTGGGCCAAGCGGAGGCCGTTCCTTCATGCCAAAAGGAATATTGTCGAGAAAAACGAAATCCGGCGTTTCACACAGAAGCTCGGGGACGGCAACGCCGTTTACCTTGGGGGCGCCGGGCCGCAGAATCTCATCAGGCTGAACTATGTCCATGATTGCATCAGCCCGACGGCGAGGGAGGGCATCCGGTGCGATGACGGTCAATATGAGACAATTATTGAAAAAAATGTCGTATATAAAACCGGTGGCACGGCGTTCGGCATAGCCATCAAAGGGCCGAACACCATCGTCAACAACATCATCGCGGGCCTTGTCACCGGGGATCCCGGTTTTGATTCCCACTACCTCTCACTCCAAGTCTACCCTCCCACTGGAAGCTTTATCCAACGGAACATAATCTATTCGGAGGATAAAAACCAGCGGGCCTGCGGAACGCTGTCAGCCTGGTATCTCAAGCAACCTCCTCCGGAGTGGAAAACCACGAACGCGGACTACAATATATATTTCAACACCCAGGATCCTGCGTGGCTCGACCAGCACTTCGCCGAGGTACGCCCTTCCGGCGTCGAAATCCACAGCCTCTTTGCGGATCCACTGTTTAGCGACTTGGAAAACGAAAACTTCCTCCTGAAGCCGGAATCCCCGGCGCTGAAGCTGGGATTTGAGCAGATTGATATTACCGAGGCGGGCCTCACCAGGGATTTTCCCAAGGAGTTTTTAAAGTAGTCGTCCCTGAAAAACTGATCTGCCGGCGTGGGCCAACAGGAACGAGCAGCGAACGCAGCACGGGGACTCTGCTGTCCAGCAGAGCGGCGAGGAACGCATGCAGGCACGCCGCGGCGCGGGCAAGCAGGCTCCTACAGCTCTCACTAAACGATGGGAGCGGTTTCGAGTGAAAACATGGTTTGTTTGCATGATTCCAGCTCAGGGCAAATCGCGCATGGCGCGGAGAGCCGGAGTGGATCAGGGCACCTGCCGCAGCTCGTCGGCGGTCCAGGGCCCGGTGCGGTCGGCCACGGCGGCCCGGATTTCCTTGACCCGGTCCGGCGAGACGGGCGGCGCGTTGTTGTCCCAGTCGGAACGGATATAGGTCAGCACGGCGGCAATCTGCTCGTCCTTCAACAGCGGGCCAAAAGCGGTCATCGCGTTGTTGAACTGGCCGCCTTTGACCGTGATGGGGCCGCTGAGGCCGTGCAACACGATGCGGATGATGCGGGTCTCGGGCCCCTGGACCCATTCGGAGCCGGCCAGCGGCGGGTAGACGCCCGGAATGCCCTGGCCGGACGGCTGGTGGCAGGCCGAGCAGTTGCTCATGAAGATGCGCTTGCCCACCACCCGGGGATCCTGCACCGCGGGAGGCACGCCGCCTTCCAGCATGCCCGGCAGGATGCGCTCATCGTAAACCAGGGGATCGAAGCCACCCGAATAACGGCCAAGGTAGACCGCGGAAAAAAGGATGCAGGCGCTCATCAGGCCCAGCAGCATGAGCGGCAGCGGCGAATACCCCTCGGTGGGCTCGGGTTTCTCGCGCAGCAGGATCGCGTGCACCCGCTGCAGCTGTTCGTCCGAGACTTCGGCCTGCTCCAAGCGGGGATTTTTGGCAGGATCGGCGTTCATCGGGCGGCGCCCTCCGGCCGGCGCGGCGCATAGGGCTTGGCCTCGGGATACTCGTAGGTGTCCTTCAGGCTCAGCAGGTAGGCGACCAACGCCTCGGCCCGCGGCGTGGGCACGAGTTCATGGCCCGGCCGGTCGAGGCCGTGCTGTTGCGCATAGTCGGCCGGCAGCGTCAGGGCCCGGAGGGAGCGCTCGCCGACAACCCGGCGATAGGTGAACAGGAAGCGGAACGGCGCCATGATCGAGCCGGGCGAGGTGAGCTGCGGATCGTAAAGATGAAGGTAATGCCAGTCGGCCGAGGGCTGGCGCGCCCCGATGTTGCGCAGGTCGGGCCCGGTGCGCATCGTGCCGAGGAAGACGCGCTGCTCGTACACATAATCGCGCGCCACGCTCTGCCGCTCGCCCCAGCCGCGCTCCGTGTCGGCGCCGAAGCCTGGGCGGCGCACCTGCTGGGAATGGCAGTACAGGCAGCCCAGGTCCTGATAGACGAGCCGTCCGCGTTCGGCGAGGCCGGAGGGCTTGTCCGGAAAGATCTTGCCCTCGTTCTGATCGTAGAACGGCGTCAGGCGGCCGTACTGAATCTGGTTGGTCAGCACGATGCCCGTCCACGAGAAGGCGAGCGCGAGGAAGATGCCGAGGAAGATGAGCGGGCCGCGGTTCATCGGGCGGTGACGGCCGGCCGGGCCGGCGGGTTGCGGAACAGGGTGGGCACGGTGGCGCCGGCCGGACGCCGGGCGCACAGCATCCAGACGACATTCACGGCGAAGGCGAGATGGCCGATGGTCATGATGATGCCGGCCACGCTGCGCGCGAACAGCCAGGGGATGGTGTGCCGGACGACGTCGATGAAGGCGATGTTGGCGTTGTTCATCTCCAGGCCCTGGATCCAGCCGCCGATCGAGAGGTCGACCCAGTAGAGGGTGACGCCGATCGCAGCCGCCCAGAAATGCGTGCGGATGAGGGCCGCCGAGGGCCATTCCTTCAGGAGGATGCGCGGCAGGATGTAATAGACGGCGCCGAACATCACCATGGTGAAGAACGCGTACATGCCCTGGTGGGCGTGGGCCACGGTGAAGTGGGTGAAATGGGTGGTCGCATTGACCGAGCGGATCGCCATGGCCGAGCCGATGAGGCTGACGAGCGTGTAGTTGACCGCGCCAAAGACGACGAAGCGCAGGGTCGGACTGTAGCGCAGCGCGCCGAAGCTGCCGACCATGGTCAGGTGGTGGTTGATGCCGGTGACCACGACCGGGATGACCATCATGAGGCTGGCCGCGATCCCCGCGGAAATGACCCACGCCGGCACCGGGCCGCCGATGAGATGATGGACACCGGCCCAGTTGTAGAAGATGGCCAGCGACCAGAAACCGAGCACCGAGAGATAGTAGCTGTGGATGGGTTTCCCGAGCACCTTCGGGATGAAGTAGTAGGCGGCGGCGAGGCCGATCGGCGTGAACCACAGGCCGAGCACGTTGTGGGCGAACCACCAGTTGACCAGCGCCTGCACCGTGCCGCGCGCCGGCTCAAAGATGAGCATGATCTGCGCGATCGAGTAGAGCCACGGGAACCAGAAGAGCGCCGCCAGCAGATACCACTGCGAAACATAGATGTGCCCGGTCCGGCGGAACCGGAACGTGATGACCGCCCAGACGCCGACGAGGGCATAGGCCACGAAGAGCAGCGGCGTGGCATAGGGCGGCATTTCCAGCCATTCGATCGAAGCCGAGTCGCCCGCGAGGATGCCGATGACACCGAGGGTGACGCCGAGGTTCCAGAAGCAGGCGGCGATGACCAGCAGGCCGGCATGCCGCAGCCGGGCGCGCGAAAGCCGGGCCATGAGCCAGAAGGCCACGGCAAAGGCGATGTTGGTGCTCCAGCCATAAACCACCGCGTTGAGATGCGCGGTGCGAGCGCGGCCGAAGGTGAGCCACTCATCGTCGCCGAGAAACTCGGGGGTATGCAGCTTGATCGAGGAGATGATCGCGAACGCCGTGCCGACCAGCAGCCAGGCCAGGCTGGACAGCAGGAAGACGATCGCCGGCCACTTGGTGGAGGCGTCGATCTCGCTGAGTTCGGCGCGCGACCCCGTGTCGGGCGGCGTGCCCGGGTTGAGCGAGGCGGCGAGACTGGAGGCGGAGGCCATGGCCGAAGGTCAGGGGTTCGGGGGTTCAGCGGTCAAGGTTTCCGCGGCTGCACGGGAAAACGGTCGGTCATCCGGCCGACCGGCTCCTGCGCGTCGAAAATCGAGGTCGCCCCGCGTTCGAAGTCGCGGAGCTGGCCGTGCTGCGACGACCAGTACAGCGCGTAGACCGCCGTGCCGCTGATGGCGGTGGCGACGAGAAACGCGAAGGTGTAGAAGATCCACTCCATGTCGGGTCAGGGTTTCCGGCCCGCGTTGGCCCGCGCCGCCGCGGCGGAGTTGAGTTCCTGCAGGGTCAGCTCCACCGCGCGGTCGAGCGGGAGCTGCACGATGCCCTGGTTCCGGTCGATCCACGCGTAAGACGTGGCGGCGGCTATTTCCCGGGCGCGCATTTCTTCCAGATGCGCCCGGCGCCCCGCCGGCGTATATTTCCACTGCTCCTCCGGCGGGATTTTCGCCAGGTCGACCTCCGGCGCCGTGCGCCGCTGCGGGATGTAAGCCACAAAGAGGACGACGAGAAAAATGACAAAGCTGCCGAGGGCGGCGAGAAAGGTCACCCAAAAGGCGCGGCGGGGCGCCGGGAGTCCGGAGTCGGAAGTCGGGCGACTGGAGGAATCGGACATAAAGGGGCTGCCGTTCAGGGTCGGATGTTCGGGATGCAGGACTGCATGCTGGTGGCGGGAAAGCGGGGATTTGAAACCTTCCTCATGCGGCGGACGCCTCGTGGTGCGTCAGGCTTTCGACGATGCGGGGGTCCCGGATCGGGATGAGTTTGGCGGTGGGGAAGCTCCGGAGGTACGCCCACATGCAGATGCCGCCCACCCCGGCCAGCGCGGTGAGGTGCCAGAGGATGAGGGGCGACAGGAACGGACGCGGATGGCCCGCGGCGTCCTTGAGGGCCGGCAGCGAGTTGAAGCAGATGTCGACGAAAAGCATCACCAGGATCCACCACGCGATGAACCGGGCGCGGCCATGCTCGATCTTGTTGCGGTAGGAAAGCAGGTAGCAGAACGGAAAGAGGAAATAGAGGAAGAGGACCGCCAGGCCGACCCAGTACCAGTCGCCGTATTCGCGCAAATTGAAATAGAAGGTCTCCTCGGGCACGTTGGCGTTCCAGATGAGGAAATACTGGGAGAAGGCGATGTAGGCCCAAAACACCGTGAACGTCAGCGTGAGCTGGCCGATGGAGTGCAGGTGGTTGCCGTTGAGGATGCCGCGGTAGTCGCCCCGGCGGTGGAGCCAGAGCATGATGAGCACGCCGATGGCCAGCGCGCCCCGCATGCCGGTGGCGAAAAAGTAGACGCCGTAGATGGTGGAGAACCAGTGGTACTCGAGGCTCTTGAACCAGTCGATCGCGGCAAAGGTCACGGCCAGGCCGGCGAGCGGGATGCCGACCGCGGCCCAGAAACGGCTCGAGCGGGTCCATTTCACGTCCCCGTCGGCATCCTGGCGGAACGAGTTGCGCCGCATCACATGGGCGAGCCAGAGCCAGATGCCGAAGAAGATCACCAAGCGGAGGCTGAAAAACCCGATGTTCAGGTAGCCGGACTTCTTGAGGTAGAGGATGTCCTCCCCCACCGTCTCATGAGTGCCGGGCAGCAGGGCGTGCGGGTCCATCCACAGCCAGACCAGGCCGGGTCGCAGGTACGCGGACACCGCCAGCAGCGGGAGGAACAGGAGGAACAGCCACTTGAGCGACGCCAGACCGTGCTCGAACTGGCGGCGGATGACGATGCCCCAGCTCGCGTCGAAGAGATGATGAATCAACACCAGGATCAGCATGCCCACGGCGATGAGCGTCCAATAGCCAACCGCCACCAGCCACGAAAGCGCCACGCTGCGCGGGTCCGACACGAAGAAGCCGGCCACGGTCAGGGCGATGCCGCCCAGGCCGATGCCCAGCGCGATCCCGGCCCGGGGCGCGGGAGCGGAGGCGGACAGGGACTCAACGGGGGAGATCATAGGCCCAGGTCGGCTTTGTGGTCGGCCGGCACGTCGGCGACGGTGCCCTCGCGCGCGCGCTGCAGGGCGCGCACGTAAGCGATGACCGCCCAGCGGTCCTCGGGACTCAATTTGTCGGCATAGGACAACATCGTGTTCTTGCCGTGGGTGATCGTGTTGAAAATCTCGCCCTCGGCCATGTGGCGGAGACGGTCATCATGATAGGACGCCGTGGTCACCATGCCATAGCCGCTGGTGATGCCCTTGCCATCGCCCAGCGCCCCGTGGCAGGGGGCGCAGTAGATGGTGTAACGTTCCCGGCCCCGCGCCATGAACCGCTGGTCGGGCACCAGCGACGGGGGAAACCCGCGGGCAAACCCGCCGGCGGGGGTCCGGCCCCGGTAGAGGAAATCGTCGGCCCGGAGAAAATCGGGATCCGGGGCCAGGGTGCGACCGCGCGCCACGACGCCGGCGGGCAAGGGACGGTCGGCACGCCCGTCGGCGAAGAACTTCGATCCGGCCTGCGGCTTGTACTTCGCCTGGCGGTCCATGTCGGGAAACACCTCTACCGGCGGCCGGGTGGACCGGCGGCCGCGGAAGCCGGCGATGGAGATCACCAGCACCACGAGGAAGGCGGTCGTATAATAGACGTAGCGCATGGCTTACTCTTCCAGTTCGGTGATCTCCCGGCCGCCGAATTTTTCGAGCAGCGCCCGGGTGGCGGCGCGATCATAGGCCGGATCGCGGGCCTCGATCACCACGAAGAACCGGTCGTCGGTCGCGCGCTGGAAATAGGGCTGCTTCATCACCGCATGGTAGTGCATGGGCAGGCGGTTGAGCACGAACATGCCGATGATGGTCGCAAAGGCGGTGAACAGGATCGTCAGCTCGTAGGAGATCGGAAACGCGAATAGCGGGCTGAAGAGCGGCTTGCCACCGACCGTGAGCTTGAAGTTGTGCGCCCCCGACCACCAGATGAGCGTCATGCCGGTGGCGAAACCGAGGATGCCGCCGGCGAGCGAAATCCGCGGCACCAGCGAGCGACGGACGCCCATGGCCCGGTCCATGCCGTGGATCGGAAAGGGCGTGATGACGTCCCAGAACTTGTAGCCGGCATCGCGCACTCCCTCTGCCGCACGCATGATGGCGGTGGGGGTGTCGAACATGGCAATCAGTCCGTAGGGTTTGGCGGGCATCGAAAGTGAGAGTGAGGGTGAGAGTGAAGGTGAAAGTGAGGAGGCGGAAGGCGGGGCCGGCAGTCTACCAAGAGGTTCTGGATTTTAGGCTTTAGGTTTTGGATTTTGGGTCTGCTGACCTCTGGCTTCCGGCCTCTGGTTTCTGGTTTCTGGCTTCTGATCTTTCAGTGGCGCGCGTGGGCATCCGCCTGCGGCGTGACGGCCTTGATCTCGGCCATCGGCATCATGGGCAGGAAGCGGATGAACAGGAGGAAGAGCGTGGCGAAGACGCCGAAGGTGCCGAAGAAGGTGAAGATTTCCACGACCGTCGGCGAATAATAGCCCCAGCTCGAGGGCAGGAAGTCGCGGGCGAGCGAGGTGCCGATGATGACGAACCGCTCCATCCACATGCCGACATTGACGAGCAGGGAGAGGATCCAGACCAGCGCGATGTTGCGGCGCACGCCCTTGAACCAGAAGAACTGCGGCACGATGACGTTGCAGGTGACCATGATCCAGTAGGCCCAGGCATAGGGGCCGAACGCCCGGTTGATGAAGGTGAAGCTCTCGTTGGGGTTCGCGCCGTACCACGCGATGAAGAACTCCATCATGTAGGCGTAGCCCACCATCGACCCGGTCGCCAGGGTGATCTTGCACATGTTGTCGATGTGGTACTGCGTAACCAGGTCCTCCAGCTTGTAGACGGCCCGCAGGGGCAGCATGAGCGTGAGCACCATGCCGAAGCCCGAGTAGATCGCCCCGGCGACGAAATACGGCGGGAAGATCGTGGTGTGCCAGCCGGGGATCAGCGAGACCGCGAAGTCGAACGACACGATGGTGTGCACCGAGAGCACCAGCGGCGTCGCGATGCCCGCCAGGATGAGGTAGGCCATCTCGTAGTTGCTCCAGTGCCGGTTGGAGCCGCGCCAGCCCAGGGCGAACAGCCCGTAGAGAAAAGCGCGCATCCGCTGGCCGGCCGCCGTGAACCGGTCGCGCAGCACCCCGAGGTCGGGGACCATGCCGACATACCAGAACAGGACCGAGACCACGCCGTAGGTGGAGACCGCAAACACGTCCCATTCCAGCGGCGAGCGGAAGTTCTGCCAGATGCCGTTGGCATTGGGGAGCGGCAGGAGGTACCAGGCCATCCACACGCGGCCGACGTGAAAGAGCGGGAAGATGCCGGCGCAGACCACCGCGAAGATCGTCATGGCCTCGGCGGCGCGGTTGATCGACGTGCGCCACTTCTGGCGCAGCAGGCACAGGATGGCGGAGATCAGGGTGCCGGCGTGGCCGATGCCGATCCAGAAGACGAAGTTGACGATGTCCCACGCCCAGTTGATCGGGCTGCGGTGCCCCCACACGCCGACGCCGGTGCCGACCAGATAGATGAGGCCGGCGACCGTGAAGGAAGCGACAAACACCGCGACGCCGAAGCACACCCACCACCACCGCGGGGCCGGTCCTTCGATGATGCCGCAGATCTTGTCGGTGATCCACGCGAAGCTGCGATTGTTCGCGACCAGCACCGGGCGCGGCAAAACGGCCGGCCTGACCTCGGCCAGCGCCGCGGCGGCAACGGCGGAAGCTTGTTCGGCCTGAATCATGGGTAATATCGGAGACTGGAGGCCGGAGGCGGGAGGCAGGAAGCCAGCCCGTGAAAAACAATTGCCGCCGGGAACTCGATCGTGCCCGTAACGAGCCTCCGCAATCCGCAATGGAAAATCTCGGCCATCACTGATGTCCTCCCGTCTCCTGCTTCCCATCTCCGGACTCCCCCGCGGCGTGCGCCGGCGCCGGATTTTTGAGATTGGCCTCGCGCCGGCTGAGCGGCAGTCCGGCGTAATCCGGCATCCGCGGATTGGGGTTGCGCAGCTTGCCGAGGTAGGTGGTGCGCGGCCGGACGTTGAGGTAGCCGAGCACGGCATAATCGCGCGGCTGGGCCTTGGTCTTCCGCACCGCGCTGGCCGGGTCGAGCAGGTTGCCGAACACGATCGCCTCGACCGGGCAGGCCTGCTGGCAGGCGGTCCGGACGGCGCCGTCGCGCACGATCACGTCGCCCGGGTGGCCGGCCTGCGCCGCCTTCACCTTCTGCCGGATCTTGGCGTTCTCGATCCGCTGCACGCAATAGGTGCATTTCTCCATCACGCCGCGCATGCGGACGGTGACCTCGGGATTGCGCACCATCTTGAGCAGCTCGGGCATTTCCTGCTGGCGGCCGACCGGCCCCAGGTACAGGGCGTCGGTGGCGTGCTTGTTCCAGTCAAAATAATTGAAGCGGCGGACCTTGTAGGGGCAGTTGTTGGCGCAGTAGCGCGTGCCCACGCACCGGTTGTACGCCATGACGTTGAGGCCCTCGTTGTCGTGCACCGTGGCGTTGACCGGACAGACCATTTCACAGGGCGCCAGCTCGCACTGCTGGCAGGCCATGGGCTCGAGGGAAACCTGGGGATCCTCGGGGATTTCGCGGTTGCCCGCCCCGCCAAAGGCGCCGGGGGCGATGCGCCCGTCGGAATAATAGCGGTCGATGCGGATCCAGTGCATCTCGCGGCCGCGGGCCACCTGCTCCTTGCCCACGATCGGAATGTTGTTCTCCGCCTGACAGGCGACGACGCAGGCCTGGCAGCCGATGCAGGTGTTGAGATCGATCGACATGCCCCACTGGTGCAGGCCGTCGAACTTCGGCGTCGTGTAGAGCGAGTTGCCGCGCGGGATTTCCGTGACCTTTTCCTCCAGCGGCCGCGCCGCGCTGGCCTCGTCGTAGGGCGGGCTGTGCGCCTCCAGTCCGAGCGCCGCGGCAAACGCCGGGTTCGCCTTGAACTCGTCGACATTGGCCTCGCGGATGAGGTCGCGGCCCTCCATCGACCAGTGCTCCTGCGTGTTGGCGAGGACGTATCGCTCGCCCGGGACGATCTCGATGGTCGCGCCGGTGGCGACGTGCATCGTCCCGCCCGTGCGCAGGGCGTAGGCGTTGAAACCGGCGCCGGTGCCGACGCGGCCGGACTGCGTGCGGCCGTAGCCCAGCGGCAGGATGATGGTGTAGTTGGAAAGGCCGGGCTGGATCTGCAGCGGGCCGCGCACGGTGCGGCCGCCCAGCTGCACCACCCCGATGTGCGCCTGCTCCCGGCCGTTGACCCAGTCGGCGGCCTCGTCCCGCGCCACCGGCAGCACCCCGCGCAATGGCGGAAGAATGTTCAGTTCCCCGGCCAGACGGGGCGAGATGAGGATCGCGTTGTCCCAGGTGAGCCGGGTGATGGGATCGGGGCATTCCTGCAACCAGCCGTTGTTGGCAAAGCGGCCGTCGTCGGTCTTGTAGTCGGCCACAAAACGCACCTCGAGGGCCTGGGCGCCCACCTCCGGTTTCCTGGGGGCGGCGGCGAGAATCGCGGTGGCAGCGTCGGCCCGCGCCGGCAGGTCGCCGACCGGCGGGTAAGCCGTGCCCTCCAGCAGGCCGTCGTACAGGAACCGGCGGAAGACTTTCTCCGGATCGCCGCCCGTCAGCCTGGTGATGGTGTTGGAGACGAGCGTATAGGGGTCGGTGACCGCATCCCCGAGGACGCGGGCCAGCAGGGTGAGCTCGTTCATCCCGTCGAACAACGGGAGGATCATGGGCTGCACCGGCACGATGGTGCCGTCGGCTGTCCGCGCGTCGCCCCAGGACTCGAGGTAATGCGTGGCCGCGACGTGCACGCCGGCCGGCGCCGAGGTTTCGTCGACGTAAGCGCCGTACCGGATGACCTCGGGCACCGACGTTTGCAACGCCGTCCAGTCGAGATCGGCCGGGGCGTTGTAGACGGGATTGCCGCCGAGGATGAACAGGGTCTTGACGGAGCCGGCCTTGATGGCGGCGGCCAGCTGCTGGATCGTCGATGCGCCGGAGGGCTCCGCGGCGACAAAATCAACCGTCCGGCCGATGTTGCCGAGCGCGGCGTTCATCAGATGGGCGAGCGCATGCACCGCGACCGGCTGATGAGCCCCCGCCACCACGAGGCTCTCGCCCCGATGGGCGAGCAGATCGGCGGCGCACTCGGCGATCCATTCCGGCTTCACGTCGAGGCCGGCGGCGGGCGCGGCGTAGGCGTCCGTGCCCAGCACCCGGCCGGCGAGCGCGGCGGCCAGCGCCGGCACATGGCTGCTGGCGATGCGCAGGCGGTGGTCGGCCATCGCGCCGGTGATCGTGAGCCCGCTTTCCGCCACATACAGGCGGTTCATGCGGGCGGCCTCGTCCGGCGAGGTGACGCGGCGGCCCCGGGCAAAGCTGCGCGCATCGGCCAGCGCCGCGGGCCCGGCCTGGAGAAAATCGCCGTCGAGACTGACGATGCGGCGGGCTTGGGCGAACCGATGGACCGGCTTGACGTCGCGGCCGAACGCGAGGCGCGCGGCCTCCACCGGCGGTTCATCGACCACGGGCTCGTATTCGGCCCAGACCGCCCCGGGAAATCTTTCCTGCAGCCGGGCCACCAGCGCGGCCCGCGTGGGCGAACTGGACGACTCGGCCAGAAATGCCAGGCCCGCACCGCGCCCGGCGGCGTATTTATTGCCGATGGCGGCGAGCAGATCGTTGAGGGCGGCGGCGGAAAACGCCGCGCCGTTCTGCAGGTGCGTCGTGGCCCGGTCGGGATCGTAGAGGTCGAGCAGCGAAGCCTGGGCCAGCAAGCTGCTGGCGCCGCCATGAGGCGCGTAGGAGGGATTGCCCTCGAGCTTGGTCGGACGGCCCTGGTAGGTCTCGGCGACGAGCGGGATGGCCGCCCGGCGCAGCGGCAGGGCGGTGGCGAAATACAGGGGCAGGCCGGGTTTCACCTCCTCCACCGACTTGCCGTAGGGCAGCACGTAGGCCTCCGGCCGCCGGCAGCCGGCGAGGCCGATGCCGCCGAGGGCGAAGGAGGCCGCCATCAGCTTGAAAAACTGGCGGCGGTCGACGCCGTCGAGCCGGGCCGCCCCCTCGGGAAACTCGCGCTCGAGGTAGGCGCGAAAACCGGGCGTGGCGGCCAGCTCGTCGAGGCTGCGCCAGTAGCGCGGGCCGTTCAGCTCGCGTTCCGATGGGGCAGGATGTTGGACCTGGCGCTTCATCCGGGTTCAGTGTTCAGGATTCAGGGCTCGAAGGGTTTTTTCGGAAGGGTGGCAAAAATGGCGTCTGGGATTCCGGTTGCATTAGGTTTCCGCCGCCGGCGGAAACCTATCGGTGGCAGCCGGAGCAGCTCTCCGGCGGTTTGATCTTCCCGTCGCGGATCAGGCGGGCGGCGTCGGCGGCGCGCCCCTGCGCGGCGAGGGTCGGCGAATCGAGATTATAGACGTCCGCCGGGGCGCGGAGGAAGCGGGCGGGATCGCGGTGGCAGGTGAGGCAGAATTTCATGCTCAGCGGCTTGGCATGGTAGACCACGGGCATCTCGTTGATCTTGCCGTGGCACTCGACGCAGCTGACGCCGCGGTTCACGTGCACCGCATGGTTGAAGTAGACATAGTCGGGCGCCTGGTGGACCTGCACCCACGGCACCGGCTCGCCGCTTTCATAGCTGGCACGCACGACGGCCAGCAACGGGCTCTGGGGCTTGACCAGCTGGTGGCAGTTCATGCACGTCTGCGACGTCGGCAGGTTGGCGAAGCCCGACTGGTCGACGTTGCTGTGGCAGTAGCGGCAGTCGAGGCCGAGCTGCCCGGCGTGCAGGCTGTGGTCGTAGGGCACGGGCTGCACCGGGGCGTAGCCGACGCGCAGATATTTGGGCGTGCAGTAGTAGGTGACCCCCGCCGTGACCGTGCCGCCGAGGACGAACAGATAGAGGATGATCTGCAGCGGCAGCGCGTTCGACCACTTCGGGAATACATGCGACATAGGCCAGATCGTCTCCGGATGGACGCCACCGGCGGTTTACACGGCATCCGCGCGGCGGGGCACGGAACGCGGCTCGGGGCGGGGCGCCAGGGGCGCGGACGGATGGACGGACGGAGACGCGGTTTTTGCGAGCAGTCGGGGGGCCAGACCGGCCGCAGCCACAAGCCCCGACAATCTGGTGAGAAAGGATTTGCGCGAACAGTGCTGGTTCACGGATGCGTTGCGACGTGATTGGAGTCAAAGCAAGAGGAAGCGTATTGGTCTCCAGGATGTAAACCAAAATTTGCCCGCCGTCAGCGTGTTCCGGAAATCATTAGACAACACTGCGCATGGATTGGCATAACTTATCAGAAAATAATGACAAAATATGCGCAGAGGAATGGCTGGCGCCATTCCTGATGGACCGCCCCGGAGGCGGTCCGGCCGCGCGCAAAGGATCGAACTCTCCCCGCTGAGCCGCGTACAACCTGCCGGACTTCTGAAGCTATCCGAGCGGAAAGTCCTCCCAATGGCTGTTCTTCGCCCGGCCGCTCCCGACAAACGGCGGACGCCGTTTGTTTAGGAGCATGGAGGGCGAAGCCCGACAGGCTCCTAGAGGAACACCCCGTCGCGCATGGGCCGCACGGTGTCGCAGCGGCCGGCGATCTCGGGGTTGTGGGTGACGATGATGACGGCCTGGCCGTTTTCCTTGGCCAGGTGGGTCAGGAGGTCGAACACGATGCCGGAGTTGCGCTGGTCGAGATTGCCGGTGGGTTCGTCGGCCAGGATGATGGCCGGGGCATTGGCCAGGGCCCGGGCAATGGCCACGCGCTGCTGCTCGCCGCCGGAAAGCTGGGTGCCGAGGCGGCCGGTCTTGTCGCCCAGACCGACGGCCGTCAGGAGCTCGCGCGCCCGCTCGCGCATCGCGGGTTCGGCGAGGCGGCCGAGCTTGCGCATCGGCATCATCACGTTTTCGAGCGTGGTGAACTCCTGCATCAGGAAGTGAAACTGGAAGACGAACCCGATGTGCTCGCACCGGGCCGCGGTGCGCTCGGCGTCGCTGCTGTCCGACATGAACCGGCCTTTGATCCAGATGTCCCCCGCGTCCTGCCGGTCGAGCAGGCCCAGCAGATAGAGCAGCGTGCTCTTGCCGCAGCCGGACGGGCCCACCACGGCATAGACCTGCCCGCGCTGCGCCTCGAAGGAGACGCCCTTGAGCACATGGACCCGGCCCTCCCCCTGCCCGAGGGAGCGGTGGATATTGGTGCAACGCAGCGAGACGCTGCTGTCTGGAGAGACAGGGAGGCCGGAGGCGGGAGGCGGGAGGCGGGAAGAATCGGAGGGGGACATCAAAAATCACGTTTTCTTACCTGAATGTATTTGTGGAGCATTGCCGAAACCTTGCGGCTTTTCTCCAGCAATCCCGGAGATACCGTTTCATCGAGATGACCCAACTTCCTGGCAAGGTAGATCTGGGTGCGCAATTCTCCGCTCGAACCCTTGGCATAGTTCAGAAACTGCACAAACTCCTTGTTGGCGCCACGCTCATAGCCCTCGGCGATATTGGAAGGGATCGAAACCGCCGCCCGTTGCATTTGATCTTTCAAGCCAAAGTCGCGCCACCCGGCCGCCGTCTGGTAAATCTGCACGGCGAGTTGCATGCCTTCCTTCCACACTTCGAGATCTTCAAATCGCTGGATTGTGTTTTTCATAGGGGATGAAGGCCGATTTATGTCCGACATCTTTCGATTCTCAACCCCACTTTTCCCGTCTCCGTTCTCCGGTCTCCCGCCTCCACAGAATCACTGCGCCGTGCCGCGGATGACGTCGCCGGGCTCGAGCCGCGCGGCGCGGCGGGCCGGGATCAGGCTGGCCGCCATGACCATGATGACGGCGGTGAGACACGCCTCCACGTAATGCCAGACGGACCACGACACGATGAAGGTTTCCGTCTTGAAAATCCCGGTGATGTTGATCGGGACCCGGGACACGCCAAAGGTGATCGCCGCGCCCAGCAGCGTGCCGACGATCGTGCCGATCGTCAGCACGATGGCCGCCTGCCAGAGGAAGATGTGGGAAATATCGCGGTGGGTGTACCCCATCGAACGCAGGATCGCGATCTCCTTGGTCTTCTCCATGACGATCATGGCCAGGGTGTTGAACATCGCGAGGCCGGCGATCAAGGTGAAGACTGAGACGGTGATGGCCGTCGACAGCCGCAACGCCTTGAACACATTGAGCCAGGTCTTTTCGCGCTCCTGCCAGCTGGCCGCGCTGTACTGGAGGACGCTCTCCATGTGCAGGGCGTCTTGCGGCGCCCGGTCCTTGTCGAAGAGATTGATCTGGATGAACGACGCTCCCGTGGGCCGCTGCAGCAGGGAGCGGGCCTCGCCCATGTTGAGGTAGACGCGCACCCGGTCGATGTCGGCGACGCCGGTTTCGTAGATGGCACTCACCCGGTAGCGGCGCGACTCGCCGCGCGCCTCGAGGATGAACGAATCGCCCACCGCCAGCTGGAGCCGGTCCGCCATTTCGCGGCCCAGCAGCGCCCCGGAGGGCGTGCCCCGGAAACCGTTCAGATTGCCCCGGACGATCTGGTTGCCGAGATCGGACACCAGGAGCTGATCGTCGAGGTTGATGCCGTAGGCGCGGACCGATTCGCTCTTGAACGAGCTGCGGATGATCACCGGTCCATGCAGGACCTCCGACACCCCCGCCACGTTTTCGAAGCGCCGCAGCGCGCCGATGAGCAGCTTGGGCTCCTCGATGCCCTCGATGTATTTCTTCCCCTCCCCGCGCATGGAGATGTGAAAATTGGAGCCGCTGCCCTGCCCGCCGGCTTCCATGGACCGCATGGTGTCCTGGATCTTGTCCTCGATCCGGATCGCGCCGTTGGTGCCGAGGATGGTCCGGATGAAAAACTCCTCGAAGCCGCTGGTGGTGGCCTGCGTGACCACGAACAGCCCCACGCCCAGCACGATGCAGGAAAGGCTCATGAGCATCGCCCGCTTCTTGGCGGTGAGGAATCGCGCTGCGATCTGGAAATTGGGTGACGTCATGGAGTCAGCCGGGATATTTCGCAGGGCGGCCTTTGATCGCAACCAAGGGGCCTTCGTGGTTCGTTCTCTTTCTCGTCATCTTGTCCCCGCCGAGCCGGGAGAGAGCGATTAAGAGAACCCATCGGAAAATCGTCGAAGCTGGCGTCGAAACGGACGGATGGAGCCGCGACGCCCCCGTCGCGTGGGACCCAAAATCCGCGACGGGGGCGTCGCGGCTCCATGCTATTATTCCTCCTCGGCGGCATGTTCGCTGTTCCCACGGGCGGGCGCGGCCTATTTTTCAATCTCGACGCGCACATGATCCCCCGGACGGAAGCGGTCCAGCTGTTCGACAATCACCCGCTCGCCCTCCTTGACCCCCGAGAGAATCTCGACCTCGTTGAGGCTCAGATAGCCCACCTCGACCTTGCGCAGCTCGACCCGGCCGGAGTCGACCACGAAGAGGCTGCGGCCGGACAGCGCCCGGCGCGGGACGATCAGGGTGTGCTCATGCTCGCCGACATCGATGGACACCTCGCCGGTGATGCCCGGCACGAGCTTCTCCGGCGGGATGTCGACCTCGAGATGGACGACGTAGCGCTGGGTGGCCGGATCGGCCGTCGGGAGGATCTTGCTGACCTTGGCCCGGTAGGTGGAATCGCCATAGGTCAGGAAGCGCACCGAGGCCTTCTGGCCGACCCGGACGTCGGCAAAGTCCTCCTCGCTGATCTTGCCCTCGACGATCCGGCTGGTGGTGATGAGATGGGCGATGGGGGTATTGGGGCCGATGATATCATCCTTGCTCGCCATCACCTGCGCCACCACCCCGTCAAAGGGCGAGAGCAGCGTCATGCCCTCGAGCTGCAGGCGCTTGGTGCTCAGGGCGTTTTTGAGCCCGTCGAGCTTCTGCTGGTCCTCCAGTTTTTCCAGCTCCCGCCGCTGCTCCAGCTGCTTCACGACGCGCTGCTGGCCCACGTATTCGCTGTCGGAGATGCTGCCGAGTTTCCACACCCGCTCCTTGCTTGCGAGCTCCTCGCGGGCGCTCGCGATCTGGCTGTCGAGCGGGGAGCCGACGGCGATGCGTTTTTCCTGCGATTCCACGTCACTGGCGGTCTTCTGGATGTCCAACTCCAGTTCCCGGGTGTCGAGCTGCATGAGAAACTCACCCTCCTTCACATACTTGCCGGCGATGAGCGCGCTGCGCAGGATCCGGCCGCCGTAGGCGCATTTGAGGTCGGTCTCGCGCTCGGCCTGCACGGTCACGCTGCCGGGTTTGGCGCTGACGGCCTTGTCGCGTTTCACGACCGCCACCAGCGCCACGGGGCGGAGGAGATAGGCCAGGGCCAGGGCCGCTACGACCAGCCCCGCCAGAGCGATCGCCAGCTTCCGGCCAAAACGGGGAGGATTATTTGCCATCTTTAAGATAACCGGCGGGGACTTGGCTGAGCATCGGATCGGCGCACAGCGTGGACAGATATTGCGACCAGCCGTTGAGGAAATCGCCGCGCGCGGTGGTCAGCGTCAGTTCCGAGGAATAGAACGCCAGCTCGGCCGCGTTGACGGCCGTCTGGGAGGTCTGGCCGAGCTTGAGATTGTCCTCCGCACGCTTGAACTGGGTCTCGCTGATGTCCCGCCGGGTTTGCCGGAGCTGCAGATAGCGCCAGGCGAAGTCGAGCTGTCTGCTGAGACTCTCGGCCTGGGCGATGGCCTGCCCGGCGGTCGTGCGCAGGGCGCGCTCATAGGTGCGCTTGCGCGTCAGAGCCGAGAGCTTGGCGCCCCGCGTGGCAAAGCCGTCGAAAATCGACCAGCTGGCCTGGATGTTCCAGCTGTTCGAATCGATGGCGACCTGGCTGATATAATTCACCGAGGCGTTGGTGTAATTTTGCTGGCTGGCCGTCGCGCCGAAGCTGAATTTCGGGAGCAAATTGACGCGGGCAATCCGGTAATCGAGATCCGCCTGCCTGATGTAGTCGCGATAGACCAACGCCTGATAGGTCTCCTCGGCCCCGGTCCGCTTGAACTCCTGCAGCAGGCGCGCGGCGACTTCGGGATCATAGGCCGGCTGGGGCACGCCCTCGGGGATGTCCGCCACCGCGAGATCGGCCTGGCCCACGGTCAGCAGCAGCAGCCGGAGCGAGCCGTCCAGGTCCGCCTGGGCCCGGTCGCGGGCGAGGCGGGCCTCGTCCACCGCCAGGTTGGGCTCCATGATTTCCTCGCTGGAAATGCGCCCGGCTTTCAGCTTCTCCTGTGCCAGGGCCAGGGCCTCCTCGGCCTGCTTCAGGGCGTACGCGGCGTTGCGCAGGGCAATCTTTTTCGCCACGAGCCCCAGGAACTGCGTCCGCAGGTTCACCACCAGCAGCCGGTAGGCTTCGGCGTAATTATGCTCGGCGATCTTCACCCCGATCTTGCCGGAATCGGCCCGGGCCTTGAGCGCGCCCCAGTGATAGATGGGTTGATAGACCGAGAGACTGTAGAACACGCCCGAGTTCGAGCTGCTGATGCTGGAGCTGACGGCGGTGTCGCTGCTGGTGTAGTTGACGGAACCGCTCACGGAGGGCCACATGTTCGCGGTGTTCTGGATGCGGATGGCCTCAGCCTGGGTGATGTTGATGTTTTGCGCGATCATCTGCGGCGACTGCCCCAGGGCAGTGACGAGGATCGGGCGCAACGCGGGAACAAGATCCTCCGGCAACGGTGGCAAATTGGAGGAGGATTGGGACCACCCGACCACCGGCACAACCAGCAGACCAGCGCCCAGCAACCGGACAAATCTAACTAGCATGGAGGACATGATCATAGGTGAGATTGCAAAAAAAGGTGGGCGTGTCAGCCCGCGGCATTTCTCCGGTGATTGCAACCCATAAAATCCGCGACGGCTTTGGGTTTCACGGGCCTAAAACGCAACATAGATGAACGGCTTGCTCGGGAGGTCGATGCGGTAAAGGACATAGTGCAGGATGATGGCGGCCAGCACCCCGGCCGCCAAAGACAGGATGCGGCTGGCCGGCGTGGCCAGCCGCGGCGGAAGACGCGTGAGCAGCATTTGCAGCACTTTCATATAGTCAGGGCGAGAGGTAGCCGAGTTCCACGACCATGGGGCGAATGTTTTCCGCCACCAGCGCGGCGAGCTTGCGTCCGCCCGAAACCGTCAGGTGGGCCCGGTCGCCGTAGTCGCTGGCCGCAAAATCGTCCGTGTAGGTCGTCGCGCGGTATCCCGCGGCGCGCCAGATCGTGAGACTGTCGCCGTAGCTTTGCTCGTCCCGCGCGCGTTCGTCCGCCGGGAGCCGCTGCACATAGAACGGACTGTTTTTGCTCACCACGATGAGGGTGCGCCGCCGCAACGGCTCCGGCATGGCCGCGCGGATGAACCATTCAAATTCCTTCTTTTCCGGGCTGCGCATGCTCCAGCCGCCATCCGCGGTGCGTTCATAATGCGGCCCGGTAAATCCGCGGGTGATGTTCGTCTCCAGTTCCAGCGTGTCCGCCCGGAAACGCTGGCGGAAAGGCGTGTCGTCAAAATTCCCTTCCCGGTCGGAGAACGAGTTTCGCGCCCGCAACCCTTCCGCCAGTGTGGGGTAATAGGCGGTCGGCACGGTGAAGAACCAGTCCCGGGCGACCCAGTTCCAGAAATCGCGAAAATGGAGCGCCCGGTCGAGCCAGACGCGGCCGGCCGTGTCGAGCCATTCACTGCGGTGGGTCCGGTCGTCCCAGAAATAGGCGTGCACGATCTGGTCCCGCGGCGCATAGCGCTCGAGTTCGCCCTTGTAATAGGCCTCCCAGAAGATGAAGCGGTACGGGATGCTGCCCAGCGGATTGATCCCCTGCAAGGTGCCCACGTTGGCCACGTAGATCTGGCGCGGAAATTCGCGGCGCAACACCTCCGCCACGACCGCCGCGCCATCCGAGGCCGAGGCACCGCGGAAGGCCAGATTCACGACGCAATAACGGTCGCCGAGCAGTTCCTGCAGCCGGCGGGTCCACATCATCTCGGCCGGCTGCCCCGAGCCGTAGAAGATCGAATTGCCGCCGACGATGACGAGCACCTGGTCGGGCCGGCAGCGGGTCCGCACGATCGCGCCCATTTCCGCCACCGTCGGATAATAGGACACTTCCGGCGAGATCGCCGGAAAAAAACGGGTGAAATACGGATACCGGTCATACCGGCCCAGCCACCAGCCCAGACACGACAAGGCGATCAGCGCGCCGGCCAGCCCCAGCACAAACGAGCCCGGCCGGAACCAGCCCGGTGTGGCCCGGGGCGTCAACAGCGAGGGGTGTTCAGCGGGAGCACTCATGGGACAAACAGCAGTTGGGCCATCCGCAGCGCTTCGGGCACCGGATAAAAGAATATCAGCCAACCGAACCAGGCGTAAGCCTGCGTGACCAGCCACGCCGCGTTGGGCTCCTTGGTGAAGACCTTTTCAAAAAATGCGCCCAGCCCGGGCACCCGGCGGTAGGTGGCGCAAATCACCAGGCCGACGCCGTGATAAAGGCCCCAGAGGACAAAATGCCAGGCAGGGCCGTGCCACAGGCCACAGAGCGCAAAGGCAAGCAGGCCGTTGCATATCCGCCGCACCACCCCGTGGCGGCTGCCGCCGAGCGGGATGTAGACGTAGTCGCGGATCCAGGTGCTGAGGGAGATGTGCCAGCGCTGCCAGAAGTCCTGGATGTTGCGCGCGGCGTAGGGCCAGTTGAAGTTTTCCGGCAGGCGCACGCCGAGCAGCCGCGCGCAACCGATCGCGATGTCGCTGTAGCCCGAGAAATCCATCAGGATGCGGAACGCGATCGCCGCGAAAATACCCCAGCGTCCCCAGAGGCTGAGGGTCGCGAACTGCGGCTGGTAGATGTCGATCAGGTAAGTCAGGTTGTCCGCGATGATGATCTTCTTGGCAAAGCCCTGGGCGATGCGCCAGCAGCCGTAGGCCAGGCTCTCCCGGGAGAACCGCTGCGCCCCCTCCAGCAGCGACGGCAGGAACTGCGGATAGCGCTTGATCGGCCCGGCGACCAGCGACGGGAAAAAAATGGCGAACAGCAGGAATTTCAGGGGATGGCGGATGGGCTCGCCGCCGTGCTTCACCTCGTAAAGATAGTGGACGAACTCGAAGGTGAAAAAACTGATCCCCAGCGGCGGCGCCCCGGGCATGACCGTCTTCGTCCCGGCCAGCAGCCAGGCCGCCAGCGGATGGCTGAGCGGCGCCACCAGTTCGCCGAGGAGGAAGAGCGAGTATTTGTAGAAGCAGAGGGCGGCCACGCACGCCGTGATGCCGGCCACGCACGCCCACGGCTTGCGGGAGAGCCCCGCAAAGAAGGTGATGATCATCAGGACGATGATGGGCAGCACGCCGGCCGGCCCCGCGAAATGGTAATGGAACACCACGCACGCCGCCCCGAGAAACCACAGCCGTACGCCCGCCCGGCGCAACAGCCAGAACCCCATCACGGTCGCCACGGCAAAAAGCAGATACCAGTAGGTGGTGAAGATCATGCGGAACTAATCGCTTTATGGCCCCGAATGATGAGGCGTATCCTCGGTCCGAACCAAGAAAATTCCTGTGCGCCGCCCGGCGCTGCCTCTGCTCCGCAGAGCTCCAGAGCCACGGAACGGCAGCAGCTCCCCTTTCCCGCCTTTCCGCTTTCCCTCTTTCCCGCTTTTTCTTCTTCAATCTTCCTTCTTGAATCGGCAGAAGCCCCATCGTTCCGCCGCTCTCCGGTCTCCCGTCTCCGGCCTCCAGCCTCCGTCTTCGCCCCCTGCCCCCTGCTCCCTCGCCTGCGGCAAAGCCGCTGGACGAGCCGGGCCTTAGCTCCGCAGGAGCGACGGCCGGCTGCCCCTTTTCACCTTCACTCCTTGCCGCGCCAAAGCTCCGAAGGAGCGACGACGGGGCACCTTCACTCCGCCGCAGGCGGTCACTCTCACCTTCACTTTCCTCTCCTCCACTTGCGCCTTGGAACTTCTCCCTGAGGCGACGTAAAGTCTCCGCCCATGCGCTCTCCCGCATCTGGTGGATCAGCCTGCTCCTGGCCGGTCGAAAGCCTCCGCCTTGGCCTGCTGACGGGCTTCGCTTTCTGGCTGGCGCATCCGTTCCTGACCGGGCGCCTCATCGGCGGCGGCGACGCCTGGTGGTATGCGAACATGCTGCGGGATTTTCTGGCGCAGATTCGCGCCGGGATTTTTCCGGTTTGGACTGGGCAGACGGAGTTCGCCTTCAACGGCGCGGTCTATCCCCTTCGCGCCGCGCCTTATTACCAATTTCTGGCCGGCCTGATCGACCTGTTGTCGGGCCGGCGATTCGACGCCTTTACCCTGCAACATGCCACCGTGGTGCTCTCCTTCGTGGCCGCCGTCATGATCCCCTACTGGGCTCTCTGCCGGCTGGCCCCCGCTCGGCGCAACCTCGCCGCGGTCTTGGCGGTGTTGTACGCCGCCTGCCCGGCCGTGTTGGGTCTCGCCACCTCGATGGACCTCTACATGAGCGTCATGGCGGCGCCATTCCTGCCCCTGGTGACCTGTGGTCTGGCGCTCAGCCTGAAGGAAGGAGAATCTGTCTCGCCGGAGCTCTGCAAGAACGAAGGCGGACTTGTCTCGTCGAAGCCCAAAAGGGGCGAAGACGGACTTGTCTCGCCGGAGCTCTGCAAGAGCGGAGGCGGATGGTCAGCCCAGCGCATGATTGTAATCGGTCTGGCTTTGACATGGTACGCGCATGCCCCGCTGGCGGCCTGGCTGACCCTGATCACCGTCGGCGTTCAAGCCGTCCGCCTTATCCTCAATTGGCGCAATCGACAGGTCTGGCAGGAAACGTTCGGCGGTGCGCTCCTGCTGGCCGGTCTGGTAGCGGTCGTTTTTGCCTCGGTCGCCACCCTGCGCAGCGGTGATTCCGCCGGCATCATTCCCTACGCCATCGATCGCGAAAAGATCATCGCCGCCCTGCGCGAGGCCTTTCCCTATTGCCTGCTCCCGGTGCGCATGCCCGCCGTGAATCTCGGGGACCTCCAGCTGGGCTATGCCCTCTGGACCGTTCTGGGGGCAGGCGGCGTTTTTGCGTTAACGCCGGGCCGGCGCCGCTACCTGTTGCTCGCCATCCCCGCCGCCGTGCTGGTGGTCATGCTTCTGCCTGTGCCGGGCGTCACCGTGTGGCTCTGGCATGCCATTCCGGAAAGCCTGGCCCGGCTCACGTACTACTGGCCCATGCACCGGCTCTGTCCCCTGCTCGCGGCGCTGGCCCTGCCCTTGGGCATGCTCGCCCTCCGTGAATGGCTCGGGCCCGGGCGGCAGGGCAACGGAGCTGCCGTTCTGCCGTTCTGCCGTTCCGACTCTCTGTTCCTCCGGTCCCTCCCTCTCGCCCTCGGCATCCTCGCCCTCCCCTGGTCGATGTACGAGGCGAGAACCATGCTGGCCACTGCCAAAATCCGCACCGCCACCAGCCAGGAAACGGCCATCAAGCGGCTCCCGGAGAACGCCCCGCTCATGAACCACGCGTACGGACTCTCCCTGGCCCTGCCCCCGTATTTTTCCAACGGCGTGATGGACCCCTGGTTCGAATTGCGTGTGCTCGGTGGCCCCGGCAACCAGGACGTCATTGCCGACAACGCCCGCGCTGTGATGGCCGGGAGCACCCTGCCATGGACTGATCTCGCCACCCTGCCCGATCCCAATCCCGGCGTCTGGGATCTGGCGTCCGCGTTCGTGCTGCAGCCCGGCCGCCGGCATCTGCTCGAGTTCGATTTTGCGGGAGCACACTACACCGGCACGCTGCAAATCGAAGGCGGGCGCTTCTTCCGCCAATATCGTCTGCCGGCCTCGGGCCGGCGGCTGGCCTTCGGTTCGGCGCCGCCCTCGGCTCACTGGATTCCGCTGTGGACGACGTCCGACCGGCCGGAATCCGTCCGGGCGCGGTTCATTCCCGACCCCGGCACCACGACCAACCGGCCACCCGTGTTCGCCCGCTATCGCTGGCACGCGGTGGACCCGCCATCGCTGCCCCTGCGCATCGACAGCTACGCCCCCCTGCGCCTCACCGCCACCCTCGTGCAATCCGGATTACTGGAAACCTTCCGGATGTATTTTCCCGGCTACGAGGCGAAGGTGGACGGGCGACCGGCTCCGGTCGTCCCCTCCGGCAATCGCCTGGTCGCGATACCCCTTCCGGCCGGCACGCACACCATCGAGATCAGTTATCGCCCGCCGTGGCTGCTGCAGCTGGCGCTGGTCGTCTCCGCCGCGGCCTGGCTGGGGCTGGCGACTTTTGTGCTGCGCCGGCATATGTCGTGGCGATGACGCCTCGCGCAGAACTCGCGGATTCAGGAGGTTCGGAACGGCAGACCTGCGGAGCTTCAGCGCGCGAGCTGTAGACCCGCGAAGCTGCCGAACTACTGAACCGCGGCTTTGCCGGAGCGCGGTGGCACGAAGGTGTCTGCTTCCTGCATCATCCGCCCCAACATCCGACAGATGCCATCCAGTTCAGCAAGCAACTGCGCCGTGAGTTCGTTGCCCAAGTAGCCACATGCGCGGGCAGTCTCCAGCCAGTGCCATGTCTCGCTGGCTTCGCCGTCCACGTCGGTCAGTTTGCTGATGAAATGAGCGGAGAATCGACGTTTAGCCCCCTCCGGCGCGTAGCCCAACGTCAATCGTACTCAGCCATCGTATTTGTCTCCCGCGCGATTGTTTTAGGCAGTGTTCGAACCAACGTGCTTCCGAGCGAGAGGGAAAGGACTGTAGTTTGATTAACTCCCAAGGGCTATCTTTGGCAGTCGACGCAACCTTCCTTCGATTGTGTTCTATCAATCTCCGTGAAATATCCGATGTCTGGCCGATGTAGATGCGCTGTGTCCTTTTGCTGCGTATGGCGTAGACTGTAAACGCATCATTCATTTTTGCTACGGGGCGGAGCTCAAGCCTCCGCCAAATTGGCCCCAATCGACCTTGAGGAACGACGGATTTGATCCGTCAGCGCGAAACGCTCTTCTCCGGGAAACGTCTGCGTCGCCTTGAAAATCCGCTGCTGCAAGGCAAACGCCGCTTGGTAGGTGCGCAGGTCGCGGTAGGAGCGAATTGTTGATTCCATGTCGCCGAGTATGCGTGGCTTCGGTTTTTCGTAAAATGGAAAATGATTACTGCTTCTCGAAGCGCCGCAGCTCTGCAGTTCCGTCGCTCATTGGCTCCGTCGTTCCGCAGTTCCGCAGCTCTGTGGCTCCGCCGCTCCGTCACGTGTCGCGCCTTGACAGCTTGCTGCATCAGGCCATTCTAGCTTCATGAAGACGGCCAGCATAACCCAGTCGAAAAACAGCCTCAGCCATCTCCTGCGTGCGGTCAAGGGCGGCAAGAGCGTCTTGATTTTCGACCGTAATGTGCCGGTGGCACGCCTGGAGCCGGTGGCGGCCGGGAGCCTGCCCGATGACGCCCGGCTGCGCGCATTGGAACGACAGGGGCTGATCCGCCGGCCGCTGAAAGCGGGTTCGCCACTCGCGGCGCTCAAGACGCCCCGGCCCCGGCCCAAGCGAGGAACCAGCGTGGTGGCGGCCCTGCTCACGGACCGTAGCGAAGCCCTCCGATGAAATTCTGGGACGCATCGAGCGTGGTGCCCTTGCTGGTCGAGGAGGCAGACAGCTCCCGGCGCGAGGCGCAATTGCGCGAAGATCCGGCCATGCTGGTTTGGTGGGGCACGCCGGTGGAGTGTGTCTCGGCCCTGCAACGGCTCGTGCGGGAAGAAGCCTTGACCGCCGATGCCGCTCTGATGGCCGAGGAACGCTTGCGCCAGCTGGAATCGACCTGGATCGAGATCGAAGCTTCGCACCCGGTGCGTTTGCAGGCTCACCGCCTCCTGCGGGTGCATCCCTTGCGCGCGGCCGATGCGCTGCAACTCGCGGCCGCCCTTGTGGCCTGCGGCACCGAACCCGGGGCCTTGCCTTTCCTCACCGCCGATCAACGGCTCCGTCAGGCGGCCGCCAAGGAGGGATTCCCGGTGCCGGATTGAGTCCGGAGGCAGCCCATTGAACTGCGATCTTGCCGGAGCGCGGTGGCACGAAGGTGTCTGCTTCCTGCATCATCCGCCCCAACATCCGACAGATGCCATCCAGTTCAGCAAGCAACTGCACCGTGAGTTCGTTGCCCAAGTAGCCGCGCACTCAGATCCGCAGGTCCGCCGCATCGCCGGCCGAAAGACAACTCTCCAAAGGACGCACGCTGATCCGCTCCTCCAAGGTGTAGGCGCGGGTGCCCGGATAAATCACCCAGAGTTCATCGAGCGCCAGATCCGCCAACGCCACCCGCATCGAACGGGTAATGCCGGGGGCATCCGCCCGTTTGCATTCGACACCCACCCGGCGCCCGCCCTTTAGCATCAGCAGATCCAGCTCGCTGCCGCTGTGGACGGCATAAAAATAGGCTTCGTCCGGTTCGACCGCGCGCAACAGCGTCTCCAAGGCGAATCCCTCCCAGGAGGCGCCAAGTTTGGGATGCACCTGCAATTCCGCCGCCGAGCGCACTCCCAGCAAGGCATGGAGCAAGCCGGCATCCCGGAAATACAGCTTCGGAGCCTTCACCAGGCGCTTCCCCAGATTGGCGTGCCAAGGCAGTAGCCGGCGCACCAGGAACGTCTGCTCCAAGGCGTCCAGATAACTGCGCGCCGTGTTTGGAGCGATGCCGAGCGAGGCGGCAATCTCCGCGCCATTCCATACCTGCCCGTGATAATGGGCCAGCATGCTCCAAAAGCGCCCCATCGCCGCCGGGGCCATGCCGAAACCCAGCGCAGCTAGATCGCGCTCCAGGAACGTGCGGATGAAATTCCTACGCCATGCCAGGCTATCGTCCTCATCCGCCGCCAGGAACGACCGCGGAAAACCACCCCGATGCCAGAGCGCATCCTTGGCGTCCGCCCCCACCTCATCCAGCGTGAAGCCCTGCATCTCGATGATTTCCACCCGCCCCGCCAGCGATTCGGCGGTCTGCCGGCCCAATTCGGGCGAGGCGCTTCCGAGGATCAGGAAGGTGGCCGGGCGCTCCGCCCGGTCCGCCAAGACCCTCAGGACGGGAAACAACTTGGGCTGCCGTTGCGCCTCGTCCAGCACGACCAGCCCGCGCAGACCCTGCAGGGCTGTCAGGGGATTCTCCATGAGCGTCGCCACCGCGGGATCTTCCAAATCGAAATAGTCGGCGTGGCTGGTTCGCAGAAACTCCTTCGCCAGGGTTGTTTTTCCGCACTGCCTCGGACCAACCAAGGCAACTACCGGAGAACGGCTTAACGCTTTCCTAAGCTGTTCAAGATATCGATTTCGCGCAATCATACTTGAAAAAAGGTATTTAAATTGCCGTTTTTCAAACTAAATCCAACCCTATTCTTTACGTTTGCAGTACCCTGTATCCCGCAGTTCCGTAGTTCTGCAGTTCTGCCGCTCTGCCGTTCCGGGATTCGGCAGCTCCGTAGCCCTGTCGTTCCGTCGCTCAGCAGCTCCGGCGTTCCGCAAACGTCAGGCTTGTCCGGCGACTGAGGCCCTGCCACGTTCTTACGGAGCACTATATGAGCGCATCCCCGGGACTCATCACCATCCTCACGCCGTGTTTCAACGAGCGGGAGAACGTCCGGGCGCTGTATGAGCAGGTGCGGGCGGCGATGGCGGCCTATAGGAGTGAAGGTGAGGGTGGAGAAGGGGCAGGGAGCAGGGGGCAGGGAGCAGGAGGCGGGGGACCGGAGGCGGGGGACCGGAGGCGGGAGACCGGAGGCCGCCTGGAGTGGGAGCACCTGTTCATTGACAACGCCTCGACCGACGGCACGCCGGACGAGCTGCGCCGGCTCGCGGCGGAGGATCCGCGGGTGAAGGTCATCCTCAACCAGCGCAATTTCGGCCACGTGCGCTCGCCCTTTCACGGTCTCCTGCAAGCCCGGGGCGACGCCGTGATCGTGCTGGCGGCCGATCTGCAGGACCCGCCCGCGCTCATCCCCGCATTCATCAAGCACTGGCGCGAAGGTTTTCCCGTCGTGGTCGGCGAGAAGACCAACAGCGCGGAGCCGGCGCTGTTCTTCGCCGCCCGCCGCGCCTACTACCGGCTGGTCAAGAACCTGGCCGACGTGGAGCTGCTGGAGAACGTCACCGGGTTCGGCCTGTACGACCGGAAGGTGATCGAGGCGTTGCGCGCGCTCGACGAGCCCTATCCCTATGTGCGCGGCCTGATCTCCGAGCTGGGCTATCCGGTGGCGCGCGTGCCCTACGAGCAGCCCCGGCGGTTGAGCGGGATCACCAAGAACAATTTCTACACGCTCTACGACCTGGCCATGCTCGGCATCACCAGCCACTCCAAGGTGCCGCTGCGGCTCGCCGCCATGCTGGGCTTTGCCGCGTCGCTGGTTTCGTTCTGCGCCGGCATGGTCTACTTGCTCTACAAGCTGATCTTCTGGCAGCGGTTCGCCCTCGGCGTGGCGCCGGTGGTGATCGGCCTGTTCTTCCTCGGGTCGGTGCAGCTCTTCTTCATCGGCATCATCGGCGAGTACCTCGGCGCCATCCACACCCGCGTCACCCGGCGCCCCCTCGTCATCGAGAAAGAGCGGATCGGATTCTGATCAGCCGGTGGACAGAAAGGCCGTCCGACGGTCCGACCGTGCCACCGTCCGTTCCGGTGTCAGCCCTGCGGGAGCTACTGCCCTACAGAACTACCGGACTGCTGAACGATATAGATCCACTGAACTACCGAACTGCGACAGGCGGTCTTCGATGGCTCCGAACCGCTGCAGCTCCGACGTTCCGCCGCTCCGTCGTTCCGTATCCGCGGCTCCGTCGCTCGGTCAGTCCCGCTCCACTCACTTTCACCTTTAATCTCGCCGTAATCGGCGGACGAAGGCGGATCACTCGCGCTCAGCGCGCCCCACCCGCCACCATCGCTCCGCCGCCGGCAGTCGTCTTGACTTCGCGCCGGCCGTAACTAGTAGATTTCACATGAAAACTACGTATTCCATCTCCAAGGGCCAGAGCCAGTTTCCGACGCTGGTGCGCGCCGCGCAGCGCCGGGGCGTGGCCACGATCACCAAGCACGACGAGGCGGTGGCCTACGTGGTTTCCCGGGAAAGATGGGAGTCCATGATCGAGACCATGGAGTTGCTGGCCAGTTCCGCCTTTCAACGCCAGTGGCGGCGCCTGCGCGCCGGCAAGGTCAAATATCACTCCCTTGAGGCCCTGCCCGGCTGATGAAAATTGCCGACCAGATTCTCGGCTACGTCCGGCGGCTGCACCCCGCCCAGCGGCGGGCGATCAAGACCGCGCTGCGCAGGCTGGAAACCGGAACTGGAGCGGACACGATGCCGCTGGAGGACGACCTGGAGGGATTCTACCGTCTGCGGATGGGCAAGTTTCGCATCGTTTACCGCTATCTGCAGAAGGGAGAGATCTCCTGTGAATTTATCGACGTACGGGCCACGGTCTACGAACAGTTTACCTCGATGCAGGAATTCATCGGACGAAGCAGGCAGAATCCGCCCCACTGAGGACTTGACTCCCGCCCTTCAGGTTTCGCTCGCGTGTAACGACCATCCTGTCTCGCCAAAGCCTGCCGGTGACCGCGGAAGCTCCGCCGTTCTGCTGCTGCAGCTTCGCCGCAGGTGCTGCAAGCTTTGCGCGTTCCTGCGTCTTTCCCGTCCTCCATAGCTCGATGGGCGACGGAGGATTGCGGCTATCTCCCCCTCCGCCCATCTGTCGCTCCGTCGTTCCGTAGCTCCGTAGTTCGGCCACTCCGCCCCCCCACTCCCTTACTCCCACTCTCCCTCGCCGCAGGCGGCCACCTTCACCATCCCTTTCACCCCCGATATGGCCGGTGCCCCGGCGCCACTTTCTGCAAGCCCTGATTTGCCTCTTCGGTGATCACGCTTGACGATACTAACGCCACGCGTAACTATCCCGGCCGGTGATAACCTCCTTCCGTTGCCCGGCCACGGCGCAAATCCACCGGGGCGAGAAGGCGCCCGGCTTGCCGGCCGGCATCCAGAAGGTGGCGCTGCGTAAACTCCAACAACTCGACATTGCCAAAAGACTGGACGATCTCCGGATTCCTCCGGGCAACCGGCTGGAACCGCTCAAGGGGGATCGGGCAGGCCAACACTCCATCCGCATCAACGACAAATACCGCCTCTGTTTCATCTGGACCGAACGCGGCGTCGAATCCGTGGAAATCGTCGACTACCATTAAGCCATGACCAAAAAGCTTCCGCTCCCCACGCCAGCCGGCATGCTGCGCGAAGAATTTCTCAAGCCTCTGGGGATCACGCCCTACCAGTTGGCGAAGGACATCCGTGTGCCCCAGACCCGCATCTCAGCGATCCTCTCCGGCGCCCGGGCCATCACGGCCGACACCGGCTTGCGTCTCGACCGCTATTTCGGGTTTTCCGATGGATGGTGGTTTCGCCTCCAGACTGACTGCGACCTTCGCCGGGCGCAGCGCGAACTGGGCGCGCGCATCACCCGCGAAGTGAAGCCGCGCGAGTTCGCAGCCGCCTGATCCGGCGGCTACTGCTCAGCTCCTGCTTTCTTCAGTCTCCAATTCCTTCAGCATGCGTTGGACGGCTCCACGCATCCGAGGCAGTTCCTCCCTGACCGTGCGCCATACAACCGAAGCATCGACACCGAAATAGTCGTGGATGACTTTGTCCCGCATGCCAGTCATGCCCCGCCAGGGGATTTCCGGATACCTGGCCCGCAATTCTGGCGGAACCTTCCTGGCGGCCTCGCCGATGACTTCCAAAGCGCGAATGACCGCCATAAAGGTCCGTTGGTCTTGGGCCAGCGCGGCAGGATTTCCCATCCCGGCAACGAATTCCATCGCCGCGTCGGCATGCTGAACAATGTCGCGCAGGTAATCCGAGAAAACCCGCCGGTCTTTCATGAGACCGGCAACGCGTTGGCCACTACGTGTTGCCCAATATGCGGGCGCAAAGCGCTTTTCATGACCAGGTCGACTTTAATTCTCAGCAGTTCGCTGAGTTCCTCCTCCAAGGCAACAAACTGAAAAAAACCTGGCGGGCGGTCGAATTCCACCAACAGGTCGAGGTCGCTTCGTGCACCCGCCGTCCCGCGTACCTGCGAGCCAAAAGCGCTCAGGGCCGTGACGCCGTAGCGCACACGCAAATCGGGCATGACGCCGCGCAGGCGTCGCATGATTTCAGCCAAAGGCAGCGTTCTGGATGAGAGATTCATCTGCACGCCCTTAACTAATGCTTGCGCCCTGTTCCGGCAAGCCTCCATTCCCCCGCCGGTGGTCCCCACCCTCCTTGCCTCGCCGTAGTTCCATCGTTCCGAAGCTCCCATTTCTTTTCTCCACTCTCCCGCTTTCGCATTTCCCTCACTCGCGTTCTTCCCTATCCCTCCGCCCCGACGTTCCGTAGTTCGGCAGCTCCGTCGCTCCGTCGTCGTCGAGAAAGAGCGGATCGGATTTTGATCAGCCGGTGGCCGGTAGGCCGTCCGACGGTCCGACCGTGCCACCGTTTGACTTCAGTGTCGCCAACTCTGCGGCTCTTCGCCTGTCGCAAGGCGACTGGACGAACCAGCCATAGCCTTGGCGACGGCCGGCCCTCACTCCCTTATTCCCTCGGCGCGGACGCAAGGTCCGGCCTTACACTTTCACTTTCACCTTCACTTCTACACCGTCGTCAGATACGGCCGGTATTCCGGCACGAACCGCTGGATCTCCAGCTTCACCTGGTTGGCGTCCATGCTCGCCGCCTTTTCGTGGATGCACAACAGACCCTGCCGGATCGTTTCGAACGGCAGCGGCTCGCCGACGAAGCGCCTGATCTTGGGATGATCGGTCGGCGCCATGTATTCGGTGTCATGATTGATCTCCTCGAACAGCTTCTCGCCCGGTCGCAGGCCGGTGAATTTGATTTCGATGTCGATATCCGGTCGCAAGCCGCTGAGCTCGATCAATTGCCGGGCCACGTCCACGATTTTCACCCGTTTACCCATATCGAGCACGAAGATCTCCCCGCCCTGCCCCAGCGTCGCGCTCTGGAGCACGAGTCCGACGGCCTCCGGTATGGTCATGAAGTAACGCGTAACGTCGGGGTGTGTGACCGTCACCGGTCCGCCGGCAGCAATCTGCTTCCTAAAGGTCGGGATCACACTGCCGGAAGAACCCAGCACATTGCCGAACCGCACGGCCATCAATTTCAGTTTCGACTCCGTCGAAACTGTAGATTTGCAGTCTGCCGTTTCGGCAAAAGGTGCTGAGCTTTGGCCTCTGATCTGTGTCCTCCCATCTCCCTCGCCTATCGCAAGGCGACTGGACGAACCAGCCATAGCCTTGGCGACGGCCGGCTGCCCCCTGCCCCTTGCCCCCTCCTCCCTCCTCCCAGCTTTCTGTCCACTCTCACCATTGCTCCCACACTCCCTCACTCCCTCGCTCCTTTCCTCCCTGCTCCCTGCCCCCTGCCCCTTGCTCCTCAATTCTTCTTGCAACGCCTGGATGTACAACTCCGCCAGCCGCTTGGTGGCGCCCATCGCGTTGGTCGGATTGATGGCCTTGTCGGTCGAAATGAACACAAACCGCTCGACTCCGAATTCGGCGGCAAGCCTCGCCAGGTGCTTAGTTCCGATCGTGTTGTTGCGGAACGCCTCGTAAGGCTGAGACTCCATCATCGGCACATGCTTGTGGGCGGCGGCATGGAACACCAATTGCGGGCGGAACCACGCAAAAATGCCGCGCATGCGTTCGTCGTCCAGCACGTCAGCCACGAGCGGCACGATCTGGGCGCCGCAGCCCAAGCCCAGCAGTTCCTGTTCGATCGGGAAGATTTGCACCTCGCAACGCTCCACCAGCAACAGGCGCAACGGATGATACCCGGCGATCTGCCGGCACAGTTCGCTGCCGATACTCCCCCCGGCGCCCGTCACCATCACCACCTTATCCTTGATCAGCTCGCTGATCTTGTCCGTGCACAGGCTGACCGGCTCGCGTCCCAGCAAATCCTCGATCTCGACCGGACGGATCTGCGAAACCTTCACCGCCCCGTTCACCATCTGCTCGAGGGAGGGGACCGTCTCAAAGCGGATGCGCGCCTCGTTGAGCACCTGCACCACCTCGCGGACGCGCCGGCCGCTCGCGCTGGGCATGGCGATGATCGCCTCGTCCACCCGGAGCTTCCTGCTGGCCAGGAGCTCCGGCTGGCCCAGCACGGCCACGCCATGGACGCGGGTGTTCCATTTCGTACGGTCGTCGTCGAAAAAGGCGACCGGCTGCATGCACAGATCGCGCCGCAGGGTCATCTCTTTCGCCAGATTGGCGCCGACGTCGCCCGCGCCCACAATTACGATCCGGCGCGAAGCCCTTCCCGTTTTCCCGTTGCCCCGCTGCTGCTCCCGCAGCATCCGGAACGCAAGGCGGATGCCGATCAACCCAAAAGTGTCCAGGATAAAGCCGAGCAGGAGGATCGATCGCGGCGGGGCGTGGGCTCCGCCGGTCACATGCCAGACCGCCAGCGAAGCCAGGCTGGCGGCCCCACAGGCGAGCACGATGCGCCGGGCATCGGGCAGGCTGAAGTAGCTGAGCAGGCTGCGGAACTGGCCGAACAGCAGGAGCGAGAGCAGCTCGATCGGCAGCAACCACTGCAGCGTCCGCCAGAAATGAGTCTGCTGGCTGATCGGCGGATGAAATTCAAAGCGAATCAGGTAGGCCAGCCAGTGGGCGGCGACGATCACCCCGCTGTAGGCGATGCCCAGCAGCAGCACCCGGGTGAAGCCGCTGGTGTCCCCAAATGGCGGCCGGCTGAGGCTGGTCGTAGCAGCAAAAGGAGGTTTGCTGCCGTTCCTTGCCGCGAAGGGCCTACCACTAGCATTGTTACTGCCATTGCTCATGCGTGCCGAAGAGATCCTACCGGCTGCCGTTTTCGAGTGAATCGAAATGTTTACAGACACTGACTGCCTAGGTCGAGCCGGAAACACTTTCCTTCGCTGGGCGGCAGGGGTAGGAATGGCCGCCAAAAGGTTCAGGAGACGCAAAAAGCAGTGCCAGCAGTTTGATGGGTATGACCAGCCAAAGCACCCGCAGCCGCTCTTCCTAGTGTTCGGGAGGGATGAGAAAATCGAATCGTATCTCGTAAGCCAGATAGGTAGGCTGATGGCAGATATACTGTGTGATTGGCTCGATTTGGTGGACACGTAGCTGAGTTATTCACGAAGCTCCCTCTCGCCCACCGCCACCCTTCGGGTAAAGGCAGGGCGGTGGGCGAGAGGGAGCTTCGTGAATAACTCAGCTGGATGAAGGTGGCGAAAGGAACCCCATGAAAGCGACCGAATCGAAGGTCAAACCGGCCCAGGAGCTACGGCGCCAGTACGACGAGACGTTTAAGCGACACGCGGTGGATCTGACCTTGCTGGGCCAGCGGCCGGTGACGGCAATCGCCCGCGAATTGGGCGTCGCGGAGAGCATGGTCTATGCGTGGCGGCGGAAGTACGCTCCTCCGTTGGCCGGGAGCGGGCAGCGCCCGCGCACCCTGGAGGAAGCCGAGGAGGAGATCCGCGGCTTACGGGCGGAAAACGTCCGTCTGCAGGAACGGGAGTTGGTGCTAAAAAAATCGCTGGGCATCCTCTCCGAAACGCCCGGGAGAGGTTTGCCCGGATCCAAGCGATGAAGGGCGAACATTCCGTCCGGTTGCTGTGCCAAGTCTTGCACGTGTCGCGCCGCGGCTATTACCGCTGGTGCCGGCAGCCAACGAGCGCCCGAAAACGCCGGGACGCCGAACTGTCCGCCCAGATTGCGGCGGCCTACCGCAAGGGCCGGGGGGCCTACGGGGCGCCGCGCATTGTCAAGGAACTGCGCGACCAGGGTACGCCCATCAGTCAGCGCCGCTGCGCCCGGCTGCTGCGCGAACTGGGCCTGCAGGGCAGGAAACGGCACTGCCGCAAGCTGCGGACCACCGACAGCCGCCACGGCAAGGCCGTGCCGGCGAACCACCTGGCCGAGCGACCCAAGCCGACGGGCCCTAACCAGGTCTGGGTCACGGACATCACCTACCTGAAGACCCAGGAGGGTTGGTTGTACCTGGCGGTGATTCTCGATTTGTGGAGCCGGCGGGTCGTCGGCTGGGCCTGCGCGGCGACGCTCCAGGCCCACCTCGTCTTGGCCGCCTTGTTCCGCGCCATCGGGGAGCGGCCGCCGCCGCCCGGCTTGGTGCATCACTCGGACCGGGGCAGCCAGTACGTCGACGACGAGTACCGGCGAGTGCTGCGCGAGCATCAGATCGAGCAGAGCATGAGTCGGGCCGGCAACTGTTACGACAACGCCTTCGCCGAGTCTTTTTTCAGCTCCTTCAAGACCGAATCCGGGCTGGAGGAGGACCTGCCGGCGACCCGCCGCGGCGGCGAGCTTGCCTCCTTCGATTATATCGAGACCTTCTACAACCGCACGAGGCGCCACAGCTCGCTCGGTTATCTCTCCCCTGTGGCGTTCGAAAACCAACCATCAAACAAGGACATCAAAGCTGCCTGAATCGGTGTCCACTTTTTCGAGCCAAGCCCACTGGCATACAAGAGCGCCAGCACTTCAGCTCGTTACCAAGGAGGATACCTGTAAATTACCTTTTCACAAAGAGTTGATTGGAATTCGGGTTACTGCAGCATGCAATCTGATTCTAGTGTTGTGTCCCGTAAGAAACATATCTAAATAGCTGTGGTCTTGCCTCTGATGAAAAGAGGCCGGCCACGGAAATTTGAACTAAATCTGAGCTCCGAAGAGCAGGCGCAGCTTGAGCAGATGAGCGGCGCGCGCACATTGCCCGCCGGCATCGTCCGGCGCGCGCGTGGGATTCTCCGGTCAGCGAAGGGCGAGAGCAACCAGGCGATCGCGAGGCAACTCAAGGTCTCGACTCCAAGCGTGGCGTATTGGCGGAAGCGCTTCAGCGCGGACCGGTTGGCCGGGCTTCAGGATTTACCCAAGTCCGGTCGTCCCCGCACGCACGACGACGACAAGGTCGCCGGTTTGCTCAAGAAAGTTCTTCAGCAGCAGCCCAAGCACGCGACCCATTGGAGCGTCCGGAGTGTGGCCCGGGAGACCGGCGTTTCGAAAAGCACCGTGCAGCGTTACTTCGCCTTGTTCGGTCTGCAGCCGCATCGCAGCAAATCGTTCAAGTTGTCCACGGACGCATTTTTCGTCGAAAAGGTGCGCGACATTGTGGGGCTCTACCTCAACCCGCCGGACAACGCGCTGGTCCTGAGCGTCGATGAGAAGAGCCAGATTCAAGCGCTGGAGCGCACGCAACCGGTTCTGCCGATGGGCTTGGGCTACGTGGAAGGCGTCACCCACGACTATGTACGCCACGGCACCACCACGCTGTTTGCTGCGCTCGACGTGCAAAGCGGCAAGGTCATCACCCAGTGCAAGCCACGGCACCGCCATCAGGAGTTCCTCTCCTTTCTGCGGCACCTCGACGAGCACATGCCGCTGGCCCTCGATCTCCATCTGATCATCGACAACTACGCCACGCACAAGCACCCCAAGGTGCGCGCCTGGCTGGCGGCCCATCCACGCTACCACCTCCACTATACTCCGACCTATTCCTCCTGGCTCAACCAGGTCGAACGCTGGTTTGGCCTCATTACCCAACAATCCATCCGGCGGGGCTCCTTCCGCAACGTCAAGGAACTGGTCCAGCGCATCGATGCCTACGTCAAACACCACAACCGCCATGCTGGTCCGTTCCAGTGGACTGCCACCGCCGACTCCATCCTCGGCAAGATCGAGCGACTTTCAAAAGTTATCTCCGGAACACAACACTAGATGTCACCCATAATGGATGAACCCTGAGCAGACTAGGAAAAATCACCCTGCTTGTTCAAGCCGCACCTGTTCGCTCTCTGCCCGGGCCATTAGACTGGCGACATCGGTTCCGATTGTCTGGGGCGCCCAACCAAGACTTTTTCTCGCGAGCGATGCGTCACCGACCAGCTCGGAAGATTCAATCGGCCGGAAATAACGGGAATCCACTTTTACGACGACTTCACCGGTGTCTTTCCTTCGTGCGATCTCCTCCACCCCCCTGCCCTCGAAGGCCAGTTCAAGACCGTTCTCGGCGAACGCCGCGGCGACGAATTCCCGAATCGAGCATGCCCGGCCGGTGGCGAGCACAAAGTCCTCCGGAGATTCCAATTGGAGCATCCGCCACATGGCCACGACATATTCCGGGGCGTATCCCCAGTCGCGCTTGGCCTCGAGATTACCGAGATGCAGCACCGCCTGCCGGCCATGCCTGATCCGAGTGGCACCGAGCGTGATCTTTCGGGTTACAAAATTTTCGCCGCGGCGCGGAGACTCATGGTTATAGGCAATGCCACTGCAGGAAAATATCCCATATGCCCGGCGGTAGACTCGGCAAAGTTGGGTGGCGAACGCCTTGGCGCAACCGTAAGGGTTGACGGGATTGAAAGGAGAGTTCTCCGTCTGCGGGCTGACCACCGGAGACCCGAAAATCTCCGAGCTGGCAGCGTGATAAAACCGCACGGGATAATCGAGGTCGCGCAGTGCCTCCAGGAGCCCGAGGGTGGCCATGCCGATTTCATGACAGGTGACTTCAGGGATCTCGAAACTGAGCCCGACATGGCTCTGGCCGGCCAGATGATATACTTCTCGCGGGGAGATCTGCCGCAGTAGCCGACGTACCGAGGTCAGGTCGCTCAGGTCGCCATAATGCAGCACCAGCTGGTCCGCGGGATATTCCTGCCTGGCCCGGATCTTATCGATGCGGGAACGGTTGAACATGCTCGCCCGTCGGACGAGACCGTGCACGGTGTATCCTTGGGCCAGCAAGTGCTCCGTGAGATAAGACCCGTCCTGGCCGGTGATCCCGGTGATGAACGCGCTTCGGTGAGTCCGGCTGTCAGTTGCAGGTGTGGTGGGCGTTTGGGCGGGCATGGGAATGGCATTAGTGATATTGCTTCCCGCCCCGGTGTGACAACCCATCGCCTTTGATGATCTTGGCCGGTTCGACAATTTTCACCGATTGGTCATTATTACGGCAGTCGGCACCGCGAGCCGCACCGCTCGTGCTTTCTGGGGGAAATAAGTCTGACGGTGATTCATTCGAGCACATCAAGAGGAATGGTCAGAGTTGAGACATGATAATTAACAGGTGAACGATGGCGCAACAGGTGTGTTTTATCTGTCTAGATATTTCTCTGCCCGCGAGGAGCACCTAAATGGTCTTCATGAGGGACCTTTGCCCCGGTCAGGGACGACCTCCTTCGAGATTCCCGTCGGAGAGAATTCGGGCATCGTCGCGTCCCCTGGAGCAGAAATGCCGCTTCGCGTGGCGACCTGAAAGACCGTGAATGCAAGTATCTGCAAATCCAGCCAGAAGTGATGATTCTCCACGTACCAAACGTCCAAGGCAAACTTCTCTTCCCATGACAAGGTGTTGCGCCCTTTGACCTGGGCCCAACCGGTGAGACCTGGTGGCACTTCATGCCGGCGGCGCTGCTGGGCGTTGTAGCGTGGGAGGTATTGTACCAGCAAAGGCCGTGGTCCGACTAAACTCATCTCTCCCCGCAATACATTGATCAGCTCCGGCAACTCGTCCAGCGAGGTCGAACGCAGCCATCCGCTAAAAGGAGTTAGGCGGGCGGCATCCGGCAGCAATTTTCCGCCGGCATCCCGCTGGGCAGTCATGGTCCGAAACTTGACGAGCTCGAAGATTTCTTCGTGAAGCCCTGGGCGTTCCTGACGAAATAAAACCGGGGAGCCCAATTTAATGCGCACGAGCAGCGCGATGACCAAAAACAGCGGCAGCCAGAGCGGGGCCAACAGGATTACCATGATTAGGTCAAAGACCCGCTTGAACCAGATTCTGCCCATATCAAGTACTTATGAAGGATCTCCGGAATACTTTTATGACTCTGTCCAAATCCTTGCTGGACAGGTTTGATCCCGAGGGCAGGCAAAGCCCGTTTTCGAACAACCGGGAGGAAACTCCGCCACCAAAACAGAGACAATCCTTGAAGATGGGCTGCAAATGCATTGGTTTCCACACCGGGCGGGCCTCGATGTTCTCGCGTTCCAAGGCCAACCGGACTTTTTCTCGGTTGGTTTCTGCAATAGTGGGATCGATCGTGAGGCAGGTCAGCCAGCGCGTGCTCCGCCCGTAATCCGCCTCCGGCATGAACGCGACCCCGGGGAGATCCTTAAACGCTTTCTGGTAGTAGGCGCAATTGCGCCGCCGGGCATTAACACGGTCTCCCAGAACCCGTAGCTGGCCGCGGCCGATGGCCGCCAGTACATTGCTCATCCGATAATTGAAGCCTACCTCCGAATGCTCGTAGTGCGGTGCCGGGTCACGGGCCTGGGTGGCCCAAAACCGTGCCTTGTCGATCAAAGCTTTGTTGTCCGACCCCAACATGCCCCCCCCTGAAGTGGTGATGATTTTGTTCCCGTTGAAAGAGTAGATGCCGCAATCACCAAACGTGCCTGGAGCCCGCCCCTTGTAGGTCGCACCCAGCGCTTCGGCCGCGTCCTCGATCAGCGGGATTCCCTGCCTTGCACATACCGCGGCAATCGGATCGATGTCGGCACTTTGACCGTAGAGATGCACGAGAATGACCGCTCTGGGTTTTTTCCCGCGCTTGATTCCCGCACTGACTGCCTCCGCCAGCAACGCCGGATCCATGTTCCAGGAACTCTCCTCACTATCCACAAAGACAGGTGTGGCGCGTTCGTAGAGGACGGGGTTCACGCTGGCAGAAAATGTCAGCGAGGAGCAGATGACCTCATCCCCCGGCTGCAGGTTCAATCCGCGCAGGGCCAGATGGAGCGCGGCGGTCCCAGAAGACAGTGCCACGGCATGCTTCGTTTGCACGCGGGCGGCAAATTCCTGCTCAAACGCGTCCACATTCGGGCCAAGCGGAGCGATCCAGTTGCTGGCGAATGTCTCCCGCACCAGCTCGATTTCCTCCCCGCTCATGTGCGGCGATGAGAGATATATGCGACCCCTGTTCATCGGTTTCTCACTCAGCGGGACGTTCGGTGCCGGGACGGATCCTGGCGCTCACGCGCGGGGACGCCGATCACGGTGGTCCCGGGTTTGACGTCGGCAATCACGACTGCCCCCGCCCCAACCACCGCGCGGTCTCCCACGTGCACGCCAGGCATGATTGCGGCATGGCTTCCTAAAAACACCTCCGTGCCAAGGGTGGCCGCACCGGTGATGTCGCAATGTCCGGAAACCTGGCACCACCGCCCGACCACGGCGTCATGATCGACGCTGCTGTGATAATAGATCACCGCGCCCGCTTCGACCCGTGCATCCACCGAGACCAACGCGAAGGGACAGATGATCACCCCTTCCTCGAGCTTGGCGCGATCCGCCACGACGGCTGTCGGGTGCACCAGCGTCGCGAAACGCCCTCCACGGGCATGGATTTTGTCAAAGGTCGAGCGGCGCAGTGCCGGTTGACCTATGGCGCACAGAAACACGTCCTCCTCGACCGGCTCATAGCCGTCAATCGACCCAAGCATCGGGACCCCGAGCGACCTGTCCGCCAGCGCTCTTGGGTCGTCGTCAAGGAACCCTTTGATCTGCCAAGGCGGCTGGCCCGTGGTTGACCAGGAGAGCACTTCGCGGCCGAAACCTCCCGCGCCAATTATGATCAGACGTTTCACTTTGGCAGTATTGCACGACAATCGCTTCTGGGGGTTACGAGTCTGCTGGAATCCCTCTTTAACACGAGGTCAAAAGCCATTCCATACATCCTCCCTTGGCAATCAAAAACCCCTTTGCGGCCAACGCACGCCTCTTTCAGCGGCCCGCCTGCGTCCTTGGCAGTAACTCCACGAATTCTGCCGCCTGTTCCCCGCGGATAATATCCCGCTCGGCGGGTTGTCCCGCCTGCACACTGGTCTCCCGACGTCTCTCCGGTGAATCGGTGAGCGTTGTCTGCACAGCGGCGAAAGCCGAGGGATCATCCGGCACTGCAGCGATGCTGATTTCGTTGATAACTTGCATGCCATTCGATCGGACGACTACGATTCCACGACCAATAGAGTCATCTGCATAAACCTCCTATGAAACACTTCCTCGCGATATTCACATTTGGCTTTCTGCCGCTGATGTCTTCGGCCGCCTCAACAGACGGAGCCACTTCGAGCGCTTCGATCATTGTCTCGACCATTGCTGCGCTCAAGGCGGTGCCGGTGTCCGGTTTGATCACCGGCTGCAAGGCTGACGTACTCGGCTACAACGCCGCGGGCGATGGGGGCGGGGGCGCTTTCTATTATGATCCGGCGTCAGGCGCGCCAGACAATGGCGGTACAGTGATTCATCCGGCAATCGGGCCGGGCCGGTGGCTGCGCTTGTTTTCCGGCCCGATCAACGTGCGGTGGTTCGGCGCTTATGGCGATGGGATCCATGACGATTATACCGTGATCATGGCCACGATTACGGCGGCTCGGACAAACGGAACGGTCTATTTTCCGCGGGGCGTTTACGCAGTCGGAACTACGATTCAGATTACTGACACCCTGGCGGCTCCCAAATCCCTCACTTTCCTTGGAGACGGTCTCAAGGAGACTTACATTTTTCACACCGGAACTGAAGCAACTGGTTGCATGGTCTGGACCGGCCAGCCGGTCAACGCCGGGGGACCCGGTGGGCTCTATATAGCCACGATTACGGGCTCTCATCGGATCAAGGACATCTGTTTGGGTTCGGTGAACGGTCCATGCCTTACGCTCAATTGGTGCTGCAACACCACACTAGAAAATATCCTGTGGTCTTGCACCGGCTCCTCCTTTCCAAGCTTGCTTATTCAGAACAGCCTGATCCTTCATTGTTACAATCTCGGCGAGCTGCACGGCAATCAGGAAGTACCCTCCGGTGTGGTCCTACCCGGGCCGACAGGCGTCGGGGGGTGGAAGCCGACCTATGGGCGCAACGCCATCCGCATCACCGTGGACAAATCCTATACGGATGGCGTCAACGGTTATTGCTGGGGAGTCGCATCTGAAATCTTTTTTTTCGGCTGTCGGACTGATGGCTGTTATAATGAAAACGGCATCGTAATCGAGCCGGCAAATGCTGCAGGTTCGTTTCAAGGCGCCAATGAAATCGCCCGCATTTATTTCATCGGCTGCAAGCTCACAGCATCGAACAATGCATACAATCCGGCCCATGATGCCGACGGAGTGCTTTATATCAACGGGGCCAAACAGGTTTACATCCTTAATTCCTTTATCGAGGCGCAACTGGCGAGCAACCGCACTATCACCATCGACAATCAGTTGGGGCCGACGCAGCTGATATTGGACAATGTCGAGGACGGCTCCAATGGGTACCTCGATGTGGGCGCCTATGGGGGCACCCCTGGTCCATTTTTGATGCATCTTTCAGTACACAACGGCAAGTTTGGTGACATCAGGGCCAATTACGCGACATCCGTTTACGGAAGCATCAATATAGACAAAACGGCTTTTATCACTTCGCCAGTTTCAACCGCGATCCCGGTTTTCCAGCGATACGCCAACGAGCTTGAGTTCAACGGCAACCGGACGGTGGTTGACGCTGTCGGCACGGTGACACCCCTGCCCAACTTCTCCTCTGCCCCCAACACCCTGGCAGCCGGTATGAACAACCAAGTGCCGGCACCAACCGCTATCCGCACCGGCACGGCGGTGCTTATTGCCGGAATGGCTAGGGTTTCGGACCACGCGACGACCGCAAGGACCCACATCCGGCTTTCTTGTCTCACGCCTGCCGGCACGCCGGGCGCGGTCTACATTTCCGCCAAGACCACCGGCAGCGGATTCCTGATCAAGTCCACAAGTTCAAGCGATACTTCGACCGTCTTCTACGAGGCATCCGAGCCCTGAGAATCTAAAGCTAATGGAATTCGCCCCCATCCCGCGTGTCACTCATTCGCGTGAGGGAGGAAAACGGCAACGGAAGGAAGTCCGCCAGCTCCTGCACGAGGCTTTTGCCATTGAACCCGCCGAAGTAGGTCGCGGCATCCTGCAAGCGACGGCCTGCGGTCAACAGAGTTTCTTGCTGCCAGATGGCGCGCGCCGTCTCTTGGATCTCCTCCGACGAGCTGTTGTTCCGCAGCCAGAATCCAGCGCCGAACCGGGTCACGATTTCATGGCTGTTCGTGTTGGCCGGCCCAATGTAGACCATCGGAACACCATACTTCAAGTAAGCGGCGAATTTGCTCGGCGACACCAACCCGGCGGACTCATCCGCCAGCAGAACAACGCCCATATCCACTCCGAGTTGCTCAAACGCGTCTCGTAGCTGGCTGAACGGCAGACGCGGGAACGTTCTCGTCACCACCTTCGCGTTGGCACATAAACTCGCCAAAGTTCTTTCGGCGCTTTTTGAAGCGCCGATCACCACAAGCTCCACCTCTCCGCCTGAGCGGAGCGCCTTCAATAGTTCACCCAACACTCTCGTGTCATGGGTCACCCCCAGGTTGCCCGCATACACCAAGCGGCGCATGCCTCGATCTTCTCCAGATTGGCGTTGATATGGGAAATATGTCTCCGATGCATCCGCGCCCCAGGTGGGATGTACGATAATGGGTACCTTTGGCGCGCGTTGCCGGCACACGTTGGCTATGGCGTGATCCAGCGCCACGATCACTGAGAAATGCTGTAGTAATACTGCATCGATCGAACGCAGCCACCCGGCCATCCAACCAAGCTTCATTCTTTCCAGCGCCCGCGCTTCAATCTCCGGGTGATAATCCATCATCCAGCACCCCGCGGGAATATGGAGCAACGCGCCCAGCAATGCCACCCAGAGCTGCGCGCCGGGGGGACTGGTCCTGACAAAAACAAAATCGGGCCGCCGCACTGCCATTTCCCAGGCTGCCGCAACATAGACCCACACGAGATTGGCCAGTCTCTGCGGTCGAAATCCTCCCGGTTGATATTCGCCGAGCACTCCGTGGATATAGTGCACGCTGGTGTCGGGTCGCAATTCTTGCAGCGCTTCGATCAGGGAACTCGTCATCCAATCGTCAGCTCGACGACCGAATTCATATACTATCGCAATTCGCATAACGCTTCAGATGTCAGTAGCCCGGCTCTGGAAAAGCAGGAACCCGGGTCTCCGTCCAGTCCCGCAGCCTTTCTATGGCTTATCGCTGATGGGCCCGCCCCCACCATCGGGGCACTAATGCAATCATCCTTCAGTCGCCTGCTCCGCCCCTCGATTCGCCACAGAGCGGCAAACCGCAAACGTTTCCACTGCACATTTGCTCCAGGAAAAACGCTTCAGGTTCTCAGGAATCCTCGCGACAAGCATCTTACGTGTACCTTCATCGTTCATCACCGCGTCTATTGCCCGGATCACTTCGCTCTTCTCCAAAGGGTTGAAATACAACGCCGCCGCTCCCCCGACCTCCGGCAAGCTCGCACAATTTGAACATGCCACCGGCAATCCAAACTGCATCGCCTCCAGCACCGGCAGTCCGAAGCCTTCATACGAGGATGCCAGGATGAAAGCCGCCGCTGCCCGGTATATTCGCACCAAATCTTCAAGTGGAACAAAACCCAGCAACCTGACGCCACAACTTTTTGCATTCGGATATCGTGCCTCGAACCAAGCCTGATGTTGTCCGACCAGCACCAGCTCCGCATCACTGTTCGTCGCCGTTCTCCAGTCCATGAATGCATCGATCAGTTTATCCACGTTCTTGTGGGGCGAAGCAGTTGAGACACTCAATAGGAGTGGTTTCCCCAACCCATACCGCTTCCTGAGATCCGCCTCGTCTCCGGGACCCGTATTTTCTCCAACCGGCAACGGCGCCAAATGCGTCACGAACACGCGGTCTGAATCGAGCGCCAAGTGGTGTAAGATCCGCTGCTTCGAAAATTCCGAGATCGTGATCACCGCCGCCGCGCGCCGCGCCGCCGACGGCACAATCATGTTGTAGGCCAGCCTGAATCCGATGCCAAAACATTGCGGGATGTCCCGGAATTGCGTATCGGGAATCGCCACAATCACCGGAACGGTTGATCGCAGAGGGGCCAAGTAGCCGGGACAAAACAGAACCTCGCATCCCGTTTTTTTTGCACTGTATGGCAGCCACGTCTGCTCGCACAAAATGCGCACGACTCGGTTCCTTCCAGAGATGGGCGCTTTGATCTGCCGGGCCGGAAAGTCCTGGAACAACGGACCATTGTCTTTTGTAACAAAAAGGGTCAGCTCTGCATCAGTCAATTTTGCCAGCTCACAGAGCAGATTGTAAGCGTAGGTGAACGTGCCGCGGTTTCTTTGCGGCTGCAGAAAAAGCAAATTGACTCCGATTTTCATTATTCGTTTGTGGCTGTCCGGGTCAGATCTTCCGAGGTCTTAGCCCGCTCAGGACACCATTTTCACACGGCCCCGGTTTTCAGGAGGGCAGATCATTGACCGCTACCGAACTGGAGGGCTTGCCTGGACCGTTGGGGCTGAGGTCCCGCCCGCGCTCCGAGACTGCTCCGACCGACCGCATCAGTCCACCCAGGATCCTCGAGGAGAACAGATGCACGGCGATGCTGTAAAGGAAGAGTGTCACCGGAAGCCAGACGCGCGGTAGCATCGCCCCGGCGCTGTCCTCCGCCAAACTGGTGTCGAACAGGAAAAACATCACGATCATCCAGATCGTGGGGCCGGTGCGACTTTCGCCGAAAAGGCGCACCCAATAAATCATGCCGCCGAACAGGAGGAAGGAACCAACAAAGGCGCCGCCATAACCGAAGGCGTTGAAAAATGAAGCCATGAAGCCGTAAGCCATCTGGGTTCTTTCATCGGTCTCGACGGTGTCACCCGTGTAACGTGTGAGCCAGTTGTTTACAAAACCCAGCGGCTTGTCGGGTGAAAGACTGCGCGGTGGAATTTGCCGCAACCCCCACTCTATCGTGTAGAATCCGGTATATCTGCCGGAAGTCAACGTGGCGTCCACCAGCCTGCTGGCATCGAAGTATCGGACAAACCTGTCCAGCGACGCCGCAACTTTCGGCATGTAGGGCGTCTGCATCACGGCCAGATCCGTCTCCACCGCCCCGGCGTACATCTCTTTGTACGATGCGCCCGAGAGAAACATGCCGGCCACCTCCTTGATGACGTCGACCCGCTCACCAATCCGCCCGCGCTCGATGGCGAAGCGGCCGAATTCCACAAACGGGTAGACGATTATCATCAACATCATCAGGCACGCGACCGTCCACGACCACAGGGGCTTGTACCAGAGGCCGCGGAGTAACAGCACGCTCAGCCATACTGCCGCGAACGGCATCAAAATGGGGCTCTTTCTTGCCTCCAAGATACCCGGGATGGCCCCCAGCAACACGCTGACAATCACCAGCGGATGGCTGATCAATCTCTTGTTCCCCCGCGCAGAAAGGTAAAAGACCGCCGCCGCCGGCGCAAACGGCAGGAACAGGGCGAACATGTTTGCCGCTTCAAATGTCCGGCCCGATGCTGCCGCCACATCCGCTTCGCTCTTGATTACGATGTCGATATTGCCGTGGAAGGAGAAAAACCAGCCGGCGCCGCCCAGCAACAAAAAGGCCAGCCAAAGCACCAGCCAGGACCGGGGGCTCGCCGGGCTTCGGAGCAGCGGGCGCGCCGGCAGCGGCAGCAACCGCAAGAGCAGCACCGCCAGCCAGACTCCGGCAAACCCGAGGGCGAATACAGCCCCCGTCTCGGCTGGCGCGTGCAAGCCTATGTCCATCGGCTGCAGCAACAGCGTCTTGGCCACACAACCGAACAACACCGTCTTGCCGTATAAGGAGATGGTCAGAAGTCCCAAGAGGGACCGCCACGGCGTGGCGGCTTCGCACGCGCACCAGCCGAAAAAGAGGGTGAGGGCAAAGCCCAAGCAGGCTTCCCAACTGCAACCGACCGCCAGCTGCACCACCAGAAAAGTGATTGCGAGCGCCAGTGCGCGGGCGAACGCAGCGAGCGGCCTCATGGCTGCCGGCCTAATCCAGGTCTCGGTTGCTGGATAGCTTGGATTCAAGTTTGTTCCACAGCGTTGGTGAGGCCAACAGCACGAGGAAAAGGGCAAGGTATTTCGGCGAGACAAATATAATCTTGCGCAGCTCCCGGGTCGCGTCATCTCTCCGCCCCTGTTTTGCCATCCAGAGGGCGTGAGCGTAGTGGCTCCGGGCGTTCGCCTGCCGGAAATCCGCAGCGTACTCTGCCTGGATTCCCGGATGACGCTGCTGGATCAGATTGTGCGTGTAGTCGAATTCCGAAGCCCACCGTCCCATGCTCCGTGTGGTGAGAGAATCGACATGCACTCTCACTTTCGAGATGATGCACGGCGAGACCGCAATCCGACGTTCCGCCGCAACCAGCAGAAACAGGCAGTAGTCTTCCGTCATGGTCAGATTCGGGTCGAATTCCAGTTTCAGATCCAACAGGGCCTGGCGGTCGACCAGGACTCCGGAAGGTGCAAACATCTCGTAACGCCGCAACAACTTCCCCAACAAGAAGCCGCTTCGGTGGCGTGGAAGCAGACGCTTCTTTTCCACTCCCTTTGTATTGATGACGATGTACCCACCGTATGAAAGGGCGGCCTTCCCCTCCTCGATGTGGCGGACCTGGTTCTCCAGGGCATCGGGCAGCAGGATATCGTCATGGTCCAGGAATGCGATGTATTTCCCGCGGGACAGCCGGAGCGCTTGGTTGCGGGAAGGGGCCAGCCCGGCATTCGGCTGGAGGTGGTACACGATCGGCCGGCCCGCTGCGATGTGCTTCCGGATGATGGCGTCCGTCGCGTCCGTCGAGCCGTCGTTGACGATCACCAATTCCCAATCCTTGAATGTCTGCGCGAAGACACTCTGGAGGGTCTCCTCCAGGTACTTCTCTGAGTTGTAGCAGCACAGGTTGACGCTGACGGTCGGATTCATTCGCTCAGGATGTCCTCGGCCAAGTGAAGTCATAGTCGGCAAAGCTCACGTCGTGTTCGTCCTGGGCGTCGGGTCGCCAGGCGGGCGCCGGCATGTTCAGGATGTAGGCTTCCTCCCGGCCGATGTTCTGCAGCGCGGCGGGAATGCCGGCCGGGACCTGCACGGTGGCAAAACCGTGGCTTTCGCCCGTGAGATGCTCCTCGTACCCGGCCTCCGTCCGCACGATTATCCGGGCATCCCCCTTGATGCAGGTGAAAAGCCCCCACCGGCTGAGATGCAGGTGCGGGCCCTTGACTTGGCCCGGGGCGACGACGGTGAGATACACCTGCTGGGGAAACTGCGCCGGCGCGACGGGGCTTTCGTGGACATTGAAGATGGGCACCAGCCACCCGTTCGGCTGGCCCTGCGCGTTCTTGGTGACGTAGCGGGGATGCGGGTAGGTTTTTATGTTCATAAGCGCCTTCTTATTTTGCCTGGGTAAAAAACGTCCGGACCCCGTTCACCACCTGCTCGACCTCGCCGTCGGTCATTTCGTAAAACAGCGGGAGCGTGATGATCTCTTCGAAGAGCTGCTCGGTCACCGGCAGGGGCTGCCGCTGGGCCTGGAACAGGGGCTGCAGGTGATTGGGAATATAGTGGACCCCCGTGATGACCCCGAGGGCTTTCAGGTGCGCGGCCAGCGCGTTCCTCCGGCCCCGCAGGATCCGGACGATATAACAGAAGGGGAAGGTGTCATCGAGGTTGCGCCGGATCAGGCTCAGGCCGTCGAGGCCCGCCAAGGCCTCGTCGTAACGGCGCACGATGGCGGACTTCCGTTCCCGGAATCGTCCCATCTTGTCCAACTGGACCAGCCCGATCGCCGCGTTGATGTTCGGCAGGTGGTAGCGATAGCCAGGGGTCACGACCTCGTAAGACCAGTTCCGCTCGTTGCGATAACGGCTCCAGGTGTCGTTTTCGATGCCCAGGATGCGCTTGGGAATCATGATGCCGGCCAGCTCGTCATTGTCGGTGGTGACGGCGCCGCCTTCGCCACAGGTGATGTTCTTGATCGGGTCGAAGCTGAAGCAGGTCAGGTCACCCAGGGTGCCCACCTTCCGGCCCTTGTAGGCCGAACCGAAGGCATGGGCCGCATCCTCGACGACCCTTAATTGCCGGGACTTGGCATAGGCGAGGATCTCGTCCATTTCGCAGGCCAGCCCGCTGTAGTGCACCGGCATGATCACCCGGGCCCGGGGGGTGATGACCCTTTTGACGCTTTCAAGATCGAGGTTGAGGGTCTCAGGCAATACCTCGCAGAAAACCGGCTTGAGCCCGGCCATCAGGATGGCCTGGACCGAGGCCACGAAGGTCAGCGAGGGCACGATCACCTCATCGCCCAGCTTGAGCTGCAGCGCCTCGATGGCGAGATGGAGCGCGGAAGTCCCAGTGTTCACCGCCAGGACGTGTTTGACGCCCAGGATGTCCTTCAGGCGGACCTCGAACTCCTTGGTCGTCGCCCCCAGTCCCAGCCAACGGGAGTTGAAGACGGCACCGACCGCCTTGAGTTCATCTTCGCCGAGTTCCGGTCTTTGTACAGGTATCATATGATTGAATTGCGATTTCTTATTAATTTCAGGCCGCCTTGCTTTTGGTAGTTCCCGTGGCTCTTGACCGCCACCGCTCATGCAGGCGCCGCGGGAAGCTTTTCCTCAGCAACGCTTCGGGTATGTCACCGTAGTTAAGCGAGGACGATCGCACCAATTCGACGAACCGGTTCGCGACGACCGGCAAACTGTGATTATGTAGACAATAATCGAAGCACTTCCTTCCCAGCGCTTCGTAATCGGTGCGGACGGCCTCCATCATTCCCGGCAGGACGTCATGGTCCGGATTGCAGTCCTCGCTGCTGATGGTGTGTCCCAAGTCAAATCCTTTGGTCTCATACAGCCACCGGAAGCGATAACCAGGAGCAACCGGGCCGTAAGAGAGATCCAGAATGATCGCCGGCAGACCGAGCCGCGCGCCCTCCATCGCCGAGGTTCCCATGGCGGTGACCAGGTCCACCTTCGAGGCGAGATAGTCGGCGAGAGATTTTAGATCCATATCCGCGATTCGGAGGAGCTTGAAGAAGCGGTGCTCAACCTTGAGTCCATTGAGCCGCATGCTTTCCGGTCCGTCCCCGATCACATGGAACGTGATGGCGGTCTGATGTTGCCAGGCATAATCGGAAAAGCGCTGCAAGGTGTGCGCCAGGATGTGGATTTTGAAATCATAGAGGCGGCCCACCCAGGCTACCTGGATGCCATCCTGCGCGAGCCGGGCATGACGGGACGGTGCGGCCGGGACGCCTATCGGCACCGGCAGCATGATCGGATCCGCCACGCTGCAGCCAAGCAATCGCTCTGCCAGCCGCAGGGATGGCTGTTCATAAAAGAACAAGGCTCGCTTGCGATTCAGGAGGCTGATGAACCCGATCATTTGCCGCCGCTTGGTGCCGTGGAACACCTTGAGCAGCGTCCGGTAGATTCCGGGTCTCCGGGCCAGCCAAGCTCCGTTGGGCACCAAGGGGATCAGGTTGGGAATGAAGTTATAGGGATGAAGCTGCCAGAAAACCAGCCGGGCTCCCGGGTGGAAGGCGAACTCGCTCCTCAAGCAGGAGGGAGAGCTTGCCTGCATCACCAAGACATCTCCTTCCGGTATGACCACCCTGCGATTATTCTCAAAATCCTCGATCATGACGCGGCTTGTCCCGTTCAGCGAACGGCGCAAATACCCGTCTTTATAGTCCAGCACGGCGGTTTTTATCCCGACGCGTGTGGCGAGCTCTTCAGCCATGCGCGCAAATGCCGAGCATACGCCGCTGGGTGCCCGATAGGGGAAAAAGAACCGGATTGTCATCTCGTTCCCCACCACTTGTAGCACGAGACCGTCAGGCCCCGCCACCCCCAGTCGGTGTGTGTTTGTAACAGAAGTCCGACAATGCTCCGGCGATCTGATCGATTTCCGCCTGGTCCGGATAGGTTTTCCAGATGCCGATGTTTTTGGCTGAGATCGTCGGATTGAAAAACTGCTGCGGCCGTACATGCGACGATCTCGATTCACCAAGAAAGTCCAGAATGCGCACGAGTGTCTCCTCGTACCTTAAAACCAAATCTTCGTATTGGATCCTAAGGATTTGGTTGGATGGCTCCAAATACCTCTTGGCCGCCAACCGATAGACCCGATAACGTTTGACAAATTCAGCAGCTGGCAAAGCGAGGACCTTGTACGGAGACATGGCAACAAAGTTGTCCCTTGGGTCGCGATCGACAATGATGCACTTGGCTGATTCAAAGAGGTCGAGCGAACGGTATGGATTGAATGGTTCAAAGGCATTGTGCATGACGATCGTGGTCGTGTCCGCCCCCACGTTAGAACTCAGGAGGTCACACAAATAACGTCGCGTGGCCGGCAGGAAATTTTCGGTCGGAGCCAGGACCATTTCCACCTCATAGGCGTCTTTGCGGCCGAGACGGCGCTGCAGTCGACGGGAAAAAAGCTCCAGACTGCTCCAGTCTGCCATGGCAAAGGGCCAAGCCGCCCGCCACGAAACATCCACCAAGTCTGCCACATACCTGTCGGACAGCTCAAAGAACCGGTGATTGAAATATTCGTCGTAGTTCATGCCGATGCCTTCCGACCAGGTCCGGGGGTCAAGCCAGGAGTTTTTGGCGCCCACCCTCCTCACAATCTTCTTGAAGCGCCGGATGGCGGCATCGGACCGGATGGGCGACCAGTCGTCAACCAGCGCCGTCTTCAGGTCGAGAATGCCGCCTTGGATGCGCAGCAGGCAGAATTCGAAGGCAAAATGCGGGACATGATAGCCTTCAAACTCCCTCATCAGGTCGATGACCGCGTGCTTGCCGGTAAAGGCGTAGCCCGAGAGATCGAGAAATTTGTAATGCTTCGGCATCAGGCCATCGGGCTTGGATTTAGACCCTTGGGGTGACGTCAAACTCATCAGCTCCATCTCCCCAGCAATGCAGTCGGCCGGCCTTGCTCCCCCATACTACGCAAAGGAAACGACTGTTGATCAATTGGGGTATCACTCCGCCGGCTTCAGGGTTTCCATGAACGCGTAACAGAGCATGTGGCAGATGCCCATGTGCGCATCCTCGACCTGGCCAAAATGGGCGGAGTTCACCATAATCACTTCATGGGCGATGTCGGCCAGTTGCCCGCGTTTGCCTCCGACCAGGGCGACGGTATGCAGGCCGTTCGCCTTGGCCCATTTGACCGCTTTCACGACGTTGGGCGAGTTGCCGCTCACGCTCATCGTCAGGAGGATATCGGCCGGGCGCGCGAAGTTCTCCAACTGGCGCACAAACACATCCTCGTAGGCGTAGTCATTGGCTAGGGCCGTCATCCAGGCCACGTTGTCCGTCAGGGACACGACACGGAAGCGCTTCCCTGTCGCATCCGACGAACCCTTGCCCAGATCGGTGGCGAAGTGCGAGGCATTGGCGGCGCTGCCGCCGTTGCCACAGGTGAAGATCTGCCGGTCTTCCACCAGGGCCTTTTGGAAGGTTTCGATCAAGCGGCCCAAGGCCTCGACCGGAATCGAGTCCAACGCCCGCTTTTGTGCCTCAACATACGAATTCAGCCAACGATCCAGATTAGTCATATAGGTATTGGGTTTCCCCCCGGTACTCCTTGTCGGGCTCCAGAGGGCTTGGTCTAGAGAAGCAGGCCGACATCCAGCTTGATCACGACTTTTGTAACCGCCTGATTGATTCCGTCCGCAATTTTGGGCATGTGCCCGTCATTGGGATAGAAGATCGCCGCGCTGTCGGGCGTCATGCGGATGACGGCGGCCGGCCGGTCCGGAGGATGGAAATGCACCACGTCCTTCGCCGCGTCGTACGCGTCTTTCGCCACGAGATCAGCCCGCGGGTGCCATTCGATGATCTCGCCGCCGGCAATGCAGTATTGGAGGTCAACGTAGACGTCGTGGCACTCATAACGGCAATCCGCCCGCGGCTTGGTCGCGTAGCCGTGCAGATTGACGTACATCCGCTTTTGCCGCAGTTCGTAGATGCCGGGCGGCCGATTCGCCGCGTGTTGTTCAATCCACGCGAATGCCTCCCGCCAGACCGGATGGGTGCCAAGGCCCGCCTGAGTTGTGAGCTGGTCGAGTTTACCGAGAATCATGAATTTCTGCTGATCTGAGACTGCGTCGGTTCCTAGCAGAATTTACCGGACCCACTCCATTGTTCACGGTTGCGTCTTGAGGTCGCCCAGCAGGTTTTTCACCGCTTCCACTTCCATCGCCAGCCGGCAGCGGCGGGTATAGGTGCAGGCGTGCGGGGACAGCAAGACTTGCGGGAACCGCAGGAGCGGGCCGCGGTAGGGCTCCTGCCAGAACGCATCAAACCACGCCTTGCCCACACGGCCCGATTCGAGCGCGCGGACCAGCGCGCCTTCGTCCACAAGTTCGCCGCGGGCCGAGTTGAGCACCATCAACCCGGGTCGGGCCAGGGCGAACTCGGCATCACCCAACAGCGGCCGGTCGCCGCTGGCGTGCAGCGTGACGACATCGGCTGCCGTGAGTCCTTCCGCCAGTGTCACCCTGGGAAACTCGCATTGTGCATCCGGCGCCAGGAACGAATCGCAGACAAGAATCTGGCTGCCAGCTCCCGCCAGCTGGCGCGCGGTGGCGCGGCCGATCCGGCCGAATCCGACCACCAAGACGGTCAATTCCCGCAGGCTCCGCGAGATCATCTTCGGCCATTGTCCCTCGTGCATCGCCCGGTTCATGGGTTCCAGGTTGCGGGCCAGGCAGAGGAGCGCCGCTAGTGTCATCTCCGCCACGGCCTCGGACGGCGCGTCCGGCGTCGAGCTGAATCGGATCCCCAGTTCCCGGCATGCGGCCAGATCGACATTGGTGACCCCGATGCCCACGCGGGCCACCGCCCGGAGCGTCGGCCGCGCGGCGGTCAGGACGTTCCGGTTCAGCGGCTCCAGGCCGGCCAACAAACCGTCGATTCTCTCGGCGACAAGATACTCGCGCACCTCGGACTCCGTAAGCCGCCGGCCCACGGGATTGGGCACGACCGTGGCCCCGGCGCGCTGCAACATCTGCAGCGGGGTCTGGTCTTCCTGGGCAAACGTCGACGGGCCTATTCCAATGCGCATGGGATTATACAAGTTACGTGGTGCGGATCCGTGCAATATACTCGCAGCAATCCGCCTGGAATTTCTCGTCGTTGGCACACTCGACCCGGCGCGGGACGGCCTCCGCGTCGGGCAGGATGAGGCCGAGCTTGGCGTCGGTGTTCTTCTTGTCCTTGGCAATGGCTGCGAAGAACCTGCCGGCGGGAATCTCCGTCCGCTCGAATCCCCGGTAGTTGAGACGCAAGGTCGGGTGCATGCGGTCGAAATGACGCTGCGCCATCCGCCCCAGGCGGACGGCCGTGAAATTCGCCATGTCGATCCCGATGGTGACGGCGATGCCGTGCGGAACGCCGAAGTCCGTCGCCGACTCGATGGCGTGGCCGAAACTGTGCCCGAGGTTCATCACGTTCCGGATGCCGCGGTCGAACTCGTCCCGCTCGATGATGCCCTTCTTGATCTCCAGGGAGCGCAGGATGTAGGTCCGCATCATGGCCGGGTCCGCCAGGATGGCGCCGTAGTCCGCCGCGATCCGGTCAAACTCATTCGGCCCGGCTATCATGTGTACTTTGAGCATCTCGCCGATGCCGGACCGGATCTCCGCCTCCGGCAGGGTCTGCAGCACCGCCGTGCTGAGCCCGATGCGCGCCGGCGGGGTGTAGGTCCCGACCACGTTCTTGTACTGGCCGACATTGATGGAGCTTTTTGAGCCGATGCAGGAATCGGCCTGGGCGAGCAGCGTCGTGGGATAAAAATGCCACTCCACCCCGCGCAACAGCACCGCGGCCAGGAAGCAGGTGATGTCCTGGATGATGCCTCCGCCGATCGCGACCAGGACGTGCCCCCGCTTGATCCCCCGGCCCATCAGGTGCGCCACGTAGTCGGGCGCGCGTTCCAGCGACTTGTTCGCTTCCTTCGCCTCGACGATGAGCACCGACTTGGAAGCCAGCACCGGCGCGAGCTGCGGACGGTAGAGTTCCGCCACCCGGGCGTCGACGATGTAATGCCGCTGCGGCTCGTCCGCCGCGGCTCCCGCAAAGATTTCGTCGGTAAATTCGATCGCATACGGACCCTTGTGGGATTGGATGACAAGACGTTCAGACACGGGTGAATCCTCCGTCGATCACGATGTTCTGGCCGCTGATGAAGGTGTTCTCGGGTCCGGCCAGCCACGCCACCAGGGCCGCAATTTCCTCCGGTTGCCCCAGCCGCCCGATGGGGACCCGGGACACCAGCTGACGGATCCCCTCCTCGCCCAGGTTCTTCCGCGTCAGGTCGGTATCGATGAACCCCGGGGATACGCAGTTGGCGAGAATCCCCTGGGACGCCACCTCGGCCGCCAGTCCCGCGGTCAGCCCGTCGAGCGCAAACTTGCTGGCCGAATAGGTCGCCCGATGCTCCATGCTGACCACACTGAAGATCGAGGCGATGTTGACAATCCGGCCCCAGCGTTTGCGTCGCATTGCCGGCAACACGGCCTGGCAGAGCCGGAACGCCGACCGCACATTGACCTCCTGGATGCTGTCGTAATCGCCGGGCTTGATTGCGCTGAACGGATTGTTGGTGTTGATGCCGGCGTTGTTGATCAGGATGTCGAATCCGAGCCCCTCCACCTCGGTCGCAAAAACGTCGGTCGATTGCCGGTCGGACAGATCGACCGCCCGGTAGGTCATCGACCCAAAACCAGATACCCTGGGCACCACGCCTGTAATCCAGACGCGTGCGCCGTCCGCCTCCAGCCGTTGGGCGATTGCCCGGCCAATTCCCCGGGTACCGCCGGTCACGAGGGCTGTTTTATCAGCAAGCGGTTTTCCCATGATGAAAACAGTCAGTCCCCGAGCAGTCCTGTCAGGGAGATCGGGACCTGGTCGTTGATTTTGAATCGCGCCTTCCACTCGGGATCGGCGGCATAGATTCGGTAAACGAGCGCCAATGTGCGCAAAGCCTCGGCGGAAGAGCCCGCGACCACCGGCTTGTCGTTGGTGATGGCGTCGGCAAACTCTGCGATTTCGTCGCGCCAGGAATTGTCCTGGTTGTAGCGCGTCGTCACCTCGCGGGGGTCGCCGCCATCATGTTCGCTGGCGTAGGCGATCGTAAGCGTTTCCGATCCATAGCTCTTCGAGCCCGACAGGATGCCGGCCAGGATCAACTGTCCGCGGGCAAGCGTGATCTCCAGCCGGAAATGATGGCGCCACTGCGTCGCCGACGAGTGTAACATGGCGACGATTCCATCTTTGGTGCGCATCAGGGCGTAGGCATTGTCCTCGACATCGTGGTTCCAGAAACTGTTCGAGACGAAGCTATGAACTTCGGTGAACTCCCCGGCGAACATCCGCATCAGGTCCACCATGTGGATGCCTTGGTCGAGCAGGATGCCGCCGCCCGCCTCGCTCCGCCGCGTTCGCCAGTCGGACTCAAAGCTGATGATCTTGGATTTCCCGTAAAGGCCGCGGAGGTTGAGCACCCGCCCCAGTTCCCCGCTCGCCACGATCCGACGCGCCTCGCGGACCGAGTCATGGTGGTGGTGATTGAAGCCGTACTTGAGCTTCCGGCCCGGATGCTGTCGCTCGCACTCGATCACCCGGGCAAGGTCCGCGAGATCCCGGCCCGGCGGCTTTTCACAGAAGACATGCAACCCGCGCTCGAGTCCGGCGATGGTGATGTCCGCAGCGAGGTAGTTTGGCACGCAGACGAACAGGACGTCCAGTTCCTCCGCCAGCAACCGCCGGTAGTCCGGATGGTAATGTACCCCGTCCTCGAAGGCGCCGCTCGCGGCGATCTTCGCATCGCACACTGCGACGGTGCGCAACCCCGGATGGAGATCGATGAACTGCCGCCGCCGCTGTCCGACCACGCCGTAGCCCGCGATCCCCACCCGAAGCCCGCCCGGCTCAGAAGAGGTGCTCATGGCATTTTCTGGTAGTGCTGCAGCCACGGATCGGCGCGCATCAACTCCGCGGCCTTCACGAGATCCTGCGGCGTGTCCACGCCGATGCTATTGCTGGCCACGGGCACGAACTTGATCTTATAGCCGTGCTCGAGGAGACGGAGCATGTCGACCGACTCGAGTTCCTCCAGCGGGGTCGGTGCCAGCCGGGTGTAGGTGGTCAGGAAGTCGCGGCGAAAGGCGATGATGCCGAGCTGCTTGTAGCGCTGCAGCGCGAGCCGGCCGGCCTTTTTCCGCGACGGAATGGCTTCGCGGGAGAAATACAACGCCTGCCACTGCCGGTCGAAGGTCACCTTCACCAGGTTCGGATTTTCCCCCTCCTCCTCCGGGATGGGCGAGATCAGGTTGGCGCAGGGGAGCTTGGGGTCTTCGAGCATCGGCCTGATCACCGCATCCAGCATCTCCGGGCTGAGCAGCGGTTCATCGCCCTGCACGTTGACAATGATGTCGGCGGTCTCGTGCGCCGCCGCCTCCGCCACGCGGTCCGTGCAGCGCACATGCGTGCTGGCGGTCATCACCGCCCGGCCGCCATGGGCCCGGGTCGCCTCGAGGATCTCGCGGTCACAGGTGGCCACCACGACATCGTCCACCAGCGCACAGAGTTTCGCGCGCCGGCGCACGTGCTCGACCATCGGCAGGCCTGCGAGCACCGCGAGCGGCTTCCCGGGAAATCGCGTCGAGGCCATGCGCGCCGGCACGACGACCAGGATGGTTGGTTTTTTCATGACGAAGGTTTCTGCGCCAACACGCGCATATGGGAGCTGAACCGGTGCTTGGTGATCCAGGCCTGCAGGTCCTGCTTGGCCTCCGCCGAACCGTTCCGGCTCAATGTAGCCCAAAATCGCCCCACTTCCGCCTCGTTCCGCTGCAGGGTCCCCTCGACGATCTGCCAATCGAGCACACCCGGCGTTTCCGCCGCCTGCACGTCGAAGCCGGCGCGGCGGCAGAGGCCCGCCAGGGAATCGGGATTCAGGAAATTCAGGTGGTGCGGCGGGAAGACGCTGCGGGATTTTTCCCACAGCACCTGGATGTCGAAGCCTTCGCCGCTGAGCGTGGTCGCGAGAAAATAGCCGCCGGGCTTGAGCAGCTGAAACGCCTTCCGCACCATCGTCTCGGGCGTGTGCAGGTGCTCGAGCAGCTCGAACGCCGTCAGCAGGGCGAAACTCCCGTCCGCGCCCTCGAGATCCTCGATCATCACCTCGGCCACCCCGAGTTTCTTGGCGCGGCAAATCGCCGCCATCTCGGGCGACGGTTCGATGGCCATGAAATTCCCCTCGGGCCAAAGCCGCCGCAATTCCTCCAGAAACAGGCCATACCCGGCCCCGATGTCCCCGATGGTTTCACGGGCCAAGTCAGGCAACAAACCGGCCACGTGCTGAGCGCGGGGCCGGAACATCTTCTCCCGGCGCGCCTCCGCCACCGGCTTGAAGAACTCCTCCACCCAAAAACGGCTGGAGGGGGACTTCACGTAGAAATCCGTCAGGGGCCCGATTTTCGGGCGTGGATTCACGTACAGGGTGCGGCAGTCCTCGCAACTGCCGTAGGTGAAGCCGAACTTGACGAACTCCGCCCGGAATTTTCGCGCCCGGCAGGCCGGGCAGGGCGTGTCTTCCAGCCGGCTGGAGTCGCCGAAAAAGGCGCCGGCGTCCTCGCGCACCAGTTCGAGGTAGCGCTCGTGGATGCACGGGTTGCGGATGTCGCTTTCTTTCATGGTCACTGGCGGCGGGCCCTGGGCTGCTTGGATTTGGGGGCCGGCGAACGGTGTGATCCGGGCGCCGGACGGATCTGACTCATCCCGCCGCGGCAGGCTTCACCGAGGAGGATCATGTCGGTGCTGTAGGCGATGAAACGGTAGCCTTCCCCGACCTTCTCGGCCACGAGCTTGGGTTGCGGTTGCACAATGTGGTAGCCCGCGGCGATCTCCGGATGCCGGGCCGCGACCCGGCGGATTTCTGCCTGCGCCTTGAGCATTTCAGGATGGGTGAACTCCCCGGGGAGGCCCAGCGAACCGGACAGATCGTAGGGCCCCACGATAAAGCCGGCGACACCCGGGGTGGAAAGGATCTCATCCAGATTGTGCACCGCCTCGATATGCTCGATCTGCGCGATGATCACGCTGTCGTCGGCCACCCAGGCCCGGTACTCTTCGAACTGGGTGCCGTATCCCTGGGCGCGGGCCAGGCCCACGCCGCGCGAACCCTGGGGCGGATAACGGACCGCGGCGACAGCGGCCGCGATTTCGGCCCGGTTCTTCACCATCGGCACGATCACCCCCTCGGCCCCGGCATCCATCACGCGCTTGATCTGCACCGGGTCGTTGTCCGACAGCCGCACCAGCGGCGCCACCCCGCACAAACCGATGGTCCGGATCAGCTGTTCGGCCTGGTCAATCCCGATCGTGCTGTGCTCCAAGTCCACGGTCAGCCAGTCAAATCCCGCCGCCGCCATGATCTCCGCGATGGCCGGATGCGCCAACTGGATCCAGGACCCGTAGGTGATTTGTCCGGTCCGCAGCTTTTGCCTGAGTGAGGGGGTGGTTTTCATGAGTTTGGGCCAGGAATCAGCGGATGACGACAAGCAGAACAGGCCGCGCCAGGGAAGTCAGTTGGCTTTTTTCCTTGGAAGTCAGCAAGAGCCAATACCATCCGGCCAGCAGGCAGGCCAGCAGGCAGGCTTTGTACGCCGCGGAAGACCACCCGACGGGAAACGTCGGCTGCAGCCCGATGACCACGATGGCTAGGCTGGAACCGGCGAGCGCCAGCAACCGGCGGCCCTCATACTTGATCCGATACAGTCGCTGCGATACCTGGAACACAATGGCCGTGAGGATAAGAAAGGTCAGCAGGAGCACCACGGCGGAGGCCCGGTAGCCGTATCTCGGCAGCAGGATCCAATTGAGCCCTGCGTTCACCAGCAAAGCCGCGCCAAACGCATAGACATGGTAAATCACCTTGCGGGTCAGGGCGATGCCGAAATCCACGATGTTGATCGCGCCATACACCAGGTACGCCACCATTATCGGCGGCACAATCTGGTAGGCCACATGGTATTCCGCCCGCCCCGAGAACATGACCAGGATATCCCGCGCGAAGAGCGACACGGCCGCCGTAAAAAACAGCCCGATGGCAAAGTAATAGGTCAGTATCACCTTGTACAGCTCCCAAAAGTCACCGTCCTGACGATATTGCATCCGCATGGGGGCCCAGATCTGGCTGAACGGATTGATGAACAAGGGCTGGATGGCCATCCCGATCTTGCACCCCAGCGCATAAATGCCCACCTCGCCCAGCGAGAGCCATTTGTTGATCATGAGGCGGTCGGTCGAGGTCATCAGATAAAGCAGCAGACCGGACAGCACGTTCGGGATGCCGTAATGGAGCTGGATGCCAATCTCGCGCCGGGAGTAACCCCAGGTGAAGGACCGGCGGGTGACATAGAACAGGATCCCGAAGATCAGGAGCTGGTTGATCGCTTCACCCAGGATCGGCGCCATCACCCCCATCTTCAATCCGGTCAGCATCCAGACGATGAGGGAGGCGCCGCTGACCAAGGCCAGGATGTTGATGAGGATGACCTGCTTTGACTTCCGTTCGAACCGCAGGATCAGGTAGAAAAGGTTGTTCGTGAAGGAGAGCGCCGAGGATACCAGCGCGAGGCTGATATGGAGCGCATACTTGGTACTCCCGAACAGCTGCAGGGACAGCCGGTCCCGGAGCAGGAACCCCAGCAACACCTGCGTGACCGCGCCCAGCAGGATCAGCAGGAGGGAGGTGGTGCTGACCTTTTTCCGTTCCGCCTCGTCCGTGTAATCATAATAGGACCGGGAAAGCGCCGAGGAGGCACCGAGGTAAAACACCACGCCCGCCAGGGTCCCGCACAAGACGACCAGCGACAGCACGCCGTAGATCTCGGGGGTGTAATACCGCGTGTAGAGCGGGATCAGGACAAACCCCAACATCGTCTGGACCGCCGCCCCAAACCCGTAGATCAGGGTGTGACTGCCGGCCTCCCGGATCTTCTCGCCCAAGGGCTTTTCAGCTTTAATGCTGGATGCGCTGTCGGTCATGGGCAGGACATGCTGTCTCTGGCCAGGGGGCTCCGCCACCCGCCGCGATGCACGAAAGGGTGGTTCGGCGTGGAGGACATAATGCCGGGTTGAGGTGTTGATTGCATGCTCTGCGGGCCGGTCATCCTGCGCGCCGGAGAAAGGCGGAGGCACGGATGGCGAAGGCCCTCCTTCCTAACGGGGCCCTTCGGACCGGCATACCAGTCGTTCAGCCAAAGGCATTGCATGCGTCGATCACCTCGGCCACGTCATCATCGGTCATCGCGGTGTTCAGGGGCAGACTGATCACCGTGTCGTGGATCTTCTCCGTAATGGGATACGATCGCGCCGCCCACTCACCGAACGCTGGTTGCCGGTGGGGTGGAATCGGATAGTTGATGATCGTACCGATTCCCCTGTCGGTCAGATGCTGTTGAAACTCCGCCCGTTGATCGGTCCGGACCACAAAAAGATGCCACACATTCGATTCCTCCGGCCCCGGTTCCGGCAGCTGCAAACATGGGTTGCTGATCCGGCTGAGATACATTCGTGCAATCTCCCTCCGCCGGTCATTATCACGATCAAGCGCGCGGAGCTTGACGGACAGGATTGCCGCCTGCAGCTCGTCCAGACGGCTGTTCACGCCCGTGTATAGATTATGATACTTCTTGTGGCTGCCGTAGTTTCTTAATGCCCGCACAATGCCCGCAAGCCGGTCCTCGCGGGTGGTGACCGCCCCGGCGTCGCCGATGGCACCCAGGTTCTTTGTTGGATAAAAGCTGAAGCCGCTCGCCTCGCCCAGGCTGCCGGTGCGGGCCCCCCGGTACATCGCTCCCTGCGCCTGGGCGCAATCCTCGACGATTTTCAGGCCGTGTGCATCGGCCAACTGCTGCATTTCTTCGGAGTAGGCGACCCGGCCGTAGAGATGAACGGTCAGCATCCCTTTGGTCCGTTTGGTCAGGTGCTTTCCCAACTGGCCGACATCGAGATTGTACGTCTTTATGTCCGGTTCCACCAAGACCGGCGTCAATCTGTTCTCCGTGATCGAAAGGATGCTGGCGATGTAGGTGTTGGCCGGAACGAGGATCTCGTCCCCCTCGCGCATCACCCCCATCTCCTTGTACGCGCGCCAGATCAACGTCAGGGCGTCAAGACCGTTCCCCGTCCCGATCGCATTCGTGGTTCCGCAATAGCCGGCAAACTCCCGCTCGAATTCGGCGACTTTCCCCCCGAGGATGTATTGCTCCGAGTCAACCACACTGGCGATCGCGGCCATGATTTCATTCCGATAGGGGGCGTTGATGCTCCTGATGTTCAAAAAAGGGACCATGCGGCGGATTGGTTGGATGGTTCGGAACGACCGCGTGGTTCAGCCGACAATCTTGAATTCCGGCAGCGGCAGCACGAATTTTGATTTGAGGCCCTTGGCCCGCCATTGCTCGATGATGTAATCGCTGTAATGCCAGGCCAGGATGACGATGTATTCCGGACGCTCCTCCAGGATGACCTTGTTGTCGATGATCGGGATGTGTTTTCCCGGCAGGTATTTCCCCAGTTTTTCCGATCCAGGCAGCTGCGCGATATAGGGCATGAGAGTCTTGTCGATGCCGTAATATTGCACGAGCACTGCGCCGCGCCCCGGGCACGAGTCGGCGACGAATCGGAGTCCCTCCTTTTGCGCCCGGTACGCAAGCTCCATGAACTTGCTGCGATTGGTCGCCACCCGCTGCCGCCACTTGGCCCATGCTGCCGGTGAAAACAGGCCGGCTTTCTCCTCCCGCGCCAGGAGTTCCCCGACCCGGGAATTGACCGGTTGCACCCCCTTCCGAGCCACATAGATGCGGATGTTGCCGCCGTAGCGGGAAGCGCGCCCGACATCAAATACCTCGAGCCCATAATAGGGCATGAGCTTCACCAAGGCCTTCAGGCTGTAGGTCCGGATATGCTCATGGTAAATGCCCTCGAACTGATTGCCTTCCAGGACATCGAGCAGGTACTGGCTCTCGCTGATAAAGATTCCCTTCGGGTCGAGCAGTTTACTCAGACCGCGCATGATCTCCCCCAACGGGGCCATGTGGGCAAATACATTGGTCATCGTGATGACCTTGGCGCAGCCGCGGTCTTTCACGATGTCCTGCGCCACCGCCTCGGTGAAGAAACTCTGGATGGTCTCGATCTGATTTTGCTCCCGCGCGATCTTGGCGATGTTGGTCGGTTCGACGCCCAGTGTCTTCATGCCATTGCGCCGGAATCCGGTGAGAAGAGTGCCGTCGTTGGAGCCCACGTCGACGCAGAGCGATCCTGCCGGAATTCCAAACGCCTTGATGATATCGTCGGCAAACGCCCGTTGGTATATTTCCAACGGTTTCGAAATGCCGCTGCGATACGGATATTCCGGATAATAAATGACCGATCCCTCCACCACATAATCGAGCTGGGCCGACCCCGACTCGGGGCAAATCATCAGGCGCAGCGGGTACGTCGCCTCCGGTTGGTTGACCGCCGCCTCCGTGAGCAGGGCATCACAGGGCGCCTGATGCCCGAGATCGATGACTTCAAACAGGTTTTTCGAACCGGTTATTTGGCAGTAATCGAGCCTGCCGGGAGCGACGTCGTGATTTATTTTCATGAGGTTATTGATTGCTTACGGACACTGGGAACAAATTCTCACCCGATGTTTCCGCGCCGCCGGGGCCGGAATCCGCCTGATTGGGCGCGAAGGGGCAGTGGCCTGCATCCAGCGTCAACCACCAACACCTCGCCGCTGAAGCGGTCCATCCCACGCGTGATTCATGGTTGCGTCGCACTATCGCATGATACCAGGGCAACCTTCCCGCGATTTTTGCGAAACTTTCGCCCGCAGGAACAGGTAAAGTCCCGGCCTTCCCCAAAATCCATCTTCCGGGTGCAGCAGCAGATCCACGACCGGAATTTTGCCGGCTGGCCGACCACCAGGGCATAATCCGGCACGTCGCGCGTCACAACCGAGCCCGCCCCGACCATCGCCCATTCCCCAACCGCCACGGGCATGATTGTGCTGCCGGTCCCGAGACTGCACCCGGTTTGCAGGCGGGTCCGGGCAGGCTGCGCGGCGTAGAGCTTGCTGCGCGGCCAGACTTCGTTTGAAAAGCTGACGCCCGGACCGATGAAAACATCGTTCTCTGCGGTTACGCCGTTCCAAAGGAACACCCCGCACTTCAGAGTGACACGGTCCCCCAGCCTGACGTCACCCTCGACGAAAGTGTGGTCGCAAATGTTGCAATCCCGTCCGACGACCACGCCTGTGACAAGATGGGCAAAGGCCCAGACCCGCGTGCCGGCGCCAATCGTGACCCCGGAATCGACCAGGGCATTGGGATGGATGAATGCTTGCGGAGAAATCATACTGGAGACCGGATTATGCCTGCTTGATGGTTATTGTTGGTGAGGCCCTGCCTGACTCAGCCGTATCTTCCTACTGTTCCTGCCTGTCGGTTTTGAAGATGAGGGATACTGGCCGGCCGGGACAGAGGTTTCCCGTTGGTTTCGGACACCCATACTCAGGCCGCCTCCTCAAGCACGAGCTTCGCCTCGTCGCTTCCAGGGAAAGCCGACCCGGTAGATTAGCCGCTTTGGCCATCTGCATTTGATCTCGATTACTTCCGATTCTTCGGACCAAGCAACACGCTGAGCACCGGCAGGACAGCATTAAGCTGCCGCCGCCAGGTGTTCAGTTGCTTCACTCTTTCCAAATAAAAATGGGTCCCCTTTCCCTCTTGCTCCGCCAACTCACGCAAGCGGGCCAACCGATCCGCACTCGTTGCCGCCATGGGCGCCACCCGCTTCCGCAGCACGCCGCTGACCAGTTTGCGCAGGCTCAGTTCAGGCTCGTAGTATTCCCGGCGTCCTCCGTCGGGCGTGACGGACAGAGGGCGGTTGGTGGATTTGAAAGACTCCGCCACATTGATCGCGCCAAGCGAGCACAGCAACTGCAGACCCTGACTCGCCGAGCCCTTGCTGATCTCCAACTGTTCGATGATATCCATGAAGCTGAGCGGTTTGGGCGATCCATACAGTAGCCCGTAGATTCGGCAAACGGAGGGCGGCAGGCCAAAGAGCCGCCCGGCTTCATCGAAAAAGTCAGCGCAGCCGAGCGCAAAGGTTCCGCCATCGGAAATCGTGGCAGTGCTTCGCGGCTTTGCAGGGGCAGTCGGCATGAACGACGGAAAGCCCAAGGCATCCAGCCACCAGGTTCAAGCAAAAATGAACATAATTGTCCTGGTTTGCATCGCTGAGCGCCGGATGGCATGCCGTCGGACGGCACGCGGCATCAACTTCCATTGAGCTGCTTTCCGTGAAATTGGCGGTGCGCCGGCAGGTTCAGGAGGCAATTAAAATGGTGCTGGAACGGCGGGAATGCCAAGATTGGAGTCCGTTGGGCTTGACATCGAAATGGCCCTTGATCTCCGCCGTCCTGCCTCGGCAGCAGAGTCGGGGATGGGAGATCTATTCGGCGCCCCCGCCCCTTTGACACGCGGGCGCAACCATGTCGGTAAGCGCGAGCCGGCAGAAGTTGAGCCTCATTTTCGCTGCATCGTCACCGGCAAAACGAGTGGCTCCAAACGCGCCCAGACTGTCCTGGCGACATGCCGCTCCACCTTGATTGCATGATGCCGGCTGACAATATCCGCACGAACGAGTTCGTCAGAAACCGGGCAATTTCTCTGGCTTTCGTTCCGCCGCATGCTCTGCTTCCCTAATCCGCCATGGAAGTGATATTCTTGGGCACGGGCACGTCGCAAGGCGTGCCGATGATTGCCTGCAACTGTCCGGTCTGCACCTCGGCCGATCCGCGCAACCGCCGCACGCGGTGCAGCATTCACGTGGTGATGGGCGGGCAGCACATACAGGTTGACGCCGCTCATGAGCTTCGCGAGCAGTGCCTGCGCAGCGGCGTGAGCCAGCTCGATCTCTTCATCCTCACTCACGGCCACTCCGATCATGTGAATGGGATGGATGATTTGCGCCGGTTCTGCGATCTTAATGGAGGCCGCGCGCTCAGCGTGTATTCGACTGGCGATGGTTTGAGCCGGGTGGCGGCGATTTATCCGTATGCGATCGTGGACCGGCCTGCCGTCGATGGCTATCCGGCGTTCAAGCTAACCCCCATGCCGGCCGTTCTCGAATTGGAACAAGGTATCATTCGTGCGACTTTGCTGCCGCACGGTCCACTGGACGTCCTCGGACTGGTATTTGAAGAGCGCGACACCGGTGTGAAGTTTGCCTACTACACCGACTGCAAGCGCGTGCCCGCCGAGGCTGTGGAGATGGCGAAAGGTGCACATTGCGTTGTGCTGGACGGCCTGCGTCCGGAGAAACATCCGACGCACATGAATATCGCGGAAGCCATCGAGACCGCGCACGCAATCGACGCCCAGGTCACGTATCTCACCCACCTCACGCACGCGATCGATCACGGCCCACTCGAGGCCAGTCTGCCGGCCGGGATCCGGCTGGCGTATGACGGATTGAAGCTGAAACTATAACGCAGCGAAACCTGCTTATCGCAGCGCGCGGATACCAACGATCTGCTACCATGGCACTTCGGGATGTTATGTGCGCGAATTCGACGGCAAGGAAGTCAAAGAAACTGGGACACCCGTTATTTGATCGGAGATTGAATGATACAACGAATATCCGGCCGGTCGCGACAAGGCTTCTGCCGCTTCAGACGACCATGCGGCTATTGGTTGGCTTCAACTTGGCTCTTGAGCCAAGGGTAGGTGTGGGAAAGTCCTTCGCGCAGGGAAATGCGCGACTTCCAACCAATGGAGCTGATACGATCGTTCCGGAAGTTGCGCGCTTTGACGGGTCTACACCAAAGATTGGGGAGGGGGTTGGTTGGAGGTTGCGGTTGAAGGTGAAGGGGCGGTTCAGCCGCACTGGGCGATGACGCGCAGGCGGTAGTTGGCGAAGGAACGAAAGCCGTAGGCTCGGCGCTGGATGAGTTTCATTTTGCGATGGAAGCCCTCGGTGATGCCGTTGTTGCGGGAGAAGCGCCACATGCGGACGATCTCCTCGGTCCACTCGGTGAGGGTCTTGGCGAGGGTGATGGCGGCCTCCAGGCCGCTGTGGCGCAGCGTCTCGATGAGGCCGAGCAATTGCTGGATGTGGCCGCGGCAGGCGTGCTTGGACTGGTGCTTGAAGCGCAGCAGCGCGCAGAGGCGCTCCTTCAGTTCGTAGATGCCCTGCAGCGCCGGATGCGCGTGGAAGAGCTGATCGAGGCGGCGGCGCTGGTCCGGGTCGAGATGATCCGCGCGGGTGCGCAAGAGGGCCAGCCAGCTGCGGTTCCAGCCCAGCTGGGGGCAGAGCTGGCGGGCCAGACGCAGCAGGTGCAGCCCGACCAGCCGGATCGTGTGGAAGCGGTCCGCGACGATCACGGCCCGGGGAAACCAGCGCCGGATCAGGGCCCGGTAGCTGTGGGACAGGTCGATGCACACCACCCGCACGCGTTCCCGGCCGCGGAGGGTGCGCAGGTACCCGCTCAGCTCGGTTTCACTGCGGCCGGGGCTCAGGTCGAAGATCCGGTGCTGCTTCAGGTCGCAGAAGGTGGTGGCGAAGCGCTGCCCGCGGTGTAAGGTATGCTCATCGATGCCCAGGACCCGGGGACAATCCAGGCTCAGCCGCTCCCCGGCCTTCCGCTCGGTAAACTCGGCGTAGATGCGCCCCACCGTCGCCTGGCCCAGACCTTCCCGCTGCGCCAGCGTGGCCGCGCAGATCCCATCGTCATGACGCTCGTACATCGCCCGGCGCCACGGCTCCGAGCTGCGCCGGCCGGCTCGGATGCCCGGCAGGGGCTGCACGAAGCTGCGGGGGCACGCCCCACAGCGGTAGCGCCGGCACTGGATCACCAGTCGGCTCGGGTGCCCAAAACAGTCCAAATGGCGCACCCGTCGTTCCTAGCCCAATGGCTGAGGTATGCCGCGCAAGCATTTTCAGGAGGAGGCAGGGAGAAGTTTGAGTTCGTCGATTAAGGGCGAGTGACGGCGTTCGAGCGCGGCCAGGTAGCGAGCCTCATCGTAAGGTTCGCCGGTCTGTCGGCAGCGCCACAGGATGCGGATCCATTTGAAGGCCAGCGCGCGCAGGACCGCGTGGTGGCGTTTGCCCAGGCGCCTCTGCCGGCGGTAGAAGGCTTTGGCCCAAGCGCTGAACACGACAGTCTCGCCAGCCCACTCAATGAAGCTCTGACGCAAAAACACCGGCGCTCCCCACCGCCAGTGAGTCCAGACTTGCTGACCGCTTTTCTGCCGCACGGGCGCCACGCCGGAGAACTTTTGCAGGCTGGCCGCGTTCGGATAGCGGGAGGGATCGTCGCCGAAGGCCACCAGCAGCCGGGGAGCGAAGACGGCGCCGGCCCCCGGCAACTGCCGGAAGAACTCGGCGGCCGGATGTGCGGCAAACGCCGCCGCGATGCGGGCTTCCAGGGCGAGGACGTGTTTTTGCAGCACGCGAATGAGCTCCACCAGCGTCCGCATCCGGAGCATCGCCGGGGTAATGACTGCCCGGTCGGTGGTGAGTGCCCGGTCGGTCGCGATGCCCTGCACGCGCGCCTCGATCACCGCGGCTTGGCGCACGTTGTGGCGGGCATAGAAGGAGCGCAGGGTGGCCAGCCGGGCCTTCTTCAATTCGTTCAATTCGGGCCAGCGTTCGAACAGGTCCAAGGCCAGGGGGCTGCACCAATCTTCGCCCACGAGATCGAGGGCCTGCGGGTAGTAGCTTTTGAGCACGCTGCGCAGCTGGTTGCCCACATCCTTGCGCTGATCGACCGCCTGCCGGCGCGCTAGCACGAGGGCGGCCAGTTCTCGCGTCGGGGCCGTATCCAGGACCAACCGCCCCAGCCGGTCGCGATGCCGGCTGAGCAGGGTCAACAGTACGCGGCAGTCCGGCACGTCATCCTTGGCCCCCGAAGGGGTGAACGCCCGCCGGAAGCGCGCGCTGGTCACCGGATGGACTTGATAGATCTCCAGCCAGGGATGTTCCAGCAGGCCATAGAGTACGGCATTACGCCCGGCTTCGATGGCCAGGGCCACGGGCCGGCCGCCACAACGTTGGCCCAGCTCCTCCAGCCAGCCGTGCAGGGATTCGGGGCTGGCGGACAGTTGGCCGGTTTCAATCGCTGCCTCCGGGCCGATCTGCCGGGCGAAGGCGTGCTGCTTCTCGCCCCAGTCCAGAGCGACCAGGGCCGCAAAGTCTTCGGTCTTCATGTTGTTTTGGGTTGTGGGCCCGGGCTGCAGTTCATATCGTTCCGAGGCGTGGTGACGCCGGTGGCTGAGTATGCATGGCCGAACCCGATTGCTGTCCGGCCGCGGTCGAAGCTTAGGCTATGTTTCTTGAGGAAACGATTTCGCATGTTCGTACCGCGACCGGGCAGCAAACTATCCATTCGCCCCGCCCTACCCAAGGCCGCCTTGGCAGCACGCGGGGCGGAGTTATTCACGAAGTCCCCTTCGGGAACCCAGCCACCCTTACGGGTCAGGGCTGGGTTCCTCCGGGGACTTGATGAATAACCCCGGCTGACCGATACGACTTTCGCACGCGGCGAGATTCGATTTCCTGCTGCCAACAGCTTACGTGCCGCCGAAGGCGCAGGTCGGCCACGCAAAACCGGATTTCACCCGGGCGGGGCGGCTTGGGCGGGGTGGATGCGCGGGGGCGGTTGAGCCGGGAGGGTCCAGTCCAGTTGCGCCAGCAGGGCCACTTGTGCGGGTTCGGGTTGCGTGATGCGCGGCAGGCAGATCGTGCCGCCGTCGCGGGTCTCGAACCAGACCTCAACCAGGACGATGCGGCGGAGTTGATCGAGCAGGGTCCACGGCGTGAGGCTCGGGGCGGCCCGAGCGCAGCATTTTTTCAAATAGACCCACAGACAGTAGCCGAGGAAGGCCACCAACAGATGGGCTTCGACGCGGGGCTCGGTCCAGTGCCAGATCGGACGCACGTTCAGTTCGCTCTTCAGAGTGCGGAAGGCCGCTTCGGCTTCCGTCAACTGCACGTAGGTCTGCCAGAGTTTCGCGGGATCCTTTTCGGTCCAGTGCGCGCGGAGCAGATACGCGCCTTCGATGCGCACGGCCCGACGGAACGCCTCGCGGTCCCAGGTCCAGTGCACGGCTCCTGCCGCATACTCAACCGTGATCCACCGCCAGGCTTGCGGATGGCGTTCGCTCAACCGGCCGATGGCCTGCTGGATCAAGTCGGGGTTTTTCAACTGGCCGTGCGCCACGCGGCGGCGCAGGGCGCGCAGGTCGCCGATGAGGCCGCGCAGCCAGCGCCGGCGCATCGCCTTTTCCTTGGCTTGGCGCCCGGCGCTGCGACACAGGACATAGACTTCGTCGTTTTCCGGGACCAATTGCACGTCGACTTCGGCGCTGGCCTTGGTCCACGGGCCGTCGAGGAGTTTTTGCTCATAGGCCTGGAGTTTTCGTTTCGGCGTGCCGACCAGGTAATGGGCGCCACGTGCGCGCAGAAGCGCGAGATTGTCCTCGCTGACGATGCCGCGGTCGAAGACCCACACGCGCCGGGCCTTCCCGTGCTTTTGCTCCACCTGGTCGAGGATCGTGCCGAGGGTCGTGCAGTCGAGGGTGTTGCCGGGAAAGACTTCGTAGGTCAGCGGGAAGCCTTCGGGGGTCACGACCAAAGCGAGCACCACTTGCAGGCAGTCGGGCCGGTGGTCGCGGCTGTAGCCGCGCCGGGCGGAGGGCACTTCGGGAGCGGCGCCTTCAAAGTAGGTGCTCGTCAGATCGTAGAGCAGGACATCGAAGGTGGCGCCGAAAAGGTCACGCCATTTTTGGGCGAGGTGCTGCTCGAGGGCGGGCTTGTGCGCGACGATCCGGTCCAGGCAGCGGTAGAGCCGGTCCTTGGCGGCGACGGCGGCATCGGTGCCGAGCAGCAGATCCATCGCGGTCTGGGGGAACCATTTTTCATGGACGTAGAGTTCGCTGCGCGGATCGAGCAGGCGGTTGACTGCGAGCAGTTCCAGGACCTTGGCCCACGGCACCCCGCCGGCTTCCTCGGCGAGGCGTTCCTGCCAGAACCCGCGCAGGCCGAGTTGCTCCCAGGCATGGCAGCCCGCCCAGCAATCGCCGAAGCGGCGGGGTTGTTTGACGGCGAAGGAGGAGAGCTTGACTTCGACCACATCCTCGGCCGGAGGCGCGCCGCCCTCGCGATCGGTGAAGAGCCGCCGCTGGTGCCGCGAGCCGTCCTCATGCAGCACATCGAGGGTGTGTTGCCAGGACTCGAACTGCGTGGTGTTGAGTTCGCCCAAGTGCAGAAGCTGGCGCTGGATGGTGCGCCCGCCGTGCACGCGCAGGCTCTCGCAGACCGAGTAGTAGGTGTGACGCTTGCCGTCTTTGTGGCGGAGGCGGCGTTTGAGGAACATCGCAGCCGCAGTATCGCACGATCGGCCCCGCGGCGTCTACGGAGTAGGTCGGACCACCAGCGTTTTCAACCTCCGCCCAGAGGGAGCGTCCAACAAAAAACCGCGAAAATCGCGTTTTCGTGCGAAGCTTGGGTTAGCGCCCCTTGCTGCGGAGCCGGCTGGCTCCGCAGCAAGGGCAGGTGCGAGGTGCCTGCAGCACCTCGAGATAGACCTGCATCTCAGAGTTGCTCTCCACCCGGACGATGCGATATCCAGGGAGCGTTAGGTTAATCATCATCGGGGACACGGTGGCTTAATCACCCCGTGTCCCCAATCTTTGATGAAGAGCCGCTTTGACGCCAACCGGGCCTGCTATGTGATGAAAGAAGATCTTCTTGCCAGCGATTTCCGCGATAAGGTTGGCCAGCTGATCAACGGAGACATATTCTTGACGGCCGATGTTGACGCCATTTTCCAAGTTGGAATGCATCAGCATGACGATGCCATCCACCATGTCGTCAATGTAGGTATAGGCACGCATGGCCGTACCATCGCCCCAGATCTCGATAGTACCGCCGTCAGCCGCCTCGGCGACCTTGGCGGCCTTATGTGAGACAAAGCGCGATAAGCCGGAAGCTTTAAGCTTCTTTTTTTTCACCAAAGGGCGCAAACAGCGCAGAGCTTCCGACAGCGGCAATCATTGAAAAACAAAACGGAAAACCTCCGCGAGCTTGCGGCAGGCTTGCACGCGCCGCGTCCGCGATACAGTCCCGAGCCGGCGGGCCAACTTTCCCTTGGGAATGAAATAAATCCGCGAACAATCAATCACCGTGGGCTTCTCGAAACCGTCGGCTTCGTCACACACAATTTCAAATGGCCGGCTGGCGATCGCCGGGCGCTTCGTCGAGCCAAAGAGCACATTCAGCGACGCCCGGTTCGCATCGGCGCATGCCTCGTCGTTGGAAAGAACGATCAACGGGTGGCCGTGCGGATCCTGCTCGTCACCCAGCGTCATCCACGTTTCCCATTGCCGGCTCATTCTGGTCGGTCGGGACTCAGTGCCGCCAGACGATTGGCCCGCTCGTATTCGGCCGGGGTCTCCTCGGCCGCGAAGTAACCGACCGGCCGTTGCGGAATCGCTTCGGGCACAACGTATTCGCTCAGTTGCACAAACCGTTTTCCCCGCCGGATGATGACCGGTTCGCCTTTTTTCAGCACCCGGTCCATGAGGCGGCCCAACTTTGGCTTGGCCGAGGTCACCGTCAGATAGTCCATGGGCTTACTTTCGGTCCGAAATCGGACCGTGTCAAGGGTTGGTGCCTTGCAGCAAGCGGAGGACAGGCGGGAGGCCGAGCGGCGGAGCGACGGAGCGGCAGGTCACAAGTCAAAGGTCGCAGAGCGAAAGTCTCAGGACCAGGGGCAGAGAGCGGTAAGCGGTAAGTAGACTACGGGAGTGAGGGTGAAGGTGAAAGTGAGAGTTTTTACCGGAGAAAACAGAATGAACAGAGTGAACTTGATTCCGGGGCCTCCTCCGTGACCTCCGCGTGCTCATGTGAAGGAGAGGCGGCAAGCTTTAAGCTGAAAGCTGGCCCGCAGAGAATTCGCCCGGTTTCACAATGGAAGCCGGTAGGTCGCCACGACCTTGCGGCCGATCTGACGGCGACGTTCGGCAACGACCCGCCCGATCACAGCCGTGATTTTGCGCCGGTCCACCGTGTAAAGGTGACCGCAGCTGAACAGCGTCGCCCGGTCCAAACCATCGGCGCTGTTCAGCGTGACTTCGTAAGGTTCAGGCGTTTCCGCCGGCCGCCGGGTCGTCCCGTAAAGCACGTTGAGGACAAGGCGCCGTTCATCCGCGCAGAACTCGTCACCGCTCAGCACAATCGCCGGATGTTCGTCGCGATCTTCCGGACGAAGGCGCACGCGAACGACATCCCATTGGCAAATGGAGACGCTCACCGAGCGTCGGGACCGACATCCGGGCCGGCCAGTTTGTCCAGTGACAGCAGCCGCTGGTTGACCTTCAAGGATCCCGGCGGCGGATAAGCAATCGGCGCGAAGGCCGGCGCCTTGGCCGCCGGTCGGATGAACACCCCATCCTCGCGCTCTTCCAACTCGACCTTCGAACGCGCCTGCAAACGCAGGCGGCGGCGGACCGGCGCCGGCAGCACCAGTTGTCCTTTGGACGAAAGGGTTAGTTGCATGTCTTACCTTTTCCTACTCCGGAATCGTTGTCAATGGCGGCCACACCGCGCCGGCTTCGGGAGTAAATTGCCGGCTTGCGCGAACCCCCGGCCGAGCCAACCTCCCCTACCCATGCCCGCGCCAAAACGACGGCTTGGATTCAATGCATCGTTCCGTATCGCAGCAGCAGGGGCTGACAGACCCCCGCCCTGAAAGGCGGACCCACGGGAAACACCCCTCAGCCCAAGCCCAGGGCGGCACGCACGCGGGTGGCGATCGCGCCGCGCCGGGCATGACTGACCGACCCGACCGTTCGCAGAATGTTCGCCTTCCGCACTTGATACACGAGGGCGCAGTTGAGCAGGGTGGCAAACTCCAGGCCGTCGGCACCGTTCAAGATCACCTGGTGCGATTTGGCCGTCTCGGCCGGCTGCTTCTTCGTCCCCACGAGGACATTGAGGCGGGCTTGGCGGGGGTCGGCAAGAATGTCGGGAGGCGACAGGACCACCGCCGGATGTCCGGTCGCATCCTGCGCGTCCGCCGGCACGAAGACGACGTCCCAGCGGTTCAGGTTCACAGCGATTCGCCCAGCGAGTTGGCCAGGGCGATTTCCCGCTCCGTCAGTTGAATCGTCCCCTTCCCCGCCGGCGGCACAAACTCCGGCACCTCAAACGGCACGATCTGCACATAGCCGGCCGGCGTCTTGACGATCACCGCCTCGCGTTTTCGGAGCACGCGCCGCGCGATCCCGGAGAACTGCGCCTTGGCGCGGGAAACGGTCAGCATTTTCATGACGGCATCCTAGGGATGACCAGCCGGTGGTCAAGCGCATGACCAGGCGAAGGGCGGCCGGCCGCCGCTCCTGCGGGGCCAAGGCCCGCACCAGACCGCTGCGGCACCCGCCCTCGGGCTCAAGCCGGCCGCGGTTCCACCGTAAGTTACACCACTGCTTGGCAGTGGAGTGCGCGGCCGCGGATGATATCTGAGTTTTCGCGACCGCTTGCGAGGAGATGGGGCGTTTAGGCGGCAGTATGAAAGGCTCAAGGAGCGTCTGGCGGCCGAATTTCCGCGGAAGCGGGGATTTTATACCTGGGGCAAGGGTGGATTCTTTGCCGTCACATTTTCGTGAACACGCTGCCCGATTCCGCCCTGATTGAAAAATGATCGGTAATTCAAACGCGGTTTGAACTGCTCCGACTTTTCCGATCAGGCGGACGCCTTTGCAGCGGCCGTTCGCTCGGAATGCTCGAAAGCGTCGGCGAAGTCCTCCAGGTCGCGATCCGTCATGCCGAGCGATTTCGCCACGTCGCGCCAGCCGGCGACCGCGTTTTCGACCTCCTGCAGGATTGCCTTTGCCCGCTTCAATGGGATGCGGAAGTAGGCGATCACCGACATCAGCGCATCGATCGTGGCCTCCGGTCCGGTGTCGTCGGAGATCCACGTTTTGAGTTCACGGTCGCGGTCGGGAAACGGATTGAGGTCGAAAGCCGGAGAGAGCCGCCAGAGCCCGTGCTCGGCATGCAGGAAGCCGTGGTTGTGGAGATGGTCGTCCACGTTGGTGATAAGGATGGAATACGCCATCCGCCGCCAAAGCTCCTCGATGTCCGCTTGGACGGCCGCACCGTGAAGGCGCAGGGCATCGACGATTTCAGCGTAGGAGTGGTCGGTAGCGTCGCCCGCTTCGACCCCGAGCAGCGTGGCGGCGGAAACATACATGAGCCGCCGGCCATCGAGCGTGCGGTCGAAGCGCCGGATCAAGGCCACCGGAACGCCGTCGCTGTCCACCAGCCGCGCATCCGCGACGTGGATGCCGGCACGCCGTGCGAGGGTCATCGCCAGGATCTCGCCCTTGCTGACCGCCCGCTCGTCCTGCACGCTGGGAAACTTGCCCACCGCGAGCAAGCCGTCGTCATCCACCACCGTGCATTTCGGGCGCAGGCCGCCGAGCGAGGTGCCGCGACCGCGCAGATAGGCGAGATCGGCCGCGGTTTCCGTCTCCATCTCGACCGCACGCGACGCTGCCAGAAGTTGCCGCAACTCCAGCAAGGGCGGCGCAGTGCGCCGACCCGGTTCCGCAGCCCGCTGAAAGACGCCCTGTTCGTCGCGAAAGCGCAGCGCGCCGACGCGGCTGCCGTCATCGACCGCCAGGAGAAAATCCACCGCATTGAGGCGTGCGGCTCCCGCGTCCTTTCCGGCCCGGCGGACGCTTTGGCGCCGCTTGGCGTGGTCGCGCAGGATCACGCGGCGACCCCAACCGTCCGGTTCGGTGTCGGCGATGGCGGCGTGAAACACGGAGCCGTCGGAAATTTTACGGTGATACTGCGCGCCGGCGACGAGGGGCAGGTTTGGCTCAAGGGCGAACCGATCCGGCGCGGCCAGCCAGTCGTTATCGCAGGAAAATGCGGCATGCTCGCGCGCGCCCGCCTGATCGTAACGCAGGGTGCCGATCAACCGAGCCTCGTTGCCGAGATAGACTTGGAGCGTGCGGTTCACAGGGAAGTGGGGGCTTGTTTCACGCGCACGCGTTTCGGCAGGCGCGCCTCTTCCAGTTGCAGGCCCACGTCATCGCGCTTGACGTCGATCAGATCCGCGAGCGAAGCGCTCAGCCCCAGGACGAACAGCGCCATGGCGTAGGCGCCCATCGCCACGGAAGGGTCGCCCTTTTCCACACGGCGATAGGTGTTCGGGGCAATGCCCATCCGCTCCGCCATCATCGCGATCGTGAGGTGGCGTTTCCGGCGGGCCGTCGCCACGTCATGGCCGAGCTTGGCCAAAGCCCGGCGCAAGGGAGGCGGAAGCAGGTCATGTACGGAAGAGCGCATGATTGGATGCTATTGATTGCTTACTGACTCATTTAATAAGCCATGCATTGCATATTATTCTATTGGAAGTCGAGCCCTGTTTTCTCGGTCAATCAGGCGGCAAAAGAACGTTTCGAGACAGCAAGTTGCGGAGAAACGGCCGGGATTTCGGCGGGCAGCCGCGCCAAAAAATCGTCCCGGATGGGCCGCCAGGTTGTCGGTTCCATTGCTGGCAGTTTAGGGTGGACCGACTCCGGGAGGCAATTGCCGGCTTGCGAGAATGCTGAAGGCGAAACGGCGAAAGAGGTAACCACTGATGCAGGCTAATCGCCACTGATCAGATGCCCTCTCCGCGACCTCGGCGCGAAACCTGCGGAATCGGTGGTCAAAAAAGTCCTTCTGGGTTTGGTTGCGGCTCCGCCGCGCTGCGACTTTTGCGCATTTTTGCGGCTCACAGAACTGAGCTTGGGGTTCAGAGTACAAAAGCCGGAGGGCCGGGAGGCCGGAAGTCAGCATTGACGGGATGGCCGCCCATGGTAAAACCTTGTCCTCATGGTAAAGACATATATTTCAAGTAAAGGTCAGACGACGATTCCCGCCAAGTTCCGGCTGCGTTGGAAATCGTCGGCCGTGGTCTGGGAGGAGACCCCGGATGGCGGGGCGCTGGTGCGGCCCGTTCCGGATATCATGGCCCTCTTCGGGTCGGCCCGCACGGCACAGCCGCGAGATCCGGCGGAAAAACGCAAAGGACGCGCGGCCTGGGGCGATGAGGTTGCGAAGGAAGGACGCAAATCATGACGCCCCGTTACCACCTCGATGCGAACGTCGTCCTCCGCTTTCTGCGCGACGACGACCCCCAACAGTCACCGGCCTCCGCGCGGCTCTTTGCCGCCGCCAGGGCCGGCCGGATGCAACTGCTGCTCTCGCCGGTGACCGTCGCGGAGGTGTTTTATGTGCTGGTCAAGGTTTACCGGCTGTCCCGTTCCGATGCCGCCGGAAAATTACTGCCGCTCATCCATGGCGACGTGGTTGAGGTCGAGCATCGACCACGGTTGGCGGATGCACTCCAGCGGGTCGCCAAGGCCAATGTGGACTTCGGCGACGGCTATCTGGCAGCCGCGGCGGCGGAACGGAGCACCAGGATTGCGTCGTTCGATGACGATCTGCGCGTTTTCGCCGATGTGACCACCGAGGTTCCCCAGTGAGGTGGCACGCTGCGCGTCCGAGGGAGGAAAGCGGAAGGACGGAACGGCGGAACGACAGAGCTGCGGCAAGAGGCAAGCCTGAGCGGCAGAGTGGGTCTTAGGTCGTAGGTTCAAGGTCCCAAGTCGAAAGTCTCTGGGCCAGGGGCAGAAAGCGGTAAGCGATAAGCTGAAAGCCCCCTCCGCGACCTTGGCGGCCTTATGTAAAAAAATGCCGTGTCTTTTTCTCACAGGAGGAAACGGAGAAAACTGAGAGCCATAAGCTGAAAGCTGTGAGCTGATGGCTATGAGGCAAAGGCCTGCCCACGTACCACCATTCAATCCTTGCGTCGGGCGGTTTTCGACTTTTCATGAGCCATTCCCATGGCGCCATCCTCTGCTTCCTCCTCCCCCACCCCCGGTCCCGGCGTTCCGCCACCTTCCTTCGACGAGGGCGCGTACGAAAGCATCGACTTGCGCGAAATCTGGGCGCGGCTGGCCCGCGGGCTGCCGCAGATCCTCGGCCTAGCGGCGCTCGGCCTGGCCATCGCCGCCATCATTTACCTGGCTGCCAGCCCCTTCACCACAGCCACGACCTCGATGCGGGTGACCTTCGCCTTCAATGGCTTTGAGCGGGGCGAATACCCGGACCACTCCAAGTTCCAGCCCGACGACCTCCGCGCGTCGGATGTTGTCGTCGAAGCGCTGAAACGGGATGGACTGAATGCCGATGAGGAGTTCCAGGGCAAAATCCGGGCGGCGATCACCATTGAGGGCATCATCCCGCCCAACGTCACCAAGGCCCGCGACCGGCTGCGGGCTGCCGGACAGAACCCGCCGACGTATGTTCCCGACGAATATCTGCTCACCCTGACCCTGCCCCGCAAATTCCCGCTCGACAGCCGGCAGCGCGCGCGACTGCTGAACGAAATCGTCGGCGTCTTCCAGGCGAAGTTTCAGCGCACGCACGCCGCCCTGCCCCTCGCCTTTGGCAATGTGCAGGAAACGCTGCGGGATGCGGATTACTCCGATTATGAGCGGGTGTTGAGTTCGGAGCTCGAGAACATTGAGGCCTACCTGAGTCAACAGATCGTGGATGCAAGATCTTTCCGTTCACCTACCACCAATCGATCTTTCAGCGACTTGCTGGAAGAGACCCAGCTCTTTTCTCGCGTCCAGCTTAACGAGACTTTGGGACTCATCCGTTTGTACAGTCTGTCGCGTGATCGCAAGGCGGCCTTGGTGAAGATGGACTACACTTTGAAGACGCTGGCAGACGAGGAGCGCCTGGCACTGGAGGAGGAGAAAACCGACCGGGAATATCTGGCCATGGCCGAGGAGCATTCCCGCACCGAGAATTTCGTCGTCGGAGTCAAATCGCAGGTGACCCAACCGCGCCCCGATGCTCCCATCCTTGACCAGGGACTCGTCAATTCCCTGCTGGCCAATGACTCCTATAATCTCGTGATCCGCAAGGCGCTCGATGCCAGCCTCAAGGTCAAGCGCATTCAAGCGGAGGAGGCCCGCATATTGGAACGCCGCAAGGAGATGGATGCGGCAATGCGCGAAGATAACCCAGATCAATCGACACTGATGAAGCGGGTAGACGCATCGCTCAAGGTGCTACAAACAGCGTACGACCGATTAGTCTCCGAAATCCGCCAGACCCAAACGGATTATGCCCATCAGCAGTTCGGCAGCGCGATTCGCATCAGTATGGCACCTATTACCGGCAGCAAATACCGGCCGCTGGCGAAGGCCGGGATCATCGGTGCGTTTCTCGGCCTGGCGCTGGGGATGGGTCTGAGCCTGCTGGGGGTGTATGTCGGCGCCGCGAAGAAAGCTGCCTGATTCTGCAATAGCCGCAAAAAGGGTTAACGCGGCAATTCCGACTCCGGCGGATATCTGGAATAGCCACAAAAGGCTCATAAGGCTCAGAAACTGACAACCCCAAGACCTGACTGGGGAATTTTCTGCCCCTCCGCGGCCTTCGGAAAATGTTTAGGTTCCCGGTTCACCGCAGGTGAACTTACATTTTCCAGCGTCCGCGACGGGGAACACAGGTCACGTAGGTGGACGAGGCATTACGTTTATGCTGCCCTTTCACTTCCACTATCATCCTCACTCCTTGCGGTCAGCATGGCGGCCATCAGGAACCAGAAAAGAAACTGGTTGCTGATGTAGATGTTCAACGCGTTGGCCGTTAGCTGGGTGATCAGGTAGGCCGTGAGCGCCAGGGTGGCGCCAAGCGTTTCATAACTTGGAGGCTGGAGGCCGGAGGCCGGAGGCCGGATGGAATCCGGTTCTTGGGCATTTTGGCGCCTTTTTGCGGCCATCCATGTCTGCCCGGCTCCCGATCTTCGATAGCCGCGCCAGAGCGCGACGGCGATCAGCGCGAGGAACAGTCCCGCCACTGGCACGCCCAGTTCCGCCGCCATTTGCAGCAGGAAATTATGGGCGAAGTTGGGTGTCTCCGCATAGGGATCACCCGGCCGGGCAAAACGCACCGAGGTCAGATAAAATGAACCAATCCCATGGCCCACCAGCGGATGCTCCCGGATCAGGCCCAGGGCCTTGCGATAAAGATTGATGCGGGATGGATCCTTGTTCTCCAGATCTTCAAATCGCGTCAGTGAAGTCAGCCGGGAGAGGTAGATGTTCTGTTTCCAAGACGCTCGATCCGCGTTCAGATTGATGATCGCCACCGCGACGACTCCCAACCCCACGAGTGCTGCAGTCCATCTTCTCGGCAACCTGAACCAGGCTACCAGCAACAGGGTAAGCGCTCCCGCCAGCCACGTAGCCCGCGACCACGAGAGGACGACCAGAACCAGTAGTCCGACGAGACACATCGCGCGAAATATGGTCCCGATCCAGATATTTCGCATCCAGCGGTTCATGACCTGGAGCCGCGACGCCCCCGTCGCGGCGGAGGCAAAATCCGCAACGGGGGCGTCGCGGCTCCATTGTGGATCAGCCGGACCACGCCGTGGCTTCAACTCCCACGACACGACCGCGAAAATAAAAAGGGTGACCACAAAACTCCCGAAGGAGTGGATGTCCTCAAACGGCATGCACCATCTGGTGCTGTCATAAGGATCCGGGACATTCAGAATCCGTTGGAGCAAATAGAACGCTCCGATGGTAATACCGTAGATCAGGAAGGCCGGCCCGACCCAGGCGGATACTCCTCCACCCGCAGGGCTTTGCTCATCGCCTTTCACGCCAAGCCGCAACCATGCAGTCAAACGGCTTGTTACTTGCTGCAGCCCGAACCGATCGGTAGGGCGGATTATCCCTAATCCGCCGTCCGTTTGATCCTCGAACTGCGGCGCGTTAAGGATACCGCGCCCTACCTCACTCTCGCCTTCCTCCATGAGCATGCGAAAGCAGAACAAGCCCTGCAGCCAGACAAACGCCGAGGTGACGAAATACATCGGATCACCATATCCGAACACCGGCTGGCCCCAGAATTTTGTCCAAAACCCCACCCCACCCTGATGCCGGAAGATCTGCAGGGCCAGGGACAGCAGAACGACGGTGGACAGAACGTCGGCGGCCAGGCCTATGAAGGCCGGTAAGGGGCAAGGGGTAAGGGGTAAGGGGCAAGAACTCTCCCGGAGCCCGAGGTTCTGCTGTGCCGAAGTTCCGCCGCCCTGATATCCGCCCCCTGCTTCTTGTTCCCTGCCCTCTACCCCCTGACCTTCGACCTTGGACCTTAGACCTGCGACACACGAAGCGAGTTGCCGCAGGCAAAGACCCAAAACCATCGCCGCAAACACCAGGCTCGGCGGCGAGGCACAGTTGGACAGGAACGTCTTGCCGAGTCCGTTCAACAACGGCAGGGAAACGATGAAAGCAAACAGCGCCGCCCTTGAACTCCAGGCACCCAGCGCGATGCTCCCTGCGCTCAGCACGACCACCGGCCAGAGGTCAGGAGCGGTTGCCCGGGTCGCGGCCACCAGGAAACGCCCGCACAACAGGATGAACGCGACGTGCAGGGCGCTCTGCCAGCTTTGCGTGAGCCCCAAGAGCAGTTTCCGGACAGACATGATCTTAATGGCCGCAAAAAAGCGCAAAAGTCACAAGAACTCATTCGCTCATAGCTTCCAGCCTGCAACCTGGCGCTTATCGCTTTCCCTCACAGGAGCACGCGGAGGGCACGGAGCAAGGCGCAAAGTGTTCGACGTTCAGCTTACTGCTTAAAGCTTACGGCTTATCGCTCTATTGCCTCACAGGAGCACGCTAAGGCCGCGGAGAGAAGATTGGCTCTGTGCTCTTTGCGCACTTCTGTGAAAGAAAGAATCCGAGGATCTTTCCGCGGCTCTGCCGCTCCGTCGTTCCGCACGCCCCCACTACCGTTTTTCGGCTTCGGCGCGGGCCAGGGCCGCCTGCGTTTGACGTAATGCTTCCTGGGTCTGGGCCAGCGCCTGCTGGTTTGCTGTCAGCGCGTTTTGCACGTCGGTCAGGCTGCCTTGCAGGGTGACGACCTGCTGACGGGCCGCGACCAGTTCTTTCCGGTGGCCGAGAAAGGTGTTCAGCACCAGGGCCAGCGAGAGCGTGATCGAGAGGATGGCGCAGGCGATGGCTTGGTTACGCTGGGTGAGGGCGCGGTGGAAATTGGGGTCGCAGGTCGCAGGTTGAGGATTGTCAGGCATGGGAGGAAGAAAGTGAGAGTGAAAGTGAAAGTGAGAACGAAGCCAACCTTGACCTACCCCGCCAGCCGTCAGGGGAAGATGAAAACGCGCACTACGCCGGAATCTTCAGCGGCAGCGGTTGATCCCGGAACCGGCGGTAGAGGCGAAAGTTGGCAAAGTCGGTCGTGATGATCTGCGCCCGGGGATGAAGCTCGGACAAAACGACGAGCGACGCATCCGCGGCGTCCATGCACGCGTACTTGAGCATCAGCTCCTGGGTGCGCGCCAAGTGCTCCGGCCAGGGTTGAACGAGCACCACCGCGCCGTTGCGGACCAGGGACAACAGCGCGTGGGCGGGTTTGGTGTTGCCGCCCAGATGCCAGCAGGCTTCGCCGAGGACAATTTCCGTCGTGCTGAGCGCGCCCCGGCAGTCAGAAAGGACCTCAACGCTCCAGGCATGCCATTGATCATCGGCATTGAGCCAGCCCACCAGCGGTCCGGCATCCACGATGGCCTTAACGTCCATAGCCCTCGCGGGTCGACAGGTCCCGCGGGCCGTGGAACATGCCGCGATAGGGCGCCGCCAGCGTGGCGAAATCGGGTCCGTCGACCTCGACCTCCTTGCGCAAAGCCCGCCGGGCGAGCTCCGAGAAATTCTCCCCCCGGCGCGCCGCCGCCCGGCGAAGCCGTTTTTCCAGATCACGAGGGACTTTGATCGTGACGACCTTCATGGTATGTTGCAGGTAATACCGGCAACCGTTTCTGTCAAGCCGCGGAGAAGCCGGCCCGGCTGCGCTTCCGCGGAGCTTCCGTTGTCACCCGCAGGCCCTGACGAGACGGGAGGGCCGCAACAAGGAAGTGAAAGTGGACGCTAAAGTGAAAGCGGGAGTGAGGGAGCTAGTGATCCGCCGTCGCCCCCATAGGCTATGGCGCGACAGGGGAGTAAAGGCGAAAGGCAGGAAAGATTGGTAGAAAGCAAATGCGGGGAAAGTCCAGTGAGGGTGAAGGAAGGAAATTGAAACCACCGGACGCCCGAGCGGCAAAACGACCAACACCTAACGTTCAACAGCGAATGCCTAACTTTCAACACCCAATATGGATTCAGGCCGTCAAGGGTGCGGTGGGGGAATCAATTCGGCCAGAATCCAAGCCATCGCCCGACTCCTTGACACCGTCGCTCCGGGTAATACGGTATTACCGATGCCCACCTTGACCTTCAAAGCCACAGCCCAGGAGGAGCGGGAGATCCGGGCCGCCGCCCGGCGGCAAAAGCTCACCTTGTCGGCTTACCTGCGGCGGGTCGCCCTGGGCGGCGGCGCGCCGGCCGCCCAGCCGCGCCTGGTGCGCTCGCGCCGGACGGGGGCCTATGTCGTGGTTTCGCCCCCGGGCACCCCGCGACTGACGTCGGCCAAAGTGCGTGAGCTGCTGGCCGACTTTCCGTGAAGTATCTCCTCGACGTCAACGTGGTGGTGGCGCTGCTGATTGCAGCGCATGAGCACCATGAATCGGCCGAGACCTGGGCTGGAACCTTGCAACGGGATGACCAGGTGCTCCTTTGTCCATGGAGCGAAATCGGCTTCGTCCGGGTCGCCCTGGCCGCAGGCTATGTGCCTGATGCTGCCACCGCGCGGCGGGTGCTGGCCGCTTTCCAAGCCGCCAAAGCGGAGGTCGGGTTTATCGCCGATGACCGCCGCGCCGCCCACCTACCCGCCTGGGTAAAAACTCCAGGACAGACCGGTGACGGGCATCTCGCCTCGCTCGCCGCCGCGGGCGGAGCCAAGCTCGCGACCTTTGACCGGGACATTCCTGGCGCCGAGAAGATTGCGTAGCGGGATATCGCCGAGGGACAAGGTTGCGGCTCGAGCATCATGGCCGCACACCACCAAAGCGACGGGCGCCGCGGCCAAAAAGACGGGGCGTTTAAAACCGCGGACAAGAGACCAATCCAATCATTTTACAGGAGATCGCCGAGGGAACAGAGGATTTGCCGGCCAAGCCGGAAAGAGTAACCGCTCATGCACGTTGATCTTCACTCATCAATTGGATCCCTGTTATCTCCGTTTCCTCCTGTTAAAACAAACCGGTCGGTTTTTATGACAGATAGTCAGACAAAATGGCGAAGCGTTTCTTGCGCCTTTTGTACTGCTGTAATGCCAAATCCTCGCGTGCCGCGATGATTTACCCAGATCCTCTCAATCCCAAACCAACCACGGATCACACGGATGACACGGATTAATACGGAATGCCGCGCCTTGGTTTTATCCGTGCCCATCCGCGGAATCGGTGGTCAAAAAAGTCCTTCCGGGTTTGGTTGCGGCTCCGCCGCGCTGGGCCTTTTTGCGGCCACTTTTTATCCGCAACCTATCCGAGCAGAATCACTCGATTGGACAACCTGAGCTGGTCGTGGATTTGCCGGAGGATCTCGCGCTCGAAGGCCTTCGAGGCAATCACGATGGCCTCCGGGCGGCCGGAGAGTTTTGCCGGCGCGATGATTTCACGGCCGGCCAGATGCTGACCCTGCAGACCGGTATTTGAATCAACGAAGGCGACGATGTTGGCCTCGACCAAACGGGTCGTGGCCAGGAGCCGGCGGGTCAGCGTACCGGCGCCCCAGACCAACACCGGTTCCTGGCTGCGGACCAGTTGTTCGATCACCGCAGTCAGTTTCCGGTCCTCCTGGCCGCATTTGGCCAAGTAGCGTTCAATCGCGGGAGCGGTGGTGGAGTCGACGAAAAGTGAAAGTGAGGGTGAGGGTGAAAGTGAAAGGGGAACGGATGAAGAGGGAGCAGGGGGCAGGGAGCAGGGCGCAGAGGGCACGGAGCGACGGAGCTGCGGAACGACAGGAGATGGAGGGACAGAGCCACTGATCTGCGGAGCGGCGGCGGGCGGAGGTTGGTCTCCTGCAACCTGCAACCTGGAACCTGAGACCTGCACCGTAGGGGCAAAGATCCCACTGACGACCGAATCGGTGACGCCTTCGCGCCATTCAACCAGCCAGCGCCAGGTTTGCCGGGATTCCAGGCCGCAGACCGACATCAGACGGTTGAGGGAGGTCTCCGAAAAAAAGTTCACATGCTCGACGCTGAACTGCTGGTAGGGCGCGTTGACGCAGTCGGCAAACGCCACCACGTCGGGCTGGGCGCAATAGAGTCTGCCGTCAGGCGCGAGCAATCGTGCCACCGTCTCCACCGCCGGCCGCACCTCGTGTAAATGTTCCAGTACACCCACCAGGAGAATGAGATCAAATCGATCCTTCCACTCCGCCAACTGGGCCAAGGTCGCCACGCGCACGTCCACGTCGTGCAGACGCCGGGCGGCCGCGGCGCACGCCGGCGAGGGATCGGCACCCAGCACGTGCCGATAGCCGCGCTGCTTCAAGGTCGCCAGCAATCCGCCCGTGGCGCAGCCGACATCGAGAATCCGCGCCCCGGTCGATGGCACAAAAGCGGCGATCTGATCCGCGATCCGCTCGAAGCGCCGGAAATCGTACGGCGACTCAGCTCCACCGGTCTGATCGTACGTGTACTTGGACCGCCCGGCGTAATAGGCGTCGAGTTCCGCCTGGGTCGGTATGCCATCGGCGAAACCCGCTCCGCACGCCCCGCAGACCACGACGTCATAACCGTCGCCCAGCGGGCCATCCATGAACCGCTGCCGGTGCAGCACCCGACGGGCAAGGCCGTCGCAGACGGGACAGGGACGAATTTCCGGCGCGCGGCGCCGGAAATTCAAAGTTCCAAGTTTCAAGTCACAAGTCACAAGGCGAGGCGGACCGAGCGACGGAAATCCGAAGTCCCGGGTTTCAAATTGCTGGCCACGGCTAATCGGAAATGATGGCCGCAAAAAGGCTCATAAAGCGCAAAAGGAATTTTTGGGGAAGATCTCAAGCCACTACACACTGATTACCATCCATCGAGTGAGAGGGAAACCCAATCCTCTTACAGGGGCCGACGAGGTAACAGAGAGGGTGAAGGTAAGAGTGATACACGGAAGGACGGTAAGCTTTAGGCTGGAGGTTAACCGCCGCAGGTGAACTAATGCACACTGACCATCACTAAGCAGATGGAACTGCAGAACCATCGCCAGCGGACATAGAGAAGGGAACCGAGGGAACAGAGAAATTGCTCTGCGTTCTCTGCGTGCTCTAAATAATCAACGGACGTCGCGATCGGGCGGAATAGCATAGACCACGAGCTCATAGCCATCGAACTGGTGCTGACGGAGAAAGAACCGGTGCTCCGGCAGGAGTTCGCGCAGCATGAGCGGAATCTCCCACAGATCGCGAGGGCCATGATAGACACAGACCGCCGTCAGCGGCCGGTCGCGCGAGATGACGGACCGGGCACCCCGCAACGCGTCCTGCTCGGCGCCTTCCACGTCCAGTTTGAGGAAGGTGACCGGCTGGTCAGAGAACAGGGAATCAAGCGTCCTGCCCGGAACGCTCGATCCGCCTCTTGGAACAATTTTCGAAGTCGGGCTCCCCTCCGCGGAGAAATCCAGCAGCTCATTCCGGGCATGCAGCGCGACTTCATGCACCGAGATTTTTGGGCGAACCGGTTCCGGAAGCCCGGCCACACGCCGCCGCAATTCCTCCGCGTTCGCGTGGTCCGGCTCGAAGGCATGGTAGGCGCGAAACGCCGGTCCGGTGTGCTCCAGGAACGCGTCCAGGGTGTCTCCGGTAAAGGCGCCGCCATCGACAAAGATTTCGTCGGCGCGCAACGCCACGACCTCCCGCGGGAAATACTGATCGGCGGCGGGCGGCGCGCTGTCGAACTCACCGTGCAAACGCTGCCGCAACGCGGCGAGCAACGTCTGGAGGGAGGTCTGATCGGACAGCAGGCGGGCCAGATCGCGCAGCGCCGGCGCGTTTTCGAGCACCCGCGACGGCAAATCAAATGAATGAAAGGGCGTTTCTGCGCGTCCGTGGGCCCAGACCAGCGCCGCATAATTCGCCACGAAACGACAGCCGAGCCGGCGCAAAAAATCCATCCGCTCAGCCATGCTCTCGCGGGCGGTGCCGGTCCAGATCGACACGACGAACAGAGCCGACGTGCCGAACCGGTGCGCCGCCTCCTCGGGACTCATGACCACCGCTCCCTCAACCGTGTCTCCGTGAAGCTGCGGATTGCGATCGCAAAAGGCGTGCAGTGTCACCCCGCCGCGGCGCAAGGCCCGGGCGCACAGCCGCCCCAAGCGGCCGGCCCCAAAGAGAACCACGGAACCGTCGGTCCCCGCCAGCAGCGCGGGGAAGGTCCGCCGTTCCCGTTCCGCGGCCGCCGCGACGGGCTCGGCGAGGAAGGCGTGGATTTCTTCAAGAGTGGTCATAATAGCCGAGAATGAGAGAAGGAAAATGAAAGTGAGAGTGAAAATGGAAAGTGGGCAGAGGGCATGTTGACTGGAAATGAAGAGCGAAGGGCAAAGGTCGGGCCGGACGATTCACGAATGCCCTGTTCCGGCGGAGTAAGGATACTCCGCCCTACCCCCAGCACCCCTTCCCGGCGGTAGGGCGCGTTATCCCTAACGCGCCGATGTCCATTGGTACATGACGGATTCCCGATCACTTTCACCCTCACTCTCACCTTCACTCTCCATCTCACTTCCATCGCCTACTCCGCCATGATGGCGTTGAACTCGGCGCGATCGAGGAAAGGCCACATGTCCTCCATCGGTTTCGAGACGATGGTGCCGTCCGGCCGCACTTCCGAGATCGCCCGCGGCGCGGTCATTTCGTCCACGGACGTCTTGACCACGCACACCACGGGACCCGGACGGGCCAGCGCCTCCGCCAGCGCGTCCCGCAGCCGGTCGTGGGAATCAACGGACAGCGCCGGAATTCCATAGGCCGCGGCCACGCGGCCGGTATCGGGCATGGTCAGGCGGCTCGAAGGCTCGGCGCCCACCAAACGCCCCTGAAAATGGCTTCGCTGCATGGTGACGACCGAACGATAGCCGCCGTTGTCCAGCACGATAAATTTGATCGGCAGGCCCAGCCGCCGCACGGTCTCAAGCTCCTGGATGTTGAGCTGGAATCCGCCCTCCCCGTTGATGTTCACGACCCGCCGCCCGCCGGCGGCCAGCGCCGCACCGATGCTGCCGGGCAGGCCGGTGCCCATCGCGCCGAGCCCCGGTGCATTGAGAATCCGTTGGCCGGCCTTGATCCGGAACGCCTGATAAAAGATGTCGCTGCAGGGACCGGAGCTTCCCGGCACGATCACATCCTCCGGGCCGAGCAGTTCGGAGAGCACGTCCATGAGCACATAGGTGCTGACCGGGCCCGCCGGCTGCTTCCGATACGCCGGCAGTACGACCGGGAAACGCTGCATCCAGCCGCGGCATCTTCCGCTCCAGTCTTTGAAATCCGGCCAGGAGCGGGCGGTGGCTCCGGAAAGCAATTCCGTCAGAAAGCGCCTAAGATCCGCGCAGACCGGCACGTCGATCTTCGCCTTGAACTTGGCCAGCTCCGCCGGATCAACGTCCACGAACACCTTGAAAGCCCGCGGGGCGAAGTTCGCGTGATTGAACGCCACCGACGGCAGATCCAGCCGCGCGCCCAGCACGAGCATCCAATCCGCCTTCTGCTGGGTGAAATTCGCCGCACGCTGCCCAATGCCGCCTGGGCGTCCGGCGTAGCATGGATGATCCTCCGGCAGAAAATCCGCGGCCTTCCAAGTCAGCAGCACCGGCAGGTGGAGGCGTTCCACCAGCGCCCGGAACGCATCGATCATTCCGGCCGTGCGCACCCCGTTGCCGGCGTAGATGACGGGACGGCGGGCGCGGGCCAGCGCCTCAAGCGCCCGGGTGATTCCCGGCGCGAAGCTGCGGGTCTCCTCTGGCGGCGGCGTGAAACCCGTCATCGCCGCCGGATCCACCTGAGCGGCCTGCACATCAAGCGGAATGTCGAGCCAGACCGGACCCTTGCGGCCGTGAGTGGCGAGCCACAGCGCCTTTTCGAGGTGGAAACGGATCTCGGCCGGTTCAAGCACGGTCACCGCGTATTTCGTGACCGGACGCACCATCGCCGCGATGTCGACCTCCTGCTGCCCCATCGACCGCACCGGCAGCGGCTGGCTCGAAATCAGATCGGTGCGCTTGGCCTGGCCGGAGAGAAAGAGGCAGGGCGACGATTCGATCCAGGCGCAGGCCGCGCCGGTGATGGCATTGGTGCCGCCGGGCCCCGCCGTGACCAGCGCGCAGCCGAAAGCGTTTGTGTATTCGCCATAGGCCTCGGCCGCGAACGCGCACGCCTGCTCGTGGAGACAGCACACGTAATCCAGCTCCGGCCGCTTGCCCACCGCATCGGTCAGATGCATGCAGCCCCCGCCGGGCAGGAGGAAAATGCGCCGGAGACCATGGCGGATGAGAAAATCGACGGCGTAGTCGGAAAGCTTCAAAGGGAAGTGGAGGTGAAAGTTAAAGTGAAAGTGCTACGCAAGCATAGCTAGCTGTCACTCCGGAGCGTTTTGATCGTAGAGGAGAGAATACCAATGATCTCACCGCACAACGCAACGCGCCCCGCAATGAGGTCGGCCGATAACCAGTGTTTGAACCGTTCATAACGACCGGCCGTTTCCTGTGCTGAGCCGCGCGAAATGATCAGGAAATGCGCGAAATCCCGCTTCGATTCCCGACCGTAGCCTTCCTCGATGTTGGAGCCGATGGAATCAGCGCTGGCGTATTGCTGGGCGATGAGTCGGTGAAGTATTGAATTATGGAGGAGCGGCTCGAGATCGGCAACGACGTGGTCAAACAGTTCCAGCGCCTTTTGATAGGCGCCATAATTTTTCAACTGATAACGTTCCGACATAGATTCTCACTTTCACCTTCACTCTCACCCGCGCAACGCGCTAATCCATCCAGTTCGTGACATAGGTCTTGCGGTTGGGGTCCTGGGTGATGACGGGATCGGTGTAATAGGAGTCACCCGGGGAGTAGGACGAGGAGATCTCCTCGATGACCGCGCCGGCGGCGCTGGCAAACGAATGCCGCACCTCCCGGGGGATGATCACCACGTCGTTGCGCGCGCACTTGCGGGGCCGGCCGTCGAGCACGAGATCGATCTCGCCATGGAGGAGATGGTAGGTCTCGTCCTTAAGCTTGTGCCACTGCTCCGGGTGCCGCTGGCCCGGCAGCATGAGGATGACCCGCTTGCAGTATTCGCGGTTGACGACGGTGATCGTGGTCGAGCCGAACTCGCGGAACCGTTCGAGACCATAGTGGTGTGACAGCTCGAGTTCGAGTTGCGCCGGCACGATGGCGCCCGACGCTTTCAGCAGCGCTTTCACATCATGCACGATGCCGTGGACCAGGCTGCGTGTGTCGGTCGGAGTCACGCCGTCGCGCATGACCGCCTCTTTTGCCGCATAAGCCCGGGTGGCGCGAAACTCGGTGTATTTCGACAAGTCCTGCCCCACCAACTGGCCCGGCCGGCCTGGGATCGAAAGAAACACATCCTCGAGCCGGATGACTTCGCCCGGCCGGATCTCGCGCCGGGCAAAAACCGCCCGGCGCAGTTCGGCCAGCGTGCCGCGCTCGGCGGCCGAAAACTCGTGCCGGCACCCGGCCGCTCCAGCCATGGCCACCGCCCGCTGGGCGGCCTGAAGCCAAAAGCGCACCTGCGCCGGCGTGGCGGAATAGGCGTTCAGGCGGTAGCGCTCCGTGGGCACGCCGACGTGTTTCTCGAAGACGGTGGCGCCTTTCGCGACCGCCATCATCACGGCCTCGTACTGGTCGGGCGACTCATGGGTCGAGTGGCCAATCTCGACGTCCGCATAGCGGCGCCGCAGCAACTCGATCTGGTTGAGCTGCAGGTTGGCGTCGGGCGTCGGGTATTCGCCCACGCAATGCAGGATCGCGAGGCGCTTGTTGCGGTGCTGATAGAAACTGACGATGCGGTCGATCTCCTCAAACGGCTCGCCCGCGGTGGAGAGGATCAGCGGCAGGCTGGTCGCGGCGATCTTCTCCGCGAGCGGCCAGTCGGTCAGGTAGCAGCTTGGCACCTTGAGATAGTCGAAGCCGTGTTCGACGATCTGGTCCACCGACGCCTCGTCCCACGGGGTGCAGACGGAGAGGAAACCGTGCTCGACGATGGCGTCCTTGAGCCGCCGGTAGTCATCCCAGCCGAGCGCGGTCTCGGAAAACCGTTTGACGAACTTCAGGTCGGTCCGGGCGCGGAAATCGGGATGAATGAAATCGGGGAGGTGACGGTATTGGAGCTTGACCGCAAAACGAAAATCGAAGCCCGCACACGCCTCGCGCAGTTCGCGGATGATGCGCCGGCCATGGGCGACGTCGCCCATGTGGTTGTTGGCCATCTCAAAAATGAAGAGCATGCGGAAGTGATCCTCCTTCGCCAAGGCTACGGAGGACAGAGAGTGAAGGGAAAGGGGAAGTGATGGTGAAGGTGAAAAAGCAAAGAGGGCAAACGCTGATATTCAGCTGGCGGCTGTTGCCTCCGGTGGCAACGCGAGGCCCAGCCGGGCCGCTTCAGCTTGCAACCAGGGCCGGTCCAGCTCGCTGCCCAGCGTCGCCATCATCACCCGGACGTCGCGCAGATGCTTCTCCCCGCCTCCTTCGCGATGGAACAAAAGCTTGTGGAGAATCACCACCTCGGGTGCGGCCAGCCACACCTGGCGCTCGTTCACGGCGAGCGCACGGCGGCGGAGAAACCAGTCCTGCTGTTCCACCGGCAGTGGATAAAGGTCCGCCTTGGTCATGGAGTCGAGGGCGATGACGTTGAGATGCGCTCCATGAGCCCGGGCGATTTCGGCCAGCACCACCTCCTCCGGCGGGACATAGAATCGATCCGGAGAAAACGCGGCGATCAACCGTCGCGCGTCATTGGCCCCGATTTGAATGACCACGTCGAGATCGTTGGTCGCGCGCGGTTCGCCATAAATGGAGGAAGCCACCGATCCAACCAGCGCATAAGGAATGGCTCTGCGCTCCAGCGGATCAATGAACTGAAAGAGCCAGTCCCACATGGGCAACCAGGTTGTACGGCTGATCAGTCCCGGGAAGCCATCCACCAGCGACGGAGTTCAACCCGACGCCGGTCCGGCGTCCACTCCGGCCGGGTGGTGGCCAGCTGGGCCTCCTTGAGTCCAATCAAGGCGGCATTGAGCCGGGTCACCGCCGTAAGCTTGGCGGCGGGAGTGGCGGCGCGGTAGAGCGCCAGCAAGCGAGGATCCAGCGGATTCTCCGGTCGTGGAACCATGCCCTTTCCCGAATGTGTCGCCGTCAGGTTCATGCACTTGGGAGAATGGGCGGTTGCGCCTTGCGGTGCAAGCGTGGTGGCACGGGGCACGGGCGACGTCGCCCATGGGGTTGTTGACCATCTCAAGTATGAAGAGCATCTGCCGGTGAACGCTGAACGTTGGTTGCCCGACGCTCAACGCTGAGCTCCCGGCGGGCGGAAGGGCGGGGCTGCGGAACTACAGAGCTGCCGACCTATGGTGGAGTCCCGAAGATCGATCGCCGGCAGTCCCGCAGCTCCTCTGTTCGGTAGTTCCGCCGCTCGGTAGCACCGTAACTCCGCTGCTCAACCCCGCCGCCGCGCCCAGGCGGCGGTGCGAAGGATTGCTTCCTCAAGCCCGACGAACTCTCGCAGGCCGAGTTCTTCTCGCGCACGCCGGGTGGACGGCACGTAGCGTTCGATGGGAGCACTAGAAGCCGGTGCCTGCAGGATCTTGACCCGGCGCCCCGGCGCCACCAGCCGGGCCACGGTCTCCGCCAATTCACGGATGCTAACCGCGTGCTCAGACCCGACATTGTACACACGCCCAGGCGCACCCCGGGCCAGCAGCGTCCAGAGCCAGATCGCCAGATCGGCGGCATAAAGATAGGAACGCACCGGTGTGCCGTCGCCGGTGATGACGATATCCCGGCCCGCGAGGGCGTCGGCGAGGAAATTGCCGAACGCAAACTTGCCGTCCAACGGCAGGTGCGGTCCGGCAAAGGCAAAGCAACGGGCCACAATGGTCTCGACGCCACGCTGCTTCCAAAAAGTGGCGCACAGTTCCTCGGCGGCACGCTTGGCCTGCCCGGAAATGGCATAGGCGGCGCTCAAATGCGCGGGATCGGACGAACCCGGAAAATCCTCGGACATTTTTTCCAATTCGGCCGGCTGGCGGCCGTAGACGGAGCCGGAACTCGTGAAGAGAAACCGTCGCGCCCCGACCGCGCCTGCGAACTCGAGGGCGCGGCGCGTGCTGCCGGCGATCACCTCGACCGCGGCGGCGGGTTCGGCCAGGGTGCGGGCGTTGTCCGCCTCGGTGGCGAGATGGATCACGGCGTCAAAGGCCAGCCTCCCCGGCGCCAAGCCCAGTTCCCGCGCCACCCGTTCCGGGGTGAAATCCACGGCCGATCCCCGCACCCAGCGAAGGCCGGACGTAGCGGCCAGATGCGGCATGCGTTGCGCAAACGCATCCGGATCACGCGAGAGCACCGTGGCTTCCAGACCGAGATCGAGTTTTCGGTTGGCCGCGAGCAGTGTTTCCAAGAGCCAGCAGCCGAAGAATCCCGTGCCGCCGGTGATGAACAGCCGTTGTCCGGCCAGTGCCGGCCAGACCCCGGCGGTGTGCTCGAGCACATGTTCCAGATCGACAGGAGAGATTAAACTCATAAGGAGATGCGGAACCGCTTGCGGCCATCCTGAGCCGTTTGACCGCTACAAAACCATTTGGCGCTGAGCCGACACTTGGCGTACCCGACGCCAACAATGTCAAAATGACTCAAGGATCGCCTCACGAGTGACGCGCTTGGCTTGGGCGACGGAACGCAGGATGGCGTTGAGCGTACCGATTCGAAGCCGACTATGATCGGGCACCGATTGCCGGTGATGCACTGGTTCTTCGGTCTGCAAAATGATATGGCTGCCGACTTGGTTGACCTGCCGATACCCCCAACTTCGACAAAGCGTCTTGGCTAATTCCCGCCCGCTGATGTCGCGTGGCAGCTTCACACCAGGACTTCGTCTCGTACCAGACGGAGGCGCAAGCGATCGGGCGCGGGGCGGTCGAAATAGAATGCCGTCACCGCCTCGCGAACATTGGCCCGCAATTCATCCCAAGTATCCGCCTCGGTAACAATGCTTTCGCCGAGCGCTTCGGCGACATAACCGCCATCGGCCTCCTGCAACACCTCAAAAACCAATTCGTTCATAAGACCAACTCTACGCGGAACGGCCTTCGCATCAAGCCTGGGCTCAGGCGATGGAAGCAGAATCCCGCGCGCTCCCAATGCTAGCACGTCCAGGGTAAGCCCAGGCCTCGGGCGGCCTGAACATAGGCGTCGAGATCACCCTCCACCAAACCGACGGCCGCGTGGCGGCCCTCAGTGAGGAAGGCGCGGTACCAGGCAACCGTCCGCTCGACCGCTCGGGCAAAATCCCAGACGGGCTTCCAGCCGAGTTCATGCGCGGCCCGATCGATCGAAAGCCGCAGGCACTCGTTTTCGTGCGGATCACCGGCGACAGACGCGGCTTCCCAGCGTCCCGGCCAATGCCGCAACACCTCGGTGACGAGGGTGCGCACTTCGTGATGTCCCGCAGCCTCAGGACCAAAATTGAACGAGCCCGACGGCCGGGCCTTGCCTTCCGCAACGGCCTGCCACAGGCGCGTCCCCAGCCACAGATAACCGCTCAGCGGCTCGAGCACATGCTGCCAGGGCCGCACGGCCGCGGGACGGCGAACAGGGATAGGGCGGCCCGCCTGCAGGGCGCGGATGCAATCCGGCATGATGCGGTCTTCCGCCCAGTCGCCGCCGCCGATCACGTTGCCCGCCCGCGCCGTGGCCAGCGCCACGCGTCCATCTTTTCCAAAATAAGCGCGGGCGTAGGCCGCGGCGGCAATCTCTGCGCCGGCTTTGCTCGCGCTGTAGGGATCGTGCCCGCCGAGCGGATCGCCCTCCCGACGCTCCTCGGAGCTGCCAATCGCTTCGTAGCATTTGTCCGAGGTCACCACCACCACCGCGCAGGGCCCGCCCTGCCGGCGGACGGCTTCGAGCAGATGAACGGTTCCGAGCACGTTGGTCGCGAACGTTTCCACCGGCTCCGCATAGGAACGGCGCACCAGCGGCTGGGCGGCCAGATGGAAGACCACCTCGGGCTGAAGCCGCGCGACCAGCGCCTGCAGCGCCGTCGCCTCCCGCACATCCCCGACGCCATGATCCAGACGGCCCTCCCAATCGATGGCGGCAAACAGACTGGGGTCGGTCGGAGGCGGCAGGGCATAGCCGGTGACCCTGGCGCCAAGCTTCACCAGCCACCGCGCCAGCCACGCGCCCTTGAAGCCGGTATGACCGGTAACCAGCACCCGACGACCCGAGTAGACACCAGAGAATAGATGAAGTTGGGACACGATGAGAGAAGCCTCCAAACTCTCACGAGTTTGGCTGCCTGCGATCTTCTACCAGATCTTCCACGGGGCGCGGCCGCTGTCCCACAGCTGATTGAGCAGCGTGAGTTCCTGAGAAGTGTCCATCGGCTGCCAGAAACCGTCGTGCCGGTAGGCGTTGAGCTGCCCGGCCTGGACCAGGCGCTTCAAGGGCCCCTGTTCCAGCATCTCCGAAGTATCGGACAGGTGCTCGAAGATCCGGCGCGAAAAGACCATGAAGCCGCCGTTGATGTAACCGCCCTCCGTTTGCGGCTTCTCGTTGAAGGCGGTCACCTGGGAATCTCCGGACAGCGTGAGCTCGCCGAAACGGCCCGGGGGACGCACGGCGGTGATCGTGCAGATTTTTCCGCTGCGGCGGTGATGCGCGAGCAGCGCCGTGAGGTCGATATCGCCGACCCCGTCGCCATAGGTCAGCATGAATTCGGTCTCGTCGCCCAGGTAGCGCTGGATCCGCCGCACGCGATCGGCCGTCTGCGCCTGCTCGCCGGTGTCGGCAAAGGTGATGCGCCAGTCCTCGTCCGCCGGGGCTTCGTGAAACTCCACGGCCGGTTTCCGGCCAAGGGTGAGCGTGACATCGGAGGCGTGCCACCGGTAGTTGCGAAAGTACTCCTTGATGATGTCCCCGCGATGGCCGAGACAGAGCACAAAATCGCGATGTCCGAAATGGGAGTAAATCTTGAGGATATGCCAGAGGATCGGACGCCGGCCCACCGGCACCATGGGCTTGGGGCGGAATTCCGTCTCCTCGCGAAGCCGCGTGCCCTTGCCCCCACAGAGGATGACCACTTTCATAGTTGCGCAGCCCTGCTTACAGCGGGGAGTCGGCGCCAAGGCAAATGTGAAAGTGACAAGTGCGAGCAAAGATGCGAAAAAGTCGACCGCCCGGTCTTGGCCTTCCCCGTCTTCCAAGCCGGAACTATGCAGTTGAACCCTCATGCCACTCTGCCAGGCCTCGACCATTTGGTTGTAGGGCGGGATCGCCCGATCCCGCCTTTTGTTCGAATGTCAGCGGGGTGCGGCGACCCCGCCCTACAGTTTCAACTGCATGGATCTGGCTAAGTCTTCCCCTCCTAGCCGTTTCCCCCTTTTCATCCTCACCCTCACTTTCACTCTCACTTCATGACCTCCTCCGCCGCCTGGCACCACTTCGCGCGCCGCCGCGACCTGCTCTGGCAGTTCACCGTGCGCGCCATCGAGATGAAGCACCGCGGCAGCTATCTCGGCATGCTCTGGGCCGTGCTCAACCCGCTGTTGATGCTGGGCCTCTACGTCTTCGTCTTCGGGATCATCTTCGGCGGACGCTTTCGCGTCCTGGCCGACGAGACGCGGATGGATTTCGCGCTCGGCGTCTTCCTCGGCCTGATTTTTTTCCACGTCCTCGCGGAGACCCTCACGGTGGCGCCCACCCTCATCGTCAGCAGTCCCAACCTGGTCAAAAAGGTGGTCTTTCCCCTCGAAGTGCTGCCGCTGGCACAGCTGGGCGCATCCTGGTTCAATTTCCTCATCAGCCTGGGCCTGCTGCTCATCGGGATGACGGCCGGCGGCCGCGGCGTGACCCTGCATGGCCTGCTGTGGCTGCCGGTGATCGCGGCGCCGCATCTTCTTCTGACCATCGGGCTGGGCTGGTTCCTCGCGGCGCTCGGCGTGTTCTTCCGGGACGTGCAGCATATCATCCAGTTCGTCGCGCAGATCATCCTCTACGCCAGCGCGATCTTCTACTCTCTCCAGATCATTCCCCCGGCATTCTGGGCGGTGCTGAAATGGAATCCACTGCTGCACACCGTGGATCTGGCGCGCGCCGCGTTGCTGTGGAATCTGCCCGTCAATCTGACGCACCTGGGCTATACCTACGTCGTCGGGGCGGCCGTGTTCGTGCTGGGCGGCTGGTTTTTCAAAAAAATGCAACCGGCCTTCGCGGATGTGATCTAGGGGGTGAAAGTGAAAGTGAAAGTGAAGGTGAAAATCAGGGTGAAAGAGAGGAGTTATGCCGGAGCGTGATAAACTGAAAAGCTTTGGCGCCTACCAGAAAGCGTTGGAGCTGTTTGACCACGTCGTCGCCGATCTTGAGCCACTCCTCAAAAGCCCGGCACTTTACCGGCTCATCTCGCAACAATATGCCAGTGCCGATTCCGTCGCATCGAATATGGAAGAAGGCTATGGTCGCGAATCTCAGCGGGATTTCGCGCACTTTCTAGTTATTTCGCGCGGATCTGCGCAAGAGACCGCTGGCCGTTATCAACGTCTCAAACACTGGTTGCCCGCCGATGTCATTGCCAAACGTGTCGCCTTGTGTGGTGAGACCATCGGGATACTCTCGGCCAGCATCAAAACCCTCCGGAGCGACGGATGATTGTGGCGATCGCCACCTTGGGTCTCACTTTCACCCTCACTCTCACTTTCATCCTCACTTCCCTTTCACTTTCACTCTCACTTTCACTTTCACTTTCACTCTCCCTCATGAGTGACGCCATCATCACCGTCGAAAACCTCACCAAGGCCTACCGGATCTGGGAGCACCCGTCGGCCCGCCTGAAGAGCCCGCTGCTGGAGACCGCGGCCCGGGTCTTCCCGCAGGCTTCGGCACCCTACCGGGCGCTGGCGGGGCGCGCCGCCCGCGGCTACCGCGATTTCTACGCGCTCCGCGATGTCTCCTTCACCGTGCGTCGCGGCGAGGCCACCGGCATCATCGGCCGCAACGGCTCCGGCAAAAGCACGCTGCTGCAATTGATCGCCGGCACGTTGACGCCGACCGGCGGCCGGGTGGCCGTCAACGGGCGCGTCTCGGCGCTGCTGGAACTCGGCTCGGGCTTCAACCCCGACTTCACCGGCCGGGAAAACGTCTTCATTAGCGGCTCCATCGTCGGCTTCACCATGAGGGAAATCGAGTCCCGGTTCGACGAGATCGCCGCGTTCGCCGACATTGGCGACTTCATCGAGCAGCCGGTCAAGACCTATTCCAACGGCATGATGGTCCGGCTGGCCTTCGCCGTCGCCACCGCCACCCAGCCCGACATTCTCATTGTCGACGAGGCCCTGAGCGTGGGCGACGTGTTCTTCCAGCAGAAATGTTTTGCGCGCATCCGGGCGATGCTGGCCGACGGCACGTCGCTGTTGTTTGTTTCCCACGACATCGGGGCGGTGCAAAACCTCTGCGACCGGGCCCTGCTGCTGAAGGAAGGCGCCGTGGTGTTTGCGGGTCCGCCCGAGGAGGCGGCGAGCCGCTACTATGCGATTTCCTCAGGTGCAGCGGCGCCCGCGGCGAATGCGGCCCGCCGGACCGTCGCGCCTCCCCCGGCGCCGGCGCTGACCGAGTTGAAGGCGGAGATCCTGGCCCACAACATCCTGCCCAAGGCCCGGTCGCGGCACGGCATCCACGAGCTGGAGGTTGCCGCCGCATGCTTTGTCAACGAGTGCGGCCTGCACTCGCTGAGCGTGGAGATGCTGCAGACGGTGCAGATCCATCTGCTGCTCAGGGCCAACCGCGAAATTCCTGATCCCTCCGCCGGCCTGCATCTCTTTGACCGCATGAACAACGTGGTCTTTGCCGCCGGCACCCGCCAGCTGCACACGCCCCTGCACTCCTTCCAGGCCGGGGAGGAGCGCATCCTGACCTTCAGATTGACCATGGCCGTCCAGCCCGGACCGTACACGTTCAGCCTTGGCTGTTCCGAACCCTCCCTGGACGGCCCCAATCACGGTTTTGTCCAAGACCGGCATGAAGGCCTGGGTCCGATTGAAGTGAGGTATGATGCCGTCGGAACCTGGCCATTTTATGGCATCGCCCGGCTGCCGATGGAGGTGGCGGTCGTTGGTTAGCGCGGGAAGGCTTGTGCCGGCGCCAACCCGACCAACAGAATGCTCCGCGCTATCGCATCACGATGCTGCATCTCCATATTGGTCTCGATATCTACGGTGCCGGCAACATCGGGGACGACTGGATGTTGGCGGGATTTCTGGGCGAGCTGGCGCGCACCGGCGCCCGCGCGCGGCTCACCTGCTGCATCCCGCGCGCGGCGGCCCCCATGCAGCAGCGTTTCCCCCAGGTGGAATGGCATCCGGCGGACCCGATGGTCCGGCGGCAGTTGATCAGCGAAGCCGACGTGTGGCTGGGGCTGGGCGACACCCCGTTTCAATGCTGCGTGGGACCCTACCTGCTTGATCACATCGTCGCCGATCTGACCGATGCGGAAGCGGCAGCGGTGCCGGCCTACTTTTTGGGCGTGGGGGTGGACGAGGCGGAGGCCATGGCCATGCCGCAGACGCGCTTCATCCTGGAGCGGGCCGCCGGCATCTGGACGCGCGATCCGCTTTCCGCCGAACTGCTACAGCAGACCCGGGCGCAGGCGCGCATTTTCCCGGCGGCGGATCTTGCCCATGCTTATTTCCAGGATCAGCCCGCCCCGGCCGCAATCGAGCACCTCGACGGTCTGGTGCTGCACGTGGAGAAGTCGGCGCAATTATCCCGCGACGCCCTCAGTCAATTCCTTCTCTCCCAACCTGCCGGCCGGCGTCTGTTATGGATCGCCCAGGAGGTGCGCCCGTTGGCCGTGTCCGAGATGCTGCTCTGGCAGGAGTTCAGCGTCGCCGAACACGCCGCGCTCCGCCTTTGCCTGCCTGATTATGCGCAAGGGAAACTAGCGGCCTTCATTCAACCCTATGATCGCCTGCGGGCCTGCCTGACCACCCGCTATCATTCCGCTCTCGCCGCCGCCTGGCGGGGCGCCGCCGTCTCGGTCTTTGCGCGGAGCCTCAAACTCAAGGGTCTGTTGCAGCAGATTCCGTTGCACCGGGTGCAGGACCTGGCTATTGCGGCAAGTTTCAGTGGCGCCCTTGAATTAGCTCAGCCTGCCCCGCTGGCGGCGTTGCACCGGCTGGCCGCGGACGCCCGGGCGGCGTGCCACGCCTTCTTTGACGAATGCGGAATTCGCCGGCCAACGGCTGAACCGTGACCGGCCGGGCCGGCCTGGGAATGGATGAACCAGTGACGGCAGGGCCGGCGTTAGAAATCCGGTCGCACCCGGGGATCGTCCGCTCGAATCAAGGGGGGCGTCGGCACACGTTCGCCGGCGATCTGCCGGAGCAGAAGCGCTTCCTGGATCAAGCAGGCATTTCCCATGAGGAACCATGGACGGCGGCCGACACGGAGCAGGCTTGCACCGCTTGGAACGCCTACATTGTCGCCAAGCGCCAGGCGCGAGCGGCCAAGCGCCCCATTGCCGACATGCTCATTGGCGGATTCGCAGCGAACCGTACCGGCCTTGTCACCCGCAATCCCCAGGATTTCAGCCGCTGGTTTCCGCGCCTGAAACTGCGGATACCCCGTGTGCCTTCCGGGTCGCCGTAATCAGGCAGGGCGGGTGTTCATCGCAGAGTGGTGAGAATATGCGGGCTGGCACCGCGCGACCTGCAAAAGAGGCTCGCCGAATTCATCGGCGCGCTGTTTCCTCAACCGTTTTCCGTGCCCGCGACACCTCAAAGCGTCATCTACATCCGGCCCGACACGTTCGGCGACCTGATCATCTTCTCGTCGGCCCTGGCGCAGCTCCAGGCCGCCTGGCCGAAGGCGCGCCACACCCTGCTCGTGCGCCCGGGCTACGAGTCGCTGGCCCCCCTGTTTCCCGACTGGGTGCATTGGCAGGTCGGGAACATCAACCCCTTCACCCAGAAACCCGCCGCCTGCCACCGGGAGCTGGCCGCGCTCCTGGCCGCATTGGAAAAACTGGAGCCCGACCTGATTGTCGCCGCCACCTTCAACCGCACCTGGCTGGAGGCGGCGATCGCGGCGCATTTCCCCAAGGCCCGGCGCGTAGCGCTCGGCGGCCGTCCGATCGATCCGCTCTTCGCCACGGCCCTGCGGCTCGAACTGGGCATCGACGCGGCCGGGACCTTCCCCGAGGTGGTGCCGGTGGACGACCAGCAGCGGGAGTGGGAAAGCAACCACCGCCTGGCCGACCAGCTGATCGGCCGCTCCTCGCCGCCCACCCGCCCGGCGCTGACCGTGCCGGCCGCAACCGCGCAAAAGGCCGCCGCCTTCCTCGCCGCGCACCATCTGCCTCCGGGCGGATTTGCCGCCGTTTATCCCGCCGGTCTGGCCAACGTGGAGATCAAGGCCTGGCCAGCCAGGCGATTCGCTGAACTCATCGCGTGGCTTAAGCGTGCAAAGAAATTGCCCGTCCTCCTGCTGGGCCACGTCAGTGAAGCCGCGCTGCTAGAGGAGATCGCGACCGGCGCCAGCCGGCCGGCCGTTTGCCTCACCCGCGACGGCGAGATGCCGCTGCTCGGCGCCCTCCTGGCGCAAAGCCGCCTTTACGTCGGCCACGACACCGGCGCCATGCACCTGGCCGCCGCCCTCGGCCGGCCGACCATCGGTATCTTTGCCGGCGGCTATTGGCCGCGCTTCCGCCCCGTCGGGCGGCAGGTCGTCTCGGTCGTGCAACCCCTGCCCTGCTTCGGTTGCGCCTGGGACTGCCATTGGGGCGACGCGCCGTGCGTGAAAACCATCGTTCTGGCTGATGTCCAGCGCGCGGTTGAACTCGTCCTAACCCGCGGAGCGCAGGACTACGACGAGGTGGTCCAGGTGGCCAACCTTCCGCCCGAAACCCTCCGGCTGATCGAAGCGGCGACCCCGCTCTACCGTTCCCTTCAGCGCGACCGCCTCGACCGCCAGAACAAGATCGAGGAGCTCAAGCACGAAACCGACCGCAAGGACGCCGAGATTGCCGACCTCAAGCGGGCGGCCGAGGAGCGCAAGGCCGAGATGGAGGCGATCAAGGCCGAACTTGAAGCCGAATGCGCCAGCAAGGACGCGGAGATCGCCGACCTCAAGCAGGAGACCGACGTCAAGGATACCGAGATCGCCGACCTCAAGCGGGCCGCCGAGGAGCGCAAGACCGAGATGGAGGCGATCAAGGCCGAACTTGAAGCCGAATGCGCCAGCAAGGACGCGGAGATCGCCGACCTCAAACAGGAAGCCGACGTCAAGGATGCCGAAATCGTCAGCCTGAAGGCCGTTTGCAATGAGCGCGAGGCGCTGATTTTCAAGCTGGATGGGCATATCCGCGACTTTCAGAAGATTGTCGCCGACCTGAATGCCGGCGTCGCCGAGTTGAACGCCGGCCTCGCGCAGCGGGACACGCAGCTGGTCGCGCTGCAGGGAGAGAAGACCCGGCTCGAGGCGCTTTTTGCCGCGCTGCCGCCCGGCACCCTGGATTACGCCAAGGCCCTGCACGACCAGAACACGCATATCCGCAACCTGGAGCATGCGCTCAGCGAAACCCGCCATTCGCTGGCCAACTACTCTGCCGGCCTCGCCACCCTGGAACATAGCAAGCACTACCTCCGGCTCCTCGCCGAGAAGGAAGCCGTCATTCAACAGCTGCATCGCGCCTGCGTGGAACGGGAGGCCGTCATCCAGCAACTGGCTGCCGCCGCCACCACGCCGACGGCGCGGCTGCACAAGCTCTGGACGGCCACCGGCGCCCATGTGCGCCTGAAATGGTGGCGCCCCTTCAGCGACTGGGTGTTCAAAAAGGTGGTCGAGGAATACTGGATGCAGATCGGCATCCTGCAAAACTACCCGCCGCAGCCGATCCGCTGGGACCGGTTCCCCAAGCCCCGGCTGCCCGAGGGACGTCTGCCGCAGATCGCGATCGTCACGCCGTCCTATGGCCAGCCGGCCTTCATCGAAAGCACCCTGCTCAGCGTGCTCAACCAGCAGTACCCGAAGCTGCTCTACGTCGTGCAGGATGGCGGCTCGCCCGAGCCGACGCCCCAGATCATCGCCCGCTATGCCGGCCGGCTGACCGCCTGGGTTTCGGAGAAGGACGGCGGCCAGGCCGACGCCGTCCGCCGCGGTTTCGATAAAATCGCCGACCGGCTCCGGCCGGACGACGTCATGGCGTGGCTCAATTCCGACGACTTCGTCAACCCGCGGGCACTGCGCTACGTGGGCGAATACTTCGCCACCCATCCGCAGGTCGACGTTGTGTACGGCCACCGCATCATCATCGACGAGCTCGACCGGGAGACCGGCCGGTGGATCATGCCGCGCCACGACCCACGCGGACTGGAATGGATCGACTATGTGCCGCAGGAGACGCTCTACTGGCGCAAACGCGCGTGGGATCGCGTCGGCGGCGTCGACCCCAGCTTTCAGTTCGCCCTCGACTGGGACCTGCTCGCGCGCTTCACCCGGGCGGGATTGCGCGTGGTGCGGCTGCCTTACTTCCTGGGCAGCTTCCGGGTGCATCCGCAGCAGAAGACCAGCGCCTCCATCCATACGACCGGGGCGGAGGAGATGCGCCGGGTGCGCGCCTTGTTTCACGGCGAGGAGCGGGCGGAAGACATGGAAAAAATCAATATCTGGGCCCGCCGCATCCGCTTTCACGGGGCCCTGACGGCACGGTTGCACGCGCTCGGGATCCGCTGGTAAGGAAAGAGGGAGACGTAGGGGCGCAGGCTTGCCCGTTCGACTTCGCTCAGGGCCCCGAGCCTGTCGAGGGGCTGCGCCTTTCATTCATCCAAGGCGCGACCAGCCCGCGCCGCAGCGGTGCAAGCGCGATTCGATGATCCGGCCGGATCATCGAATCGCACCGAGCTCCATCAGGCCAGGGCGTGCCCCTACCCATGCATCCGGGGCGTGACCGCCGGGCACGCCGGGAAGCATGGACGGCCCAGCGGTCCGTCCCTACCCGTCTGGCGATTGAGCGAGCATCCCGGCCGCCGGTCTCATTCAGTCCCCAAGGTGGAGCCGGATTGCCCCCCTGACACCGCGCTTGCGCCCTCTCTCACTTTCACTCTCACTTTCACTCTCTTTTTCCTTTCACCGGCATGATCGCCCTGCTCCTCGTCGTCACCCTTTTCCTTTTTCTCACTTTCGTCGGCCAGGCTGTCATCAGCCTCCTGCGTCCGCGGCTGGGCGTGCTCTGGAGCTGGTTCATCGCCCCGATGACCGGCCTGGCGCTCCTGCTGGTCATCGGCACGCGCCTCAACGTGTGGGGGCTGCCGTTCGCGGTCGCCGGCCCGTGGCTCACGCTGGGCCTGGCGGTGTTTGCCGGCGCGATTTTCTGGTGGCGCCGGCCCAAGCTGCCGTGGCGCCAGCTCCGGCCGTTTTTCGCCATCACCCTGGCCTACCTGCTCTACACCGGCTGGCCCCTGTTCCTCTACGGCTTCCGCTGGATCTCCTACGCCAACGACGACATGGCCAACTACTCCCTGGCCGCCGACCGTTTTCTGCACCACGGCTACTACGAGCTGCCGGAACAGACCCAGCTCGAGGGCTCCGATTACACGCAGCACTACTGGTTCATGCACGGCCTGCAGCAGATCCGGCCGGGCTCGGAGCTGACCGTGGCCTGGATGGCGTCGCTGACCGGCCGCAACCCGCACGAGGTCTTCATGCCGGCGATCCTCATGCTGAGCATGATGCAGATCTTCGCGATGGCAGCGATCGCGGTGTACCGCGGCCGTTACCGCAAGATCGCGCTGGTGGCCTGTTTCCTTTTCGCCACGAGCCCGCTCTTCGGCCTGGGCACGCTCTATCAGCTGATCGCGCAAGTGGGCGGCATCGCCAACCTGCTGGCGGCGGCGACGGTGCTGTTCTCCACCCGGTACCTGAGCCTGCGCAAACTGCTGCTCGCCGGCCTGCTCACCTGCTGCCTCGGCATCCTGTATCCGGAGGTGTCGCCCTTCATCGCGCTGGGCATCCTGATCTTTGCGGTCCGGCTGCGTTACACCGACATGCCGCATTTCGGCCGCTACGCGCTCTTTGTGGCAGGCGTGGCCGGGCTCACCTTTGTCCTGCTCGGCACGAGCACCTATGAATTCATCAATACGCTGGTGATGCAGTCGGTCGGCTCCGCCGGCCTGGGCGCCATGGCGGAAATCAACGACCAAAGCGGCGGCCTCGTGCTGTTTCCCTGGACGCTGGTGCCCTCCTTCGTGCCCATGCTCTTCGGCCTGCACGCCTTTGGCGCGGTCGGCTTCGATCCGCTGATCTCGATCCAGATCGCGGTCGGCTTCATCCTGCTCGGCTACCTGATCTGGCATGCCGGGCGCAACCTCGGGGAGGGCGCCCCGGTCGGCTACCTCGCGGCCGTCATGATTCCGCTGGGCTTCTACCTGTTCTTCAAGGGACAGGACTTCGGCCTCTTCAAGCTGGCGATGTTCGCCCAGCCGGTGACCACCCTGATTCTCGCCCAGGGCTTCGCCAGGTTCCTCTTCGACGGCCGGCCGAAATTCCGCCGCTGGGGACGCATCGCCCTCGCGGTGTTCTTCTGCTGCACGATGCCGAACCACGTGTACTACAGCTACGCCTCGCTCGGCACCTATGGCGGCGGCCTGACCGAAGTCGTGGACGCGTCCCGCCTCGGGGTGCGCTTCACCTCGCCGAAAAACCTGGTCTACGACGGCATCGAAAGCGACATCAGCAACGTGGTCAGCGCGAAGATGCTCTCCCAGTACACCAAGGGCATCGACACGCGTTTCCTCAGCCGCTCCTACATGGACAACATCGCCAACATCGCGGTGTTGAAATTCCTCCGCACCCCCGACCCCAATCTCGGGCCGCAGGCGCGGTTGATCGAGAAGCTGGCCCTGCTGCGCCCGCTCCTGCCCAGCGAAATCATGCACGGCGACGTGCCCGACTACCGGGTGATGACCATTCAGGCGCCGCTCAACAATTGGACCGAAACCAGTTCGCGCCAGATCGGCTACCGGGACCGCCTCTTCGTCGCCATCCGCACCAACCTTGACCATTTCAACAAACAGAACCGGGGCGACAGCTGGACCGTCCAGCACATGTACCAGTACAAGCTCGAGAGCCAGGTAAAGGACCGGCTGGTGTTCATCCATTCCGAGCTCGGCCCGCACTACTACTCCTCGGCGCGCTTCAGGGCGGCTTTCTTCCAGCGCGAGCCCGAGCCGATCACCCATGGCCGGGTCTACTTCCATGGCAGCGGCCGGTACAATGTCTTCAACATCATCAACCCCTCGTCCGATCTGCGCCTCGTGGTCGATTTCACCCGCACTCCGCTCGGACAGAGCCGCTCCCAACTGCCCGCGAAGGCCATCGTGGTCGGCGAGCAGGACTATCCGCTGCCCTTCGTCGGCAACGGCTCGGCGCGCGTGTTTTCGCCGGTCATCAAACCCGAGTACTACGAGAACCAGGCCTATATCATGGTCGATTTCGGCGAGGACCCCGCGCCGATCCTGAAGACCAAAACCGGCCTGATGCTGCTCTACGGGCGGAACTACAACCTGGACGACCGCCGCCTCGTCGGCTTTGTGCGCGACATTTCGGTCATGACCGATGAGCAATATCACGCCCTGTCGCGGCCAACCAAGATCAGCCGTTTCCCCGAAGACCTCTCCAAATATCCCGGCCTGGAGTACTCCGGAATCTACGAGGACGGTTGGGTGGCCGAGGACGCCTACTTCAAGTTCGGGCCGTCCCATCCCGGCCAGGTGCTCTATTTCAAGGGCTACGTCCCCGAAACCCCCGCCTTCAAGACCGAGGGCGTGGATCTGACCGTCTCGATCAACGAGAAGCCGACCGAGATCGTACATCTGAAGGCCGGCGAATTCACCCTCACCCGCCTGATCAGGGAGCCGGCCGACATCACCTCCATCTCGCTGCATTTTTCGGTAACGCAGGCCTATGGTAGTAACTCTGCGTGGGCGCGGATCTATGGCCGCAACGACACCCGCGTCAAATCGGCCTTCGTCCGCGAGATCTCCATCAGCGACCTCTCCGGTTTCGCCGATTTTCTCCGCCTCGCCAACGAGCAGGGGGAGCGGTTCGAACTCACCGGGATCGACGGGGACGGCTGGGTCGGCCGGCAGGCGTCCTTCAAGGCGCCGGCATTCAGCGGATTCCAGGTGCTCAAGCTCGACCTCGAGATGCCGGGCTGGGCCGCGCTGCCCGCCAACGAGCTCAAGGTCTACCAGAACGACCTCCTGGTGCAGACCGCGAGGGCGCCGCGCGCCTCCTATCTCAGTCTGAATCTGCCGCTCCTCGCCGGCGAGCGTAGCCAGATCCGGCTCGAGGCGGACGGGGAGTTCGCGCTGCCGAACGATCCGCGCCGGCGTGCCTTCTTCATCAAGAACATCTCCTTCGAGAACTACAGCCGCACCGACCTGTTTGCGCGCGGCTGGCATCGCTCGGGCTACCTGTTCGGCATTCACGGAGCCGACACCGACGGCTGGGTCGACCGGAAGATCGATTTCTCCTTCCCCGCCACCAGCCGCTTCAAGCAGGCCTACGTGGAACTCGTGCGCTATCCGGCGCGGACCGATCTGCCGCTGGAGGTCAGCGTTGACGGCGTCCCGCCGACGACCCGCCTGCTGGGGCTCGAGAAGACCGAGCGCATCACCGTGCCGCTCTCCGCCGTCCGCGCCACCACCCTGGCGCTCGCCGCCGGCCGCAGCTATCCGCTGGCCGCCCCCGACACCCGTGAGCGTTCCTATCGCATCGTCAACATCGATTTCGAGTAATCCCCTCGATTCACCCGGGCGCCAGTTAATCATGGAACGGATCGGGCGTTTCCCATACTAAGCCATCGTAATGCCCGCCCACTTTTTCTCCATGGCTGCCCCGCTTGGGCTGGTGGCGATGATGCCTTGGCTGGCGCTGGTACTGCGCCTCCGGCGCCGGCCGGCCGGCGCCCGGCGTGACTGGACGGTGGAATGCGGCTGCCTGCTTTGGGTCGAGGCGGCCGGCCTGTTTGCCACCTGGCCCTATTTCCAGGGCACGCTCATCGGGGCCGGCGATGCTTATCACTACCTGCTGCAGATGGCCGATGCCGTCACCCAGTTCCGGCAGGGCGTTTTTCCCGTCCTGGTCGGCCAGACAGACTACGCGTTCAATGGCGGCGTCCATACCATCCGCACCGCGCCCTACTACCTGCATCTCGGCGGCGCCCTCGACTGGCTGACCGGTCACCGGCTGGATTTCGCGGCCCTGCAGAATCTCACGGTTCAGCTCAGCACGCTGGGCGGCGCCCTCACGGCCTATTATGCGGTCCGGCGCCTCGCGCCGGCAAGACGGGTGGCGGCAGCCCTGCTCGCCAGCGCCTACGTCACCAGCGCCGGCCTGCTCGCGCCGCTCTATCACTACGACATGCTCGCGACCACGCTCATCGCGCCGTGGCAGCCGCTGTTCTGGCTGGGCATCGTCCTTTCGCTGCAAAAAGTGCGGGATGGGGACGGCCTGCTGCTCTCGGTCGCCTCGCTCGGGCTGCTTTGGTACGTCCACCCTCCCATCGCCGTCTGGCTCACCCCCGTGCTCGTCGTCACGCAATTCGTCCGCCTCCTGCTGGTGGGACGGGCGGAGGGCAATCTGCTCCGCCCGGTGTTCGGGGTCGCGCTCATGGCCGTGCTGATGCTCTACGAACTTTACTCGGTGCGCAGCCTGCATCTGCATTATTCGCCGGACGGCGACGGCACGATGCCGCAGGCCATCCTGGCCAATCTGCAGGCCGCCTGGCCGGCTTCGTTTTATTCCACGATCTCCCGGGTGGACGCACCGTTGGCGGATCTGCAGCTCGGTTTTACGCTGTGGGCCGTGCTGCTCCTGGGCAGCGGCTGGCAGGTGCGCCGCGGCGTGGCGGGGGCGGTCCTGCTCGGCGCGCTCGGCGCCTTTGTCTTGTTGGTGATCCCGGTGCCGCATGTCACGCTCGCATTGTGGGATGCCGTGCCCTCGGCCGTGCTCAACCTCACCAATTCCTGGCCCATGCAACGGTTCTATCCGATCCTGGCCGCCCTGGCCCTGGTCGCCGGCGCACTGGACCTTGGCGGTCTCGGCCCGGGGCAGCGCCGCCTGTACGGACTCGGGTGCATTTTGCTGGGGATCGGCGCCGCCTGGAGCGTCTCCGAGGCCTGGGCGCTGCAAAGCCGCGCCCGCCTCGTCAATGCCGGCCCGCTCATGACGGCGCAAATGCTGCGTCCGGAAAACGTCGAACTTACCCGGGCATCGTACGCCCTCTTCGGCGCTTTCCCGCCCTATTTCTCGCATGGCCGCATGGATCCGGCCTTCGAGCTGCGGCTGCTCGATGAAAACCAGCAGGTCGTGCTCGACAACACCTCCGCCGTCCTGGGCCAGGTCGCCCGCCTGCCTGCGCCGCCACCCAAGCTCACCATCCACCCGGAAATCTGGTTTCAAACCGACGGCGTGCACGATTATTTGCTCAACTTCGACCTGCCCGCGGACGCCAAGGGACCGATCATCGTCCACGGGCACACCCGGCACTTTGCCTATATCTTGCCGGAATTCGGCGGACCGATGGCCTTCGGGGCCCGCCCGACCTCGGCCCATGCCTTCCCGGTCCGCACCGGCGGCCTGCCGGCGGAAAAGCTTTCGGTGCAATCGCCCGGGGTGGCCGTGGTGATGCAGGCCATTCCTTTTTCCCCGGCCGATCTCCTGCTCCAGCTCGAGTCGCTCGTTCCCCTGAAGGTCGCCGCCGACACCCCGCACGCCGGTTTGCTGGAGACGCCGCGCGTCTTCATCCCCGGCTATCGCGCGACGGTGAATGGCCGCGTCGTACCGGTGCAATGCACCGCCGCGGGTCTGGTCGCGGTGTCAATGCCGGCCGGCCGCAGTCAGGTCGTGCTCGATTACCCCGGTCCGCCAGGTCTGGTTGCAGTCTATTACCTCTCGCTCGTCTCGCTGCTGTTCGTGTGGGTCTGGCTCGGCTGGCGGTTATGGCGGAATCATCCGGGCGCAGCCGGGGAAGCGGCGCTCGATGGGGCGGCCATCCGCCGCTACCACCTCTTCGCCCGCACTTCAGCCGAAGCCGCGTCCACCGCTGACCGGCGGCAAGACCATTAAAGAATATCCCAGAGCGGCTTAAGTTGATGTATGGCCGTAAAAGTAGCGCAGGCTTCCAGCCTGCATCGGTACAAATGCAGGCTGGAAGCCTGCGCTACCCGATACCAGGACGGCTACGAAATAACTTAAACCGCTGTAGCCAAGGTTTTCGTCGTTGGGCCTGAAGCGGATTACAGTCAGGCCTCCACGGTTGGCCGGCGGCCAGGTTTTCTGCCTTCCCGCCCCGCCGGTTTTCCGCTTTGCTCCCCGCATGCTCCTGAGCATCGTGGTTCCCGTCTACCGTGAGGAGAAGAACATCGGTGAGTTTCTGCGCCGCCTGCGTCCGATTCTCTCTGGTCTCACCGAGGACTACGAGATTATCTTCGCGCTGGACCCGTCGCCCGACCGCACTGAGGAGGTCGTGCTCGAGCACCGCGCGCAGGATGCGCGCATCAAGCTGATCAGGTTTTCCCGCCGCTTCGGCCAGCCGATGTCCACCCTGGCCGGCATGCAATACTCCACGGGCGACGCCGTCGTCGTCATGGACGTGGATTTGCAGGATCCGCCGGAACTGCTCGGGGAGATGATCGCCAAATGGCGGGAGGGCTACGATGTCGTGCTGCCGCAGCGCCGCCAGCGGACGGGCGAGCCCTGGATCAAGAGACTCATTGCCGAGACCGGCTACCGGATCATCAACAAGATCGCCGATGTGAAGATTCCGCCGAACACGGGCGACTTCCGCCTGATGTCCCGGCGGGTCGTCAACGAGGTGGTGCAGCTGAAGGAGACCCACGGGTTCCTGCGCGGCATGGTGGCGGTGGTCGGCTTCCGGCAGGTGCTCATCCCGTTCGACCGTCCGGCGCGCTTCGCCGGGCAGACCAACTACAACCGCTTCCTCGGGTCGCTCCGCATCGGCTTCAACGGCATCTTCTGCTTTTCCACCTACGCCCTCACCCTGAGCACGCAGCTCGGCTTCGCGCTGGCCTTCGGCTCGATCCTCATCGCGCTGATCTATCTGGTGATGAAGCTGGCCGGCTTCCCCTTCCCCGTCGGCAATCCGACCATCGTCATCCTCATCCTCTTCATGGGCGGGGTGCAGCTCATCAGCGTCGGCATCCTCGGCGAATACATCGGCCGCATCTACGAGGAGGTGCGGGTCCGGCCCCGTTTCATCGTCGACCGCGCCGAGGGTTTCAAGCAATAGCGTGTCTTAAGTAAAGTCGTGGCCAAATTCTGAACTCGATCTTTAGCCACCAAAGAACTCAAGAAGCGCATCGCCAATCCATTCAGACCCTTCCCTTTGCGATCTATGTGTTCTTTCGTGGCTACACTTCAGTTTAAATCGCTCTAGGCGCCCGCACCGGCGGAGCCCCGGCCTACCACAGACGCCGCCTGCATGACCCCGCCCGCCCCCCTGCGCCCCTTGCTGGCCGGCCGCGGCCCCGTCCTGGCCATCCTCCTGGCCGCGGGACTGTTCATCGCCGCGCCGTTCTTCACCGACACTGCGCTCGGCACGAGCGAGGCCTACAACTACAGCCTCGCGGTCGCCGACAGCGTCACCCAGATGCGGTCCGGTGTGTTTCCCGTGCTCGTCGGCCAGAGCGAGTACGCCTGGAACGGCCGCATCCATCCCCTGCGCACCGCGCCCTATTTCACCTATGCAGCAGGGCTGCTCGACCTGCTGACCTTCCGCATGCTCGGCTTCTGGACGCTGCAAAACCTCGTGGTCGGCCTGAGCCTGTTCGGCGGCGTGCTGAGCTGTTATGGCTCCCTCCGCCGGGCCGTGCCCGGGCTCGATGCCCGAATCGCGGCCGGACTGGCCGCTGCCTACGGCTTCTCGCCCGGTCTGCTCTCCACGGCCTACGCCATGGACCTCTACATGACCGTCATGACCGCGCCGTGGATTCCGCTGGTCCTCGGCGGACTGGTCCGGGCCCAGCGCGAAGGAACGTTCGGCTCCCTCGCCCAAATCGCGATCGGGTTGGCGGCCATCTGGCTGGCCCATCCGCCGGTGGCATTCTGGCTGACCGTCGTCACGCTGCCGGCGGGCCTCGTCGTCGTCATCACCGGGTGGCGACGCGGGCGGATCCTGCTGCCGGTTGCGGGCGCGGGTCTGCTGTTTGCGGTGCTGGCCGGCTATGCCTTCGTGTCCGCGCTGACCGTGAGCGGCTACCACAGCATCACCCACGTCAAGGATGTGCAACTGCTGCTCTCCGAGACGCGCCGGGTGGCGGCCGCGGCGCTGGAGCCGGTGAGCGCGCGGGCAGACCAGCTCGGTGATTTTCAACTGGGCTACGCTTACTGGGCGCTGCTGGTCGTCGCGACCGGGCTCGCCCTGTGGCGGCGGCAGGTGCTGGCGCTGGTATTCGTCGTCGTCGCCGCCTTCTTCCTGGCGCTGACCCTGCCGGTGCCGGGCGTGCAGACATGGCTGTGGGAAAAGCTGCCCACGATCACGGTGACGCTGACCAACCAGTGGCCGATGCAGCGCCTGTACCTGCTGGTCACGCTCCTGGCTGTTTTTGCGTTCGCCCTGGGCTGGCGCCCGCTGGCGAAGCCGTGGACGGGGTTCCGGCGCGACGCCGCCGTCTGTCTGCTGGCCGCCGGTGTGCTCTGGACCGGCTGGGAGGCGCTGCCTTTTGTGGCGCGCGGTTTTGCCACGCGCCTCGATGCCGCCAGCTCCCGCCGGGTCCACCAGCCCGAGAACATCGACCTGACCGTGATCTCGTTCGCCATGCTCGGCTCCCCGCCCTGGTTCATGAACGGCGTCATCGACCCGGTGATGGAATTCCGCCTGCGCGCCCCGTTCGATGCGCACGTGGTGGCGGCCAACGCCGACGCGCCGTTCGCCGAGACGGCGGCCCGCGGCACCTTCCGGGTGGTCGAGACCGCCGCCGATCACCTGGTGCTGGCGCCGCGGCTCACGCTCCGGCCCGGCCGGCGCTACCGACTGACGTTTGATTTCAAAACACCGCCCCGGTCGCTCATCCTCCAGCTGCGCGGACGGACGTTTTTCCGGCAGTATTCCCTCCCGGCGGCAGGCGGCCCCGAAGGTTTCGGCCTGCGGCCGCACAACCGCCATTCCCTGAGCCTGTGGACGACGAGCCAGGAGCCCGAGGAGATCGAGCTGTGGCTCGTCGCACCGGGGATCGAGGCCCAAAGCTGGATGCGCTTTGCCGACTTCAAGCTCGAGGCCACGACCCTCGACCAGCTCCCGGTGGCCGTGGAGACATTCGTGCCGCTGCGGGTGCAGGTCCACGCCGCGACGGCCGGCTATCTGGAGGTGCCGCGCATGTTTCTGCCCGGTTATGCAGCGACGGTGGACCGCCAACCCTGTCCCGTGCAGACGTCGCCCGACGGGCTCGTGCTGCTACCCGTCCCCGCCGACACCAGTCAGGTGGAACTGCGCTACGCCGGATCTCCCCTGCTCCGGGCGGCCTTCTGGCTCGCCTTCGCCGGATGGGCGGGCATGGCGGCGGGATTGATCATGCCACGCCGGATGCGGGCAGGCGTCGTGTCGGCCATCGGTGCACTTCGCCGGAGAATGGCGCGAATCAACTGGCGCCTGCTGGCAACGGCCGGGGCCGTGTCAGTCGCGCTCGCAGCCGCCTGGTGGGGCGTGCATGCCTGGCGCCGCTGGCGCGAGGGCGCCGGCCCAGTCGTCCTGCAGGTCATCTTCCCCCGCAACGCCCCGCAGGGTACCCAGCCATTGCTGGTCACCGGCCGGCCCCATGCCGGGACTTTTGTCTACGTGCACTACGAGGATTCGCGCCACGTACGCCTCGGCGTCGATGTCTGGGGCCTGCTCGGCAAGATAAGCGAACCCATCGAGGCCGACTATTTTGCGGTGCACACGATCGAGATTTCGGAAGGGGCGCTGTTTCCGTCCGATCATCCGGCCGTCAAATCTCTGCCCGGCCCTGAACGCGAGGCCCTGCGGAAGCGGCTGCGCGTGGTGCTCGACGGGCGGGTGGTCCTCAATGAAAACGTGCGGCCGTACGACACCAGGCTCGCGGACATCACCGTGGGCGAGAACCGCATCGGCGGCTCGAACGCCGGCACGCGCTTCACCGGCAGGATCCTCGCGGTGCGGCGTGAGCCGCTTCATCCGTAAGCCGGGCAAGATTTGCCTTTTCTCACGGGCGGGGAGGCTATTCGCTCTAACCGCGCAGTCTTTCCCATGCCGACAACCCAGACTCCAAAATGGCCCAAGACGCTCCCGCCGCTAACGCCGGAGCAGAAGCGCATTAGCGATGACTTCATGAAACTGTGGCACGAAGTGCTGCCGCGGCGTTTTGCCCTTGTGGAGTCTTTCAATCACAACTTTCCGGTGAAATACTCGCCGCCCGATTTCAAGACCTCCCTGGAGATCGGGGCAGGACTCGGCGAGCATCTTCACCACGAAAAACTCACTCGAGAGCAGGAGGAGAATTACCATGCGCTCGAACTCCGCGAGAACATGGCGGCGGGGATTCGCAAAAATTTTCCCCGGGTGCAGGCCATCGTCGGCGACTGCCAGACCCGGCTCGATTTTCCCGACGGTTTTTTTGACCGGGTGATCGCGGTCCATGTCCTCGAACACCTGCCCAACCTACCGGCGGCCATCCGCGAGGCTCACCGCTTGGTGAACAAGGAAACCGGCCGGTTCCTCGTGGTCATCCCCACCGAGGGCAGCCCGGCGTACACCATGGCGCGCAAGATTTCAGCGGAAAGGGTGTATAAACGGCGCTATGGCGGTGACTACTCCTGGTTTTACAAGCGCGAGCACATCAACTTCCCACACGAGATCCTGGAGGAGCTCGCCCCCTGGTTTACCACCGAGGCCCGCAGCTTCTTCCCGCTCCGGATCCCCTTCATCTGGTGCAATCTTTGCATCGGGCTCGCGTTGCGGCCGCGGCCGGCGCAAGGGTGAGCGTGAACGGGCGCGGCCCGGCGGATGAGGGAAGCGCACCAGCCGCACTTTCCTCGCGCTTGCGCCGGCGGGCACTCTCACTCTCACTTTTACTTTCACCCTTACATTCAGCATGCAACGGGTCTTCGTAACCGGCGCCGCCGGCTTCATCGGCTCCACCCTGGTTGACCGCCTGCTCGCGGACGGGCTCGCCGTCGTGGGCTGGGATAATTTTTCCACCGGCCAGGAGCGGTTCCTGGCCGGCGCCCGGCAGCAGCCCGGTTTCAACCTGGTGCGCGGCGACAACCTCGACCTGCCCGCGCTGACCGCCGCGATGCATGGCTGCGACTTTGTCTTCCATCTCGCCGCCAACGCCGACGTGCGCTTCGGCACCGAACAACCCCGCAAGGATGTCGAGCAAAACACCCTTGCCACCTTCAATGTGCTGGAGGCCATGCGCGCCAACGGCATCCGGCGCCTCGCCTTTTCCTCGACCGGTTCCACCTACGGCGAAACCAGCGTCATCCCCACGCCCGAGGATGCGCCGTTTCCCATCCAGACCTCCCTGTATGGCGCCTCCAAGGTGGCCGGCGAGAGTCTGATCAGCGCCTATGGCGAGGGCTTCGGCTTCGAGGGCTACATCTTCCGTTTTGTCTCCATCCTCGGCGAACGCTACACCCACGGCCACGTGTTTGATTTCTACCAGCAGCTCACGGAACACCCGGCATGGCTGCGCGTGCTCGGCGACGGCTCGCAACGCAAGAGCTACCTCTATGTGCAGGACTGCATCGACTCCATGCTGCACGTCGTCCGCCTGGCCACCGCCGCCCAAGCTAAACACCACATCCAGATCTACAACCTCGGCACGCCGGAATACGTGCAGGTGAACGACAGTATCCGCTTCATCTGCGGCGCCCTCGGACTCCAGCCCGAGTTGCGCTACACCGGCGGCGACCGCGGCTGGATCGGCGACAATCCCTTCATCTTTCTCGACACCCGGAAAATCCAGGCCGCCGGCTGGAAGCCGAAACTCACCATCGAGCAGGGCATCGTGCGCACGTTGCGCTGGCTCGAGGCCAACCGCTGGGTCTACGACCATCGCGGTTAGCCGCCCACCCCGGTCGGAAACGCCAGGCGAATCCATGACCACGGCCGGCCTTTCGTGACGCACCCACCGGCCGGTCGGCGATCCTTTCACGCATGCCGTTCATGTTCGCCATCGTCGCACTCGTTCCGCTGGGCGCCTTTGCCGTCATGCGCTGGCGCCGACGGACGGAAGAGCACTGGGGCTGGACGGGGCTGCGGGTCGCAGCGCTGTTTGCCGTCGGGCTGACGGCGGCCGCCCCGTTTTTGACCGACCGGGCAATCGGGACCGGCGAGGCCTACAACTACAGCCTGGCGGTGGCCGATGCGGTGACGCAGCTGCGCGCCGGGGAGATCCCGGTGCTGGCAGGGCAGACGGAATTTGCGTTCAACGGCCGGATCCACCCCCTGCGCAACGCCCCCTACCTGTTCTATCTGGCGGGAGCGCTGGATCTGGCCACCTTCCGCCACCTGAGTTTCTGGGAGCTGCAAAACCTCTCGCTGGCCCTCAGTCTGATCGGCGCGATCTTCGCCGCCTATGCCGGTCTGCGCTGGGGGCTGGATTGTCCCCGTCCGGCCGCCGTCGCGCTGGCGTCAGCCTATGGATTATGCCCCAGCCTGCTGGGCGCGGCTTACGGGCAGGATCTCTACATGACGGTGCATGCGGCCCCTTTTGTGCCGCTCGCCCTTGGCGCCTGCCTGCGTCAATGCCGCCAGACCACTCTGCGCAATGACATGCTGATGGCCGCCGCGCTGGCGGCCGCATGGCTGGCCCATCCGCCCGTGGCCCTGTGGTTGACCGGCGCCACGCTGTTGGTGCGCGGCCTCATTTTTCTGCGACAGCCCTCATGGCGGGAGCTAGCGGGGTTGGCCAACGCGTTCGTCATCGCGGCGTTTTTGTCCGGATTCGTCTTCGTTTCGGTGGCCGCTCTCTCCTCCGACCTCGGCTACTTTGCCGGCAATGCCGGGCTGCGGGACAGCTTTGTGACGGTGCTGCTGCGCAACGTGCGCGAGGTGTTTCCCGGCTGCCTGCTCCCCGTCAGCAGCCGGGCGGACCGTCTGAGCGATCTGCAATTCGGCGCCCTCCAATGGCTGCTGTTGGTGGCGACGGTCGTCGGGCTCGGGCGGTCTGCCTTTAGACCAGGAGGCCGGCGCCGACCGAGGCCGGTCGACGCCGGCCTCCTGGTCTGCACGCTCTTTCTGCTCTGCCTCACGCTGCCCATTCCCGGAGTGACCGGCTGGCTCTGGCTGCACCTGCCCTCCGCCGTCCACACCCTGACCAACATCTGGCCGATGCAGCGCCTCTATCTCGTGGCCACGGCCCTGGTCATTTTCGGCGCCGCACTCGTGACACCGTGCAGGCTGCCGCGCACCAAGCCCGCCCGCAGCGGGATGATTTTTCTCGTCGCGCTCGGCGTCGCCGCGTTGTTCTGGCAGGCCCGGCCGTTCATCGTACGGGGATTCGCCACGCGGTGGGAAAAGGAGGCCACGACGCGCAGCCATCTGGCTTCTAACATCGACCTAACCATCGCCTCCTATGCCTTCCTCGGTGTGCCGCCTTCGTACCGGCGCAGCGTGATCGATCCCCGGTTCGAATTCGCCCTACAAAAGCACGGCAAGGAAATCATCGCTGCGCCGATGCAAGGCGCCCTCATGGAGGCGTCGGTCGTCGCCCAGGGCGAACTGCCGGCCTCCCCAGCGGGCGTGGCCACGGCGCAATTCACGCTGGAACCACACCGGCAGTACCTGCTGTCGCTCGCGTTTCGTACGCCGCCCCGCCAAGTCGTGCTCATCCTGGGCGGCACCGCGCTGGCCCGGTTGTACAGCCTGCCCGATGCGGATGAGCCTTCGGGCACCGGTGCAGCCCCGTCTCATCGGTACACGTTTCCGCTCTGGACTGCGCTGGAGCAGCCGGAAAAAGTGACCCTTGAGCTCCATGTTCCCGATTGGGCTCCGTCTTCCGGCGCTTCGGTCGAGCCCGCCGGTTTTATCCTGCAGGCCGTCGATACCGCCCGTCTGCCGGTCCGTGTGGAGTCACTGCTGCCGCTGCGTTGCACGGTCGAAACCGACGAGGACGGCTGCTATGTCGAAACGTGCCGGCGCTACCTCCCGGGCTACCGCGCCACCGTCAACGGCCGTCCGGTCCGCCCGATCCGCTCGCCCGCCGGGCAGGTGATGCTGCCCGTACCCAGGGGAAAGAGTGAGGTCGAGCTGAGCTATGCGGGTACGCCGGCGGTCAGAGTTACGTTCTGGCTCAACGCCATCGCCTGGCTGGGCTTTTTCATCTGGGCGGCGGGACACGCCACCGGTTTTAGCTGCGCAGAAAATCTGCGCCCGCTCATCCGCGCATGGACACCACTCCTGGTCTGGCTCAAGCGGCACCGATGGTGGTTGCTCGGCACGGCGGCGGTCATCGCCGCCGGCGCCTCCGTCTGGCATTTCCGGTCCGCGTACCTCCAGGCTATCGGTCCGGTGCGCATCACGCTCCTGCTGCCTCGCGACCAGCCCGGCCGGCGGCAGCCTGTGCTGGCCACCGGCCGGACGGGAGCGGGCACCATCGTGTTCCTCGAATATCACGACGAGCAGCACGTGCGGGTGGGTGCCGAAATCTGGGGCAAGCTCTATGAATCGGACCCCCTGCCGGTGGATTACTGGCAGGAGCAGGAGATCGTGGTCAGTTCGTCGGCGCTTTACCCGCTCGATCATCCCCGCGTGCGGGCCCTCAGTCCCCTGACGCTGGCCCGGCGGCGCGGAGAGTTGCGCGTTGAACTCAACGGCCGGACGGCACTCCTCGTGCCGCGTCCGGCCTTCGAATCCAGAATTACTGAAGTGACCATAGGCGAAACGCGCATCGGCGGCTCCAACACCGATGCCCGGTTCAGCGGCACCATCCTGAAAGTCGGGCGCCTGCCGCCGGCCCCGGCGCTGGTGCTTTTCCCGCCCCAGTCCGTGAACCTGAAGCTGTGCTTTCCGGCTGACCGGGAAGGGTTGAGCGAGCCGCTGCTATCGCTGGGACCGGCCGGCCGGGACGGCCTGTATTATGTCAGCTATCTCAGCCGGGACCGGTTGCGATTCGGTTTTGTGGCAACCGACGGCACCAAAACCGAATCGCCGGTTTTGCCTTTTGCGGCCGGACGGGAGGAGGTGCTGACCGTCGGCATTAGCCGTCAGACTGCGGGCAGCCCGGCGCTGGCGGCAGATCTGGAGTTCAGAGGCCGGCACCTCTTCGACCTGAAGCTGCCCGCGATCTTGGATCAACCGTTCGAAATCACCGCCGGGTTCAATGCCTCGGGTCTGCCGGGAATCGAAGCCCGCTTCACCGGGCCGACCCTGGCGGTCGTGCCCCCGGCTGCTGCGTTCGATTCGCGACCGGCACAAACGTTCGGGCCGATCCGCCTCACGGTCTTTTTCCCCCAAGATAAAACCGGCCAGCAGGAACCGCTCGTGGTCACCGGACGTCCCGGCGCGGGCGATTTCGCGTATGTCATCTACGCCGACGCCCGGCATGTGCGTTTCGGCTTCGACCACTGGGCGGTGGGCGGAGCCGTCAGCGAGCCGATCCCCATCGATTACGATTCGCCGCAAGAACTGGAGATCAGCATGGGCTCGCTTTATCCGGCCACACTCGACGCGGACGGGTGGAACGGGCTTTCGACGGAAACACGCCAGCGCTGCCAACTGCACCGCACCATCAGGCTCAACGGCCGGATCGTATTTCAAGCCGATTTACCGTGCTATCCCGCTGACACAGCGGGCATCACTGTCGGGCACAACCGCATCGGCGGCTCCACCTGCGGGCCGGAGTTCAGCGGCATCATCTATTCCGAGGAACGCCGTGGGTCTGTCCCATGAATAAACCCCACTTCAACCCAAGACCTGGTGATTAACCCATGGAGAAATCGCCCGTCCATGGGGTCCAAAGCCACCCAACGTCATTCGCCCTCCTCTTGTGAATATTCGCCATTGGCTCCAGCAACGTTTTGCCGGCCTGATCGACCTAGTGCTTCTGGCCGGGGCGCTGGAACTCACCGGCCGGGCGCTGCCGGCCGCCCGGGTCCCGGGCATGGCGGAGCTGGTGGTGCTGGCGCTGGGTCTGTTCCTTCTGCTGCGGGAGACTCCGGCTGAGAGCGGCGCCTGGCGGCACTTTCGGGCCCAGCTGCCGGCTTTGCTGGGCGTCACGGTTGGAGCTGGAGTCCTCTTCCATCTTGGCTTCGGCCGGCCTTGGGCTTCCCTCGCCTTTGCGCCATTTTGGATTGGCGCGGCCCTGGCCCAGCGGGCGGTTGTGCCTGTGCTGGATCGCGCCCATTCGCGCGACTGGGCGATGCGCCGGCAGCAGGCCCACGACGATCTGCTGCTCGGCGAGGCCATGGTGCTGGGCATCGGTTTTTACCTCGCGCACAGCTTGTATCCGGCTTTCTGGCCGCACCCCTGGCTGCCATGGACGCTGATCCTGTTATGGCTGGCCGGAAGAAGGATGGCCGGCTGGTACCGGCCGGGCCCGCATGACGTCGTGCGCCTCGCCGGATCACTTGCCCTGTTGGCTGCGCTCTGGTCAGCCGGGCTCGCCCTGCACGGGACGATTCCCCGGGCGCACCTCACGGTCTTCCTCTGGATCGCGGCGACCCTGGCAGTTTACCGCATCGCCGTGCGCGGGACGGCGCGTCTCCCCGGCGCCGTGGCGGAAAACTTGCGCTGGCTCCTCCTGGCCCTCGCCGGATTTTTTCTCCTGCAGGGTTTTGCGGAATTCACGCTCCACGGTGCGCCCGACGCGCGCTGGTACGGCACGATGCTGGCCGACATGGTGGCGCAGACGCGCGCCGGGGTGTTTCCCGTCTGGCTCGGCCAGAGCATCTATCAATTCAACGGCGCGATCTACCCGCTGCGGGTTGCGCCCGCCTTCCATTACCTGGGTGCCCTTCTGGACGCGCTCACTCTGCGCACGCTTGGCGTGTTCGCCCTGCAGAATTTGCTGATTACAGCCATCGGCTTGGGCGCCATCTTTTCCGCTTATTTCAGTCTCCGGACCCTGTTGCCCCGGCACCGCTGGTTCGCGGCCGGTTTGGCGGTGTTCTATCTGGCCTGCCCGGGCGTGCTGGGCATCGCCTACAACAACGATCTTTACATGTCGTGGACCACGCTGCCCTGGGTGCCGCTGGTGTGGCTGGCCACCGTGCGCTCGTTTCGCGATGACGGGGCGCGCTGGCCGATGATCTTGCTGGGCACGGCTCTGGGACTCTGCTGGTGGGGTCATGCGCCCATCGCGCTCTGGACCACCCTGCTGGCCGGGATCGCCCAGATCATCCGGTTGCTGATCCAGCGTCCACGCGGCCGAGCCTGGCTGCACGTCGTCGCCGGGGCCGCGGTTTTTGCCGCGGTGGCGGCCTATCCGATCGGCTCGGTGCTGCTTTTCCCGCCGGAGGCTTCCGTAAAGGCCGATGCCTTTCAGGTGGCGACCGCTTTCAATATGGTCTCCTTCCTGCGGCAAGTCTTTCCCGCAGTGTTGTTGCCTCTCAGTTCCGATGGCCGGGTATTGGGCGATTTTCAACTCGGCTATGCCCTCTGGGGTCTGCTGTTGTTCAGCCTCTGGCACCTGTGGCGCGTGCGCCAGCCCGCCGCCTGGATTCTGCTCGGCGCCTCCGTGCTGGTGGCCCTATTGCTGACGCCCATCCCGGGGCTGGACCTCAAGCTCTGGAACGCCGTGCCGGCCCTGGTGCGCAACATCACCGGCAACTGGGCGATGAATCGCCTGTACCTGGTGCTCGCGGGCACGGTGATCTTCGGCGCGGCAGCGGTCATGGCCGGAGGCGTGCTGGATCATCCGCGGCGGCAGCGCTGGCTGGCGGTGCTCCTGACGCTCGCCTGCGCGTGGAGCCTGGTCGAAGCGGCCAAGTTCGCCAAAGGTTCCCGCGATGGCCGCCGGCCTCCGGAAACCGCCGTCGACATGCTGCGGCCGGAAAACATACTCCTGACCAGCTATTCCTATCTCATCTTCCCGCAGCCGCCCGGGACGTTCACCCACGGCAATGCGGATCCGGCGATGGAGGAACGGCTGCTGGCGCGGGACACGCTGGCGCCGATTGCAACCAATCCCGCCGCCGCGCTCGCCACCGGCCAAGAGGTCCCCGCCGGCCATTTCGATGGGTATCCCCAGCCGGACGCCACTGAACTCAGGCTATCGGCCCCGCTCACGCTCGAACCCAACCGGCGCTACCTGCTCACCTGTGAGTTCCTCAAACCGGAAAAAACCATCGGAGTCTTCCAGCTCACCGGCCGCTCGTTTTTCCGCGAATACGCCCTGCCGGCCTACGGCGGCCTGAAAGCCTTTGGCGCCGGCGGCGAGCATGCGAACTGGCTGTCACTCTGGACGTCCACGCCGACCGCGGAAAAAGTGACCGTGCGCTTTCTCCAGGCCCCGGAGGCAGGCACACCCCCGGAACTGGTGCCGTTTGCCCACCTCCGGATGATCGCCTACAATCCGGCGGCATTACCGGTGCAGGTGGAGAGCTGGGTTCCCTACCGGGCCCGGGTCCGCAGTCCCGCTCCGGCCTGGCTGGAGACGCCCCGCATGTTTCAGACCGGTTATGCCGCAACGGTGAACGGCAAACCCGCGACGCTGCGCAAGACCCCCGACGGCCTGGTCGGCATCGCCGTGCCCGCCGGCAATTCCCAAGTCGAGCTAAAGTATCGGCCGCCCACGGGGCTCGCCGCACTTTTTTGGATCTCGCTCGCCGGCATGGCTGGCCTGGTGGCGGGGACTGTCACTATCTTTCTAGAGCGGGTTAAATTGAAGTATGGCCGTAAAAGTAGCGCAGGCTTCCAGTCTGCATCAGTCGAGGGAGCAGGCAAGATGCCTGCGCTACCCGATACCAAGACGGCTACGAAAAAACTTAAACCGCTGTAAAGACCGTCGTTGAACCACAGAGGCACTGATTGGACTAGAAATTATCCCAAAACCGGCGAACGAATCGTAGGGGCGCAGGCTTGCCCGTTCGACTTCGCTCAGGGCCCCGAGCCTGTCGAGGGGCTGCGTCCCTCCCGGAGGGCGCGACAAGATCGCGCCCCTACCAATGCCTGATGATTCATATCTGTTTCAGGTTTTGGAATAGATGCTAGAGGAGATCAGTGTGAATCAGTGGTTCCAAACTGGTTGTAGAAGAACGTACGTCACCTGCCTGATGCCAACAAAACCGTCGCCAAAGCGCGTCCGCTTTGTCTTTCTGGGCGCATGACGAAATGGATTCTGGCCCTCGCCATCGCCGGGTTGCTGGCCGGTTTTGTCACCTGGCAGCTCAACGCGACGAAGACCACCTACGTCAACGGCCTGGCGCTGTATACCCAACTGCCCGGCCGGGAGTATATTTTTGAGCACGACTGCTACCTCTTCAAATTCAAGCGACATGACACGTCCTGGCCCTTGGTTGGCGCCAATTTTCCCAGCGCACCCATGAGCGTGCCGGAACTGCCCGCCGAGGTGTCGCCCAGATACGTCGGCGCCGACCTGGCCGGGGTGCGCATCATCGATCTCGTGCGCACCGGCGACCGTTTCCGGATCGTCTCGGTGCGGCGCGACGCCAGCCGGCGAGGCACACAGGTCTCCTTCGAGATCCGGCTTCTCCGCGAACCCGAGCCCCGCTACCCACGGCTCGATGCCTTCTGGATCATGGACCACCGGCCCGAGCAGCACGGCGAGGCGCCGGCGATCCTGCCGGACTACGCTGTCGAGCGGGAACGAAAATGAGCCGGCCTCCCCCGTCCTCCCGCATGCACCTCGTCATCACCGGCACCAGTTCGGGCATCGGGCACGCGCTGGCGGGGCACCTGCTCGCGCAAGGTCATCACGTGTGGGGTTTCGCCCGTTCCGGCCAGGCCGGCCTGGCGGCGCAATATCCCGCCGCCTTCCGGGCCATCCGCTGCGACGTCTCCGACTGGGATCAGGTCGCCCGCGCCGCGCGCGAGGTTCACGCGGCCTGGCCGCATGCCGACGGCCTCATCACCTGCGCGGGATTGCAGGGCGCGGTCGGCCCCGCCGTCGCCGTGGATCCGCAACAATGGAGCGCAACCGTGCGCTCGAACCTCGACGGCACCTACTACGCCATCCGCGCCTTCCATGAACTTCTGCGCCACGCCCCGCGCCGCGCCAAGATCGTGTGCTTCTCGGGCGGCGGCGCCACCAAGCCGCGGCCCAATTTCTCCGCGTACGGCGTGGCCAAGACCGGGGTGGTCCGGCTGGTCGAGACCGTGGCCGAGGAGCTGCGCAGCCAGCCGCTCGACATCAACGCCATCGCCCCCGGAGCCATCAACACCCGTCTCACCGACGAGGTGCTCCGCCTGGGGCCGGGCGTGGCCGGCCAGGCCGAATACGAGGCTGCCCGCAAACAAAAGGAAACGGGCGGCGGTTCGCTCGAAAAGGCCATCGGGCTCGTGGCGTGGCTGCTGTCGCCCGCCTCCGACGGCATCAGCGGCCGGCTGCTGGCGGCCCAGTGGGATCCGTGGACCACGCTCGACCGGCATGCGAAAACCCTGGCCGGGTCGGAGGTGTACACGCTCCGCCGCATCGTGCCGGAGGACCGCGGGCTGCGGTTCTAGAGCATCTTAAGTAAAGTCGTGGCCAAATTTTGAACTCGATCTTTAGCCACCAAAAAACGCAAGGAGCACATAGCCAATCCTCTCAGATTTTTCCTTTGCGATCCATGTGCTCTTTCGTGGCTACACTTCAGTTTAGATCGCTATAGCGTCTGCCAACTGCGCATAATCTGCTTTCCTCCCGGGCGTGAATGCCTGTTTGCTGGGTGCGCATGAAAGTTCCGTATCTTGACCTGACCGCCCAAATCCGCGCCCTGCGGCCCGAACTGGATGCGGCCATCGCCCGCAGCCTCGACAGCGGCGCCTTCTGCCTCGGCCCCGAGGTGCAGCAGTTCGAAAAGGAATTCGCGGCCTTCTGCGGGGCGGCCCATTGCATCGGCTTCAACAGCGGAACCTCCGCCCTCCATGTGGCCATGCGCCTGCTCGACCTCGGGTCGGGCGACGAGGTCATCACCACGCCCTACACGTTTATCGCCACGAGCTGGGCCATCGTCTATACCGGTGCGCGTCCCGTGTTCGTCGACATCGAGGAGCAGACCATGAACCTCGATCCGCGCCGCGTGGAGGCGGCCGTCACCCCGCGCACCAAGGCGATCCTGCCCGTGCATCTCTACGGCCATTCCTGCGACATGGACGCCCTGCTCGAGATCGCCCGCCGGCATCAGCTGCCGCTGGTCGAGGATGCCGCCCAGGCGCACGGGGCGCGCTACCGCGGCAAAATCGTGGGGACGTTCGGGGGGACCTCCGCCTTCAGCTTCTATCCGACCAAGAATCTCGGCGCCTGTGGCGAGGCGGGGGCGCTGGTGACGAACCGCGCCGATCTCGCCGCCCGGGCCCGCGCACTGCGCGAGCACGGTTCCAGCAGCCGCTACCACCACGACGAGATCGGCTATAACTACCGCATGGAGGCCATCCAGGGCGCGGTCCTGCGGGTGAAACTCACCCGGCTCGCCGCCAGGAACGTCGCGCGGCGCCGGATTGCGCATCGTTACCACGAACTGCTCCGGAACACGCCGCTGATCCTGCCGCGCGAAGCGGACTATGCCGAGAGTGTTTATCATCTTTACACCGTGCGACATCCCGGCCGCGACCGCCTCAAGGCTCATCTCGAGGCCCACGGCATCGGCAGCGCCATCCATTACCCCCTGCCGCTGCATCTGCAAAAGTGTTTCGCCGCCCTGGGCTATCGGCCGGGAGATTTCCCCCTGGCCGAACGGGCGGCACGCGAATGCCTGAGCCTGCCGATGTATCCGGAGCTGACCGACGAACAGGTCGCGCACGTGGCGGCGGTCATCGGGGAGTTCAAAGACTGGTAAGCGGGTCCCGAAACCGTCTCGCGCCGAAATGCCCTGGATTTGCTCCGCCGATCACGTTGTTGAACCATGCTGATCCCAAACCGCGCCGCCTCATCCTCCCTCAAGGAATCTGCCGAGCTCCAGCCGCGGGAACGCGCGCCCGGCCGCTTCCTCGCGGCCACCCTCCTCGCGGCGGGGCTGGTGGTCGCCTTCTATTTCTGGACCGCCTCCTCCACGGGCAACCGTTTCGATTTCCGCGGCAAGAAAAACGACTACTACAACCTGCTGACCCAGGGATTCCTCGCCGGGCATCTGTACATGAACCAGACGCCCCATCCGGATTTATTCAGCCCAGACCCCGAAGTGCGCGCCCATGCCCCCTACCTGCTGGATGCCAGTGTCTACCAGGGGCGCTACTATCTTTACTTCGGTATCACGCCGGTACTCCTGCTGTTCCTGCCCTGGGCGGCGATCAGCGGACACGGCGTCCCGGAAAACTTCGCCGCCTTCCTGTTCGCGACCGCGGGTTTTCTGCTGATGGTCGCCCTCTTCTGGCGCCTGCGTCGAAGGTATTTTCCCGCCCTCGGCCTGGCCGCATGGTCCGTCCTTATCCTTGCCGCTGGCTTCTGCACCGTCGTGCCGGTGGCGTTGCGGCACGGACTGTTCTACGAAGTCGCTACTTGTTCCGCCTTCGCCTTCGCCATGCTGTTCTTTTACAGCGCGCTCCGGGCGCTGGAACAGCCGACAGCGGCGGGACGGTGGCTGGTGTTGGCGGGAACAAGCTACGCCTTGGCGGTTGGCTCCCGAGCGAATCTCGCCTTCAGCGGACTCCTGCTGCCCGCGCTGGCTTGGGCGACCTGGCGCCTCCGGCCCGCCGCGGAAAGAACCGGACCGGCATTGTGGCGCGCGGCTCTCGCCGCCGGCGTGCCGGCGGTGCTGGGCGTGGCGGGCTTGCTGCTCTACAACTACCTGCGATTCGACAATCCATTCGAATTCGGTTTCTTCTACCAATGCGGCGAGGCCCAACACGAGCGGTTAGCCCTAGGATACCTTTGGTATAACCTGCGGAGCTATTATCTCTCCTTGCCGGAATTCAGCCGGTACTTTCCCTTCTTTAGCCCGGGCCTCGAAAGCCCCCGGCCTCCAGGCCCGTGGGGGATCGAGAACGTCCACTCTCAGTTTTTTTCGGGCCTGTTGGTCCTGCTGGCCATGGCCGGAGCCGTGGGCATCTGGCGGCGCCGCGTTAGTTGCACCCCTCTCACCTGGATATTCAGCTTCCTGGTGTGCTGGTTTCTGGGCAACGGACTGATCGTCTGCCTGTTCGCCGCGCATCCCAACCGCTACTTGATCGATTTTCAACCGGAGTTGGTGCTCGCCGCCGGCATCGGTCTGCTGGCTTCCTCCACTTGGCCCCGGCGGCTCCGCCGACCTGTCCAGCTTGCGGCCGCAGGCATGTTGTTCTTCGGCAGCTTCTACAATGCCATGGCCAGCTTCCAGCTTCAAGAGTACTTCAAAAACGCGAACCGCTCCTCCTATAATCACCTTGCCCGCCTTTTCGACTATCCCGCGTGGTGGTGGCAGCGGATCTTCGGCGACCCTTCCGGACCCCTCCGCCTGCGCGTGACCTTCCCGGAAGTCTCCCAACCCCGGATCGAGCCCCTGATCGCCACCGGCACGCCATGGTATTCCGATACGTTGTATGTCGATTATCTTGGCCCCGGCGTCATCCGCTTCGGCCTGGATCACACGGGCTATGGCGGCCCTTCCAGCCGCCCGATTTCCGTCACTCCCGGAAAGCCTTATGCGGTGGTGGTGCACCTCGGTACGCTGTATCCGCCCGAGGCGTCGCCCTATTTCGACGGCCTCGTATGGGCGCAGTTGCGGCAGCTCAAGCGCATGGTGCGGGTCGAACTGGATGGGACGACGGTGTTCCATGCCAGCGTGAACTTCTATGACGCCTCACCGGGACAAATCCACTTTGGGGAAAACCCGCTGTGGCCGTCGGTCATCACCGGCCGCTTCAGCGGTACCCTGAAACAAGAAGGGCGAGTGCCGATTGATATCACCCGACTGGCGTCCCGAGCGCGGTCCGAAATCGGTCCCTTCTCGATGCAGGTGCAGTTTCCGCGCGACCGCACGGGCTTTGCCGATCCGCTGGTTACCGCGGGCGAAACCACGCGTGCCGACCTGCTGCTGGTCCAATACCTCGACCACGATCATCTCCGCTTTGCGCTCGATCACTGGGGCGGGCCGATGGTGCAGAGTCCCGTGCTCACCGTGGATTATACCCGGCCGCACGAGCTCGAGGTGCACATGGGCTCGCTCTACCCCCCGGACGCCACCGTGGCGCCGTATCTGCGCAGCCTCCTTCTGGTCAAGCTCGACGGAAAGGTTGTCTGGGCGACCCGCGCTCATTTTCACCGCGTGGATCCCCTGTTCGTCGACGTCGGCTGCAACAACGTCGGCGCCTCAAGCTGCGGGATGTTCTTCGGCGGCGACCTGACCGAGGTCAAACGGCTGGGCCTGCCCGGCCGGCAGGCGCAACCGGAGGATTATCAGGCGCCGCAATCGCTCAGCCTCTGCCTGCCGGCGGAGATTCAGGGGCAGATCGAGCCGCTTTTCCAGACCAAGGATCAGGACGGTAAACCGATCCAAGCCGACATCCGCTATCGCGACTCCGCCACCGTTGAAATCGGCCTGACCGCCCGCGGCCGGACCACCTGGACCGCCCCCCTGCCTGCGGATAACGCCAGCATCCACCAGCTGGTTGTCGGGAAACGGTTCGAACGCAAGGCGGAGATACCGGAGATCGACGGCCTCACCAGCTACGCGCGACATCGCTGGGAAAAGGGACTGCACCTCTATTTTGACCGGCGGCTGATCCTGACGGATGATTCCATCCAGCCTTCGGACGCCGCACGTCAATGGCAGTGGGCGGATGGCTTGTCGGACTCGGATTACTCCGGTGAAGCGTCGCTGACAGGATTTCTGGATCGAGGCACCGTCCGGGGCTGGCTGGCGGCGGCACCTCCTCAGTGGAATCTCACCGGCGGCCGTTTGCACCTCGAACTGCATCTTCCCCGCCACCGGATCGGCACCCATGAACCGCTGCTGGTGACCGGGGAGACGGGGAAAGGCGACGCCCTCTACCTCGAGTATGTCGACGATCGACATCTCCAGTTCGGCTTTGACCACTGGGGCTGGGGCAGCCTCTCCTCCCCCTTGATCGAAGTGGACTACGATCAGCCCGTCCTGCTCGACATCGATTGGCGCCCGGCCCAGGGCCTGCTCGCCGTGAGCGTCGCCGGCCGGGAGGTGTGGTGCACCGCCGCGACATTTTTCCAGGAGGAGGCCGGAATCGTCAGCGTCGGCGCCAACCCGCTCGGTTTCTCCACCTGCGAGCCGCACTTCGAGGGCGAGATCGTCTCCGTGCGCTTCGACGCCGCCGCGCCGTGAGGATCGCCTCGCCCCAAGATCCGGTGCCACAAGCAGTGGCTCGAAGCCGCCTCCTGATTTGGGCGCCCTGCAGGTGAACAGAACGATCAGGTAACATGTCAACTAATAGTTGACATGTTACCTGCCGGGGTGACGAAATCCGCAAAGGGCGGTTCTCCGCGCCCTCATGGTGCTCAGGCAGCCAGCAATACATCTGATTCGCGGGGTTGTGCCTTGCCGGCAGGAAGGAGTCGGGCTGAGGGCCTTCCGACCGCGGGATTGCCGCTCCTGGGCGCGCCTCACTTGAGATATGCCGCGCCGATGTGCTCGACCCGGACAATGCGGCCGGTGAACTCCGCTCCGCAGGTCGAGCCCCCGATCGGATTCTTTCCGATGTACACTTGATCGGCGCCGGCCGGATAAGCCTTCACCGCCTGTTGCAGGACCACCCGCCCGTCGACCCGGACCTGCAGGGTGGACCGGAGGCGTTCCAGCACCGCCTGATCAGTCGTTTGCCACGCCGGGTCGTCCGGCGGGTAAAGGGGACCGAGGCTGATTTCGACCTCGAGATCCAGACCCGGCAGCACGGGGATGGGCTCGCTCAAGGGGCCGCCCACCTTCCAATGGTCAAAGCCGATCTGGACATGCGTCGCATCGGGGTAGCCGATATAGACCAGATCGCCCGCGCCGTTGCGTCCGGTGACGAGCAGCGGTTCGCGCCGGCCCACGCGCTCGGCCGGGAGCTGGAGCGTCAGATACAACGCGCCGCGGCCCGCCGCCGGCGGGAAAGACGGCAGGCGTTCGCCCTCGAGTTTGGGGCCGTTGAACAGGACATCGGCCGTGCTGGCGCCGATGGCATTGTAGCCGAACTCCACCTCGGCCGCGAAAGATGGATTGAAGGGACGGGGGATGGAAATCAGCTCCCGGCCGTTGAAACGCAGCTGGAAACGGTGGCTGTACTTGAGCAGATCGGTGGCGCCGGGATAGAGGGAACCCATGTCGATCTCGATCACCTGGTCCTCCTCCGGATCGAAGTAGACCGGCTCCGTCTCGACCGCTGCGCCGTTCCAGGAGTCGTGACCGAAGCGAATCTTGCCCGGGGCGAGGTACAGGACATAGACTAGGTCGCCCGCCCCGTGGCGACCGGTGCTGACCAGCGGCTGGGCCGTGATGTTGCGGAATGGAGGAAAACGCACCGTCAGCCTGACCGGCCCCGACCCGAACCCCATTGTCACATTTGTGGACGGAGGGAGCCCAAGCCGCTCGTGATGGAGGATGCGGCCGGTGAACCTGGCCTCATGCCAGGGCGGCGGCAGCGGATTCTTCCCCAACAGCACGCCAAAAGGGTCGGACCGGTAGAAAACCGAGGCCGCCCGCAGCACCGGAAGTCCGTCGAGGTTCACCTGCATCCGCCGATGCAGCGCCTTGTTCTCGATTTCCGACCAGCCCGCAAAAGCCGGATGTTCCGGGGGCGGATAGAGTCCGCCCATGTCGACCACCAGCCGGTAACGCCGGCCGGGCACCAGTTCGACCGGTTCGCTCAGCGGCCCGCCGGCCCCGAAATGACTGAAGCCGAAGCGGGCCCGGCCGGGCGATTCGTACTGGACGTAGATCAGGTCGCGCCCATTACCCGAAGCCACCAGCGGCTCCTTGCGCCCGGGCGCGGCAGCGGGAAATTCAACTTCCAAGGCCACGGGGCCCTGCCGGATGTCGGCCAGTTTCTCGAACATCGCGGCAGGCGTATCCAGCAGCCGGGCCGCCCGCAGCACTTCCCGGCGTTCGAACTGCATGGGCAGCCCGTGCACGAGGGAATGCACCAAGGTGAAGGCGAGGAGGCCGCCGGCTAGGATGCGCAGCAAACCGTGTCTCCAGGAGCGTATGGCCGGAGCAGAGGCGAACAGAGCCGAAGCTACCAACAACGCGACCAGCATGAATTCCGGCAGGAAATCGAGTTCGTAACGACCGAGATGGTAGCTGTAGATGAGCAGGGAGCCGAAATTCGCCAGCGCCACCGCCAGCACAAACCCCGCGCCTATCATCCAGGCACGCTCCCGAAGCCGGGCCAGCCGCCAAGTCAGCGGAAAGCCCAGCGCGAGCAGTGCGAATGGAGCCCACGGAATCACGCCAAAAGTGTCCGCCGTCTGATAGGCGAACGGGTAGTACAGGTTGTATTCCTTGCCCGCGAACAGATACGCCTTCAGCGCGGGCAGCACATTGTCCCAGCCGACCAGTCGGAAATCGCGCATCTCGATGGCAGCGAACTGGTAGGTGAGGCCGAATTCAAAAACATCGCCAAAGCGCGCATAATTATAGAACGCCAGCCCCGCGCCGGCGAGGGCCGCGGGCGCCACCGCCGCAAACCAGAGCCGCCACACCTCGCCCGCCGGCCGTTTTTCCCCGTACAGGCGTGACCAGGTCAGCCCCAGCGCCGCTGCGCCCACCATCGTCAATCCGAAGACATAATTGGGCCGGGCGCCGACCGCGCAGCCCCACAGCGCGCTGGCGATCATCAGGCCGGCGGCCTGCCCCCGCAACCGGGGGCTGCTCATCGCCGACAGCACCGCATGCGCCGCGCCCATGGCGCAGGCATAGCCGCAGGCAATGGGCACCTGATAAAACTGGGGGCTGTGCAATTCAAACTGCACAAAGGATCCCAGCCCCAGTAGCAGAACCCCGAGCAAGGTCCACCACGGCGACAACGCGGGGAAAAACCGCCGTTTGCAGCGCAGGAAGAATACCGCCGCCAGCAGAAACCCGGCCGCGCAAAAGACGCCGGTGCCGAGGCCTTCGGCCAGAAAGGTCCCCGTCAGCAGCCGCCAGGGCGCGTACAGCAGGATCACCGGCGCGATGCCGAAATAGAGATAGTAATGCCCGTTGAAGTAGCTGGCATCGTGGGCGCGGGGGATGCCCTGCGGCCCCGCCCAGGGATTGGGCAGCGTTTTCAGCCGCGGATCCGGCTCGAGTTTCAGGTGCGTCTGCCCCGACAGGATGGCATCCGTCAGGAGTTCATAGTAGGCGTGGGGTTCGGTGCTGATCCAGCCGAGATTGGCCCGGCCGCTCGCATAGGCGTACCAGGCCAGCACCAGCGCCACGCCCAGGACGAAGAGAATCCTTTCCTTGAGATAAAAAGATTGGATGAACTCGCGCATCCGGCGGGGTAAAGCCGTGAAGCTAGCTTCCGGGGAGGCGCGAACAAGCACTTTGTGCAGCAAGGCGCACCCGTCTCCGCGTCCAGCCTGGAGAAAAGACCGGCCTTCCCTTACCCGACTGGTACGCCGGCAAACACCTTTCGCTGCATGATGACAAACGTGACGATCATCTGCGCGGCGTTGGCCATGGCGGCGGCCAGCCAGCCGCTCAACGGCGTCCAGGCGCTCAGCACGGTAAACACGGCCCATTGGAGCACGAATGTAACGACGACCATCACCAGGTATTCGCCGAGCTGGCGGACTGCGTCCGTCCGCTGACAGCCGAACGTCCACCACTTGTTGAGGCAGAAATGCAGCACGATGGCCGGCGGATACGAAACGAGAAAGGCCGCCTGTCGTCCCAGCCACTGCCCGAAGAACCAGTTCAGGGCGGAGAAGAACACCATCACCGTCCCTCCGACCACGGCAAAACGCGCCACGCGCCGAAATAAGTCTTGATTGACCATCGGCCCAAAGCAAAGGCTGCGCCCCATGCCTGACAAGAAGCAAAACCCGGACGGGTTTGCCATCATCGGTTGCGGGCTGATCGGCAAGAAACGCGCCGCGGCCTTGAAGAACGCCCGGCTGCTCTATGCCTGTGATCTTGATGCCGCCCGGGCCGCCGGGCTCGCCGGGACCGTGCCCGGTTGCCAGGCCATCACCGATCAAGCCGTCGCCCTGCGCGATCCGCAGGTCGGCGCCGTCATCGTTGCCACCCTCAACGCCGCGCTCGCACCCATCAGCCTCGCCGCCGTCCGCGCCGGCAAACACGTGCTGGTGGAAAAGCCCGGCGCGCTCACGGCGGCGCAGTTGCGCGAGGTGCAGGCCGCCGCGGCCCGGACCGGCGCCCGGGTCCGGCTCGGCTACAACCACCGTTTTCACCCGGCGCTGCGACAGGCGCGCGCCCTGGTCGACGCCGGGGCCGCCGGCCCGCTCATGTTCCTGCGCGGCCGGTACGGTCACGGCGGCCGCAAGGGCTACGACCGCGAGTGGCGCGCCGATCCGAAACTGGCCGGCGGCGGCGAACTCATCGACCAGGGCGTGCACCTCATCGACCTGGCCGGCTGGTTCCTCGGCGACTTTGCCACCGTCGACGGCCACTGCGCCACGTACTTCTGGGACATGCCGGTCGACGACAATGCCTTCCTCAGCCTGCGCACGGCCGCGGGCCAGACCGCGTGGCTGCATGTGAGCTGCACCGAATGGAAAAACCTGTTCTCGCTCGAGATCTACGGCCGCGATGCGAAAATCGCCATCGACGGCCTGGGCGGCAGCTACGGCCCCGAGCGCCTGACCTTCTACCAGATGCTGCCGCAAATGGGGCCTCCTGAGACCAAGGTCTGGGAATATCCGTCCGGCGACGACTCGTGGGGCCTGGAGACCGAGGCCTTCCTGGAAGACATCCGCCTGGACCGCGAACCCGCACCCGGCCTGCGCGAAGGCATCCGGATCCTGGAGACGGTGGAGACGATCTACTGCCGGTGCGGCTACCCGAAGACCTGATCACGATCACCGTCCAAGGTCGGCAGGCCCAAAGTCAAAAGTTGGAAGCCCACAAGCGGAATGCGGATTTTCAAAAACCCCTCTCAGAGGAATCGGTCTGGCCCGACGGCAACACGGGTAGGGCGCCTTGTCCCAAGGCGCGGGCGGTTAAGGATAACCGCCCCTACCTTTTGCCATCTCGAGCGTAGTCCCTGTATTTGACTTTCTCCTTTCAAATCTTCGACTTGGAACCTCCTCTTCCCCTCTCCCTTTCACCCACCCCCACTTTCACTTTCACCCTCACTTTCACCTCCCTATGATCATCACCCGTTCCCCCCTGCGCGTCTCCCTCGGCGGCGGCGGCACCGATCTGCCCTCCTATTACCGGGAATACGGCGGCTTTCTCGTTGCGGCGGCAATCGACAAGTATGTCTACATCACCCAGCATCGCACGTTTCAGGAGGAGATCATCATCAAGTATTCCAAGCTCGAGCGCGTGCCGGCCGTCGACCAGATCGAGCACCCGATCGTGCGCGAGGCGCTGAAGCTCGTGGGCATCACCGATCCGCACCTGGAACTCACGTCCATGGCGGACATTCCGGGCGGCACCGGGCTCGGCTCGTCGGGCAGTTTCACGACGGCGCTGCTCAAGGCGCTGCATGCCTACAAAAAGAACCTGCTTTCCCCCGCCGAGCTGGCGGAGCAGGCCTGCGACATCGAGATCAACCGGCTGGGTGAGCCGATCGGCAAGCAGGACCAGTACATCGCCGCCATCGGCGGCATCACCGCCTTCACCTTCCACCGGGACGGACGCGTCGAGTATCGCCCGGTGCGCCTTACCGAGGAGACGCTCTTCAACCTCGAGGACAACCTGCTGTTGTTTTTCACCGGTTACTCCCGCTCGGCCTCGGCGATCCTCAAGGATCAGAATGACCGCTCGAAGCAGAACGACCAGGCCATGCTGGACAACCTGCATTTCACGAAGGACCTCGGCGTCCAGTCGCTCACGGCGCTGGAGACCGGCAACCTGGAGGAGTTTGCGCGGCTGATGGACGTGCACTGGCAGCGCAAGAAGGCGCGTTCCTCCGGCATGAGCAACGCGCACATCAACGACTGGTACGACCACGCCATGGCCCACGGGGCGCTCGGCGGGAAGCTCATCGGCGCGGGCGGCGGCGGCTTCCTGATGTTCTACGCGGCCGACAAGGCGCGGCTGCGGCACGCCATGCGCGAGAAGGGCCTGCAGGAGGTGCGCTTCCGCTTCGACTTCGAGGGCACCAAGGTGGTGACGCAGAACTGAAGCGGAAGAACGCAAGACCCTGAAACCGAAAGACAGGCAAGAACGCGAGACGAGTGAGACGGGAAGGCGAGATTCATCCTGATCATGGGAAACGTTGAAGCCAACTGTCAGCTTGAGGAGCGCACCCTCGTCTTTGCAGTCGCCTGTGTGCGTTTCGCCGCAACCTTCCCTCGCAGCGAAGCGGGAACCATCATCGGGCGGCAGCTGCTCAAGGCTGGCACTTCGATCGGAGCCAATTACCGCGAGGCAAACCGGGCGGAATCTCGCGAGGATTTCGAGCACAAGACCGCGGTCGTGCTCAAGGAAGCTGCTGAAACCGACTATTGGATCGAGCTCTGCGCCCGTGTTGAATTCGGTGATCCAGCCCTGCGCGTTTCGCTTGGTCAGGAGGCCCGCGAACTCCTGGTCATTTTCACCACCATCAACCGCAAATCCAAGGGCAGATAACCGCCTTCCGTGTCTTCCACGTCTCCCCGGTCTTCCCTGTCTTCCATGTCTCTTGCGTCTTCGGTGCCTTCCTCCTTTCCCGTCGCCCTTCTCGCCGGCGGCCTGGCCACGCGTCTGCGGCCGATCACCGAAAAGGTGCCCAAGCTGCTGATTGAGGTCGCGGGCGAGCCGTTCCTCTCGCACCAGCTCCGCCTGCTGAAAAAAGCGGGCCTCCGGCGGGTCGTCCTCTGCGTGGGGCACCTCGGGGAGATGATCGTCGCCCGTTATGGCGACGGCGCGCCGTGGGGGATGCGCCTCGAGTATTCGTTCGACGGCCCCCGGCTGCTCGGCACCGGCGGCGCGCTCATCCGCGCCCTGCCGCAGCTCGGCGAAGCCTTCTACGTGCTCTACGGCGACAGCTACCTGCCCATCGACTACCTCGACGTCGGCCGCGCCTTCCTGCAGTCGGGCCAGCCCGGCCTCATGACCGTCTACGAAAACCACGGCCGTTACGACACCAGCAACGTCTGGTTTGCCGACGGGCGGATCAAAATCTACGACAAGAAAAACCCGGCGCCACAGATGCACCACATCGACTACGGGCTCGGCCTGCTGCAGGCGCGGGCCCTGGACGGCTGGCCGCGCAACGAGGTCGTGGATCTGGCCGCGGTTTACGGCCGGCTGGTCGCCGCCGGCGCTCTCGCCGGCTATGAGGTGAAACAGCGGTTCTACGAGATCGGCTCGCCGGCGGGACTGCACGAACTCGACACGCTCCTGCGCCAGTTTCCGGCAGGCGCCGGAAACTGAAAAGGCGGCCAGCGCGAATCGCCAGAAAACCGCATCGCGCGGCGGAACCGCCGCTTCGACAAGCTCGTCCCTCGACAGGTCCGGGACGATCCTGAGCAAGGTCGAAGGGCCCAAGGTGCTGAGCGGAGTCGAAGGGCAGCCAAATCCGGGAATGAGTCCCCTCACGCCAAGGACGTCACGAGAGAGGTGGAAATTAGTCTCCCCAAATCATTGCCTGACTATCCGACCGCAGGAACCAACATGTTTGTTTTGACATGAAAAAACGGGGACAACGGAGATCAGTGCTGCCACCAGCCGCGCGCACGACGACCGCGCCGGCAAAGGGAAAACGCAAGTGAAGGGAGGGGAATAAGCAGCGACAGGAAAAACGTTGCGAGTCCGGATGCTGAAGGTTGTATGTCCCCGTCCGTCTCGCCTCCCATCAACCGGGGTTTGACCCGCACCATTCGACTTTGGGCCTATAGTTTGTAGTTTTCACCCTGACCCTCACTTTCACCCTCACTTCGCTCCCATGTCCTACGCCATCCAGCATCTCAAGGAAACCGCCGAAATCGTCTCCAAAATCAATCCGGCCGACTGCGAGAAATGCGTCGCCGAACTGCGCGGCGTGCGCGAGCGCGGCGGCCGCCTGTTCATTCTTGGCGTCGGCGGCAGCGCGGCCAACGCCTCGCATGCGGTGAACGACTTCCGGAAAATCGCCGGCCTCGAATGCTACGCGCCCACCGACAACGTCTCCGAGCTCACCGCCCGCACCAATGACGACGGCTGGGCCAGCGTGTTCGTCGAATGGCTGCGCGGCAGCCGGCTCAACGCGAAGGATGCGCTGCTCATCCTGTCGGTCGGCGGCGGCAACCTGGAGAAAAACGTCTCGCCCAACCTCGTGGCGGCGCTGCAACTCGCCAAGCAGGTCGGCGCGCATGTCATCGGCCTCGTCGGCAAGGACGGCGGCTACACCGCGAAGGTGGCCGATGCCTGCGTCATCGTGCCCACGGTGAATCCGGGCAATGTCACGCCGCACTCCGAAGCCTTCCAGGCCGTCATCTGGCACCTCTTCGTCTCCCACCCCGACCTCAAGGTGAACCAGACGAAGTGGGAATCCCTGCGCTGACGCGCAGGGATTAAGGTTTCCGCCGCCTGGCGGCGGAAGCATAATTGCGGCACACGCATGCGGCTCCAAAATGTCAGAATCCATCCCTCAGCTGCCTGCACTTAAGGAAAATCGCGGGGAGGCCCGGTTCACGGGCCTCCCCGCGATTTTCCTGGATCGCGACGGCACGCTCAACGCCGCGTTGGTGCGCGACGGCAAGCCCTACCCGCCGGTCGCGACGGATGAACTCGTGCTGCTGCCCGGCGTGGTGGAGGGCTGCGCCCGGCTGAAGGCCGCCGGCTACGTGCTGGTCGTCGCCACCAACCAGCCGGATGTCGGCCGCGGCACGCTGGCCAAGGCGGCGGTCGAGGCGATCCACGCCCGCCTGTGCCAGCTCCTGCCCCTCGACCGGGTGGAGGTGAGCTACGCCCACGGCCGCGAAAATCCCCCCTCGCCCTTCCGCAAGCCCGCCCCCGGCCTGCTGCTGCGCGCCGCCCGCGAACTCGGCCTCGACCTCCGCCGTTCCTGGATGGTCGGCGACCGCTGGCGTGACGTCGACTGCGGGAAAAACGCCGGGTGCCGCACCGTCTTCATCGATTACGGGTATGACGAGGCGCTGCGTGCCTCGCCCGATTTCACCGTCCGCGATTTTACCGGGGCCGTGGAGATCGTCTTGAGGGAGAGGTGGGAGTGAAAGTGAAAGTGAGAGTGAGAGTGAAAAACCAGCCAGCGCCGTTCTGATACCGGATCGTCTCCCTCTGCTGGATAACCCACTCTCACTTTCACCCTCACTTTCACTCCCACCCTTCCCTCCCTACTATGTTCTTGCGCGCCCCTGAACCCTGCACTCACTACCTGCCAGCATGAGCTCACTCAACACCCTCAAGGTTCAAATCTACGCCGATGGCGCCGACAAGGCCGGGATCCTCGACCTCTACGCCAAGCCTTACATCAAAGGCCTGACCACCAACCCCTCCCTGATGAAGAAGGCCGGGATCAAGGATTACGAGGCCTTTGCCAAGGACATCCTGCAGACCGTCACCGCCAAGCCCTTTTCCCTTGAGGTTTTCTCCGACGAGTTTCCCGAAATGAAGCGCCAGGGGCTCAAGCTCGCCACCTGGGGTCGGAACGTCTTCGTCAAGATTCCCATCACCAATTCGCGGGGCGAGTCCTCTATCCCGCTTATCCGCGAACTCGCCGCCCAGAAGGTGCAACTCAACATCACGGCCATGCTAACGCTGGCCCAGGTGCGCGATGTCGCCGCCGTCCTCAATCCCGCCGTCCCGTCGATCGTCTCCGTCTTCGCCGGCCGCATCGCGGACACCGGCCGCGACCCGATGCCGCTCATGCGCGCCGCCCGCGAGCTGCTTGAGGGCCAGCCCAAGGCCGGGCTGCTCTGGGCCAGCGTGCGCGAGGTGCTCAACATCCTGCAGGCCGAGGAATGCGGCTGCCAGATCGTCACGGTGCCGCATGACATCCTCGGCAAGGCCGCCAAGCTCCTCGGCATGGACCTGGGGGCACTCTCGCTCGACACGGTGAAGATGTTCGCCAAGGACGCCGCCGAGGTCGGTTACAAGCTGTGAGATTCCGCGCCCCGGGTTGGTTTGGGACCCTCGGGCCGGGTTGAAAAAAATAAGCATTTACCTCTCCGGCAGACTCGCGCACTTTGGCGGGTCTGCCGTTTTTATTACCGTCTATGCCGCTCCGGACACGCCTCCTGCCCGTCACGTTCGTCCTCCTGTGCGCATGGTTGACCGCCTGTTCCGTCTCCAGCGAGGCGGAACGCCACGCCGAGAAAGTGGCGGAGGCCGACCGGCTCTACCGGCGGGCCAACGACTACATCACCCACGTCAGGGAAGGCCAGTATTCGTATGCCTACATGCAGTTTTACTGGAAGCGCTCCCAGGCCAACGTCGACCGCATCCTGCGCTCCTATGCCGACACGCCGGTCGGCGCCCGGCTCAAGGCCGGCGGCCTGAAGCTGGGCCCCTACGAGCTGTCTTATTTCAAGGAGCGGGTCCTGCCCTGGCTGGAGGTGAAGCGCCTGGCCGCGTACGACAAGGTCAACTGCGCGATCTTCCTCTACAACACCGATGAACAGCGCTGGGACGACGTGCGCCTGGCCGCCTTTGCCCGCATCATCGAGGTCCTGTCGCGCCAGAAACGCTGGTCCGAGGCGCTGATTTTCCCCATCCTGCCCGAATACCGGCCGTTGTTGCTGGGCACGATGTTCCGCATCGCGACCCGCTTCAACCAGGGCAAGGTCGTCGACGAACTGCTCGTCGGCGCCACGCCCGACGAACAGGCCGTGCTCTTCCCCATCCTCGGCGAGTCCCTCGCCGTTCGCGGTGTGCCGCGCACGGAGATCGTGAGCCTGCTCGACGAGCATCCGCAGGACGCCGTCAAGCTGGGCGTGCTCTCCGGGATGATCCAGCGCGAACTCAAGCTTCAGCGGGCCGCCGCCCTGCACCTTCCTTTCCAGCACATCGTCATCCAGGGCGGCGGGCTCGAACAGCCGGAGGTACGGGACGACGTCGAGGCCGAGGCCCGCGAGTTTTTCCCCGGAGACAACCGGGAGGCCGCCCGCCTGCTGGCTGAGTACCGCGCGGCGCTGGGCGACCTGCCCGCGGCCCGCCAGATCGCCGCCACCGCGGGTCTGGACGATCTGACGGGGGTCTATCTTGCCCATCTCGACCATCTGGCTGCCTTCGGGAAATTCGATGAACTGGCTGCCTTCATGGCCGCCACACCCTTTTCCGGCGACCAGCGGCGCCAGTGCGCATTGAAAACCATCGAGCTGCTGGCCCGCACCGGTCGCACCGCCGAGTCCGAGCAGGCATTGCAGCAATATCTCGACCGCCACGCCCTGGGCGACAGCGCCCGGGCAGACGCCGCCCGCCTCCAATGGTTCCGTGGCCGGATGCAGGCCCGGGACGAAAGCCAACTCGTGGTGCGCGAGCACACCTTCGCCGACCTGCCGATCAAGGATCCTTGCGTCATGGCCCAGGTGATCATGGAGTGGAGCCTCACCCCCAATAGTAGCATCCGGGGCGCGGCGCCGTGGGATTGTACCGTCACCAAGTATGCCGGCGGCTTCGAGAATCTGCCCGAACCGAAAGCCAGGGACGTGCAGCGGGCCGCTGCGGAACTGCTGCAGTACTGAAACCGGCCATCCTGCCCTTTCTCGTCTTGTCGAGTGAACATTCTCTTCGTCAATTACGGCGATTTCACCACCAACAGCCTCAATCACATTGCAGGCTTCGCCAACGCCCTGCGCCAGCGCGGCTACGCCTGCGTGGTGGCCGTCCCGACCGGCCGGAGCACCTTTGAGGTTCTCACCCAACCGCGTTTCACCCCGGCGACGTACGAGGAGCTGCTCGCCCAGCCCAACCTGTTTCCCGACGGCGGCCCCGCGGATCTGATCCATGCCTGGACGCCCCGCGAGGCCGTGCGCCGGTTCGTGCTGGCCTACCAGCGTCTGGCCCGCGCCCGGCTGGTCGTGCATCTCGAGGACAACGAGGAGCATCTCCTCGCGGCCTGGGCGGGACGGCCGTTCGAGTCCCTGCGCGGGCAACTCGACGCCGAGCGCGCCGACTCCCTCAAAGACGGTCTCTCCCATCCGGTCCGCTACCGCAATCTGCTGCGCCTGGCCGACGGCGTGACCGTCATCATCGATCCGTTGCGCCGGTTCGTGCCGGCCGGTCCGCCCGTGCACGCGCTGCCTCCCGGGGTTGATTTCTCGATTTACCGGCCGCAACCGGCCGATCCGGCGCTGCGGCGCGAGCTGGACCTCCGCGAGGGAGAGAAAGTCATCGTCTTTCCCGGCAGCATCACCTTCGCCAACCAGGCCGAGATCCGGGACCTCTATCTCGCCGTCCGGCTCCTCAACGAACGCGGCACGCCCACCCGTCTGCTGCGCGCCGGGTTCACTTTGCCCGATTTTGAAAAGGAGCTGGGCTTCGATCCGCACAGCTGCGTCCGTGAACTCGGCTTCGTTCGCAACGCCGAGGTCCCGCGCCTGCTCGCGCTCGCCGACGTGCTGGTGCAGCCGGGGCGTGCCGGGGCGTTCAATGACTGCCGCCTGCCCTCCAAGCTGCCCGAGTTCCTCGCAATGGGAAAACCGGTCGTACTGCCCGGCACCAATCTCGCCGCGCAGATGCAGGACGGCCGCGACGCCCTGTTCCTCCGGACAGGTTCGCCGGAGGAAATCACCGACGCCTGCCAGCGCGTCTTCGCCGATGGTTCCCTGGCCGCGCGCCTCGGCGAGGGCGCCGTCGCCTTCGCCCGGGCCCACTTCGACCTGACGACCAACGCCGTCGCCCTGGCGGCATTCTACGACGCCATCATGGCCGCGGCTCCGCGCACCGACTGGAGCGACATCACCGCCACCCTGTCGGCCGATGTTCCCCTGCTCGCCCGGCAGCTCCACCGCGAGCTGACGGCGCTAAGTACCACGCTGCCGCCGGCGAGCCAACCCGCCGCGGCCGGACTGGCCGCCCTGGCCGACGACCTGGCGCTGCTCTGCCGGCAGCTCGAGGCGGACGCCGCCGCAGCGCCCGCCCAGGCCGTGCGCACCCACCTGGAAGAGGAGCGCGCGGAAGCCCACCGGTCGGCCGATGCCGCCCGCCAGCAGGTCGCCAACCTCAAGCAGGCTCAGGTCACGCTCGAAAGCGACCTCGCCCAGACCCTGTATCGGCTCACGGAAACCCGGGCCCGGGCGCTCGCGCTCGGCGAGAATTCCCTCCATGAACTGGCCCGCCTGCGCGACCTGCTGCGGGAAGCCGTCCGCCAGCGGGAGGACCGGATCTTCCAGCGCGAGGAGAAGATCCGCCAGATCCAGGCGTCGTTCTCCTGGAAGCTGACCGCACCGCTGCGTTTTCTCCGGCGCCGGCTCATCGACCCTCTCCGCCGCCGGCCGCCGGTCACGCTGCCTTCCGCCCCGGCCTACGATTTCTCCGTCGTGCCCGAGGTGCAGCTGGCCTTCCGACCGGTGGATTTCCAGACGCCCCCGGCCGAATTTCGCTATAGCGTCGACTATCCGACGGCATGGACTTTCCCGCCGCGTACCATCGCCATCCGCGGCTGGTGTGTCTCGCTCCAGGACCGTCCCCTCAAGGAGGTGCGTGCAGTCATCAGCGGCCGCATCCTGCCCGGGGTTTACGGTCACAAGCGCATGGATGTGCTCGCTTCGTTCAAAGAGCATGCCCGGGCCGAATATTGCGGCTTCCGGATCGAGGTGGAGCTGGTCCAGGGCGACACCGAGCTGGCGCTCGAGGTCAAGGACGATCACGGCCAGTGGCATCGCTTTTTCGAAACACCACTCTGCGTAGACCAGGATTCCGGCCAGCTCGAACTGAGCAACTACGAGGACTGGATCAAGGTCTACGATCATCACACGCCCGAATCGCTCCGGACGCTCGCCAGCCATGTCGGGCGCTTCAGCTACCAGCCGCTGATCTCGATTGTGATGCCGGTCTTCAACACGCCGCAGAAATGGCTGGCCAAGGCCGTCGAGTCCGTGACCGCCCAGGCGTATCCGAACTGGCAGTTGTGCATCGCCGACGACGCCTCGACCCAGCCGCACGTGCGCCCGCTGCTCGAGCAGTACGCCGCGGCCGATGCGCGCATCAAGGTCGTGTTCCGCGCCCAGAACGGCCACATCTCCGCCGCCTCCAATTCGGCACTCGAACTGGCCACCGGCGACTGGATCGCCCTCCTCGATGGCGACGACGCGCTCGCGCCGCATGCCCTGTACGAGGTGGTGGCACTGCTCAACGCCCGCCCCGACACCGACCTGGTCTACAGCGACGAGGACAAGCTCGACGCCGGCGGCCGGCGTCGCGAACCCTACTTCAAGCCGGATTTTCAGCCCGATCTCTTCACGGGGCAAAATTATATCACGCATCTTGCCGTCTACCGGGCCTCCCTCCTTCGCGAAACCGGCGGATTCCGGGTCGGTTTCGAGGGCAGCCAGGACTGGGACCTGGCGCTGCGCTTCAGCGAACGGACGTCCCCGGAGCGCATCCGCCACGTGCCAAAGGTGCTCTATCACTGGCGCGCCATCACCGGCTCGACCGCGTTTCGCTCCAGCGAGAAAACCTACCACGCCGAGGCCGCCCGCCGGGCGCTCGCCGAGCACTTTGCCCGGCAAGGCACGGCGGTGGAGCTCAGCCCCGTGCCTGGCGGCCACTGGCGCGTCCGGCACCCCCTGCCCACGCCCGCCCCGTTCGTCTCGCTAATCATCCCCACCCGGAACGGCAGCAAGCTGCTCCGGCGCTGCGTCGACAGCATCCTCGAGAAAACCGTCTATCCCGCCTACGAAATCCTCGTCGTCGACAACGGTTCTGACGATCCGGAGGTGCTCGTCTATCTGCAGGCGCTGGAAGCGCGGTCGGCGCCGGCGCTGCGCGACCTGCCGCCGGAAAAGGCCGGCCTGCGGGTGTTGCGCGATGCCTCGCCTTTCAACTATTCCACGCTCAACAACCGCGCCGTCGCCCATGCTCGCGGCGAGATCGTCGGTCTGCTCAACAACGACCTGGAGGTCATCAACGGCGACTGGCTCGACGAAATGGTCAGCCAGGCGGCCCGGCCCGACATCGGCTGCGTCGGCGCAATGCTCTACTATCCCAACGACACCATCCAGCATGCCGGCGTCGTGCTCGGAGTGGGCGGCGTCGCCGGCCACGCGTTTCGCGATTATCCGCGCGGCACCGAGGGCCGGTTCAACTGCGCCCGCCTCGTGCAGAACTACAGCGCCGTCACCGCCGCCTGCCTCGTCATCCGCAAATCCCTGTTCGTCGAGGTCGGAGGGCTGGACGAAAGGGAGCTGGCTGTCGCCTACAACGACATTGACTTCTGCCTGAAGGTCCGCGCCGCCGGCTATCGCAACCTGTGGACGCCGTTTGCCGAGCTTTATCACCACGAGTCGGCCAGCCGCGGGGTCGACGACACACATGAAAAGCGCGAACGGTTCCGGCAGGAGACCGCGACGATGCTGGCGCGCTGGGGCCCGGAGTTGAAACAGGATCCCGCCTACAACCCGAATCTCACGCACGAACTGAACGACTTTTCCCTCGCCGTCCCGCCGCGAAGCTGGACGCCTTGAACGCCGGCCGGGCTCACGACCGGTTCAGGGCTCGTCCTGCCAATCCTCTATCCGCACCCCGGGTGCCCGCGTAAATTCGCCGCGATTGTGCGTCACGATGATAGCCCCGAGACTGATGGCTTGGCCGGCAAGCATGACATCGTAGGGACCGATGGGTTGGGCGTTGGGCCTGAAGCCCGCGAGATAAGCCCGCAATTGTCCGGTGTGAAAAGCCGCTTCATCGTCGAAAGTGGCCATATACGGCAAAGCTTCGCGCAAGCGATCCAGGTTGCGCCGGTACTTTCCCGGCCGGGGCGCCCGCGCGACGCCATATTCCAATTCCATCAGCACCACGGTCGAGAGCAAGCAATCGCCCAAATTGGCCTCGAAGCGACGCAACAGGCCGCGGTCCTTGCCGCGCATAAACTGGCTCAGGGCGTTGGTATCGGGCAGATAGATCATGGCCGCGGCGGCGGGAAATCCGGCGCCGAGCCCCACAGCCGCCGCAAGGCACGCCGGCGGTGGGCCAGCTCCCGGGGATCGGAGATCACCAGGCGAGCGCCGTCTTGCTTGATCTCAACCTCGCGCACCTTGAGCCGGTAGGCCGAGGGAATGCGGATCGCCTGGGAATTGCCGCTGCGGATGACCTTGGTTCTCATGTACTGACATTGTACTCACGGAGTGGCCCCGTCAAGAGGAGAGGCGGACGGGCTTCTCCGCCTGGCGTAAACGCCCGCACAAATAACGCGTGGTGCCTGACTGGGGTCGATTTCCGCTCGTGAGCGGACATAAGGAATTTCCTTCCCATGCCGAGCCAAGATAGGGAAAGTCGGGTGACGAACGCCTACCGATCAATCTATCAGTCGCTGATCTCCACGCCGCGCGCGGGCCGGCTGGCGGGGCAACTGGGCGTCTGGGTGCCCCGGGGCGCCAGCGTCCTGGACGTGGGCTGCGGTGACGGCCTGATCGATTCCCTGATCCTCGCCGCCCGCCCCGATCTTTCGCTTTCCGGGATCGATGTGCTGGTCCGCCCGGTTTCGCATATCCCCGTCCAGGCTTTTGACGGCCATTCGATCCCGCTCCCCGCCGGGGCCGTGGATATCGTCATGTTCATCGATGTGCTGCACCACACCGACGATCCCACCGCCCTGCTCGCAGAAGGGCGGCGGGTGGCGCGCCAGGGAATCCTGCTCAAGGATCATCTGACCGACCCCTTCCTGGCCTGGCCGACACTGCGCTTGATGGACTTCGCGGGCAACGTCCAGCACGGGGTGGCGCTGCCATACCATTACTGGTCCCGGGCGCAATGGCAGGAGGCCTTCGGCCGTCTCGGATTGCGGACCGCGAACTGGACCGAAAGCGTCGACCTTTATCCCGCCCTGGTCAGTTGGCTCTTCGGGCGGGGACTTCATTTTGTCGCCCTCCTGGTTCCGGAGGCGGCATGAGGCGTTTCCTCTTTCGCGGCATGGTTTCCGGCGGCATTGGCCCGGCCAGACACGGCCGAAGAGAGAAGACGATCCGCCGCCAGCAAGGGGCTTGCCTGCGGTCCGTTTCTGCCAAAGTCTCCCGGATTGTCTCCGGCTCGGACACCTTGCAGACAGAGCCAATCCTCGGATGAAATCAGTCTTTATCAGCGGAGGCGCCGGTTTCCTGGGCAGTCATCTGGTGCGACGTCTATTGCGCACGGAGGGCGTGGAGCGCATCACGATCTTCGACAATTTCAGCTCGGGTCGCGAAGAGTACCTGCGCGAGGTTCTCAAGGACCGCCGGCTGACGGTCGTACGCGGCGACCTGAAGGATCCGGCCCAGATCAAGCCTGCCCTCGCCGGCGCCGACATGGTCTTCCATCTCGCCGCCAATCCCGACATCGCCCGGGCCGTCACCGAGCCGGACATCGATTTTCGGGAAGGCACCGTGCTGCTCCAGAACCTGCTCGAGGCGATGCGCCAGACCGGCGTGGGGGAGCTGGTGTTCACCTCCGGCAGCGGGGTCTACGGCGAGGATGCCCGCGCCGTCTTTCGCGAGGACCACGGCCCCTGCATCCCCATCTCGACCTACGGCGCCAGCAAGCTGGCGTGTGAAGCCCTGATCGCGGCCTACGCCCACATGTTCGGCCTGCGGGCGCGCGTCTTCCGCTTCGCCAACGTGGTCGGCCCGCGGCAGACGCACGGCGTCGGTTACGACTTCATCCACCGGCTGGCCGCCGATCCCACCCGCCTGCGGATCCTCGGCGACGGCACGCAGTGCAAGAGCTACATTCACGTCGACGACATCCTGGAGGCTGTTTTCCTGGCCCGCGCCCACGGCCGGCAGCATTACGATGTCTTCAATGTCGCGACCGGCGACTACATCACGGTCCGCCAGATCGCCGCCCTCGCGCTCGAGGTGTGCGGTCTGGATCCGCGCGCCGTCCGCCTCGAATTCACCGGCGGCGACCGGGGCTGGAAGGGCGACGTGCCGGTGGTGCGGTTCGATTGCGGCAAGATCGCCGCGCTCGGCTGGCGCTGCCGGCGGACCTCGGCGGAGGCCATCCGCGCCGCGATGGAAACGATGCACGCCGCGCTGTCTCCGCGGGGCCGTTAGCGCCATGGCCGAGTCCCCCACCCAGATCGAACACTGGCTGCCGCCGGGCGCCAAGCCGGAACCGGTGGAGCTGAGCATCGTCGTGCCTGCGCTGAACGAGCAGGTCACCATCGGTGAATTCGTGGACTGGTGCCGGGAAGGCATCCGGCGGGCGGGGGTGACCGGCCAGATCCTGATCGTGGACAGCTCGACGGATGCCACCCCCGACCTGGCCCGGGCCCACGGCGCCGAGGTGCTGCGCGTGCCCAAACGCGGACTCGGCCGCGCCTACATCGACGCCATCCCGTTTATTCGCGGCCAATGGGTGATCATGGGCGATGCGGACCTCACCTATGATTTCCGCGAGCTGGAGCCGTTCGTGGAAAAATTCCGCGCCGGTGACGAGATGGTCATGGGCAGCCGGTTCAAGGGCGAGATCGAGCCCGGCGCCATGCCGCCTCTGCACCGCTATTTCGGCACGCCGTTGACGACCTGGATCCTGAACCGGCTCTACGGCAGCCGGTTTTCCGACATCCACTGCGGCATGCGCGGCCTGACGCGCGACGCCCTGCTGCGCATCCGGTTGCGCTCCCAATCCTGGGAATATGCCTCGGAAATGGTGCTGAAGGCGGCGCGCAAGGGACTGCGGATCGCCGAGGTGCCGGTGCGTTTTTACCGCGACCGGGACGGCCGCGTGAGCCATCACCGCCGGGCGGGCTGGATGTCCCCGTGGATCGCCGGCTGGCTGAACCTGCGCGTCATGCTTGTTTATTCGCCGGATTCCTTCGTCTTCAAACCGGGGCTCGCGCTGTTCGCGGCCGGCTTCGCCCTGTGCGCGGCGCTGGCGGCCGGCCCGATCAATCTCGGGAAAATCCAGCTCAACCTGCACTCGATGCTGCTGGCCCTGGTCGCGGCGGTGCTCGGCTACGCGTGCGTGCAACTGGGCGTGCTCGCCCGCCTCATGCACGGACTGAGACCGGAATCGACGCGCACCTGGCTGGCCTGCTTCAGCTACAATCGCGGGGTGCTGTCCGGCGCGGGCCTGAGCCTGGCGGGAGTGGCCTTGTTCGTACCTTTGCTCAGGGAATATTTCGCCCAAGGCTTCCGGCTCGTCGGCTTCTCGCATGCCGCCATTTTCGGCCTGCTGCTGCTGATCACCGGCTTCCAGACGTTTGTGTTCACCCTGTTGTTGGAGATCGCCAAACGCGTGGTGCATGAATCCAACCGCGAATAATCTGCCGGCCGAATCCCCGGTTGGCGGCCGGCCCGCTCCGACTAGCCGTGCGGGCGGTTCGAGCGCCTGGCTGTGGGTCGCGGTCGCGCTCACCGCGTGCAAGCTTTGGCTCACGGCCGGGCAGACGCTATTCGCGATCGGCGGCGCCACCGATGATGACCATCTGGCGCTGAAGCTCGCGGAGTCGCTGCTCCGCGGCGAATGGCTCGGTCCCTACAACGAGCTGACCCTCGTCAAGGGTCCGTTTTATTCCATCTGGATCGCGCTCGTCTTCCTGCTCGGCATTCCGTTGCTGCAGGCCCAACAGTGCCTGTATGCCGGCGCGTGCGCCCTCGTGGCTCGCGCCGCGGCGCCGCGCCTGCCCAGCGATTGGGCCAAGCTGGGCCTCTATGCGCTGCTGCTCTGGAACCCGATGTCATTCGATGCGCGCTCGCTCGGGCGCGTCCTGCGCCAGGATATCTACCCTTCGTTGGCGTTGATCCTGTTCGCCGCGATGATCGCTCTGTACATCCGGCGCGGAGAATCCTGGCGGCGGCTGGCGCCGTGGGCGGCGACGCTGGGCGCGGGCTGGGCGGCCTTCTGGCTGACGCGCGAGGAGGGCATCTGGATTGTTCCCAGCCTGATGCTGCTCGGAGCCGCCTTCCTCGTCGGGGCGTGGCGCCATTCGCGCGAGGCCAGGATCAATGCCGGGCGCATGGCGGTGATTGCCATCCTTTGCGCGGCGGCGCCCATCACCGTGGTCTGCGCGCTCAACGCGCATTATTATGGATGGTTCGGCAGCGTCGAGTTTCGCGCCCGGGCCTTCAAGGACGCCTACGGCGCACTGCTGCGGGTGCAACCCGAAGAGGAAATCCCCTTGGTCACGGTGACCCGGGCCACCCGCCAACGGATTTATGCCGTCAGTCCGGCCTTTGCCGAGCTGAGACCTTACCTGGAAGGCACAACCGGCCGGGATTGGGCGACGAACTCCGCGGAGTACACGCATCTGCGCCCGGAAGAACTGGAGATTGGCGGAGGCTGGTTCATGTGGGCCTTGCGCCAGTCCGTGACCGACGCTGGTCACACCCGCGATGCGCGGTCGGCGCTGGCATTTTATGCCCGGATGGCCCGTGAAATCAACCAGGCTTGCGACGACGGGCGGCTGCCGGCCGGACCGCCCCGCAGTGGCTTCATGCCGCCCTGGCAGGCGGGCCAGACCCAGGCCCTCGCGAGTCTCTGCGTGGATTTTGCGGATTATTTCGCGTCATTCCGTGATTTCTCTGCTTCCAGCCCGGCGAGTCTGGGCACCCGCCAGGAGCTCGACTTTTTTCGCGACCTGACCGGCGCCAGGCTCTCGCATCCATCCCAGGGAGCGATGGAATATGCGCTGCCCTATCATGACTGGCTGGACGGATGGAAAGTCGGCGTCCTCCAAAATATCGGCAGGATCCTGCGACGTCTGTTGTTTGGCCTGGTACTGGTCGCTCAAGGAATCTGGCTGGTGCGGGCGGTCCAGTTGATCGCCCGGCGCCAGCTCACGTATCCCTGCGTGCTGGCGGTGGCGGCCTGGGGCGGCTGCGCCGCCTGCCTGCTCGTTTGCGCCCTCGTTCAGGTGACCTCCTTCCCCACGCGCTCGATCGTCTATTTCGCCCCCGCCTATCCGCTGCTCCTGCTCTTTGTGGCGGCGGTGTTTTTCGATGCGGCCGCCGCCTGGTGGCGCAGCCGGCCGGCGGCGTCGCGGTCGTGACCATCCCGATCATCCGCCGTCGCCTTTCCCTGCCATGTTTTCCCGCCCCCGGGCATCGACCCTTCTCATCGCGGCGATCCTGGCGTCGTTGCTGACCTGGCTCTGGTCGGAGTGGCAGCCGGCCACCTTTGCCGTGGAAGTAACGCTGGCGTCGTCGGTGCGCGCCACGAGCAAGGTATATTTCGACCTGGGTCGCGGGTTCAACGAGGCGGACACATCCTCGCTCGGGGTCCCGGGCGGCAACATCCCCGTGGTCTGCCGCTTTCCCCTGCCCGAAGGCGTTTATCAGGCATTGCGTTTTGATCCGATCGACGACAGCGGCACCGTCACGTTTCCCGGCATGCGCATCGTGGGCCCGGGCGGCACGGTGGTGCGATCCTTCGCGCCGGAGGATTTCACGCCGCTCCATCAGATCACCGAGCACACGATCAGCGGGGGTGTCGTGCGGATGGTGGCGGCACCCGGTCTCAATGACCCCTACTATGCCGTCGCCCTGCCCCGGCCGCTGTTGCTGCAGGACGGCCCCGGCCAGATGCGGATCGCCGGGCGCTTTGCGCTGATTTTTGCCCTGACCGCCGGGCTGATCGGGTTGGGTGGATTCTTCCTGCGCCGACATCCCTTGTGCCTCATCGGGCTTCGAGACCGGGCGGCAGGACATCCGCACACTTTTCTGGCGGCTGTGGCGGCGGTGGCGGCGGTGGCCGCCTCCTATCCCGTCGTGTTCTGCGGCCGGAGTTTCGTCTCGCCAAACAACGGCGTTGTCCTGCTCTACCAAGCGGTGCCCACCCTCCCGGGCCTTGTCGACGCGCGCCAAGAGAACGTACGAGGGTCCGACATCGGCGCCATGATGTGGCAGCATCTCCCCTATACCGTCCTCGAAAACCATGCGTTGTTTCATGAGGGTGAACTGCCGCTCTGGAACCGTTACAATTCCTGCGGTGTGCCGCTGCTGGGCCAGGGGCAGTCGATGCTCGGCGATCCCCTTCATCTTCCCGAACTACTGGCGGACGGGATCGCCTGGACCTTCGACCTCAGATTCATCCTCGCCAAAGCGCTCTTTGCCGCCGGACTGGGCTTCACCGTCTGGGCTGCAACCCGCCGGCTGCCCGCCGCGGCACTCGTGACATTCTCAGCGGCCTTCGTCGGCTTTTTTAGCTTCCGGTTGAACCATCCCGCGGTCTTTAGCGTCGGGGTGTCGCCCTGGGTGCTGTTGTGTTGGGTCCGCCTAGTCCAGGCGTCCACCCGGCGCGAGGCCGCCGCCTGGTGTCTCGGACTGATCCTGGCCAACGGCTCCCTGCTCACCAGCGGGACCGTCAAGGAGGCCTACATGCTGCTGCTGTCCCTCAACCTGGCCGGCGGTCTGGCGTTGCTGCTTTCCGCCGACGCCCTCCGTTGGAAATGGTGCAAACTCGGCCTCGTCGCCGCGGGCGGATTGATTCTGCTGCTCCTGAGCGCTCCTGTCTGGCTGACCTTCCTGGACTCCCTGCGTCATGCCTACACGACTTCCGACCGGGCCCAGATCTGGCAGCTTCCCCGCCACCGGGTGATCGGCCTGTTCGACGACGTGTTTTATCGCGAGCTCTCGATCGGACACAACGTGATCGCTCCTTCCCTCAATTTTTTCCTGCTGCTGGGGGTCCTGTGGTTCTGTACCAGTCTCCACCGTCTCTGGAGGAACTCGCTCGCGCTGGTCATGGCGGCCGGCGCCTTGGGCGCCATCGGCCTCGCCTTCGCTTGGGTGCCGACAGGTTTGATTCTCCGGATGCCTGTCCTACCCCGGGTCGTCCATCTGGCCAACACGTTCTCCTGCGTTGCCATGGTTTTTCTTGCCGTGCTGGCGGGATACGGCTTCCAAGCGGCAGAGAAAGCCTTGGGGAAAAAGGGCTGGTGGCGGCCGGCGCTGGTCACCCTGCTGCTGCTCGCGGGTCTGCTGCTGGCTTACTTTCAAGACATGGCGGAATACTGGTCCGGTCATCCCGGGTTCCGGCAATGGCGGCTGATCGTGCCGGTGCATCCCTTCTTTTTCACCTACCTGGCGCTCCTGCTGGCGGCGCTGGTCGCGCTGACGCTCGTCGCCGCCTGGTGCCTGCGGCGGCAGCGTTGGCCGACGCTGGCGGTCTTCGCCGCGCTGCTCGCGGCAGGCGTGCTGCTGACCCGCCAGGGGCTGCACTACTCCGCCACGCTCAGCGAGGACTACTTCACGACGCCCGGTGTTCGAGCCGACTTGCAGGCGCCTTCACCAGCAGTGGAATCCATCAAGGCGGCGCTGGCGGCAGAACCTTTCCGGGTCGTCGGCCTCCAAGGCAATCTCCTTCCTGGGTGGAATGACGTCTACCACCTCGAAGGCATTTCAGGCCCTGATGCGTTGATGAACCCCTGGTACCGCGAACTGGCCGAAGCGGGTGGTTTTGAGCGGGTATCGGATTGGCGGCTGGTCGTCCGCACTGAAACCCTCCCTGCGCTCAGGCCGGTCTGCGATTTTCTCAACGTCAAATACTACTTCACCCTTCCAGGCGATGACGACCGTCTACGGCCCCTCCTCCAGCCGGTGGCGACGTCCGATCTTGACGTCTGGCGCAGCGGGACGCCGTGGCCGCGCGCCTTTTTCGCCGACCAGGTGCTGGCCTACGACACGCCCCCGCAGCTCGCTGCCCTCATCCGGGCCAGCGCCGGGCATCCGTTCGCCGCCGTGCAGACAGGCGACCAGCAGGCGCCACCGGCAACTACCGGATCCGCCATGCGCCTAGTCGTGCCGGCCGATGATTACCGGCTCACCGCCAACTCGACATCGTTCCGGGTGACCGCGCCGAAAGCCGGCGTGATCGTCTTGCAGGAAGCATGGCTGCCCCGGAGTTTTCGGGTGACCCTCAACGGCCAACCCGCGGACTATTTCCGGGTCAACCATGCTTTCAAGGGCGTCGCGGTGGCGGCCGCCGGCACCTACCGCGTGACGTTCACCTATCGTCCCGAGCATTGGACGCTGGCCCTGATCCTGTCCGGCGCCGGACTGGCACTGCTGTTGGCGGGCGTGGTTTGGTATGGGCCAATCGGGAAAAGGAGTGGTCTCGCGGCGGAGCCCGGGGCATAGCACGTCTGCCGATGCAACCATCCCCCGCCTCCTGCTCCCTGTCCGTCATCGTGCCGGTTTTCAACGAGCACGCCACCGCGCAAAAGGCGCTCGAGGCGCTGCTGGCCAAGGAAATCCCCGGGATGTCGATCGAGGTGGTGATCGTCGAAAGCAATTCCACGGATGGCACCCGCGAGGTCGTGCTCGGCTACCGCGATCATCCGCGGGTCAAACTGATCCTGGAGGACCAGCCACGCGGCAAGGGGCATGCGGTGCGGGCCGGGTTCGCCCAGGCATCGGGGGACATTTTCCTGATTCAGGACGCCGATCTCGAATACGATCTCGCCGACTACGAAACGTTGCTGCAGCCGCTGGTGGATGGACGGCAGGCCTTCGTGCTGGGCTCGCGCCACGGCCGGGGCGGCTGGGCCATCCGGCATTTCTCTGACCAGCCGGTGGAAGCGTTTATCCTCAACGCCGCGCACTGGAGCTTCACCCTGCTCATCAATGTATCCTTGGGCATCTGGCTGAACGATCCCTTCACGATGTACAAGGTCTTCCGGCGGGAGTGCCTCGATGGGCTGACGTTCACCTGCAACCGGTTTGATTTCGACTGGGAGCTCCTCATCAAGCTCGTGCGCCGGGGCCACCGGCCGATCGAAATCCCGGTCACCTACCATTCGCGCTCCTTCAAGGAGGGGAAAAAAATCCGCATATTTCGTGATCCGCTGACCTGGCTGGTCGCGTGGGCCCGGGCCCGGTTCGGGCCGTTGTGATTGCCTCCCTCTCCCGGAACTGCTCCCCTCTTTCTGGCCATGTCGTCAAAAACCCTCCTTGTCACGGGCTCGTCCGGCCTGATCGGCTCCGAAGTCTGCGGGCATTTCGCGCAATTGGGATACACCGTCCATGGAGTCGACAACAACCAGCGGGCGGTCTTCTTCGGTCCGCCGGGCGACACGCGCTGGAACCAGCGCCGACTGCAGCAGGAATTGAAGGGATTTGTCCATCACGAGCTCGACATCCGGGACCGGGCCGGCGTGCTCGCGCTGGTCCGGCAGCTCAAGCCTGCGGCCATCGTGCACACGGCCGCCCAGCCGAGCCACGACCGCGCCGCGGCCATTCCCTTCGACGACTTCGACACCAACGCCGGCGGAACGCTCAACCTCCTCGAAGCCGCCCGCCAGGCGTGCCCCGAATCGCCCTTCGTGCACATGTCGACCAACAAGGTCTACGGCGACGCCCCCAATACGATCCGCCTGCAGGAACTCGCGACGCGCTGGGACTACGCAGACCCGGCCTACGCGCACGGCATCCCGGAAACCTTCACCATCGATCAGTCGAAGCACTCGCTATTCGGTGCTTCGAAGGTCGCCGCGGACGTCATGGTCCAGGAGTACGGCCGCTATTTCAACCTGCCCACCTGCTGCCTCCGCGGCGGCTGCCTCACCGGGCCCAACCACAGCGGCGTGGAGCTGCACGGCTTCCTCAGCTACCTGGTGAAGTGCAACCTCGAGGGCCGCGAATACCGCGTTTTCGGCTACAAGGGCAAGCAGGTGCGCGACAACATCCACGCGCTGGATGTGGCGCGCTTCATGGCCGCCTTCGTGGCCGCGCCGCGGGCGGGCGAGGTCTACAATCTCGGCGGCGGCAAGGCCAATTCCTGCTCCATCCTCGAGGCGTTCAAACTCACCGAGCGGTTCACCGGCCGGGCTCAGGTCCACACATACGTCGAGCAGAACCGGGCCGGTGACCACATCTGTTATTACTCCGATCTCCGCAAGATGCGCTCCCACTATCCGCGCTGGGACATCAGCATCAGCCTAGAGGAAACCATCCGCCAGATCGTCGAGGCGTGGCAGAAACGGCCGCAGAGCAGTTAAGGCAGAGATCGAACGAAAAACAGCGGCGATGGCGCCGCTGCCCCAGTGGAATGGGTTGGAGACGCGACTCGGCGACGGGGGCGTCGCCGCTCCATCATCAACCAGCTTTGGGGATGCGTTGCAGCCGGCCTCGGTGAGGCCGGGCATCCGGGGTCAGCCGTTCGACACGCTCACGGCAGGCGACCCCCGACTCTACCCACGGCAAGTGCAAACCCTCGCAAGGATTCAGGGCCGTCACTGATCAACCCATTTCCCCCTTTCCCTGTCCCGGCTCTCCTGCTTTGCTGGCCCGCCATGAGGATCCTGATTTCCGGCGTGTGCGGATTCGCCGGCAGCACGCTCGCCCGGGCCCTGGTTGGGTCGGGGAAAGACCATCAGGTTCTCGGTTGCGACAACTTCATCCGGCCGGGTAGCGAGAGCAACCGGGCGGAGCTCCGCCGGCTGGGTGTGCGCCTTTTTCACGCCGACGTGCGGGTGGCCAGCGACCTGGAGGAACTGCCCGACGCCGACTGGGTCATCGATGCCGCCGCCCATGCGAGCGTGCTGGCGGGCATCGACGGCCGCACCAGCAGCCGCCAGCTCGTCGAGCACAATCTCGGCGGCACGGTCAACCTGCTCGAATACTGCAAACAGCGCCGCGCCGGCCTGATCCTGCTCAGCACCAGCCGGGTCTACTCGATCGCGCCGCTGGCGTCGCTGCCCGTGACCGTGAAAAACCGGGCTTTCCAACCCGACGCCAGCCGGGCGCTGCCCCGAGGCGTCTCCACCGCCGGCCTGGACGAGACGTTTTCCACCGTCGCCCCGGTCTCCCTCTACGGCGCCACCAAGCTCGCCTCCGAGGCGCTCGCGCTCGAATATGGCGAGACGTTCGCCCTGCCGGTCTTCATCAACCGCTGCGGGGTGCTGGCGGGCGCGGGCCAGTTCGGACGGCCGGACCAGGGCATCTTCGCCTACTGGATCAACTCCTGGCTGCGCCGCCGGCCGCTCCGGTATCTCGGCTTCGCAGGCCAGGGCCACCAGGTGCGCGACTGCCTGCACCCGCGCGATCTGCTGCCGCTCCTGCAAAAGCAATTCGCCGCGCCCAAAATCGCCGCGGGCGACCGCGTGGCGAACCTTTCCGGCGGCGCGGCCTCGGCCATGTCGCTGCGCCAGCTCAGCGACTGGTGCGCCGGCCGCTTCGGCGCGCACGAGGTCGCGGCCGACGGCACGGCCCGGCCGTTTGATATTCCCTGGATCGTGCTGGACCACGCAAAGGCCGTGCGCCTGTGGGACTGGCGGCCGCAGACGCCGGTCGCGGCCGTTCTCGACGAAATCGCCACCCACGCCCAGGCACATCCCGACTGGCTCGACCTTTCGGCGCCGCTGTGACGCCTGTTGCATTCACGCCATGGACGCAACGGATGTGAATCCGGGAATTTCATGGAGACGCGACGCCCTCGTCGCGCCGGTCGTCGGGGGCGCTGATCTCGGTCGCATCAATCGGCGACGGAGGGCGTCGCCGCTCCAGAGAAGTCACGGGACAGTAATTGCTGACGACGTAGCCAAACTCGCAAGAGTTTGGACTTCATCTTCCAAAGCCTCACGGCTTTGGCTACGCAGGCAGGAATTTCACCCGGCCTGATCCGTGACTGATCCCAGCTTCCGCCGATGTCTCCGTCCCCGAATCCTCCGCCCCTCACCCTCTTCTCGGTCGTCATCCCCGCCCGTGACGAAGAGGCCTCCCTGCCGGCCACGGTGCGCGACATTCACGAGGTGTTCCTGCGCGAGGGCGTGCCCCACGAAATCGTCGTGGTGGACGACGGCAGCCGGGACTCGACCTGGCAGGTGCTGCAGGCCCTCCGCCGGGAAGTGCCGGCCCTGACTCCCGTGCAGAATCCCGGCCCCAACGGGTTTGGCCGCGCGGTGGTCCAGGGGTTCAACCACATCCACGGCGACGCCTGCGTCATCATGATGGCCGACGCCTCGGATTCCCCGGCCGACGCCGTCAAATATTGGCGCCTGCTCAACGAGGGATGGGAATGTGTCTTCGGGAGCCGCTTCATCAAGGGAGCCCGCATGATCGATTATCCGCGCGTCAAGCTCCTCATCAACCGCCTGGCAAACCTGTTCATCAAAACGCTTTTCCATATTCCGCTCAACGACACCACCAACGCCTTCAAGGCGTACCGTCGCGGCGTGATCGAAGGCTGCCGGCCGTTCCTTTCGCCCCATTTCAACCTGACGGTGGAGATTCCCCTCAAGGCCATGGTGCGGGGGTATTCCTGGACCGTGACGCCCATCGACTGGCGAAACCGGCGGCACGGCGAGGCCAAACTCAAAATCAAGGAAATGGGCAGCCGCTACTTCTTCATTTGCATGTACGTCTGGCTGGAGAAGTACTTCAGTCGCGGCGACTACCGCCGGAAATAGACCGGTCCAGGGTCGCCGCACCACCACTGATTGGGCTTGTTCCTTCCCAGCCTTGCCCCTTTCACTTTCACCCTCACTTTCACTTTTGCATGATTTATCTGCTCGGAGGTTCCGGCTACGTTGGCCAGGCTTATCAGGCGTTGCTGCGCCGGAGGCATCTTCCCTTCCGCAACCTGCGGCGGGCGGAAATCGACTACACCAACCAGGCCGTCCTGACCGAATTGCTCTGCCGCGCGCCGCCGGTGTTCTTGATCAATGCCAGCGGCTATACCGGCAAGCCTAACGTCGACGCCTGCGAGCTGCACAAGGCGGAATGCCTGTTCGGCAATGCCGTCCTGCCCGGCTTCATCGCCCAGGCCTGCGCCGCGGCCGGAGTCCCGTGGGGGCATGTCTCGTCGGGCTGCATTTACAACGGCGCGCAGCCCGACGGCTCGGGGTTTCGCGAGGACGACCCGCCCAACTTCACGTTCCGCACCAACCATTGCAGCTTCTACAGCGGCAGCAAGGGCCTGGGTGAGGAGGTGCTGGCCGGCCACCCCCATGTCTATCTCTGGCGCCTGCGCATCCCGTTCAACGAGGTCGACCATCCCCGCAACTACCTGTCCAAGCTCATGCGCTACGACCGGCTGCTCGAGGCGACCAATTCCATCTCGCAGCTCGACGAGTTCGCCGAGGCCACGCTCGCCTGCTGGGAGCAACGCGTGCCCTTCGGCACCTACAACGTCACCAACCCCGGCGTGGTCACCACCCGGCAAATCGTCGAGCTCATCCGCCGCAGCGGCGTGTGCACGAAGGAATTCAAATTCTTCGCCTCCGGGGAGGAATTCATGCGCGTGGCGGCAAAAACCCCCCGCTCCAACTGCGTGCTCGATTCCTCCAAGCTGGCTGCCGCCGGCATCCGCCTCACCGAGGTGCACGAGGCCATCGCCCGCGACTTGCACCGGTGGCGGCGGTAGTGAAAGTGAAGGTGAAAATGAAAGTGGAAGACAAAATCTTGCCCGTCCACGAATCCTCGAATCGACCCTCGGTCGATCTCGCTCTCGCCCGTTCCTTATGAGAGACCGTGACCGTCTGAGCCAGTATGGTGCCTATCAAAAAGCGCTTGAGCTTTTTGACGTGGTCGTCGCCGACCCAACCCCTTTGCTTAACCAGCCCGCGCTTCACCGCCTGATATCGCAACAATACGCAAGCGCCGATTCGGTCGCAGCCAACATCGAAGAAGGATATGGGCGGGGCAGTCGTAAGGAATACTCACAGTTCCTAATCATTGCACGCGGCTCTGCCCAAGAAACGTGCGGCCGTTATGGTCGGCTGAAACACTGGTTACCGCCACACGTCATCGAGGCCCGTACCGCCCTTTGCGGGGAAATCATCGGTATCCTGTCTGGATCGATTGATACTCTTCGCGAGCGAGAGTGATGATTGCATCCCGACTTTCACTTTCACCCTCACTCTCACTCTCATGAACCTCCTCGTCACCGGCGGCTGCGGTTTCATCGGGTCGAACTTCGTGCGGCAGCTGCTGGCCGAAAACGACCCGTCGCTGGGCACGCTCGTCAATCTCGATCGGCTCACGTATGCCGGCAATCCGGCCAACCTCGCCGACCTCGCGTCCGACCCGCGTTATGTTTTTGTGCCGGGCGACATCGGCGACCCCGCGCTGGTGGCGCGCCTGCTGGCCGAACAGGCCATCGACGCGGTGGTGAACTTCGCCGCCGAGACGCACGTCGACCGTTCCATCGACTCGCCTGAACCGTTCGTCCAGACCAACGTGGTCGGCACGCTCCGCCTGCTCGAATGCTCCCGCCAGCATTGGCTGAAGTTGCCTGCGACGCGCAAAAGCGCATTCCGTTTTCTACACGTCTCCACCGATGAGGTCTACGGCACCCTCGCCCCCGGCGCCGCGCCGTGGAATGAGGACTGCCCGTATGCGCCCAACAGTCCCTACGCGGCCTCCAAGGCCGCCAGCGACCATCTGGTCCACGCCTACCGGCACACCTACGGTCTGCCCGCGCTGATCACCAACTGCTCGAACAATTACGGCCCCTACCAGTTCCCGGAAAAACTCATTCCCCTGGTCACGCTCAACGCCATCGAGGGCCGGCCGCTCCCGGTCTACGGCGACGGCCAGCAGGTGCGCGACTGGCTCTATGTCGGAGATCATTGCCGCGCCATCCGGCTCGTGCTCCAACGCGGTCGTGCCGGCGAGACCTACAACATCGGGGGCCTGAATGAGAAACCGAATCTTGAGCTCGTGAAAACCATCTGCGCGCTGCTCGACCGGAAACAACCCCGGGCCGACGGCAAGCCCCACGACACGCTCATCACCTTTGTGCCGGACCGTCCCGGCCACGACCGCCGCTACGCCATCGACTGCGCCAAAATCCGGCGCGAGCTCGGCTGGTCCCCGCGCGCATCCTTCGTCACCGGCCTCGAACAGACGGTCGACTGGTACCTCGCCCACCGCGACTGGTGCCGCGAGATCACCGAAAAACGCTACGCCAGGCAGCGCTTGGGCGTTGCCTTAACGTAGGGTGGCATTGAGTCTGCCGGTGGCCCGGCCTAAACACCTTCGCCAAAATCCCTGCCGCCCATGGCCCCTGAACGTCGCCCCTCTCCCATCAATCCCTCGCCTGCAACCAGCGCGACTCCCCGCCGCGGCCTCATCCTCGCCGGTGGCTCCGGCACGCGCCTCTACCCGCTGACCATCGCGGTGTCGAAGCAGCTCATGCCGGTCTACGACAAGCCGATGGTCTACTATCCCCTGTCGGTGCTCATGCTGGCGGGCATCCGCGAGATCTTGCTCATTTCCACGCCCCAGGACCTGCCGCTTTTCCAGCGCCTCTTCGGCGACGGCGCCCACCTCGGCCTCAAGCTGGCCTACGCCCCGCAGCCGCGGCCCGAGGGACTGGCCCAGGCGTATCACATCGGCGCCGACTTCGTGGCCGGGCATCCGTCGGTCCTCGTCCTCGGCGACAACCTCTTCTACGGGCACGACTTCGCCCGGTCGGTGCAGGCCGCCGGCGCCCGCACGTCCGGTGCCACCATCTTTGGCTACCATGTCGCCAATCCCGGCGCCTACGGCGTCGTCGAATTTGCCCCCGACGGGCGCGTCCTCTCCATCGAGGAGAAACCGCGGCAGCCCAAGTCCAACTACGCCGTGCCCGGCCTGTATTTTTACGACGAGCAGGTGGTGCCACTGGCCCGCTCGCTGAAACCCTCCGCCCGCGGCGAACTCGAGATCACCGACCTTAACCGCCTCTATCTCGAGCGCGGCCAATTGCACGTCGAACCGCTCGGCCGCGGCACCGCCTGGCTCGATACCGGCACACAGGACGCGCTCATCGAGGCCGCCCAGTTCGTGCATGTCATCGAGAGCCGGCAGGGTCTGAAAATCGCCTGTCTGGAGGAGATTGCCTGGCGCAACGGCTGGATCGACCGCGATCAGTTGCAGGCCAATATTCAAAAACTGGGCAAGTCGGGCTACGCCGACTACCTCCGCCGGCTTCTCGCGGAGGGGCCGCAGGCCTGAGGCCCGGCAAACGGCTTCATGTCCCTTTGGCCCACCCAATCTCGCGCAGAAGGGAAGCCCGCCACCGGCTGGCGGTTGCTTCCCATCGCCCGCTGGTCCCATCGCCGGATCTTTTTTGATGGCCCGGCGATCTGGCTGCGCGATCGCGGGGAAATCAAAGTGCCGGTCGCGATCCCCGGCCGCCGGCTGGAGCTGAAGGGCGGGCTGCTCGATCTGGCGAAGGACTTTCCCACGGCCCGTCCGCTCCCCGGATTGCGGGTGCGGCTCAATGGCCGCGTCTTGGGCGAAGCCCGTCCGGAGCAGCCGGGGCCGTTCACCTGGAATTTTCCGCTGCCGCCGGGCGGCGTCCCCGCGCCGGCCGTGCTGTCCCTGGAACTGCGCGGCGTCGCCGGGAGCAATTTCCTGGCCTGGATGGGGCGCCTGCTGCGGTCCGTCCCGCTGCCGGGCCGTCTGCAGGCCCGACTGCAGGAATACCGCCTGCAGAAACGCAACCGCCAGCTGCGCCTCGAGACTCTCGCCGTCGACGGTGAGGTCATCCTCCGCTTCCACCTGAGCCACCTCAAACCCGCGCCCCGCCTGCTCGCGGAATGCTGGAAACCGGGATTGAATCTCGTGGGTTTCTTCCGGGCGGCCCTGGGCATTGGCGAGTCCGCGCGTTGCATGGCCCGCGCCGCCGATGCCGCCGGCCTGCCCGCCGCGCTGATCGATCTGAAACTGAACTGCCTCAACCAGGCGGCCGACGACAGCTTGGCCGGCCGGCTGCAGTCCGACAATCCCCATCCCGTGAACGTGTTTCATCTCGACGCCCTGCAGTCGGAGGAGATCGATCATCATCACGGCCCGCGCTTCCGGAACGGCAAATACAACATCGCCTACTGGGCGTGGGAGCTGCCGGAGTTTCCCGACGGGTGGGCGTCGGCGCACCGGTTTTTCGACGAGATCTGGTGCCCGTCCGAATTCACCCGCGCTGCCATCGCGGCCAAGGTGCCCAAGCCGGTGCTGGCCATGCCGCATGCCATCGACTTCCCCGTGCCGCGGGGAAGTTTCCGCCCGAAGTTCGGACTGCCGGAGCGGACCTTTCTGTTTCTTTTCGTCTACGACCTCAACTCCACCCAGGAACGCAAGAATCCCCGGGCGGTGATCGCGGCGTTTCGGAAGGCCTTCGCCGGCGCCGGTCACGTCGGCTTGGTGATCAAAACCCACAACCCGGACCGTCATGCCGCGGCCTTTGCCGAACTCCGCGCGGAATTGAGCGCACTGCCCAACACCCGCCTGATCAGCGACACGCTGCCGCGGACGGCGATCATCGAGTTGCAGCAGGCCTGCGACTGCTTTGTTTCGCTGCACCGGGCGGAGGGCTTCGGCCTCAACGTCGCGGAAGCGATGTTTCTGGGCAAACCGGTCATTGCGACCGACTGGTCGGGCCCGGCCGAGTTCGTGAACGCCGCCAACGGTTTCCCCGTCGATTACCGCCTGGTGACGCTCGACCGCGACCATGGCCCCTATGCCCGCGGCCAGGTCTGGGCCGAGGCGGACGTCGATCAGGCCGCCCATTGGATGCGCCGGGTGGTGGAGGACAGCACCCTGCGCGAACGGCTGGGGACACAGGCCGCCGCCGACATCCGCCGGCGCTTCTCCCCCGCCGTGATCGGCCGGAAATATCGCCAGCGTCTGGATGCGTTTACCCTCTGGTAGCCGTCCGCCCGGCTGGCGGTCCGCCGGACTCCGCAGCGGCCGGCGCGCCGGCCGCCATCACCGGCGTCCGCTGTCCCAACGCAGGATCTGTTGGCAGATGGTGCCGACCTCGTCGGCAGTGAGCGCTGGATGAATCGGCAGGCACAACAATTCGCGACCGGCCCGCTCGGTAACGGGCAGGTGGAGACTGCCGTCGCGATAGGCCGGTTGCCGGTGGATCGGCACCGGATAGAGCACGGAAGTCTGGATGCCCGCTCCGGCGAGATGGGTCCGCAGCGCCTCCCGGGCCGGTGTGCGCACGACAAATTGATGCCAGACGGGCTCGCCGCCGGCCGCCGGCGGCGGCAGTTCCAGTCGCGCCGGGGCCAGGCGCCGCAGGTATTCCCCGGCCAGCGTCCGCCGCCGGCCGTTGTCCGCGTCGAGCCGGGTGAGCTTCACCCGCAGGATGGCCGCCTGCAATTCATCGAGCCGGCTGTTCTTGCCGGGCACCTCGCTCACGTAACGCTGGCGCCAGCCGTACTGGCGCAGCAGGCGGATCTGTGCCGCCAGCCGCGGATCATTGGTCGCGACCGCACCCCCGTCGCCGATGGCGCCCAGATTTTTGGTCGGATAAAAGCTGAATGCCGCCGCCGCGCCGAACGTGCCCACCCGCCGGCCGTGGCAGATGGCGCCGTGGGCTTGGGCGCAGTCCTCGATCACCGCCAGGCCGTGCCTCCGGGTGATCTCCATGATCGCGGGCAGATCGGCCGGCTGGCCGTAGAGATGCACCGGCATCACCGCCTTGACCGCGGGATCGCGCCGGTCCTCCAGCCGCCGGGCCAGCGCCGCCGGATCCATCGTCAAGGTCCGCGCATCGACGTCGACGAACACCGGCCGCGCCCCCGCCAGTTCGATGGCGGCGACCGTCGCCGTGGCGGTGTTGGCCACCGTGATCACACGGTCGCCGGCCTTGATGCCGGCCGCACGCAGGGCCAGTTCGAGCGCATCGGTGCCGCTGGCCACGCCCACGACCTCGGCCGCGCCGAGATAGGCCGCAAACTCCCGTTCGAATGCCTCCACCTCCGCCCCGAGGATATAGTGTCCGCTTTCCAGCACCCGCCGGATGGCGGCCAGGATTTCCCCGGCCGACTCCCGGTAAGCCGCCCCGGGGTCGGCGGTCTGCAATAGGCGCGGCCCGGTCATAGATAATGGCGCAATTCGCGGCGGTAGTAGGCCAGGGTGCGCGCCAGCGCCGGGCGTAGCCGGGTGCGCGGCCGCCAGCCGAGCGTGCGCTCGATCAATCCGCCGTCGGCGTAGAAATCTCCGATGTCGATCTTGCGGCGCTCCGTCGGATAGGAACGGGTGACATAGCGTCCGCCGCCGTTGACCTCGACCAGCAGGTCGGCGAGCTCGCGCAGGCCGATGCGTTCGCAGCCGCCCAGGTTGAAGACCCGGCCGGCCGCCGCCGGCGACACGGCGGCGAGCAGAAAGGCCTCGACGGCATCGTCAACATAGGTGAAGTCGCGAATCTGCCGCCCGCCCCAAACTTCAAAGGGACGCCCCTCCACCAGGCAGCGGAGCCAGACGCCCAGGAAAGTCTGCCGTGCATCCTTCACCCGCATGCCCGGGCCGATCGTGTTGGTCAGTCGCAGGACGCAGCTGCGGATGCCGTGGACCTCGTGATAGAGGAGATGGTAAGATTCGCCGGCCAGCTTGTTGATGCCGTTCACGTCCACCGGCTGCAGTGGGTGTTTTTCGTCGACGGGTAGGTAGCGGGGCCGTCCGTAGATCTGACGCGTGCTCGCAAAGACGATGCGAATCCGGGGATTGTGCCGCCGGCAGGCCTCGAGGATGGAGAGCTGCGCCCGGGTGTTGATCTCAAGATCCGTCTGCGGGTCGTTCATCGAGTCGAGGTGGCTCGTCTGGCCGGCCAGGTTGAAAAGAACGTGCTGCCCCTGGATGAAGCACGGCAGGCTGTGCGCATCGCGCACATCGGAAATGTTCAGGCGCACCTTCCGCTCGATGCCGGCCAGGTTGCGCAGATTGCCGCCGTATTCCGGGATCAGGCTGTCCACCAGTGTCACCTCGGCTCCGAGCCCGACCAGCCGCCGCGCCAGGCGCGCCCCGATGAAACCAGCGCCTCCGGTGATGAGGACCCGCCGTCCGGCGAACTTTTTCGCAAACGACCCTGCCATGCGGGAAAAGGCTGGGCCGGACGGCGCAGGAACACCATCCGAAAACCGGGCCAGACCACCGGCCGCGGCCGGACTTGAGCTGTGGGGCGCAACGTGTGAAGGTGGGGCCAGGAGTTTGTCGGACTTGGAGGTCCGACAAACTCCTTCGGCAAAACCGCCTCAGACAAAAGCCCAACCAGCAGACCCCGACTGAATTTCTCTCAAGAATCTGCGCCGGCCAGACTTCCCGACCCTTCAGGCCCTCAAAAAAGCGGCGGTTTTGCTTTTAGGAGCCTGGTGGACGAGAAGTCCGACGGGCTCCTCGCGTGAGCAATCCCTCCCCTTTTCACCGGCCCCACCTTCCCGCGTCGCCGCGCGTAAGCGTGATTGTGGCGCTGTATAACCGCCTCGATCTGACCCGGGGCTTTCACGAAACGCTGCTCCGCACGCTGCCGACCGGCCTCGCGTGGGAGTTGATCTATGTCGACGACGGGAGCACCGACGGCACCCGCGCCTGGCTCGACACCCTGCGCCCGCCCGTCCGGGTGGTGCAGAACGAGCGCAACCTGGGCTACGCCGCCGCCAACAACCGCGGGGCGCGCGCGGCCACCGGGGAATTTCTCGCCCTGCTCAACAACGACCTGGTGCTGATGCCCGGATGGCTGGAACCGATGCTGGCCGCCTTCGCGCGCTTTCCCGCGGCCGGTCTGGTGGGCAATGTCCAGCGCGACGCCAGCACCGGTGTCCTCGACCATGCCGGAGTGTTCATCAACGGCAAGGGCAAGCCCGAGCATGACCGGACCCGGCCCGGTCTGCGCGCCTACAAGGAGGTGACCGCGCTCACCGGTGCCTGCGTGCTGGTGCGCCGGCAGGTCTATCTCGACCTCGGCGGCTACGATGAACGGTATGTCAACGGCTGCGAAGATATTGACCTCTGCCTCCGGGCCCGCCGCGCCGGCCATCGCCAGTATGTCGCGCTGCGCAGCGTGGTCGGGCATCACATCAGCGCTTCCCGGGGCCGCCAGCTGCGCGACGAGGAGAACTGTTTCCGCCTGACCCGCAACTGGCGGGACACGCTGGCCTCCCTCGCCGCCCGGGCCTGGTGCCGCGATTTCGTCGCCCACCCCTTTCGCCGGTCGACGGTCGTCGACTATCAGCTGGCGGGTTCCATTCTGTGGTATCACCTCCGGCTCGGCCGCCGCATCCCGCCGCTGGTCCATGCCGCGGTGCACGGCGCCCTCGAACATGAACTCGCCCGCTGGCGGCGGATGTTCGGTTAAGGAGCCTGGAGGGCGAAGCCCGACAGGCTCCTAGACCGGTCCGCCCCGCGCCACTTCGCGCACGACCGACTGGGGGCGGCGGTTCACCGCCAGAAACATCCGGCCGACATACTCACCGAGGAGGCCGAGGATGACCAGCTGGGTGCCGGAAAAAACCAGCAGCGCCGCCATGAGCGAACCCCAGCCGAAGGCGGGCCCCCGGTTCGTGAGCCGCCAGTAGACGACGACACCCAGCCCCGCCAGCCCGAGGACAGCCATGACGAAACCAAGGACCGTCGCCAGCCGCAGCGGCATCACCGAAAAATTGACAAAAGTGCTCAGCCAGAGCCGCAGCAACCGGCGCAGGGTGTAGCCGCTGCGCCCGGCCTGCCGGATCTCGTGCCGCACCTCCAGGGAGCCGAGGTTCTGCGTGACCTGCAGGATCAGCCCGTCGATGTAGGGAAATGGCCCGGTGTGCTCCGCCGCGGCCCGGGCCACCAGCGCGCTCACGCAGCGGAAACTCGACAGATAAAATCCCCGGGGCTTGTCGAGCACCCAGTCAGTCACGCGGTTGGTGAACCAGCTGCCAAGGTTGCGCCAGGTGGAGTGCTCTTTCCGGGCATAATGGCCGAACACCGCATCGAGCCCGCGGCTCCGCGCGTGCTCCCACAGGCGCACGGCCTCTGCGGGCGGGTTCTGCCCGTCGTCGTCGAGGTTCACCACATAGGCGCCGCGCGCCTGCCGGTAGCCCGTGAGCACCGCGTTGTGCTCGCCGTAGTTGCGCGAATGGTTGACGATCGTGAGCGGCACCTTCGCTTCGCGCAGGAGTTGCTGGCAGGCGGCCCAGGTGCCGTCGCGGCTCCCGTCGTTGACGAGGATGACCTCGAAACCACCCTCGATCCGCAGGGCCTCAATCTCCTTGACGAGCGGACCGATGGTGCTGGCGCTGTGATAAAGCGGAATGACAAAGCTGAGCGCGGGCTGGCCGGGGGCGGACATGGGGTTGGGCTGGAGCCTCAGCAAAGCGCGTCCGCGCCATCCCTGTCAACGGCGTCGCATGACCGGTGCGGGTCGTGCTGGAAATCTCAAACCGGAGAATCTTCCGGGACCGGACTTGCATCCTCTCCACCGGTTTGCCACACTCATGGTGTGAACCCGTTCCGGCGCCTCGGCCACCCCGTCACAGTGGCGCTTCTGTTTGCGTCGCTGGTATCTCCGCTCACGGCCCAACAGTTGCTCTTTGCCGAGTATGGCGGCAAGATGTGCCTCGTTCGTCGCGTCCGAGATACCCGACCCTGTGTGGAGGTGGATGGCAAACTGGTTGTGGCGTCCGGAAACCGCTATGCCCTCAGGAAAGTCGAAGAGTATCTGCCGGTCTTCATCTCCGTGCGGAATCTCAATGTGCGCACGACTTCCATGGGGGTGGTGGGATCGGCCGCGCAGTTGAATCAGGAATTTCATTTCAAAGCCCGATTCGAATCACCCTACCAGCTCGACGATGTGTTTATCGTGCTGGACCTGGACACCGAGTCGGCTGGCAGAATGCTTTTCCTCTACGAGATCGGCCGGCTCCAGCCGCGCGAGTCAAAGCCCGTTTCACTCACCATACCCCTGGAGTACGCACTCGGGGCCGGGCATTTCCAGATCCACCTTTTCGCGGGTGGCATGGAGGTCCTGCATTCTGAAATCCCTTTTTATGAACGGGAGGCGGCGCTGGATCGCATGGTCGCGAAACGCATCAAATCCATGCACGACGCCGAGCCGAAGCTGTTCATCGGACCCACCCCTGAATATCCGGCCGCGCTGCTGAAAACGAAAACCAAGGGAGAGGCCGTAGTCGCCGTCCGAATCAGCTCCAGCGGCAGGACGTTGGATCCGGAGGTCAAGAGTGCATCCAATCCGGCTTTTGGCGAAGCCGCGCTCGCAGCCGTGAGGCTCTGGCGCTTTCTGCCCAAGGTAAAAGACGACCGCCCGCTCGAAACCAAGGCGGAGATCCCCTTCGACTTCGCCCCTCCCTAGTCAGTCAACGGCGGCATCAGGCTGGCCGCAGGTCGGTCGGGAGTCGAGTGTAGCAGCCGACGTCGGGAGGCTGTCGGAGGTGAGCCGCCAAACGCCAGCCTCGTTACCTCGGCTGCTACGCGGCCTTATGGGTTCCGTTGCATGGCTGCGCCTTGCCCGGCTCCTCCACCGGACAAGTCAGACCAGTTTAGATGAATCGCCTTCGCGGTTGATAACCGGAGCCGGGCCCGACTCAGATGCCGGGGGGATACTTGCGGCAGGATCTGTCGCGCACGCATCACCATCTGACGGTGGCTTGGGAACATCGGCCGGCTCTGCTGTCGGCGCGGTGGCGGTGGGGGAGACCGCCTCCGGCAGCGCAGCCCCGGCATCCGCCGGCGGCTGTACGGTCGCCGGATTCTCCGCGGGCGGGATGCCTTCGGCCGTTGCGGCCGGGGTCTCGGCCGGGGCCTCCGGGAAGCTTTCCAAATCGTGTTCCTCGCCTTCACCCGACTCGCCGGCCTTGATGCGAGCCTCGGGCATGGGCGGCGGCGTAAACAGGCGGCCGTCGGCAAACTCGGTTACATAGCCCTCGTGCACGAGCCAGCGCAGGTCCATGGTCAAACGCTTCAATTGCTCCTGCTGCTCGGCCGTGAGCGACGATTCGACCGGGGCGGAGGCGGGAACCGGCGCAGCCTCCGCGGCTGGCGCCGGGGCGTCCGCCCCCGGCTCGGCCGCCGACACGGACATGGGCGGGATGGAGGGCGCGGAGGGCGACGTGATGCCGAGCAGCTTCACCGGCAGATCCTTCACCGCGATCATCGGGTTGGCTTCGATGAACGTGATGAGCGCGCCGATGCTTTCGGCAAAGGTCTGGCCCGGCACGCGGAACTTGCGTTTGACGGCGCAGACGTAGGAAACCCCCTTCGCCCCCTTCTTGAAAATCGTGAATCCTTCGCGCCGCAGCCGTCCGCGGAGGGCGTTGGCCGTGTCGAGGGGGAAACGCTGCTGGCGCTCATGCTGGCCCTGGATGGCGCGGCGGATTTCTCCAGGCGGCAGGGCGTCGATGAGTTTCCCGTGAAAACGCGCTGATTCGACGGTCTTGACCATCTGGTCACTGGCCGTGGCCTGCAGGTAGGCGCGGGCCTCCTCCAGACTGTCGAACACCACTGGCGGGGCACCCTCGGCGCCGAGTTTCCAGGTATAGCGCGTGGCCCGCTTCATTTTTTCCAGCCACTGGTTGACCACCTCGGGATCGCGCACGGTCTCGATCCGCTCGCGGAAATTCTCGAACGGCATGTGCGGGAAGCGCGCGGCATGGTGCTGCTGCACGATCTGCTGGTAGCGGTGATAATTGGGCGGGCCGAGCAGCTCGCCGCTCAGGGTGCAGCGGTTGACGAAGGGAAAGCTCCCTTTGGGCGGCTCCACTTCCACGCCCGCCGCATCGAAGAATTTATCGAGGTGCCTGCCCAGCACATGGGCGATGGCCGCCTCCTCGGAGTCGAACGGGATGCCGTCGGGAATCGCCACGTGGACCGGGCCGGCAGGCCGGGCCGCGGCCGGCTTGGCGGGGGGAGAGGACGCATCTGCCGCCGCGGTTTCTGCGGGGGGCCGGCGGGTCAGCACGACGATGAAGCGGTCGTATTTGCCGAGAATCAACCGCGCGATCTCGAATAGTTCGAATGTCCGGCAGGAGGTGCGCAGAGCCTTCACCAGCGCCGAGAACCCGGCGTCCTCGGGATAGAAGGCCACGTTGAAATAAGGACTTTGATAGGGCCGGTAATCCTGCGGTGGGCGCGGACCGGACCACCGGCGCTCGCCGCCGCCTTCACGCCCCGGCGGGCGCCCGCCGCGGAAACCTTCCTCCGGCCGGCGTGACGCACCGCCGCGATCGGAACCCGGACGCATCTCCCCTCTTTCCGGGGTCGCCGCGTCCGTGGACGCCGGCGCCGGCCGGCGGAAGCCGCGCCGATCCCGGCGCGTTTCGCCGCCGCCATCGTGCGGTTTACCTTCTCCACGGCCGGGACCTTCGCGCCGCGAACCGTGTTCGCCTTCACGCCGCTGCCCGGGGACCAGCTTGACCTCGGTCCACTGGGTTCCGAAGCGGAAGTCTTGAAGTTGGCTAAGATCGATTTTATTGAGGCCCGGTTCCGGGGTCTCCTGGGGAGGCGTTTCTTCCATGAGTAAATCGGCAAAGCGGGCGTGAGCCCGCGAAAAGCATATCGGCAAGAGAGAGGCGGCGGGGCCGGCGGCGGCCAGGACCGCAAACCGGGGAGTTTTGCCACCCGCCAGGACGTGGCAAGCGATTTCCCGGCACCGCCGCCAGCCCGCTCAATTCAGGGCTTTACATTCCCCGCGGTGGTTCTACTTATCCGTCCTCTTACGTGCGAAATGCTCAGGTGGTGGAACTGGTAGACACACACGTTTGAGGGGCGTGTGCCGCAAGGCGTGCGGGTTCGAGTCCCGCCCTGAGCACCACCTGCCTGCGTTTCGTCAGACGCAGGCTGGCGCGGCGGGCGGGACTCGAACCCGCGACCGACGGTTTAGAAAACCGTTGCTCTATCCGGCTGAGCTACCGCCGCTTGAAACCGATGGCTGAGGGGATAATCTTGCCCCCTGCCTTCGACAAGGGAAAAGCCCATGTCCACCCGCTTTGCCAACGTCACCTGCCCCTCGTGTTTTCAGTGCTTCAAGGTCGCGGTGCCGGCACCGGAGGAGTTGCCCGCTGAATTCGATTATGACTGCGAAATCTGCTGCCGCCCGATGGTGATTTCTGTCTGCGGCGAGGGCGAAGAAATCTGGGCGGAAGCGCGCGGCATCAACGAATAACGCCGCGCCTGGATCACGAACCTGCGCCGGCGCAAAGTACACTTGACTTGCCTACCTCGCATCCTACGTTCGCCCTCCTTCCCCGCCTCGGGGTGGTAGCTCAGCTGGTTAGAGCGTCTGCCTGTCACGCAGAAGGTCGCGAGTTCGAGTCTCGTCCATCCCGCCATCCTCCGCTCCGGATTGGATGACCGGCCGCTGGCCCGCACGCCTCGAGCACTTGGCGCCAGAGGACGGTTTCGCCGGGCAGGCTGTGCGGACTGAGCTTTTTGGCGATGATGGCCGGAGTCGGTTCGACAATCTTGTGTTTAGGATCGCCGGGCAGGTGTGGCAAAACGCGCCGGCTGATCGCCCAGCAGGCCCAGGCGCGCCAGCGACGCAGCTCCCGGCGCGGTGCGTTCATGCGGCAGGCAAGGTGCTGAAAATGCACCCCCGGATTGCCGAGGAAAACGCCGGGCGGGGTGTGGGCAAGCAGCCACGCCAGCGCCGCATACGGCAGCGGCCATTGCCCAAGCCCAGCCTCATCGCCATGCAGTTCGGCCCCAAAGGCGCGGTCGAGACAGAGGATGGCACGGGCAGGCCGGCCCTGCTGCCAGAGGTACTGGGCGTATTCGAGGGCGGTGAGGTAAAACGCCGGTCCCCGGTCGGAGCCGTGCGCCCGCATGTCCCGCCAGTTCATGCGGGTGCGCGGCGACGGCAGATGCGGACAGGGCGGCATGACCACGCTCACAGTGGAGAGCAGGGCAACGTCCGGGCGCGCCAAGTCAATGCCGGCGTCAGCAGCCGGGCGCAGGATTGGCTTGGCGCGCCCGCCCGTTTGCGCGACAACAGCGTGGCTTGAGCACCGCCGACGAAAACACCGATGCCGACGCCGACCAGATCCACTACATCGCGGGCTGGCGGCGGCTGGCGCTCTGGCCGCTGGGCCTGCTGGTGCGCCTGTGGGGGCGTACCCTGCGCCTTGAACTGGCGGAGGAGGATCTGCGCAACGTCACGCGCAGCGACGAACCGGTGGCTTTTGTGCTGTGGCACAACCGGCTGTTCATGGTGCCGGAGATCTTCCGCCGCTACCGGCGGCGCCCCGTTCATGCCCTGGTGAGCGCCAGTCAGGACGGCGCGTGGCTCGCGGCATTCTTCGAAGTCATCGGCATGCCCTCGGTGCGGGGCTCAAGCAGCCAGCACGCCCGCACCGCCGCCACCGCCCTGATCGCGAAGCTGCGGGAGGGCCATGACATCGGCATCACGCCCGACGGACCGCGCGGACCGCGGTATGACTTCAAAGGCGGAGCCTACATCGTGACGCGGCGCGCCGGCGCGCCGGTGTTGCTGCTCGGCGGCCGTTACACCGCGGCATGGCGGTTGAAGAGCTGGGACGGTTTTTACCTGCCCAGGCCCTTCTCCCGGGTGCAGGTAACCTGCACGTACGTGCCGGTCGCCGAGCTCCGCAGCCCGGACATGACCATGAAACTCCTCCGGCAGCGCCTGCTGGCGATCAATCCGGATTAAGGCGCAGCCACGCCAGGATGGAGGGCGTGTTGATGCAAAATCCCTTTCCGGGGAAACCGGCTCGGTCGGGCGGCAGCACAGGTCGCGCGTTTTGGCCGGCAAAACGCCGCGGCGGTTAACTCTGCTGGACTGCAGAGCGCCCGTTGTCTTGTGCCCACGCGCCCTAGAATGTCGGCGCGATGACGGCGCTGCCGCCGGCCTGGACGATGTAATCGCTGCCGACGCACCAAGTGCTGTCATTCAACAGGAACTTGAAAACAACGGGCTTGGCGGCATCGCTGATGGTGATGAGCCATTGGTCGTCGGCGATGCAGTCCATCAGGACGCCCTTGTCCCAGCTCAAGCCGGGACCCTCGCCGCGGATATAGAGTGCATTGCCAAACCCGACGTCAATCTGGGCCGTGATGGTGGTGCGGGTGGTCCTGGCCGAAGGTTTCTTGGCCGGCACCTTGCGGACCGGCTTCCCGGCCGCCGCCTTCGTCATCCCGGCATTCTTGGCTGTGATCTTCTTCATTGGTTAACCTTGATTTTCTAATTGATATCATCTCCTCACTGTCGGGCGATGGTTAAATCGCCGGACGGCGTAGCAATAGCAAATTAGGGGCCAACTTTACAGCCGGGAAATATCGCGGTGACGACGCGGTCACGCCGCCGGGTAAAAAAAGAGATTTACTCGCCTGGATGCATCACCCTAAATGCGGCCCTTCCTGGCCGGGGCAGTAGCTCAGTTGATAGAGCGCCTCGTTCGCAACGAGGAGGTCGCCGGTTTGAGCCCGGTCTGCTCCACCAGTTTTCGCCGCAGCCGAAAACTGCCGCGCCGAAGATGACATGAAGGCGGGCCTTTCATCGGCAGTGACGGGGCGAAGGAGGACCTGACACCCGGTCGGGGAGCGAGACAGAGTACCGCATTCCAGTTGCTTGAAGGGCGATACGCCCCTTTTTGCCGTAACAAGACGGCAAACGCGCCCCACCTTTTGGGGCGGCGTTAGGCGGTGCGGGCGGTCTACGACGCCTCGCCCACCAAACGCGCAAAAACCATCTTGCCGCCGGCGGAAGGCAGCACACTGGTGATTTCGGCCGTCACCCGCCGGCCCACGTATGCGCGCGCCGCATTGATCACCACCATCGAGCCATCATCGAAGAAGCCCACGGCCTGCCCCTCCTCCTTGCCGAGTTTGATCAGATTGACCTCGATGCTGTCGCCGACGTTGAGCTCCTGCCGCAATGCGCTCGCGAGCTGGTTGAGGTTCAGCCATGGCACCCCGTGGAATTCGGCCATCTTCGCCAGGTTGTAGTCCGTCGTGAGCAGCCTGGCGCGCATCGATTGGGCGAGGAAGACCAGCTTGGCATCCACATCCTGCCGCTTGCTGACTTCGCTCTCATGAATGCGCAGGTCGAGGTTGCTGATCCGGCGCAGCTCATTGAGCACCTCGAGGCCGCGCCGGCCGCGCGCCTGCCGCAGCGGATCCGACGAATCGGCCACGTGCTGCAGCTCTTCGAGCACAAAACGGGGGATGATCAAAGCGGCGTTGATGAAGCCGGCCTGGCAAACCTTGGTCACCCGGCCGTCGATCAGCGCGCTCGTATCGACCACGACCAGCGGAACCTCCACATCGTGGGGCACAAAACGCACGTAGGGGATGACGAGGTTGAATTCGTCCTTGCCCCGCAGCGCAATCACCGTGCCGAGGTAGGAACAGATCAGGAACAGCGCCAGCCGGACAAGATACACGATCTGCGGCTCGCCGTTTTCGAAGAGGGGCGAGCTGGAAATCAGGAATGCGACCAGCGCACCCACCGCCAGGCCGAACGTGATCGCCGACAAGCCCCGCAGCGAGAAGCCCTTCAGCAGGATGTCGACCAGAACCACCAGCACGCCGATCAGCAGGCCGATCGACGTGGCCCGCAAGCGGTAGGGATCCCATTCCTGGATCGTATAGCACACCAGCCAGCCGACCGCGGCGCAAAGCACGATGAAAACGGCGCGGATAGGCAGAAGGGTTTTGTTCATGGAACGGGCGAAGACCGCCGCAATGTTATCGTCTCAACCAGAGAAGCGCAAACGGCAGGAGGATGCCAACCGCCATCAGAACGTAGAGGATGATCACCGCTCGGCTGGCCTTGGACTTCTCATCCAAGCTTTTGCTCATAAATTTATACGACACACCCGGTGCGCCATGACAACGCTATAGTGGCCCGGGCGGCAAAAAAACGGCCCCGGCGATGGCGTCGGGCATCAAGGCGCGGCACGGACGGAGTAACAACCCTGTTACGGTTGCCCACTTTCCCGGGGCCTTCGCTGCGTCGATGGTCTTCCAAAATCCGCACGTCTGCCCGCCACTCAACCAACGGATCGCTGACCCTCCCATCCCATGAACCTCTTCATCTTTCTCTACCGCCGCTTCCATTGGATCAACCTCCCCGGCGCCATCCTGATGGCGCTGCTGCAGCGCACACCCGCGCTGAATATCGTCGTGACCGCCGACGGGTTGGCCGTCGCCTCTCCCGTGGGTGCGGTGCTCAAGGCTCTGGTAGCCGCCGCCGCCACGCTCGGCGCGGTGAACTCCCTGGCCGGGGCAACCCCGCTCGTGCCCTCCTCCGGCTCGGCGACGGGCATCACCGTGACGACCGGCACTGCGGTGTCGGTGTTTTATACGGTAAATGGCACCCAGACTCCGCCCATGTCCTGGAAAATCACAGGCTCGGTGCCACCGGGGCTGAATTTTTCCGGTCTCACGGGTCCGGGCACAGTGGACGTGCAGAATCTGCATCTCGAAGGCACCCCAACGACGGCCGGCACTTACAATCTGACGCTGCAAGCATTTAGATTTACCGGAGCCATAGGCACCGACGTCGACTCTGCGTCGCCCATTTATGACTATACGATCACTGTCACTGGCGCCAGCGCCACGGCCCCGGCCTTCACCACCCAGCCGGCGAGCCAGACCGTGACCGCCGGCAACTCCGCCACCTTTACGGTCGCCGTCAGCGGTTCGCCCACCCCGACCCTCCAGTGGCAGAAGGACGGCGCCAACATTAGCGGCGCCACCAGCTCATCCTACACCATCGCCAGCGCCGTCGACGCCGACGCCGGCACCTACACCTGCATCGCCACCAACTCCGCCGGCTCCGCCACCAGCAATGGCGCCACCCTCACCGTCAACCCCGCCCCTCCTGCCGCGCCAAGCTTCACCTCCCAACCGCAGAGTCAGAGCGTGACGGCAGGGCAGAATGCGAGTTTCTCGGTGACCGCCAGTGGGAATCCGGCTCCGGCCTATCAGTGGCAGCGCCAGCCCGCCAACTCCACGACCTGGAGCAATCTCGACGAAGGCGGCAGCTACCACGGAGTCGCAACCGCCACCCTCACCGTCAACGCCGTCACCGCCGCCATGTCCGGCGACCAGTTCCGCTGCGATGCATCCAATTCCGCCGGTTCCGCCACCAGCACGGCCGTCACGCTCACGGTATCCGGCGGAACCGGCGCGCTGTTGCAGTATCCGGCCAGTATCACGGAAGACGCGGCCGGCGTTCTCTATGTGGCGGATGCCTCGAACAACACCATCCGCAAGATTGCGACCGACGGCACGGTGACGACGCTGGCCGGCACCCCCGGTTCGGCCGGCAGCACCGACGGGACCGGAGGGGCGGCCTTGTTCCGTCAGCCGAGCGGCGTTGCACTCGACGGCAGCGGGAACATCTATGTCGCCGACACCGGCAACGCCACCATTCGGAAAGTCACCTCGGGGGGCGTCGTCACGACGGTGGCCGGCTCGGCGAGCAGCCGGGGCAGCGCCGATGGCCCCGGCAGCAGCGCGTTATTCAACATGCCCGGAGCCATTGCCGTGGATACAACCGGCAATCTTTACGCCGCCGACACCGGCAACAACACGGTGCGGAAGATCACCCCGGACGGCATGGTGAGCACCCTGGCCGGATCGGCAGGCGCGCACGGCGACACGGATGGCACGGGTGCCGCCGCCCTGTTCAATTTCCCCAGTGGCGTGGCCGTGGACTCCGCAGGCAACCTCTATGTGGCGGACACCTACAACCACACGATTCGCAAGATCACCCCGGCCGGCGTGGTCACCACCCTGGCGGGATCGGCGGGGATCAGCGGGGCGACCGATCTCACGGGCAACAACGCGCTGTTCAACCAGCCCTATGGCGTGACCGTCGACGCCGCCGGCAACGTCTATGTCGCCGACACCGGCAACGCCCTCATCCGTCAGATCACTCCGGCCGGCGCCGCCAGCACACTGGCCGGGATGGAAGGCATTGCCGGCATGGGGGACGGGGCCGGTGGCAATGCCCTGTTCAACCAGCCGCGGGGCCTGGTGATCGACAGCACCGGCACGATCTTCGTGGCGGATACGGGCAACAGCGCCATCCGCAAGCTGACTTCGACCGGCACCGTCAGCACGTTGACGCTCTCGGCCGCCCCCGGCGGAGGAGGAGGTGGAGGCGGAGGAGGCGGTGGTGGTGGCGGCGGCGGCACGCCGCCCCCGCCAGCGAGCGGTGGTGGTGGTGGCGGAGCGATTGAGGCATGGTGGGTCCTTGCCCTGGCCCTGCTTGCCGCCACCCGCTGGATGGCGCGAAAATTTTAAGCCGTATCCATGCGTAGCAGCCGAGGTGACGAGGCTGGGGTTAGCAGCGACTCACCTCCCAACAGCCTCCTTACGTCGGCTGCTACACTCGACGGCAGGCATCCCGCTAAGGATAGTGCGCTCCTGGCGATTGCCATTGGGTCCTCTGAACCAGATCCGGCTCGATCCGGCCCGGCTCCGCGGGTAGTGGGTCAGTTTGCCAGGACTGGGCCGTACTGTAGGTTTATCCCCGACGGAATAATATCTCTGTGCATTAGCGTCGGGCATGAAGCCCGGCCTACATAAACTGACCCACGACCGATCCGTGATCCGGTTTGACCCGGCGGACTTCCTCACGGAAACTCGGAGGGCAAGGTTATGTCCCTCGATTCCATCAAGCAAGCCCTCCTCGCCTCGTACGAGGCCCATGGCGGCATCAATCACTTCGACGGCACCAACCTGCCCTCCGAGGAATCCGTCGACCGGCTCGCCTCGGATTTGATGCACGTGCTGTTCCCGGGCTTTTTCGAGCAGAATCCCGTCACCCGCCGGAATGTGGGCACCCTGATCGAGCGCCGGCTCGGTGAGATCGCCGCACGCCTGACCACCGAGATCGAAAAAAGCCTGCGCTTCGCCCGCGATCCCCAGCCGGGCACCCGGGCGCGCGAGCTGGCCATGGAAACGCTCCGCCGGCTGCCGGAGGTGCGCCAGATCATCCAGACCGACGTCACCGCCGCCTACCATGGCGACCCCGCCGCGCGCAGCGTCGAGGAGATCATCCTCGCCTATCCGTGCGTGCTCGTGATCTCGCTCCAGCGCATCGCCCACGTGATGTACACGCTCGGGGTGCCGTTGCTGCCGCGTATGCTGACGGAATACGCCCATGAGCGCACCGGCGCCGACATTCATCCCGGGGCGGAGATCGGTCCGCACTTTTTCATCGATCACTGCACCGGCGTGGTCATCGGCGAAACCGCCTGCCTCGGCCCCCACGTGAAGATCTATCAGGGCGTCACCCTCGGCGCGAAATCGTTCGAACTCGACGCCGAAGGCAATCCGGTCAAGGGCGTGAAACGCCATCCCGACGTCGAGGAGCACGTGACCATCTACGCCCACGCCACCATCCTCGGCGGCGACACGCGCATCGGCGCCCACTCCATTGTCGGCGCCAGCGTCTGGCTGCTGCAATCCATCCCGCCCCACAGCATCGCCTATTACAAGGGCGAGGGTCTGGTCATCCGTCCGCGCCGGAAAAAGGAGGCCGCGGTCGTGACGGCCAAGGATCTCAAGGACGGCGCCGACTGGGTGATCTGATTTTAGGTTTTTGATTTTTACCGGAGCCGGCCGACGTTTTGGCTTCAAGTCGCATGTCAACTAATAGTTGACATGCGACTTGGGACCAACGCGACGCGGGTGGCTCCGGCAAAAACCGAAAATCTAAAATCCAAAGACCCGGTCCTGCCGGGCGGCGAGACCGCGCGCCAGGTCCTGCGCCCAGAACGGTCCGCGATAGATCATGCCGGTGTAGATCTGGACCAGCGCGGCCCCGGCATCGAGTTTTTCACCGGCCGAAACGGAGTCCGTGATGCCGCCCGAGCCGATGATCGGCAGCCGGCCGTTCGTGGCGCGGGCGATGTAGCGGATGATCTCCGTTGCCCGCGACCGCAGCGGCCGGCCGCTCAAGCCGCCGGCCTGGGACACGGCGGCAAACGGCCCCGGCCGCGCCAGCGTGGTGTTGGTGGCGATGATCCCGTCGAGGCCGAACTCCGCGATGGCCGCGAGCGCCGCGTCGATCTGCCGGAAATCCAGATCCGGCGCGATCTTGAGCAGCAGCGGCCGGCGGGGCCGGCCGGTGGCGACGCGCGCCTGATTGGCGTTCGCCAGCGCCGGAAGCAGCTCCCGCAGCCAATGCTCCTCCTGCAGCTTGCGCAAATCGGGGGTGTTGGGACTGCTGACGTTGATGACGAGATAATCGGCGTGGTCGGCGAGCAGTTCGAAGCTGCCGAGATAATCCTGCGTCGCCCGGTCAAGCGGCGCCGTCCGGGACTTGCCGAGATTGATGCCGAGCGGCAGGCGCCGCGTTCCCGCCGGCGCCTGCCGGGCGAGGCGGCGGGCCACGGCCTCGGCCCCCTCGTTGTTGAAACCCATGCGGTTGATCACCGCCTCATGCTCCGGGTAGCGGAAGATGCGGGGCCGTTCGTTGCCCGGCTGGCGCAGCAGGGTCACGGTTCCGATCTCGACATGGCCGAATCCGAGCGCCGCCGCGCCCCGCCAGGCCACTCCGTTCTTGTCGAATCCCGCCGCCAGCCCCACGGCGTTGGGAAAGCGGAGCCCGAGACACTCAACCGGCCGCACGCAGGAAGCCGGCAGCTGCGCCCAGACCTCGAGCAGACGACGCAGCGGGCCGGCCGCACCCAGCAGCGCCATCGCCTGCACGGCCCGCTCATGGGCGACCTCCGGATCCAGGGTGAACAAGGCGGGCCGCACGAGCCTTTCGAAGATGAACCCCATGGCCGCAAAAGTGCGGTCTGCGCGGTAAAACTCAAGCTTGAGCCGGGTTGCCGGGTCAACCCGGCTGACCAAAAACGCGGGCGCCGGCGGACCGCCGGGGGCGTCCGGCCGCGTGCAGGAACGGGCCGGAGGTGACGAGGGCGCCGCGGCTCCGACTTGCCTCTGGCTGAGCGGCGCCGCCGCCTGGCGGAGGGGGTGGGAACACGGGGAAGGTTGCCTCACCTGATCCTCCGTTTCCGCCCCTGCGGCAAAAAACGGCGAAGCCGTTTTTTTGTGCTTGTTTTTTACCCCTCCCCCCACACCCTGCGCTCCGAATTCGTCCCCCAAACCGCGGGCGGGACCTCCTCAAAACCATCACCGATTTTTTTTCGCGCTGAGGGGTTGACTCCGTCGTCCAGCAGGCTTTTTGGTGCACGAAAGGCATCCATCCTCCTTTCACTTTCCCGTCCATGGCCAAATCCTCCCCTCAACTCGAATGGTGCATTGTGCGCCTTGGCGAAGACCACAACTGGTGGGTCGAAGAAATCAGCGACCCCGTGCGCTGGGACGTGGACGGCCTGAGCCTGATCGACCCGCGCCAGGTGCAGCACATCATCGAGCTCATCGAACCGATGCGGGACTATGGCTTCGACCAGGACCTGCTGGAGCGCGCGTTCATCCCGTTCCGCATCGAGAAGGACCTGGGCAGCGGCCGCGTGCGCCTGGTCCGGGTGAAGGATTCGCTGTTCGAATCGGAGGACAAACTTTTCGCCCTGCCCGACCTGCTCGACGAGGAAAACGGCCCCTATGCCGACTTCCTCGATCATCTCACCCGCCTGCGGGTGAAGGCGCTCAATGACCTCTTCGATTTCGAACAAAAACTCAGCGTCGACGAGGTGGAGGACGAGATCCGCGAGGCCCGGAACATCGACTTCATGGAAGGCAAGGCCGTGCACGTCTTTGCCGAGATCACGGCCATCCTCGACTACACGCCCGCCGGCTGGGAGGGCGAGGAAGAGGGCGAACGCCCCGCCCGCAAGGAGGACGAGCTGGAGGGGGAGGACCTGCCCCAGCTCGACGAGGCGGAGGAGGAACGCCTGAAAAACGACCAGTCGCTCAAGTGGGATGAGGACGAGGAGGATGCCGGCGACGAGGAACTGGATGAGGAGGGCCGCAAGAAGGAAGCCGGTGAGGAGGACAAGGACGACGAGAAGGAGGGGGAGGAAGCCGCCGACGATCTCAAGGAGGAAGACCGCCCGCGCCGGCGTAACAGCCGCCCCCGGAGCTAGAAGAATCAGGAGTGAAGAGCGAACGCAGGCCCGGCGCGTGCCTCAGAAGAGACATCTGCCTGCGCGCCTTGTGCAGGGGGACCGCGAGCCCCCGCTGCTGTTGCCGCCGGACCTGCGCGCGGGGGGGCCGGCCGACGCCTTGGTTCACTTTGTCATCGATGCGGTGGAGCAACTCGATCTGCGGCAGGTCGAAGTGAACACCCGCGGCACGGGTAGCGAGCACTCTGCTGGCCAGCAGAGCGCCGGGGATGATGCTCGCCCTGGTGGTCGACAGCTCCGCCCGGGGGGTGTTCGCCAGCCGGCGCATCGAGCCGTCCACGTTTGATCGTGACGCCGGGCGGCTGCTCTGGGCTGACAGGCATCCGGACCACGACACGATCTGTAGCTTTCGCCGGGAGAATCGCGCCTTGCTCGCCGGCGGTTTCGCCCAGGTGCTGGAGCGGGCCCGTTACCGGCTCCGCCAGCAAACCCTCGAACCGGTCTGCGGGATCATATCCAACCCAAAATGGCGCAGCCATTTTGACAAGGAACCTGCGGGCAAAGCCCGACCGGTTCCTAGAGGCATCCGGGAACCTCCTGCAGCAACGATTTTTTTTGCCCTTGTAGGGGCACGATCTTGCCTGCCATGCCGTAGCCTTGGGCGAAGACCGTTCGCGCCCTTGAATAAATCGGGCGCAGCCTCTCGACAGGCTCAAGGCCCTGAGCGAAGTCGAACGGGCAAGTCTGCGCCCCTACAGTTTTCGGAGGGTTTCAGAGTTTCTTGGATGGCCTCAGGCTGTCACTCCGACGAGCCCGCCGGTTCGGTCTCCTCCCGCACCGCGGCCTTGAAGGCGTCAATTTGTTCGAAATTGCCCAGCACGAGCACCTCGTCGCCGGCGCGCAGGATTTCCTCCGCCCCGGGGGTGAGGATGCGGGTGCCGCCCCGGTTGATGCCCGCGATCTGCACTCCGCTGTGGCGGGTTGGCGCCAGCGCGGCCAGGGTACAGCCCACGCTCTTGCTGCGGGCCGGCACCGTGACCGCCTCGATGCGCACCTCGTCAAATCCCGTCGCGGCCGGCTCCATGCCGGAGACGGTGGTCAGAAATTGCTTGGCCGCGGTCATTGATCGTCCCGCGCCGATCAGCAGCACCCGGTCGCGTGGATACAGGGCCGTCTCCGGCGGCGGATTCACGATCATGTACCCCTGGCGCTCGATGCCGACCACCGAGCAGCCATACTGCGCCCGCAGCGCCAGCTCGGTCAGGGTGCGCCCGCGGCTGTCGGCGAGATCCGGCAGGACACATTCCGAGATGTTGAGATTCCATTCATCGTGCGGCCGCAGCCAAGGCGCTGCGGTGGCCGAGCCCCGTTCGCCCGCCCCCGCCAAGATCTCGTTCAGCCCCACCTCCAGCTCGCTGTGCCAGTAGATGAGCCGGCGCCACAGGACCGCCAGGCCCGCAACCGCGAGCAGGCTGATGGCGATCAGCAGCCAGCGGGTGACATGGCCCAGCGGCAACACGGCGGAGAGCCACAGAAACATCCCCACGCCCGCCACGGCTTTCAAGCCCGTCTCCACGATGGGGCGCAGTACGGCGGCCCGGTGCTGCCCGGCCGTCGACACCTCGGCATAAAGCAGCGCCAGCGCGGAGATGTTGCGCCAGATGGCCACGAGCGGCGCCAGCACCACCAGCCCGAGCAGCGACCAGAATCCGATCTCCGGGCCGTGCGGAAAAAGCCAGTCGCGCCCCACCGCCCGCTGCACCGCGCCGAACATCTGCTCGGAGAAAACCAGCAGGCCGGTAACGAACAGGACCTCCACGCCGATCTGCACCAGGCGCTTCCGGCTGAACTGCCACAGGCGGTTGCGCCGGGCGCGCTGCTGCAGGCGCTCCAGCAGATGCTGGTAGTAGTTGATCCAATCCTGCAGCAGCCGGGGCTCGCGCGCCACCAGCCGCCGGCTGATTCCATCCGAATGCCGCGTCAGGGCGGGCGCGGCCAGCGCCGTGAGCAGCGAAACCCCGACCGCCAGCGGATAAAACCGCTCCGGCACCGCCCCCACCGACACGCCCAGCTGGGCGATGATGAAGGAGAATTCCCCGATCGGCGTCACCGCCAGCCCCACCCGCAGCGCGTCCCGGGTATCGGTGCCGGTCGCGACCAGCCCGAGGGTGCACGCGATCACCCGGGCAACCACGGCCAGCGCCGCCAGGCCCACGATCAGCCCGGCGTTCCCGCCGATTTCGCCGAGGTTGATCTGCATGCCGATGGCCACGAAGAACACCGCGCTGAACACGTCGCGCAAACCCTCGAACGTGCGGTCCACCTGCGTCCGTTGCGGCGTCTCGGCCACGATGGCGCCGAGCAGAAACGCGCCCAGGGCCAGCGAGTAGCCGGCGCGCTGGGCGAGCAGCGCCATCGTGAGCAGCAATCCGGCCACCAGGAGCGTCTGCAACTCCTCGGCGGCGCTGAGGCTCAGTTTGCGCAGCAGCCAGGGGACGATCAGCAGGCCGCCGATGCCGGCCAGCGCCACGAAGGCGCCCAGCAGTCCCAGGGTCCCGCCCAGCCGGGCCGCGCCGTTCTGCCCGAACTGGACGAAGGAACTGAGCAGCGTCAGCATCATGACGGCCACCACGTCCTCCAGGACCGTCATGCCCATCGCCAGCTGCCCGACCTTTTCGTGCGTCACCCCGGTCTCGGCCAGCACCTTGCTGATGATCGCCGAACTCGAGACCAGGAGCATGCTCGCGAGAAAAAAACTCTCCGTGGGACTGAAACCCAGCAGCGTGCCGGCCAGCCGCGCGAGATTGAAGACGATGACCGCGCCCGTGATGGTCGCGATCAGCAGGGAAAGCCCGAGCCGGCGCAGTTTGCGCAGGCTCAGGCGCATCCCGATCGAGAACATCAGGAACACCAGCCCCACTTGGGAAAGCGTTTCGATGCGGCTGATGTTCGACACCAGCGAAAACGGCGGCGTGTACGGCCCCACCAGCATGCCGGCCGCCAGATAGCCCACCACGACCGACAGATGCAGCCGCTGGCAGATCCAGCCCACCACGCCGGCCACCATGACGACGATCGCCAAATCCTGGATGAAATTGATACCCTGCATAGGCGGTTGTGCGCCTGCGCCCGACCACCCTGAAAACGCTCTGAAACGACCCGCGGTCAAGCGCATCCTCGCCGAGGCCGGCTTTCTGTCGCGAATCACTCCATTGATGAAGGCTTGCGTTGGCTGCAGGCAGTGCACCTTGGCCCGGCGGAGCGCCAAGCGAAGACGGCTGCCCCCAACCGGCGACGGGGGCGTCGCCGCTCCATCGTCTGTCCGCTTTGGAAACGCGACACCCTCTCGTCGCGTGCTTTGCTGAATCGTTCCGGCTTCCCCGCCCCTGGCGCGCGCCCGGTTTCTCCTCTGAAAATGCTTTTGACAATCCCCCCCCCCGACGATTGCTTGGCTTGGGTTGCATTCATCCGCCGCTCCACCCTAACGACATGGCCAGCAATTTGTTTGGTTATTTTTCGAACGACATCGGGATCGATCTAGGCACGGCGAACACCCTCGTGTACGTGAAGGACAAGGGCATCGTCCTGCGTGAGCCTTCGGTGGTCGCCATCAGCACGTCCTCCCGCAAGGTCCTGGCGGTCGGTGAAGAAGCGAAGCGCATGCTCGGCCGCACGCCCGGCAACATCCAGGCCATCCGGCCGATGAAGGACGGCGTCATCGCCGACTTCGACATCACCGAGGCGATGCTCCGCTACTTCATCCGCAAGGTGCACAGCAACTCCTTCCGCGTGGCGCCGCGCGTCATCATCGCGATTCCCTCGGGCATCACCGAGGTCGAGAAGCGCGCCGTGAAGGAGTCAGCCACGCATGCCGGCGCCCGCGAAGTGCTCACCATCGAGGAACCCATGGCCGCCGCCATCGGCGTCGGCCTGCCGGTCGACGAACCCGCCGCCAACATGATCGTCGACATCGGCGGCGGCACGACCGAGATCGCCATCATCTCCCTCGCCGGCGTCGTGTTCTCCAAGTCCATCCGCGTGGCGGGCGACGAACTCGACAACGCCATCATCAATTACATGAAGCGGGCCTACAACCTCCTCATCGGCGAACGCACCGCCGAGGAGATCAAGATGAAAATCGGCTCCGCCTATCCGCTCGATGAGGAACTCTCCATGGAGGTCAAGGGCCGCGACTCCGTGGCCGGCCTGCCGAAGACCATCCATATCACCTCGCAGGAAATCCGCGAAGCCCTGGGCGACACCATCGCCGCCATCGTCGACGCCGTGCGCAACGCCCTCGAGCGCTGCCCGCCCGAACTTTCCGCCGACCTCGTCGACCGCGGTTTTGTCATGGCCGGCGGCGGTTCGCTCATCCGCAACATCGACCGCCTGCTCAGCGAAAAGACCGGCCTGCCCGTCACGATCGCCGACGATCCGCTCAGCGCCGTCGCCAACGGCACCGGCGTGGTGCTCAGCGACCTCAATTTCCTGCTGCCGCACTTCACCAGCGAGGCCAAAAACTGACGGGACCAAGCCTCAAGCCTCGCGGGCATCCCGGATTGGACTGAAGAATGGATGCTGACGGAGGCCGGGGCAAACGGCATGGAGACGCGACGCCTCCGTCGCGGGTGGTGCCGGACGGCGACGTGGGCGTCGCCGCCCCAGATGGCACCCTGTTGGGACTGAATGGATTCTGTGACCGCGGCGAGGGCGCCGCGGCTCCATAAGCCCCGGCGGACCGGTTTCGCCAATGGAAGATCGGGCGGCTGGTGGATGATCAGCACACAACCCCGGACCTCGATCGTGACGATGCCGCGAGAAACGCGCATCAAGGGTAACACGCTGACGCCGCTGTAGCAGCCGGCCTCGGCGAGGCCGGTCGTCCGGGGTCACCGACCCCGGCTCCAACCAACGCACGCCCAAATCGTCGTCCTGACCCCGGCCTGGGATGATCTTTCCCTCTTGGAATTGATCGCGGTTGCCGGCTAGTCTGGCTTCCCCGCTGCCCGTGCCCTCCAAACGCTTCGATCAGGCCAAGCCTTTTGCCGCCCTCGGCATTGTCGTGCTCGCGTGGCTCCTGCTGCCCGTCGTGGTGAAGTCGTTTCTCCGGGTGAGCTTCTTCGAGATGCAGGCGCCCATCCAGGCCGCCGCCGCCTACGCCCGCGACCTGCAGGAATATTGGACGGAGCGCGCCCACTCGAAGCATGAGCTCATCCGGGCGGGGAAGGATCTCCGGCATGTCTACGCCGGCTACGAATTCCAGGTCCAGCAGGCCGACGCCCTGCGCGCCGAAATCGCGCGCCTCGAGCAACTGCTCCGCCTGCCGTCCAATCCCAATTACCGGTTCGAGCCGGCCCGGGTCGCCCGGCGCGATCTCTCCGGCTGGTGGCAGCAGCTGGTCATCCGCAAGGGCGCCAATTTCGGCATCCCGGTGGGCGCGCCGGTTGTTTACAGCGGCGGTGTCGTGGGCCGCGTGCGGGAGGTCCACGCCTACACCGCGGTCGTCGATCTTATCACCAGCCCCAGCGTGCGCCTCGCCGCCAACATCGGGGACGACAGCCGCCCGGTGAGCTACCAGGGCGGCCTCAACCCTCCGCTGGCCCCCGCCCGGGGGCTCGTGGAGTTCGTGCCCCCGGACATTTTCGCCTCCGCCACCACGCCCAAGCGGCTGGTCACCTCCGGCCTCGGGGGCGTGTTCCCCGCCGGCCTCACGATCGGCTCTGTCACCCGGCTCGAGGCCAGCACCGACGGACTCTTCAAGAGCGGCGAGGTCGCGCTCGACCCGCGCCTGTCCGAACTCACCGAGGTTACCGTGCTCGTGCCGCTGAATCCGGAATGAGCGCCGGCCGCCCCCGTCCCCCATGCACCGCCGCTGGTTGATCCCTTTCGCCACCATGCTCCTGCTCTGGTGCCTGGTCGTGCAGCTCAACCACTACCTCGCCCCGCACGGCGCCTATCTTTTCACCGGCGGCCTGCTCGTGACTTTCGGCGCCCTGCGGCTGGGCCTGCGCAACGGCCTCGCGGCTTCCCTGCTCGCCGGCCTCGCCCTCGACGCGGTCGAGCCGGTGCCCTTCGGCACGCACCTCCTGCTCTTCGCCGTGATGCACCTCGTCATCTTCCGCCTCCGGATACGTTTTCCACGCGAGGAGACGATCTTCGGCGTGGTGGTCGCGCTGCTCGCCAACCTGGCGCTCTTTCTCGGCCTCTCCTTGGTCGCGCTGGGCGACCACCCCGCCGCCGGCGCCGCCTGGATGCGGATCTTCGCCGATCTGGGCTGGTCGCAACTTTTCATCGCGCTCGTGGCCCCGTGGTTCTTCGCCCTCCAGGAGCGGGCGCTCGGGCTCGGCCGGGTCGATCTGGCCGAGGAAAACCGCCATCCGTTCTGAAACCGCCCCGCCGCATGCCGCCGCGCCCGAAATCCCTGCGGGACGTTCCCCGTGCTGAAGCCCTCCGCCGGAACCCCGGTTCCATGCGTCCGCCGCCGTGAGCATCATCGAGACCTACAAGCCGCAGCGACCACGCCTCCTGCTTTTCCACTTCCTGATCGTGGGGATGATGCTCGTGCTCGCGACCGGCCTGGCCTACCGCCAGCTCTTCCGGTCCGGCGACTACGGCGAGCGCGAGCGTCTCCAGAACCAGCGCCGCGTGCTGGTGCCCGGACCGCGCGGCAACATCTACGACCGCGACGGCCGCCTGCTCGTGGGCAACCGGTCGCGGTTTGCCGTCACGCTCTATCTCGACGAGCTGCGCGGAGAATTCCGCACCGAGTACATCGAGATCGTGCGCAGTTATCGGGAGAGCGAGACGGAGGGCGACATCACCCGCAGCGACCGGCCCTCGCCCGGCCAGCTCGAGCAGATCGCCCGCGCCCAAGTGGTCCAGCGCTACCTGGACCAGATCAACCGGCTGCTGGGCCGCAGCGAAAAGGTCGACCTGCGCGACCTCAACCGCCACTTCCAGCAACAGCTGCTGCTGCCCTACATCCTGCTCGACGACCTGAAGCCCGAGGAGTACGCCCGGCTCATCGAGCGCCTCCCGGTCGAATCCCCGCTGCAGGTCTACACCTCCAGCACCCGCTTCTACCCCTACGCTTCCGCCGCCGCGCATACCCTCGGCTACGTCGGGGCCAGCGAGGAGGTCTCCGTGCAGGATGTGCCCGGCGAGGATCTCAAGACCTATGCCTTCAAGGGCACGGTCGGCCGCGACGGCCTCGAATTGCGTTACGATGCCCTGCTCCAGGGCGAGACCGGCGGCACGATCTACCGGGTCGACCCGGCGGGTTTTCGCGTCAATCCGCCCCTGGAAAAGCGCATGCCGGTGCAGGGCCACAATCTGGTCACCAGCCTCGACATCGACCTGCAGCTCGCGACCGAGCAGGCGATGAAACAGTTCGACAACCTCAAGGGCGCTGCCGTCGCCCTCGACGTGCACACCGGCGAGGTGCTTGTGCTGGCGAGCGTGCCGGATTACGATCTGAATGCATTCTCGCCGCGCCTGAGCACCGCCGCGGCGCAGGATATCAATGACCGCGAGGCCTGGACCAACCGGGCGATCGGCGGCGTTTATCCGCCGGGCTCCACCTTCAAGCTCATCACCACCCTGGCCGGCCTGCGCAGCGGCCGCCTGACCGCCGCCGGCTCCACCGCCGAATGCGGCGGCACGCTGCGGATTGGCGGCCGCACGTTCTACTGCGACAAAAGTGCGGGCGGCTATGCGCACCATGGCGTCATGGCCCTGCGCGAGGCCATCGCCCAGAGCTGCGACATTTTCTTCTACACGTACGGCCTGCAGATCGGCCCCAACCTGATTGCCGCCGAGGCCCGCCGCTTCCACCTCGACCAGCCCGCCGGCATCGACCTGCCGCATGAGACCCGGCGCATGCTCATCCCCGACCCCGCCTGGAAGCAGCGGGTCAAGGATGAGGCCTGGTTTGACGGCGATACGGCGAACATGGCCATCGGCCAGGGCTTCGTCGGCGTCACGCCGCTCGGGATGGCCTGCCTGACCGCCTCCCTAGCCCGCGGCGAGACCACGACCAGGCCCACCTTGATCCACGACCCGGACCGCGCGCCGCAGCACACCGAGCCCATCGGCCTCGCGCCCGGCCAGTACGCGGCCGTCCTCGACGGCATGGAAGGATGCACCACGCGCGGCACGGCCCGGATTCTCACCGCGAATTTCCTGCGCATCCCCGGTCTGCGCATTGCCGGCAAGACGGGCACCGCGCAAACCGGCCCGCTAAACGCGATCATCAACATCGCCTGGTTTGTCTGCTTCGCGCCCGTCGATGATCCCCAGATCGCGGTCGCGGTGGCCATCGAGGGCGATAGGCCGGGGGAGACCTACGCCGGCGGCCGCTATGCCGCGCCCGTGGCCCAAGCCGTGCTGAAGGCCTGGTTCGAAAAAAAGCAGCAGGGCGGGGCGGCCCCGGCCCGTCTCACCGCCAATTGAACCGGATTCATGCACTTGCACCACAGATGGACGCGGATGGGCACGAATGCCCCGGAGGGCCGGCAAACAGGGCGAGAGGCATCCCGCCGCTTCACTCAGCGATGGTGAACCGAAAACGTGAACGCAGGATGTGTTTCATTCTGCATCTGCGCCCATCGGTGTTTATCCGTGGTTTCCGGTTGAATGGTGCCAACCGAGGGGCCGTCGTTCCGCCCGCAGCGCCCGCCGCGCGCGGCGGAACACCGCCTGCGGCTCCGGCCAGGTCTCCCGCGAACCGTAGCGCAGCCGCTGCAGGTCCGCCCACACGCCCCCCGCATTCACCGGTGCGCCGGCGGCTGACCGCGCCCGGAAGCGTACGAGGAATCGGCCCGCCTTGCGCCGCACGGGATCGGCTCCGGCGGGCCGCCGGGCGCCCCAGACGCGCCACCACCACGGACGCCCCAGCCGCCACCACAGCAGCCCGGCGCCCGCGCCGGCAGCCGCGACCCCCAACCAGCCCAGGATGCGCGGCGCATGCCAGGGACGCCGCAGCCAGCGCTGCACCGCGCGGCCGGCGTTCCTCAGGACATCCTGGAGCGCCGTGCCGAAGTTGCCCGCGGCTTCCTTGAGCGAGGTCACCAGCGCCAGCTGGGTGCGCTGGTCGAAACTGACGATGCGGCGGTACCAAAGGATGCGGATGGCGTCGAGGCGGGCCTGCCAGCTCCGGTCGATCCGGCGCGTGATCGCCGCCGGACCGACCGACCCCTGTTCCGTGGTGGTGACCGCCGCCGCGCCGATGGTCGGATCGACCCGGAACCACCCGGTGCGGCCATCATACACCTCGCACCAGGCGTGGGCGTTCGTATTGCGCACCATGTAATAATTCTCGTAGGCATTCCAGTCGCCCCCCTTGAATCCGGTGATCACCCGTGTGGGAAAACCGGCCGCCCGGGCCAGCAGGGTGAAGGCGGCGGTGAACAGCTCGCAATGACCCGGCCGGCCGGATTCCATCCATCGCACGACCGGATCCCGGTCGCCTTCGGGCAGGTTTACCTGCAGCGAGTAGCCGTGCTTCTCCGCCAGCCAGCGGCTGGCCCGGGCCGCGAATTCCTCCGCGCGGAGATCGGCGCCGCCGGTGATGGCATGGACAAACTGTTTCAGGGCCTGCCGGTCGTCGGCCCCGCCAGGGAGTTGCAGGGTGGTCAGGGGATACGCGGGCCGCGGCCGGTCGGCCTCGTCCCCCTCCCGGTGCACCGGTTGGTCGTCAGGCCGGGCGCGCTCGGTGGCGCGCAGCAACGGGCCAAAGAGCCGGTCCGGCACAAACCCGTCGGTCTGCAGGTCGTCCACGCGGTAGGCGGTCATGGTCACCGGCTCGTTGCGGAGCGCGATCAGGCGCAGGCTGTTTTGCTGCTGCACCCATTGCGGCTCCCGGAACCGCAGCAGGGAGAAGGAGCCCGTGACGGGCAGATGCCGGCTGATGCCCGCCTCGAAATAGAAGGTCCAGTAAACGGGGAAGGTCCGCGGCGCCCGCAGCGTGCCCGGCACCACGGTGGACATCTGCGCGCTGACCAGCAGTTCGTTTTGCAGCCGCCGTGAAGTGCGGAGGACGCCGGCGTGGTATTCGTCGAGCACCACCATGCGCCAGTAAGGGGTGACGGGGGCGCGGGTCGGATCCGAGATGTCGACACGCAGCGCCACCGAGTCGTCCTGTTGGATGTCGATCACGTCGCCGAAACGGATCGAGTCCGAAAAGCCCGTGCGGCTTTTCTTGGTGATGAAGCGATCGAGGAAAAAGCTGTTCTCCAGCTGAAACCGCGGAATGGACATGAACAGGAGCGCGGACAGGGCGACCACGACGACAAACAACAGGCCGCCCACCGTGAGCAGCCGCCAGTCGGTCACCGCCCGCAGCCGCCGGGCGAACCGCCGCCAGTGAATCCGGGCCCAGGCCGGAACCTGGTTGCGCGGCGGCCCCGGCCGCAGGGCGCCCGGTCCCGGATTTGCGTTTTCGGCCGCCTCCGTGAGCGTGATCACCAGCAGGAAGGCCAGCGTGCAGCCCGTAAACACGAGGATTTGCACCGCAAACGCCAGCGAAACCGTGAGCACCCCGGCCACCATCACCAGAAAAAGTCCGAGGATGATCAGCTGCAGATCATCGCGCTTCCGGCGGTAGCTGATGCCCCGGTAAAGCAGCAGGAGGATGTCGAGCCGGATCAGCGCCGGCAGCAGCTCCGCCGTGGAGTAGACGTCCCAGGCAAAGAACGCCGCGATGAACGGAAACGCAAGCTGGTGCGCCAGCAGCGGCAGGCGGGCCGGCAGTTCCGGCCGCACGAGCACCGCCCCGAGGGCGATGGTGGCAACGCCGGCCAGCAGCCAGGCGTCGATCTCAAGGTACAACACGGTCCAGACCGCGCTCAAGGCCAGCAGGCCGCCGAGCAGCCACCGGAGCTGATGCAGCTCGTCGATGCTAAGTTGTGGCCGTTTTTTCTCCATCGATGTGGGCGGCAACGCCCCGGACCCCCTCGGGGACGAAGGTGATCGCATGACGGCGCGGACGGAAAGGGGCGCCCGAGCCGGGTTCTTGGTTCAGAGTTCTGAATCCCGAGTTCTGGCTTCTGACATCTGGCTTCCGGCTTCCGGCCTCCGGCCTCCGGTCTCCAGTCTCCGGCCTTCGGTCTCCCGTCTCCGGTCTCCGGCTTCCTTCCCGCCACTCGAGCAGCGCCAGTCGGTCCAGGAACGATTCCAGATCCCGCACCCGGCGGACGATCACCGGCTCCTCCCCGTTCACGGCGGTAGTGGTGAGCCGGCCGGCGGTGAACAGGTCCTCCGCCAGCGTCGCCGCGAAGCGGCAGAGCAGTTCGAACTGGTCCTCGCGCGTCCACACGCCGGGCGGCGTCTCGACCCACAGGGAATAGCCTTCCGCGCTCTCGGCCGCGAACTGCCGGACCAGGAGCTGCCGCAGGCGCGCGCTGGCCTTCCAATGGATGAGCCGGTGGGAATCGCCCGCCTGGTAGCGCCGCAACGCCAGCAGGTCGTTGCTGGCGCCGGGCCGCGCCACCCGCTCGCCCTCCGCCTGGCGCACGGCGGCCGCCCGCCGCACGAACTGATAACCGACGGGCGCCGGCCAGACGATCATCTCGCGCTGCAGCCGGGTGCCGTGGTTCTTGCGCAGGAAGCCAAACGGGAACAGCGAACCCACGCTCTCCAGTTCCACCCGCACCCGGCCCCGCCGCGCCGGGGTGAAAAGCCAGTCGAGCCGCGCCTGGCCGCCCGGATCCAGCCGCTCGCGCAAGGGCAGGACGGTGCGCACGGCCGTCTGTTCGTCGCGGGCCAGCGCGGCCCGGATCTCCGCCGACGACGCCCGGAAGGTGGTCTCCGCCCGCGGGGCTTCCGCCGCCACCGGCCGCGCGCCGAGTTCAAACCAGAGGCCATAGGTCGGCAGCAGCGTCTTGCGATTCCACAGCTCCAGCGTCACCGGCGTCTCCTGCCCCGCCCGCGCCGGCGGCGACAGCAGCAGCCGCCAGCACACGCCCCGGAGGTTGAACCACGACATCAGGCCGCTGAGAATGAGGCAGGCCAGCAGCAGAGAGAGGGTGATGAAAAGGATGTTGCTCGCCGTGTTGTAGGCCGCCGAGCCGATGCCGAGCGCCAGGCCGATCAGGACCAGGCCGGGCACGGTCAGCACGATGCGGTGCTTCCGCGCCGGATAGATGAGCGACCAGAGCAGTTCGCTCCAGCGGAAGCGCCACCGATCCCGCCGGCCGGCGCCCTGCCAGTCCGCGCTCGGGTTCACAATTTTCCCGGGGGCATTCATCGGTGTCTCCTCGCGTCAAAATGCCAAACTCCAAGCTCCAAATTCCAAGGAATACTCATGCCCAAATCGGCTCCCGTTGTGGAATTCCTTTGGGATTTGAAACCTTGGCGTTTGGAGTTTGCCGACCGGTCGCTAGACCGGGAGGGCGATGGACGCCACGATCCGCCGCAAAACGGCGCCGATGGCCGTGCGCTCCTCCAGCGCGTCGGACGTCTGCCGCACCAGCGCCAGCCGGTGGCCGAGCACGGGCTGCACGAGCTCGAGCACGTCCTCGGGCACCACGAAATCGCGCCCCTGCAGGAGGGCCCGGGCCTGCGCCGCCAGCTTGAGCGCGAGGCCGCCGCGCACGCTGATGCCGGCCTTGAACTCCGCCTCGGTGCGCGTCGCCGCGACGATCCGCAGGATGAAATCGAGCACGCTCTCCTCGAGAAAGACCTGGGTGACCAGCTGCTGGAGCCGGAGGACCTCGGTGCGCGTCACGGCGGGGTTGAGCTGGATCGAATCGTAGGTCATGCGCTGGGCGCGCAGGATGGTCAGTTCATCGGCCGCCTCCGGGTAACCCATGCGGATGCGCATGAGAAAGCGGTCCATCTGGCTTTCGGGCAGCGGGAAGGTGCCCTCGTAGTCGACCGGATTCTGCGTGGCCAGGACCATGAACGGCGCGCCGACCGCATGGGCCTCGCCGTCGATCGTGACCTTGCCCCGGTCCATTACCTCCAGGAGCGCCGACTGCGTCTTGGGCGTGGCCCGGTTGATTTCGTCGGCCAGGACGATGTTGGAAAAAATCGGGCCCGGTTTGAACACGAACTCCTTGACGTGCTCGTCGTAGATGGCGACCCCCGTCACGTCGCTCGGCAGCAGGTCGCTGGTGAACTGGATGCGGGTGAACGCGCAGTCCATCGAGCGCGCCAGCGAGTAGGCCAGCGTGGTCTTGCCGAGGCCGGGGAGGTCCTCGATCAGGAGGTGCCCGCCCGCGGCGAAGCAGACCAGGGTGCGTTCGATGACGTCGTCCTTGCCCTTGATGGCGAGGCGCATGTTGGCCTTGAGCCGGTCGAGCGCCTGGCGGGCCTCCCCCACCTGGGCCGTGGTCATGAATTCGCTCATGCGCCCAAGGCTAGGCAGGATGGCGCCGGCGTCAACGCGCCGGCCAGGGCGGCGCCAGCCGTCCGACTCTTGGCGACCTTTGCGCCCTTGGTGTGAAATCTAAACCGTGCCTGCGCATTCCGAGATGAATTTCCTCACACGAAGGTCGCAAAGGCCGCGAAGAGAAACGGTCGGAAACCGTGAAAACCTCAATTCGAGAAATTCTGCGGTTGCTCGGCTGCGGCTGGCATGCCTTGATTTAGTCATTCCAGCCGCAAAGCCGACGGATAGGCCGCGCGGTAGCCACCAAGAAGCCAGCGAAAGAATAGCCATGACCGAGCCCACCATCATCTGTCCGAGGTGCAAGAATGAGATCAAACTGACGGAATCGCTGGCCGCTCCGCTCATAGAATCCACCCGCCAGGAATATGAACAACTCCTGGCGCAGAAGGACCTCGATATTGCCGGCCGGGAGAAATCGGTCCGCGAACGTGAAGAGGCGGTGTCCAAAGCCAAGGAGGCCGTCGAAGCTCAGGTGGAAGAGCGGGTGCGTGCGGAGCGTGGCAGAATCGCTGCCGATGAGGCAAAGAAAGCCAGACTCGCACTCTCTACGGACCTGGAGCAGAAAACGAAGGACGTCGCCGACCTTCAGGAGGTACTGAAGCTTCGCGATGCCAAGCTGGCCGAGGCGCAAAGGGCGCAGACCGACCTTCTGAAAAAGCAGCGGGAGTTGGACGACGCCAAACGTGAGCTGGACCTCACGGTTGAGAAACGGATCCAGGAGGGGCTCGCGGCCACCCGGCAGCAGGCGCGCAAAGAGGCTGAAGAGGAGCTCAAACTGAAGGTCGCCGAGAAAGAGCAGACCATCGCCTCGATGCAGAGGCAGATCGAAGACCTGAAGCGCCGGGCGGAACAGGGATCCCAGCAGATGCAGGGAGAAGTGCAGGAGTTGGAACTCGAAGCACTCCTGCGGGCCAAGTTTCCCGGAGATACGGTAGAACCGGTACCCAAGGGCGAGCATGGCGGCGATGCCCTACAGCGCGTCATCGGACCGCTGGGGCAGGCGTGCGGAACGATCCTATGGGAAAGCAAGCGAACAAAGAATTGGAGCGACGGATGGCTGCCGAAGCTGCGGGACGATCAGCGGGCCGCCAAAGCGGAGATTTCTGTTCTGGTCAGCCATGCCCTACCTAAGGACGTCGAAGCGTTCGACTTTGTGGAGAGGGTGTGGGTGGCACATCCACGCGTTGCCGTCCCGGTCGCAATCTTGCTCCGTCAATCTCTGATTGAGGTAGCGACGGCCCGCCAGGCATCGGAAGGGCAACAGACCAAAATGGAGTTACTTTATTCCTACCTGACCGGCCCGCGTTTCCGTCAGCGTGTCCAGGCGATCGTCGAGGCGTTCTCCAACATGAAGGAGGACCTCGACAAGGAGAAGAAGGCCATCACAAAGCAGTGGGCCAAGCGGGACGAGCAGATCGAGCGCGTTATGCAGGCCACAGTCGGAATGTACGGCGACATGCAGGGGATCGCCGGGAAGACGCTGCAGGAGATCGAGGGCCTAGGGATGAAAGCGCTCGAAACGCATTCTCGTATAGAGGAGAGAGCGAATGAAAGGAGGGCCCCATGAATTATCGGCAGGATCCTGGAAAACAGATCGGCTATATCCAACAGTGTCTCTCTACAGACAAAAAGCCGCTCGGACTCTTTTTGGGCGCGGGTTGCCCCACGGCCATTCGCATTGGCGACAGCAAGGTACCATTGATTCCCGACATCGCTGGTATCACCAAGAGTGTCCGGGAACAGCTGGGTAAATGTGAAGATTGTGGGCCGCTTTTGGAAACTATTGAAGGGCATTTCAAGAAAGACGGGCGTGAACAGACGACGGTGGAGGACATGCTCACGCATATCCGGGCGCTTCGCGCTGTCGCGGGCAAGGATGAGGTGCGCGGCTTGTCTGCCGAGAAATTGGACCAACTAGACGAGAAAATCTGTCAGCTCATTTACCAGATTGCAGATAAGACTCTCCCTAATGCTGAGACGCCTTATCACAGGGTCGCTTCGTGGGTGGAGGCGGTCCGGCGCGAGAATCCGGTTGAGGTATTTACGACCAACTACGACCTGTTGATGGAGCAGGCTTTTGAGGACTCACGCGTCCCGTATTTCGATGGTTTCGCTGGAGTACGGAAGCCGTACTTCGACCTGCGAGCTATGGAGGAAGACATGCTTCCTCCGCGGTGGGCGCGATTGTGGAAGCTCCATGGCTCGATCAACTGGTATCAGGTGGCGGATAAGGGGGTGTTTCGCGGTACCGCTAACGACGAAGGCGGGTCGAAGCGCGTAATCCATCCCTCCCACCTGAAATACCACGAGAGTCGGCGGATGCCCTACCTCGCAATGATTGACCGATTGCGGGCTTTCCTCAAACAGCCGACCGCCACGCTGATCCTATGTGGCTATTCTTTCCGCGATGAACACCTCAACGAGGTCATCGTTCAGGGACTCCAGTTCACCCAGACCGCTATCGCTTTTGCCATGCTTTTCGACGAAATCGGAAAGTACCCACAGGCCGTCTCTCTTGCACGCGGGCGAGCCAACCTCAATATCCTTGCACGAGACGGTGCCCTCATCAGTGGCCAAGTGGCCAAGTGGCCAGAAAGAGACACGGAATCCTTATCGGGAGAGGACGGTAAATGGGTGAAATGGACGCCACTTGATCCCACCACGAAAAGTGGCAAGAGCGGGGCCGCGTTTCTGCTCGGAGATTTCGCCGTCTTTGGCCAACTCTTGCAGGAGTTGGTCGGTGAGGTGCAAAGGCCTGAGGAGGTCTCGAATGTCGAGTAGTCCGACCTATTTGGGAAGCGTCCAAGATGTCCAAGGCGCGACGATCAGTGTCGCGCTCGATAAGGACACAGTCTCTGGGCTCGCCTTTATTGACGGTCATGGCTACCGAATCGGTCAGATCGGAAGTTTTGTTCGCGTTCCGATTGGCTTCACGGATCTCTTCGGAATCGTCTCGCAGGTCGGCGCGGGCGCGGTCCCGGAATCGCTCGCTAAGGTCGAACCGTATGGTTACCGATGGCTGAAGGTTCAACTTGTTGGCGAGGGCCGGAGGTCGGGTGAGTTCAAACGGGGCATCTCGCAATACCCGACCATTGGTGATGAAGCTCATCTTGTCACCGAGCAGGACTTATCCCGCATTTACGGTAGGCCGGACGCGCCGAACTATGTTCGAGTAGGTAGTCTCGCAAGTGCGGAATCGATTCCGGCACTAGTGGACATTGATCGCCTCGTCACTCGTCATAGCGCAGTCCTGGGTGCCACCGGCGCGGGCAAGTCCACCACCGTGGCGAACCTCCTGGCATCTCTTTCAGATCCACATCGGTATCCTTCGTCGCGCATGATCGTTCTTGATATCCACGGCGAATACCACGCGGCGATGAGAGATCGGGCGACAGTCTTTCGTGTTAACGCCGACGAGGATCGAGGCGAGAGGCCACTGTTTATCCCATATTGGGCCTTGAGCTTCGACGAACTCCTGCGAGTGACGCCATTCCGAGGATTAAGCGACGCTGATCGGGCGGCGTTGATTGAAAAGGTCAAGCAATTGAAGGTAGCCTCACTTCAGGCGCAGGCTCGCAATGGGGTAACGCCAGACACGATGACGGTAGACACGCCCGTTCCGTTCAGCATTCACCGACTTTGGTACGAACTGCATCGCTATGTCTGTTCCACCCATACCGCCCAAGGGGCCAACCAAAGCGATGCCACGGAGGCGATTGAGCCAGGACAAGACGGACGACCACAGCTTGGCGACATCATGAACGTGACGCCTCCAAAGTACCGTCCCATTACCTCAGGTGGTCCCAATCGAGTATATCTCAGCGGAGCCTCGCTCAATATCCGGCGGCAGATATTGGCTACAGAGTCGCTGCTCCGCGATACACGATACGATTTCATGTTCCGTCCCGGCCCGTGGTGTCCGCACTCGACGCTTCAAAATCTCGACGCACAGCCGGTGGAAGATCTTGAATCATTGCTCAAATCGTGGGTGGGCGGCGAAATGCCCGTCACTATCCTCGATCTGTCGGGCGTGCCCGTCTCCATACTCATGGACCTTGTAGGCGTAGTCCTCCGCTTGCTATTCGACGCTCTCTTTTGGGCGCGTTTCGTTCCTGAGGGTGGACGAACGAGGCCCCTCTTGTTCGTGCTGGAGGAGGCTCACGCTTACCTGAATTCTGGCAACGAGGGGGCCGCATCCACCGCCGCTAGACGCATTGTCAAAGAAGGCCGAAAGTACGGGCTGGGTGCGATGATCGTCAGCCAGCGACCGGCCGAAATCGATCCGACCATTCTTTCGCAATGCGGTACGATGTTTGCCATGCGGTTGGCAAACGCGACCGACCGTGGCCAAGTGACTGGCACCGTCAGTGACAATCTCGAAGGGTTGTTCAACATGCTTCCGGCTCTGCGCACTGGTGAGGCGATCATTGTCGGCGAGGCCGTTCATCTGCCATTGCGAGCCCTGATAGATGCACCGGCGAAGCATCGTCAACCAGACAGTCACGATCCCAAGGTTTATGACCCAACCGAAAATGGGGGCTGGAATCGCTCAAGGCAGGCGGAAGACTACAGTCGGGTCCTTGAAAGATGGCGCAGCGAAAACCCGAGAGGTTCACCTAACTCCGGAGGCAATCCATGAATAGAATAGCAGTAACGTCATCCAATGTCGCGTCAATCGGTTACGACTCGGAGAGCATGACACTCGAGGTCGAATTCAGAAGCGGAGGCATATACCAATATTTCGACGTGCCTGAGTCTGTGTATCAGGCGCTCATGAGTGCGAGCTCTGTTGGCCAGTTTCTGAATGCCAATATAAAAAACTGCTTTCGCTGTTCGAGAGTGTAACTTCATAGGCAACCTGAGGCAAAAACTCGAACTCACCTGGATCGGCAAGGAACACCGGCCGAGGCTTGAGCCGCGCATCCTGCTGCCGGACGACTCCAGGTCAGCGCCTCGCACAATCCTTCGATCATGACGACGATGTTGAGGTTCATGGCGAGCTTGAGCGCCGCCGCCTTCCGCGGCTCGGTGGCGATGACGAGCCGCGTCTCCGACACGAGCTTCAACAACGGCTCGAGCGCCGCGATCAGGTTTGGCGGACCGCCGAGGTAGAGCACCGTCTTGCGCTGCTCTCCAGATTTGACCGGTAGCGAAAACAGACTTTACATTTAGACGTCTATTAGTAAAGTCTACTTCCATGATCGCAAGACCGCTTTGGACCCGCCGTCTGGCGGCGGCGTGGAAGCAGGCGCCGATCGCCTGGCTCACCGGCGTGCGCCGCACCGGCAAAACCGTGCTGGCGCAGAGCCTGCCCGGGACGGTCTTCCTCAACTGCGATCTGCCCTCCTCGGCCGAACGGCTGCGCGATCCCGAGAGTTTCTTTGCCGCGCTCCGGACGCCGGTCGTCGTGCTGGACGAGATTCACCAACTCCCCGACCCGAGCCGCGTGCTCAAAATCGCGGCGGACGCCTTTCCCCGCCTCAAAGTGCTGGCCACCGGCTCGTCCACGCTCGCCGCGACGAGGAAATTCCGCGACAGCCTCACGGGGCGAAAACGCTCGGTGGAACTCGTTCCGGTGCTGGCGGAGGAATTGCCCGCGTTTGGCGTCTCCGATCTGCTGACGCGGCTGGCGCGCGGTGGCCTGCCCCCCGCGCTGCTGGCGGAGCGGCCCCCGGCCGAATTTTACGCCGAGTGGTTCGACTCCTATTTTGCCCGTGATGTGCAGGAGTTGTTTCATCTGGGCAAGCGCGAGGCGTTTCTGCGTCTGCTCGAACTCGTCCTCCGCCAGAGCGGCGGTTTGATCGAGACCACGGCGCTGGCCAAGCACAGCGGCGTGAGCCGCCCGACCGTGCTGGCCTGGCTCGATGTTTTTCAGATCACGCACGTCATCCATCGCCTGCGTCCCTACGCCGCCGGCGGCCGGCGGGAGATTCTGGCCCAGCCCAAGCTTTACGGGTTTGACACCGGGTTCGTGTGCCATGCCCGCGGCTGGGACCTGGTCCGCCCCGAGGACGCCGGTCTGCTGTGGGAACACCTCGTGTTGGATACGCTTCTCTCCATCCCGGTCGCGCAGATCGGTTTCTGGCGCGACAAGCAGCAGCGCGAGGTCGATTTCGTCATTCCCCGCGGGCGCGCCGCCGTTGACGCCATCGAATGCAAGTGGAGTGCAGCCGCCTTTGAGACCCGGGGGCTGGCCGCCTTTCGCAGTTACTATCCGCGCGGCCGGAACTTCGTCGTCAGTCCGCAAGTGCCGGCAGCCTACACGCGGCGAATGGGCACGCTCGAAGTCACCTTCCTCCCCGTCGACAATCTCCGGACGGAATTCGCCCAGCCGGATTAACCACGTTCGGGCTGCGAAAATGGCAGCGACGGAGCAGTTCAGTCACCCGCATCTTCGCGAACTTGGCGTTCTTGGTGTGGGATCAGAATCGGATCTTCGCATACCAAAGAGAATTTCCTCACACGAAGGTCGCAAAGGCCGCCAAGGGAAACTCTCGTAGGAGCGCTCTGCTGGCTAGCAGAGCCGCGCCCTCGGAGACAAAACCTCTATTGGAGAAATTCTGAAGTTGCCCGGCCGCGGTTTGCGCGCCTTAATCCAGCCGTCCCGGCCTCAAACGTCTCCCTGCAAAACATCAACTGGGGAGGCTATAGCGGTTACTTCGCCGACCCCGATGGTTATCTCTGGGAAGTGGCGTACTCTGACAAATGGGTATTCGACCCAGATGGGAGTGTAAGGGCGGATGAATAACCGCTCACCTTATCTACTCACTACTCGATGCTCGCTACTCGCTACTTGGTTTTGGCTTCGCCGATTCAGGAGAGCAGTTTCAGGAGCACGCTGAAATCCTCGTCGGCCGCGCCGCGGTCCTCGGCCAGCTGCAGGCGTTCGCGCACGGCTTCGAGAAAGGGCAGCCGGCGCGGGCCGGCGGCGGCGGACGCCAGGCGCATGTCCTTGTGCATGTGCTTGACGGAAAATTGCGGCGAGAAATCGCCGGCACGGAGCTTGGGCTCCTTCAGCTTGGCGAAGGCGGAGTAGCCGGCGTTGCGCGCCAGGGCGCCGAAAAACACCTCGTCGCCGATGCCGGCCCGGCGCGCGAAGGTCAGCGCCTCGCACAATCCCTCGAGCATGACCACGATGTTGAGGTTCATGGCGAGCTTGAGCGCCGCGGCCTGCCGCGGCTCGGCGGCCACGACCAGGCGGGTCTCCGACACGAGCCGGAGCAGCGGCTCGACCGCCGCGATCAGGTCCGGCGGACCGCCGAGGTAGAACACCGTCTTGCGCTGCTCGGCGGCGGGCCGGCTGCCGGTGAACGGCGCTTCGAGGTAGCGGGCCCCGCGCGCCTCCACCTGCGCCCGGAAGCGCTCGCTGCTCTCCGGGTCGATCGTGCTTGACTGGATGACGGCCTTCCCCGGTCCGAGCCGCGGCAGGATGCGGTCGAGCACGCCCTGGACGGCGGGCGGATCGGCCACGACGATCTGCACGGCGTCGGCCGCGGTGGCGACCGCCTCGGGTGTGTCCTGCCACTGCGGCATCGCCGGCTGGGGGGTGCGGTTCCAGCAACCGGCCAGCACGCCCGCCGCCGCATAGTGTTTTGTCCACGCTCCGCCGATGATGCCCAGCCCGATGACGCCGATGGTCTTCATGGTTACAGGCCACAAAATACCCGAAAGCTGCGAAAGGAAAGATTGTAGCAGCCGGGATCGGCCGTCTTCGCGTGCGCTTCGCCGCGCCAAGCCGACCCCGGACGACCGGCCTCACCGAGGCCGGCTACAGGCGTCCCGGCTCCAACGGCCTGGAGACACGGCGCCCTCGTCGCGCGCCGCGCCGAACACCTTATTGCGCCTCAATCCGGATCGTGTGCGTCACCGGCACGAAGGCGGCGCGGATGGCGGCGGCGAGCGGGGCGCGCTCGGCTTCGGTCCGGGCGACGGTGCCCTCCATGTCGGCCTTGCCCGCCTCGCCATGGAACATCTGCTTGACCTGCCTGGTTTCATATTCCTGCTTCGCCGCCACCGCGGCGTCCACCCGGGCAAAAGCTTCGGAGAATGGATTGACTGCGAAGTCCGCGGCGAGGTTGACGCCCTGCTCCAGTTGTTCGGCGGAATAGATCCGGCTCCCGGCCTCCCAGGTCACCCGGTAATTTTTCGCCGTCCCGCCCTGGACCACCAGCAGGAGCCGGTTGAGATCCTGGTTGAACGGCATCAGCGTCATCCCGGAACGGATGCTGTTGTCTTTGGCGGGGTCGCCCTCGCCGGCGCAAAACGGATAGCGATGGCTGCGGATCTGCACTTCGCCCTTCCGGGAGCGGAGCAGTTCGTGACCGGACGAAACCATTGTCCGGTCCGACTGGAGATCCACGATGATCGTGCCGATCTCGCCGTCCACGCCGAGCGCCGTGAGGAAGGCGTAGGCCATGACGGTGTGCCCGGCCCAGTCCGGGTGGACGCCGTCTTTGCCGGCCACGGTGTAGTCGGAGCCATGCAGCTGCCGCGCGGCAAAGCTGGCGGTGAGCATCGGCCAGAAGATGTCGGCGAAGGCCACGTTCTCCTGCCGGGCGATGACAACGTCGATGTTGCGCAGTTCGCAAAGGCTGAGGTTCATGTCGTCCGCGGTGGCCGGCAGGTCTTTCGCCACCCAGGGGGGTATCTGTCCCACGCAGCCCGGCGAACCGAGCACGACCCGGGCGCCAGCGGTCTTGAACGCCCGCACGATGGCGGTGTAAGCGTCGCGGTAGCACTCGCCGATGTCAGACTGGTACGCCCGGTAGCCGTGATCATTCATGCCGTAACAGGTCGTGGCGATGGTGGGGTGGAAGCGCAGGCAATCGTCGGTCATGCGTGCAAGGAATCCCGGCGCGGTCTCGCCGCTCCAGCCGTATTGGCGCACGGTCACGTCCAGCTCCGGAAGGCAGACCGTCAGGTAGGTTTCGATGATCCGCGAATACATTCTCTGCTCGGTGATCGAGTCGCCGCAGATGGCCAGGCGGTCGCCGGGCCGGAGGAGCAGTCCCGCCGGGCGGGGCGCCGGTGTCGGGCAGAACCTGGCAAAGTAAGGATCGGCGGGCTTGGCCACGCACTGCGCCGTGGCCGGGAGGATCTGACCAACCGGAAGGCTGGTGCCGGTGAACGCGGAGCGCGCAGTATCCTGGCCGTGAGCGCCAATGGCCAGGATGAACAAAAACGGAAGGAAGAAGCGTTTCATGGGTTGTGGGTAGAGAACGGCAAAAGCATGCGAGAGATGCCAGTCTGGATATTTCCTGGGACGTGACGCCCTCGTCGCGTGCCCCCTCCTTGAAGACGGCGATCCGCCTTCGCCCTCCGGGCTACGGCGCGACCGTGTCTCGGCGACGGACCGAGCCGAAGCCTTGGCGGAGGCTGGCGGGGCGCCGCCGCTCCAGTTTGCAGATTATCCCCGATGTGCCTTGTGAGTGAAATAAGCTGGCTACAGCGGTTTAAGTTTTTTCGTAGCCGTCTTGGTATCGGGTAGCGCAGGCATCCTGCCTGCTCCCTCGACTGATGCAGGCTGGAAGCCTGCGCTACTTTTACGGCCACACTTCAATTTAATCCGCTCTAGAGTATTTCCAGCAGCCGGGTGAAGAGCCGGTTCACCTTTTCCTGGTTGGCCTGCACCAGCCCCTTGAACTTCTCGAAATCGATTTCCGTGGCCAGGAGGCCGTTCGCGTAATTATCCACGATGGCCAGGCTGTTGTAGCGCAGCCCGATCTCGCCGCAGAGATCGGCCTCGTGCGCGGCGGTCATGCCAATGACGTCGCCCCACTCCTGGACGATGCGGATCTCCGCCCGGGTCTCGAAGCGCGGACCGCGCATCTGCACGTAGACCTTGCCGGTCTTGATCTCGAATTCCGGCGCCAGTTTTCCGACCAGCGAGGGGATCAGATTGTTGGCGATCACGGGCGCCCCACCCTTGAGCTCCTGGTCGAAGAAGGTCGCCGGCCCCTGTTGGAGGCCCACGTAGTCACTGCACGAGACGATCGTGCCGGGCGGCAGCTCCGGCTTGAGCGAGCCGACCGAGTTGACCGAGAGCACGTCCTGATAGCCGAGGTCCGCCAGCGCCCGGATGTTGGCGTGATGATTGATGGCATGCGGCGGCAGCGGATAGCCATATCCGTGGCGGTTGATGAGCACGAAGTCCCCGTGCTGCTTGTAGGTCACAAGCCCGTACCGCGTCTCGATCCGGCGGATGTCCCAAGAGGCAAAAAGCGTGCTGTTGACGATGCTGGTGCCGCTGAGGAAGGCGACCTTCATGGCCCAACTACGCGCCCGCCGTCGCATCGAGGCAAACGCTTTTTCACAGGCCGATGCGCGGACGACGGATGCTTGCGACCCACGACGCTTCCACTTTCACTGCGACCATGCCGCTCACCTTCGACAAGCCCCTGCCTGAACTCCAAACCTATCAGGGCCTCAACCCGCGCCCGGCCGACTTCGAGGCCTATTGGGATGCGGCCCTGCGGGAGATGCACGCCCTCGATGCCCGGCTCGAATTGCGCCCCAGCCCGGCGCTGCAAACGCGGGGCGCCGAATGCTTCGATCTCTATTTTACCGGTGTGGGCGGAGCCCGGCTGCACGCCAAGTATCTGCGTCCGAAAACGGCCGGCCGGCATCCGGCGGTGCTCCAGTTCCACGGTTACAGCGGCAGCAGCGGTGACTGGCTGGACAAGCTGGCCTATGTCGCGGAAGGATTTTGTGTCGCGGCGCTGGACTGCCGCGGCCAGGGCGGCCTCTCCGAGGACGTGGGCGGGGTCAAGGGCAACACGCTGCGCGGCCAAATCGTCCGCGGCCTCGACGACCCCGATCCGCGGAAGCTGCTCTTCCGGCAGATTTTCCTCGATACCGCCCAGCTCGCCCGGCTGGTCATGAGCCAGCCTGAGGTCGACCCCGGCCGCGTCGGGGCGATGGGCCCGTCGCAGGGCGGCGCGCTCACCATCGCCTGCGCCGCGCTGGAGCCACGAGTGCGGCTGGCCGCACCGGTGTATCCCTTCCTCTGCGATTACCAGCGCGTGTGGGAAATGGACCAGGCCAAGGACGCCTACGAGGAACTGTGCCAGCATTTCCGGACCTTCGATCCGCGGCACGAGCGCGAGCAGGCGCTGTTCACCAAGCTGGGCTACATTGACATCCAGCATCTCGCCCCGCGCATCGAGGCGGAGGTGCTGTTTTTCACCGGTCTGATGGACACTGTCTGCCCGCCTTCCACTCAGTTCGCAGTCTACAACAAGATCCGCGCGCCGAAGCACATGGTCCTCTATCCCGATTTCGGGCACGAACCCCTGCCGGGGCTGGGCGACCAGACGTTCAACTTCATGCGCCAGCTGCTGGCCTGATCATGGGCAGGCTCAAGGCCAAGTAGCCAAACTCGTGAGAGTTTGGACAGGGGAGGGTTCAAGCACGGACCGTGGCACCCAAATTCTCACGAATTTGGCTACGGATTTCCTGCTGGGCGCATCGCATCGAAAACCCTCGCCCGGGCTCTGCCACGCTCAGTCGATCCACGAAATCCGCTGGATCTTCCGGGCCAGCTCGATATCCAGCGCGGTGATCTTTCCGCCGGCGGAATGCGTGTTCAGGCGCACCGTTACCCGGCTGTAGACGTTCGTCCACTCGGGATGGTGGTCCATCGCCTCGGCCTCGAACGCCACCCGCGTCATGAAGGAAAACGCCTCGCGGAAACTGCCAAAACTGAAGACCTTCACCAGCGTGTCGTTCTCCTGGATCCAACCCGGCAGCGTGCCCAGCTCCCGCTGAATCTCCATCGGAGTCAGGGGTGTGGCCATGCGGGACGATGGACCGGTCATTGCCCTTGTCAAACGATGGAGCCGCTTCATAAAGGGCCGGAATCCAGCGATGCAGCCGACCAGCGCCAACATCCCCAACCATGTCGCCATCATCATGGACGGCAACGGCCGCTGGGCGAAGCAGCGCGGCCTGCCGCGCATCGAGGGGCATCGCCGGGGCGTGGAAACGGTGCGCACCATCATCGATGCTGCGCGCGATCTTGGCATCCGCTACCTGACGCTCTACGCCTTCTCGGCCGAAAACTGGCAGCGGCCGCCCGACGAGGTGTCGGCGCTCATGGGGCTGCTCGAATACTTTCTGCGCCGGGAGACCAAGGTGCTGGTCAAAAACCGGGTCCGCCTGCATGTCATCGGCCGGAGCGAGGAACTGCCGGCCGGACCCCGGAAGGAACTGCAGCACGCCATCGCCGCCACCCGGCATTTCACCGACTGGAACCTGGTGCTGGCGCTCAACTACGGTTCGCGCACGGAGCTGGCCGACGCCGCGCGCGCCTACGCCGCCGCCGTTGCCGCCGGACGCGAGCAACTTGGCGAAACGACCTGGACCTCCTTCAGCCGCTATCTGTACACCGCCGCCCTCCCCGACCCCGACCTGCTCATCCGCACCTCCGGCGAGACCCGCCTGAGCAATTTCCTCCTCATCCAATGCGCCTACGCGGAGATGATTTTCTCCCCCGTGCTGTGGCCCGATTTCGCGAAAGCCGATCTTGCCGCGGCGGTGGAGGAATACCAGCGCCGTGAGCGCCGCTTCGGCCTGACCGGCGAGCAGCTCAAATCCGGCGTCAACCCTCGCGCAGCCGCCACCCCGTAACCCTGCCCGTCCTTCCCCCCTGTGCTCAAACGGACATTCAGCACCATCATCCTCTGGAGCCTGGTGCTCGTGTGCGCCCGTTATTTTGGCGCCCGGGGCGCCGTCTGGCTCGTCGCCGCCATCAGTGTGCTCACCCTGCGCGAATTCTACGCCCTGGTCCGGCACATGGGCCCCACCCCCTTCAGCCGCCTCGGCCTGGTCTTCGGGGCAGCCATCACGCTGGCACCGTGCTATTTTGAACCCTGGCTGACACCGGCAGACTTGCTGGCGCTCGGCGTGATCGTCTGTTCACTGCGCATCCTCGGCGAGCGGGAGCTGTCGAATCGGGTTGAGACCCTGGGGTGGACTCTTTTCGGCCTCGTTTACGTGCCGTTCATGCTGCACTTCCTCGTGCGCATCCTGCTTCTCGCCAGCCCGCACCCGCAAACCGGTCTGGTGTTTGGACTCTGGCTCATCGCCGTGACCAAATTCTGCGACTCGGGGGCGTTTCTCACCGGGCTCGCCATCGGCCGGCACCATCTGGCGCCCAACATCAGCCCGAAAAAGACCTGGGAGGGAGTGGCCGGGGGCCTGCTCACCTCCGTGGTGGTGGGAGCCGTCCTGGCCTGGCTGTGCCGTGCGTACCTGCCGGCCGCCTTTACGCCGCTGGTGGCCGCCGCTGCCGCCGCCCTGCTCGCGGGCCTGGCTATCGTCTCGGATCTCATTGAATCCGTCATCAAGCGCCGGGCCGACATCAAGGATACCGGTCAAACGATCCCCGGCATCGGCGGAGTGTTTGATCTTTCGGACAGCCTGATCCTGACCGCGCCCGTCGGCTGGCTGGTGTTTCACTTGCTCTAGCGCCGGCGGTCTGCGGAAATCACCGTTCTGCCCTCCTTGACAGAGCGGAGGCAGAACTCAGCGCAAGAACGTGTCCCCTACCTCTTCAAAAAAACGCATCGTCCTGCTCGGCGCCACCGGCTCGATCGGCGAAAACACGCTGCGGGTCATCGCCGCCCACCGCGACCGGCTGGAACTGGTCGGCATCGCCGCGCGGGCCAACCACCGGCGGCTCGCGGAGATCGCGCGGCAGTTCGGCGTCCGGCACGCCGGGATCTTTGACAACGGCGCGCTGGCCGAGGCCCGTGCCGCCGCGGCGTTTCCTCCCGGCAGCCGGCTCTATGGCGGCCTGAACGGACTCATCGAGCTCGCCCAGCTGCCCGAGGCCGACCTCGTGCTCGTGGCAGTCGTGGGCACCACCGGCCTGCGCCCGGCGCTGGCCGCCCTCGCCGCGCGGAAACACCTTGCCCTCGCCTCCAAGGAGATCCTGGTGCTGGCCGGCAAATTTGTCATGGCCGCCGCGCGCGCCAGCGGCGTCCGGCTGCTGCCGGTCGACAGCGAGCATAACGCCGTCTTTCAATGCCTCGAGGGACATGCCGCCGCCGCCGTGCGCCGGATCGTGCTCACGGCCTCGGGCGGCGCGCTGCGCGATCTGCCCGCCGCGGCCCTCGCCCGCGTGACGCCCGCGGACGCCCTCAAGCATCCCAACTGGGCGATGGGGCCGAAAGTCACCGTCGATTCGGCCACGCTGGCCAACAAGGGCCTCGAGCTGATGGAGGCGCTGTGGCTGTTCGGCCTGCGCCCGGAACAGTGCCAGGCCGTGCTCCATCCGCAGAGCATCGTGCATTGTCTGGTGGAGTTCGCCGATGGCGCCATGCTCGCCCAACTCGCGCCGCCCTCAATGACTTTTCCCATCCAGCATGCCCTGCTCTACCCGGAGCGGGTGCCGGGAGCGGATGCCCCCATCGACCTGCAGAAGCTTTTGACCCTCGACTTCCGTCCCGTAGATGAGACGCGCTATCCCTGCCTGCGGCTGGCCCGGGCCGCCCTGAGTGCAGGCGGCGTGGCACCGGCTGCCTTCAATGCTGCCAATGAGGTCGCCGTGGCGACTTTCCTCGCCGGCCGGGCCCCCTTCCTTGCCATTCCGGAGGTCATCGATAAGACTCTCCAAGCTCATTCCAACTTCGAACCGGCCGATCTCGACGCCGTCCTGGAGGCCGACCTGGCCGCCCGGCGCACTGCCCAGTCCTTTATCGCCAGCCTTAAATCCTAGCTTTCCGCGTGTCCTCCGATTTGCTCCAATCCCTCGCCTCGAGCCTCTGGTCGATCTTTCTGATCGTTCTGTTCTTCGGTGGCTCCATCTTTGTCCACGAACTCGGGCATTTTCTCGCCGCGCGGCGCCGCGGAGTGCGTGTGGAGCGTTTCTCCATCGGCTTCGGGCCCAAGATCTTCGCCTGGCGCGGCCAGGACGGGGTCGAATACCGCGTGTCGTGGCTGCCCCTCGGCGGCTACGTGCTGCTGCCGCAACTGGCCGACATGGGCGCAATCGAAGGAGGATCTGAAACCGACCTCACGAAACTGCCGCCCGTCGGCTACATCACCAAGATGCTGGTGTTCGCGGCCGGGGCGGTCTTCAACATTCTTTTCGCATTTCTCCTCGCCTGCATCGTCTGGTTTGTCGGCCAGCCGACGAGTTCCGAACTCAAGACCACGAAGATCGGCCTCGTGCTGCCGACGATCGCGCTGCCCGATGGTTCCACCATTCCCAGTCCGGCGTTCGAAGCCGGCTTCCAGGTCGGCGACATCATCCGGGCCATTGATGGCAACCGGGTCACGAACTGGCCCGATCTGCAACAGACCCTGTTTGCCGGCGGTGGACGTTCGGCTGACGGCCGGCCCAAGGCGGTTTTCACTGTCGAGCGGGACGGCCAAACCCTGGAACTGACGGTCTATCCGCGCCTGGCCGGCGATGAACGCATGCGCCGCATCGGTATCGCCCCAGCCGAGGAGTTCACGGTCTATGAAGTCAAACCCGGCTCTCCGGCGGCCCAAGCTGGCCTGAAAATGGACGACAAGATCGTGGCGCTTGACGGCCTCCCAGTGTTCTATTCGAGCACCTTTGCCGATTATTTGCGCAAAAGCATCGACCGACCCGTGACCCTCATCGTCCTGCGCGCCGGGCGCCAGGTCACGCTCACGGTGTCGCCCCGACCCAAAGCAAAAGATGTCGCCGAACTCGGTCTCACCTTCCGGTCGGGCTACGAACTCGTGTATCCCAGCCCCTTCGCTCAGATCCAGGACAACGTGGTGATGACCTTCCGGGTGCTGGCCGGGCTCATCAACCCGCAATCCGACCTCAGCGTCTCCAAGCTCAGCGGGCCGGTGGGCATCATGCGCGTCTTCGCGGCCACCGCGCAGAGCGATATCCGTCTCGTGCTTTGGTTCACCATCCTCGTCAACGTCAACCTGGCCATCTTCAACCTGCTGCCGATCCCGGTGCTCGACGGCGGGCACATGCTCTTCGCCACCATCGGACGTCTGCGCGGCCAGGCCCTGCCGGCCAATTTCATCATGGCCGCCCAGAGCGTCTTCATGGTGCTGCTCTTCTCCCTCATCCTCTACGTCAGTTTCTTCGACGTGCGCCGCTGGGCACGCGATGCCCGCGCCGAGCAGGCGGAATCCCCGCTGCCGGCCGCCGCCGTACCGGCCGCGCCTTAGCCGCATCCCGGCACTCAACGTCGTCGGCGACCCCATGCCTTACTGCGCGTCGCGTTTTCGCACCGTCCGCCGCCCCTCCGTCGAAGTCAGGGTGGGCGCGGTCGGTGTCGGCGGATCGAATCCGATCCGCCTCCAGTCGATGACCACGAGCGACACGCAGGATATCGAGGCCACCCTGCAGCAGTCGATCGCGCTGGCCGAGGCGGGCAGCGAGATCGTGCGCATCACCGCGCCCAACGTGCAGGCGGCAAAATGCCTGCGCCCCATCCGGGAAAAATTCACCGCCGCCGGTTTCGGCCAGGTGCCGCTCGTCGCCGACATCCATTTTCTGCCCTCCGTGGCCATGGAGGCCGTCGAACACGTCGAGAAGGTCCGCGTCAACCCGGGCAATTATGCCGACAAGAAGAAGTTCGCCGCCCGCGAATACACCGACGCCGAATACGAGCGCGAGCTGCACCGGCTGCACGAGGCATTCGTGCCGCTGGTGCGGCGGTGTCGGACCCTCGGCCGGGCGCTGCGGATCGGGACGAATCACGGCTCGCTCTCCGACCGCATCCTGAATCGTTACGGCGACACGCCGCTCGGCATGGTCGAAAGCGCGCTCGAATTCGTGCGCATCGCCGAGTCCGAGGGCTTCCACGGCCTCATCCTGTCGATGAAGGCCAGCAACCCCAAGGTCATGATCCAGGCCTACCGGCTGCTCGTCGAGCGGATGGACGCGGCCCACCGCGCCTATCCGCTGCATCTGGGCGTCACCGAGGCGGGCGACGGCGAGGATGGGCGCATCAAGAGCGCCATCGGGATCGGGGCCCTGCTGCTCGATGGCCTGGGCGACACGATCCGCGTTTCGCTCACCGAGGACTCGGTCTACGAAATTCCGGTCGCCCGGGCGATCGCGGACAAGGCGATGAGCCTGTGGGCGCATTCGGAGACCGGAGATGGAGGCGTTGATAGCCGCGGCCGCGATTTCCTCTCGCCTCCTGCCTCCCGCCTCCCGGCTCCTTTGACGACGGATTCGATCGACCCTTTCCATTTCACCCGCCGCGAGACAACCACCCTGTCCCTCTCCGATCGTTGCGTGGTCGGACCGGAGCAGCCGCCACGTGTCATCGTGCGGATCGCGGATCCGGCCCAGCTCGCACCGATCGCAATCCGACTTACTGCCGCCGCACTCAAGGACACGCCCGTGGAAGGTCTGCTGCTGCCCGTGGCGGGTCCGGAGGCGCTGGCCGGACTCCGCCGGCAGCTTGCGACAGTAAATCTGCCCGCCGATTTTCTGGCGCTGGAACTGGCGGAGTCCATCGCTCTTAAGGAGCTGGCTGATTTCGTTCCCGCCAGTCGTGACCGGCTGGTGCTGTGCCGCCGCTTCCACGCCTCCGAGGGCAGCCTGCTGGCCGCCCTGGCCGGACTGGTGCGCCGCCATCGTCATTTCCTCGCCATCGATATCGCACCCGCCGATTTTCCCGCGTTCGCGGATACCCTCCGGTCGCTCGGCGATGACCGCCTGATTTTCACCCTGTCCGATTTCCAGGCGTCGGCGACGGGCGCCGGCCATGCTCTGGGCGCCTACCGGTTGTTGGCCGAAAACCTCCGCCGGCTCGGCTTCCGGGCGCCGATCTGGATTCGCAACACCGCCGCGGCCGCGGTCTGCGGAGGCTCCGATTTTCTCGACCGACTGCTGGAAGCCAGTTTCCTGACCGGCGGACTGCTTTGCGACGGTCTGGGCGACTTGGTGAGCGTTGAAACCGAGGCCGACCCGATCCGCGCCGCCCGGCTCACGTACAATGTGCTGCAAGGCGCCGGAGCGCGCATTTCCAAGACCGAGTTTGTCGCCTGCCCGAGCTGCGGCCGGACGCTTTTCGACCTGCAGAGCACCACCCAGCGCATCCGGGCCAAGACCGGCCATCTCCAGGGGGTGAAAATCGCCATCATGGGCTGCATCGTCAACGGCCCCGGAGAAATGGCCGACGCGGATTTCGGCTATGTCGGCGGCGCGCCCGGCAAGATCAACCTCTATGTCGGCAAGAACTGCGTCCAATACAACCTGCCCCAAGCCGAGGCCGACGACCGCCTGATCGCGCTCATCAAGGAGCATGGCAAGTGGCTGGAACCGGCGGCCGATCCGGCCGGATGAGGCAGATCCCCCCGGACCGACCGCCGCAACCACGTCACGGCTCCGCCACTACCGTCACACGACCGTGACACCCGGCGTCCTTCCAGGTCGTGTAGTGGACGATCTGTTACATCTGTGTCCGCTCCGGGCCGGGGCTGGATCGGAATTCAAACCGCGAAACCGGGAGGGTGTGAATAACTTGTGGGAAAGTTGCTCTTGAAATGCATTTTGTGATTCACGTTACTGCGCGAATCCGTTCTAGTGCCCGTTGCTTCAGTTGTTCTTTGCCACGTCCGCAGTGCGTTTTCCTCTGCAAGCTCCAGGGAGTTTTCCCCTACCTTCTGGTCTTCAACGCCTTATCATCCGTAAGCCATTTGTACCCTGACCGCCAAGACCCGACATGCCTTTCTCCCCCGAGCGAGCGACGAAATCCGGTGCTGCCAGACGTGCGTTAAGAGCCACCGCCGAGGCCGTGTGAATAATCTCCTTCTTTTGCCCGCTCCATGCCTTCATTGACCCTCCCGTCCAGCCTCTGGGAAACCGTCAAATGTGACTTCAAAGGGCTCTTTCCCGAGGATGTTTTTCAGATGTGGTTTGAGCCCATCGTCTGTATCGAGACCAACGAGGATTCGATGACCCTCGGCGTGCCCAACGACTTTGCGGCGATCTGGATCCACGACAATTACCTCGACCTCATCACCCAGCGGCTGCGGCTCACCGCCGGCCGGCTGATCAATGTTTCGCTTAAGGTCTGCCATCCGGCGCATGTCACCCGGGCGGCCGGCGGCAATGGCACCCAGGAAGCGCCGGCCGTCGTCGCCCACCACGGCCGGGTCCGGGTCGCGTCGCGCCGGTCGGGACGCTACGACGAGAGAGTTCCCAACGCCGGCACCCTCAATCCCCGCAACACCTTCGAGAATTTCGTCGTTGGCGCCAACAACCAGCTGGCCCATGCCGCCGCCCTGGCGGTGGCGCAGGCCCCGGCCCAGGCCTTCAACCCGCTGTTCATCTACGGCGATACCGGCTTGGGCAAGACGCACCTGATGCATGCCGTGGGACACAGCATCCTGCGAAACAACCCGGAGGCCAAGGTGGCGTACCTTTCCACCGAAAAATTCACCAACGAGTTCATCCAGGCGTTGCAGGAAAACAGCCTGACCCGTTTCCGCCAGCGTTACCGCAACGTCGACGTGCTGCTCCTCGATGACGTGCAGTTCCTCAGCGGCAAGGAACGCATCCAGGAGGAATTCTTCCACACCTTCAACGACGTCTTCGAATCGGGAAAACAGGTGGTGCTCTCCAGCGACCGGCCCGCCAGCGAGATCGCCAAGCTCGAATCACGGCTGGTCTCGCGCTTCCAGTGGGGCTACGTGGCCGACATCCAGTCGCCCGATCTGGAGACGCGCGTCGCCATTCTCCGCACCAAGGCTGCCAGCCTGAAGTTCGACGTTCCGCCCGCGGTCATCAATTTCATCGCCCAGCACATCTCCAAGAACATCCGCCGCCTCGAGGGCGCACTGATCAAGGTGGCCAGTTATTCCGCCCTCACCAACAAGCCCCTCGACCTGCCCACGGTGGAGATGCTGCTGCAGGATGTCCTCATGGAGCAGGCGCAGAACCAGCTGACGCTCGAGACCATCCAGAAGCGCGTGGCCGACCACTATCAGATCCGCCACAGCGACATGACGAGCAAGCGGCGCCCCGCCAACATCGCCATGCCCCGGCAGATCGCCATGTATCTTGCCCGCCAGCTGACCAAGCATTCGCTGCAGGAGATCGGCGATGCCTTCGGCGGACGCGATCACGGCACCGTCATCCACGCCTGCAAGACCGTCGATAACATGATGGAGCAGGACGACTCGGTTCGCGGCAGCGTGGAGTTCCTGAAGGGCCAGCTTTCGAAATAGCGGCCCGCTGCGCCCCAGACCATCCCCGGTCCCGGCGGGGCTTTGATTTGTGCTCCCCTTGGCCGCCGGGATCCATCCGCAACGGATGACCGGCGCGCGAATCCGATCTCGTTTTTGTGCCCGGTGGCGTTATGGAATGACGGTTTCCGACCGTTTTTTCATGAAAAAACCCACGGCTCATTTCCCTCACTTCCCGCCAATCGCGTACGAGGGTCCGAGATCGGAGAATCCCCTCGCGTTCAAACATTACCATCCGGGCGAGGTCATCGATGGCAGACCGTTGAAGGACCATCTCCGTTTTTCGATCGCCTACTGGCACGCCTTCCGGGGCGTCGGGGCCGATCCGTTCGGCGGGGGCACCATCGTGCGTCCGTGGGAAGCCGGCCGGGATCCCTTGGCGGTCGCCCGGGCGCGCCTGGACGCCGCTTTTGAATTCTGCGTGAAGGTTCAGGCGCCGTTCTGGTGTTTCCACGATCGCGACATCGCGCCGGAAGGCCGCTCCCTCGCCGCGTCCAACCGGAATCTCGACCAGCTCGTCGCCCACGCGAGGCAGCTGCAAAAAGCCACCGGGGTGAAGCTCCTCTGGGGCACGGCCAATCTCTTTTCGCATCCGCGCTACATGTGCGGCGCCGCCACGAATCCCGACGCCCATGTCTTCGCCTATGCCGCCGCGCAGGTAAAGAAGGCCCTGGAAGTCACCCACGAGCTCGGCGGTGCGAACTACGTCTTCTGGGGCGGCCGCGAGGGCTACGAGACGCTGCTCAACACCGACCTCAAGCGCGAGCAGGAGCACCTGGCCGCCTTCCTGCACATGGCGGTCGACTATGCCAAGGCCATCGGCTTCAAGGGCCAGTTCCTCATCGAGCCAAAACCGAAGGAGCCGACGAAGCACCAGTATGACTTCGACGTCGCCGCCGGCATCGCCTTCCTCCGGACGCACGGTCTCGAGAAGCACTTCAAGTTCAACATCGAGACCAACCACGCCACCCTCGCCGGTCACACCTTTCCGCACGAGATCGAGGTCGCCGCGGCGCACGGCCTGCTGGGCTCCATCGATGCCAATGCCGGTGACCTGCTCCTGGGCTGGGACACCGACCAGTTCAACACCGACGTCAAGGAACTCACCCTCGCCATGGTCTCCATCCTGCGCGCCGGCGGCCTCGGTTCGGGCGGCTTCAACTTCGACGCCAAGCTGCGCCGTCCTTCCATCGACCTTGAGGATCTCTTTTACGCGCATATCGGCGGATTCGACGCCTACGCGCTGGCCTTCAAGCTGGCGCGCCGCATTCTCGCCGAGGGCAAGTTCACCCAGTTCGTCGCCGCCCGTTACAACAGCTACAATGTCGGCTTCGGCCGCGACATCGAGGCCGGCCGGCTCGGCTTCAAGGAGCTGGAGAAGATCGCGTTCAAGCTCGGCGAACCCGTCCCGCGCAGCGGCCGCCAGGAATATCTCGAGAATCTGCTCAACCAGTACCTGCACGGCTGAAACTGGTCCGGCCGGTCCGCCGCCCCCGGGAGACCGCGGCATCCCTCGCGCGGCGAAAGGACTTCCCTTGCGCGCGCCGCCGGCCCACAGTGACAGGACGCGTCGGTTTCTGACGGCCCCTGTCCGGCAGGTCTTTCCTTCGAAAGCTTGGTGGCGGTTCCTGACTTTCCTGCCGCGAGTTTCCTCCTCGAATGGAGGAATCGTTTTTCGGGGTTCACTATGTCGCATCCGATCATCATCCAGGGTGGCATGGGCGTCGGCGTCTCCGACTGGAGGCTGGCCCGCGCCGTTTCGCAGTTGGGTCAGCTCGGCGTCGTCTCCGGGGCGCTGCTGGCCGTTGTCTTTGCCCGCCGGTTGCAGGCGGGTGATCCCGGGGGCCACATGCGCCACGCCCTCGATCATTTTCCAATCTCCGGCATGGCCGGGCGCGTCCTGGAGCAATATTTGGTGCCCGGCGGCAAGTCGCCCCAGGTCCCTTTCATGCTCAGTGCCATGCCGACGCTTCGTCCCGGCCCGGCGCTCGTGGAACTGATGGTGACGGCTAACTTCGCCGAGGTCTTTCTCGCCAAGGAAGGTCAGCGCGGCTTGGTGGGCATCAATCTTCTCGAAAAAGTCCAGCTGGCCACCCTGCCCTCGCTTTTCGGCGCCATGCTCGCCGACGTGGACTATGTGCTGATGGGCGCAGGCATTCCGCGCGCCATTCCCGGCGTGCTCGACCGTTTCGCGGCCGGTGAGCCCGCGGAGTTGCGCATCGATGTCGAGGGGGCCGAACCCAGCAAGGAGTTTTCCTTCACCTTCGATCCCCGCACCTTCGGCGGTGATCGCCTGGCGAAACCGAAGCGCCCCCACTTCCTCGCCATCGTCGCCTCGGCCACACTGGCCACCACGTTGGCCCGCAAGTCCAGCGGACGGGTGGATGGCTTTATCATCGAGGGGGAAGTCGCCGGCGGGCACAACGCGCCACCCCGCGGCCCGTTGCAGCTTACCGCCGACGGCGAACCCGTCTACGGACCGCGGGACGTGCCCGACCTCGAAAAATTCCGGGCCCTCGGCCTGCCGTTCTGGCTCGCCGGCGCTTATGCACAGCCCGACAAACTGGCGGAGGCACTCCGCCTCGGCGCCGCCGGCATCCAGGTCGGGACGGCGTTCGCCTTTTGCGAGGAATCCGGCATCGAGCCCGCTCTCAAACGGCGGGTCTGCGAACTCAGCCGGACCGGCGGCGCGCGCGTCTTCACCGACCCGCTTGCCTCCCCGACCGGGTTTCCTTTCAAGGTGCTGCAGCTGGCAGGCACGCTGGCCGAGGCCGATCGCTATGCGGCCAGGGAACGCTTCTGCGATCTCGGCTACCTGCGGCTGACCTATCTGAAGCCGGATGGCACCCTGGGTTATCGCTGTGCCGCCGAACCGGTGGACGATTTTACCCGCAAAGGCGGCATCCTCGCCGACACCCAGGGGCGCAAATGCCTCTGTAATGGACTCATGACCACCGTCGGACTCGGCCAAACCCGCTCCGGGACCGAGCACGAGCTGCCGTTGCTGACCGCCGGCAACGACATCGCGCAACTCGCGCGATTTCTCAAACCCGGCCTCGACTCCTACAGCGCCGCCGAAGTTGTGCACTACTTGCTCAACCATCGCTGCCCGGGCTGAACCCCCGCCCGGGCGTGGTCGCCGGACGACCGGATGCTTCAGGCCGCAGCGTAAATCTGCAAGCGCGCCCAGTAGTTTTTGAAGCCAGAAAAAACCGTCTGGATCCGCATGGCCGCATGACCGGTATTGCATCGCGCCCGGAAGTCCCCAAAACCGACTCCGTGCAATTCGAGCCGCCCCCGCCCCTTTGGTCCTTGCGCGCGCGCCGCCGGCAGACCGGTACGCCTGCGTGGTCCGATACCGCCATCATGCTGCTTCTGGTCGTCATCGTCCTGGCCAACCTCACGGCCTGTACCACTGAACGCAGCGACAAGAGAAAGCTGCGGGAGCGCATCTCCCCTCCCCAGCCCCTGCTGAACGCTACCGCCACCTATGGCGGCGGCGTCCTTGCGGTCCAGGCCTGGCTGGGGCCATCGGTCCGCCTGCGCAAGGCGGCCGGGCAGTCTGACACCGCCGCCGGTGGAATCGATCCTTCCAGCGCCCCCTTCGAAGAGGAATCCGGCGGCTATTCGGCAGAAGAGATTGATGAGATGTATGGCCACAAAAACTACCAGTACGTCCTGCCGCCCCGCCTGGCGCTGGCGTTCACCCTGACCAACACGAGTCCGGCAACCTGCACATTCACCATCGCCGAGGTGAATTCGTCGCTGGGCAATTATGCCACCCGTCCCGAACACTTCACCCTCGCGCCCGGCCAGCAGGGCTCGCCTGACCCCATGCTGTCAGTATTTGAGAACAACTTTGATGAGTTCGAAGTTACACTGACCATCCGGTTCGGCAACAAGGCGGAAACCCACGTGTTGCACCTCCATCGGGCCCAACCGCTCCCGCCTTCCCCACCGGCAAATCCGCCCCAAGGCTAAGATGCAGGCATCGGCATCAAAATCTGCGAACAATTTTTGCTGTCCTTTCGGAGGACCGATGCCACAATCGCCGCCACTTTACTTATGAGAACCGCCCTCGCCCTCATTTTTCTGGCCACGGGTTATCGCATCGTCGCGGCCTGGAATCCGGACCTGGTTAATTTTTCGCCGCTCATGGCCCTGGCCTTTTGCGGCGCGGTCTATTTCCGTAACCGCTGGATGTGGCTGGTGCCCTTCATCGCCCTGAGCGCGTCCGATCTCTATCTCGACCGCTATCACGCCATCCAGTTTGGCTACACCTGGGATTTGGGCGGCGTGCTGGTGCGCACGGTGTGCTTCGTGGCGGCGCTGGTGCTCGGCTGGATGGTCGTCCGGCGCAAGAGCTGGCTGAACCTCCTGGCCGGCTGCCTGGGCGGTTCGCTGCTCTTTTATTTTGCGACCAACACCGCCTCGTTCCTCGGCGACGCCTGTTATGCAAAGACGCTCGCCGGCTGGTGGCAGGCCATGACGATCGGCCACCCCGAATTCCCCCCGACCCTTTTCTTTTTCCGCAACACGCTGGTCAGCGACCTGCTTTTCACCGGCACCTTTGCGCTGGCAATGGAATGGACCGCGCTCCGGGCCAACCTGCCGAGCCTGCTGAAAAGCGGGACCGCCCGGACGGCCTGATCCGGGTCGGAGGTTGTTTCAAGCCGGGCGGAGGAGAAGCCCCGGGGGTGGCCCGACCCCCGGTTGCGGGAGACTCAAAGCAAATCCGCCGCGAGTTCCGCCAGCTTTGAACGCTCACCCTTGGTGAGCTTGATATGGGCGGCGATCGGCTGGCCCTTCATGCGATTATGGCAGTAGACCAGCCCGTTGCTGCGTGAATCGACATAGGGGTTGTCGATCTGGGCCGGATCACCGATGAGCACGATCTTCGCACCCTCGGCAATGCGGGTGATGACAGTCTTCACCTCGTGGGGGGTGAGCTGCTGCGCTTCATCGAGGATAAAAAACCGCCGGGCGATGGAGCGGCCGCGGATGAAACAAAGGGCCTCGATCTCCACCAGGCCGCTCCGGATGAGGCGCTCATAAGGTTTGACCGCGACTCCGTTGGCCGGCCCGGTTGCCGGCGCATGGGCGGACGACTGGAGAAGCGCCTCCTCCTTTTTCTTTTTCTTCTTGCTGGCCTTTTTCCCGGCAAATTGGGGATCCTTCGGCGGCTTGGACGGGAGGAGCACCTCGAGTGCATCATAATAGGGCTGCAGCCACGGCTTCATCTTCTCCTCAAGGGAGCCGGGCAAAAAGCCAATGTCCTTGCCGAGAGCAATCACCGGGCGCGAGATCGCCACGCCGTCGTAGCGGCCGTGCTCGTCGCACACCTGATGGAGCGCACAGGCGGTGGAAAGAAGCGTCTTGCCCGTGCCGGCCTTGCCAAAACAGGTGATGAGCGAGATGCTTTCGTCGAGCAGCGCATCCATGAAAAACTGCTGCTCAAGATTGCGAGCCCGGATGGGAATTCCGCCTGGCGCCTTCACGAACTCCGGAATGCGCAGCCGCCGCACCAGCCCGCCTCCATGATACCGGGCCGGCATGGTCTTGCCCTCGGCAGAGACGAGTAGAAAATACTCGTTGATCGCGAAGGGCTGCGCGATTTCCGCCTCCAGCTCAAATACCCCTTCCGATGCAAAGCGCTGCAGTTCGTAGACGCTGACGGGAATGCGTTGATAGGAGTCCCCGTCCGGGTGCTCGGGGACTTTGTCATTCAGATAATCCTGCGACTCGAGGCCAACGGCACGCGCCTTGAGCTGAACATTGACATCCTTGGTCACCAGGATCGTCGGCGGAGGGAATGTCTCCTGGACAAAGAGGGCGCACGCGATGATGCGGTTGTCCTTCTTGGAAAGGTCGGGCAAAATCGCCCGCAGCCGCTGCATGGCCGGCGAGACCCGGTTATCCTCCAGCAGGTACCGGTTGATGATCACCGAGAGGGTGCCGCCGTTGGACAGCTTGACTCCTTCAAGCATGGCGCGGGAGTCGGGCAACAATTCCTGCAGGATCCGATGCACGCGACGGGCATTACGTCCGCGCTCGGTGGATTGCTCCCCTTTAATTGCATCAAGTTCCTCCAGCACCTCGACCGGGATGGCGAGGTTGTTATCCTCGAACTTGAAAATCGACTGCGGATCGTGCAGCAGAACGTTCGTATCGAGGACGAAGGTCTTTACTTTCCCCGTGACCTTGAGCTGCGGTTGAAGAGTGATGCCCCCGCTCAGGTGTTCCATCGATGTGGATATCTTGTGAAGAACTCTGTAAGTTTCTGACCGATTGTCGATACCGGAGTGCGACGCTTTGTGAATGAGCCGCGAGCTGCAGTGATGCAGCCCGGGGTCCATCAGTGATCGTGCGCCCGCTCTCCGATAGCATAAGCCGCCGTCAGATTTGCGCCAGCACGTGGCGCATTTTGATAAAAGAAGGCGGGCCGCCTACCCCTAAGCGGCCCGCCATTTGCTTTCTTTAGTTACCCCAATTCTCCCGCTAAGCGGGAGAGAGTGTAGCTTCAGCGTAGTGGTAAGACGCTAAAGTCGGCCAAAAGCTTCAATAAACCTCGCCAAAATCTGCAGTAATCCTCCGGATTATAAGCCCGATTCCGGATTATTATTGAATCTCATCGAAAATCGATACGCCTCCTGGCTTGCCCAGCCGGTCGGGCCGTCCCCCAAATCCGCAGCATGAGTTCAGCCAAATTTTTGAAACTGATCTTCTGAACATCCTGCGGGAAAGAATCTTCTACAAGCAAGGCCGCGACTCGACACCGCTCCCGACAGTACGACCTGAGTTCGCAGGCCAAGGCTGATGCGATTATAAGATCATTTGCCTCCAGCTGCGTCGCTGTACGAACTTTGGCCTGCCAGAAGTGTCTTTCGTCAGCGTGCCTTTGCACGTAATCGAACAGCAACTGCTCCGCCCGGTTAAGACTCATACCCGGCATGTTGCGTCAAACTACCCCTGAAACAACCCCGGAGATCCGGGCCAAAGCAGCATTGCTTTTACAAGCGGCGTTGCTAGGCTTCACACAATTTTAACCCCACTTCCCCCCATGTGGCAAAAACTGAAAGAGCAACTTCCCGCTGTTATCCTGATCGCGCTCGTGGTCGTGGGCGCCGTCTTCTTGCTTCACCTGAAGACGGTCAATGACATGTCGGCGCGCCAGCAGCAGGAAATGAACACCCTGCGCGAACAGACCAATGCCGAGCTCAAGGCCACCGCCGAAGAGACCCGCCGACAGATCGAAGCCGTCAACAGCCTATTGAAAGATGCCATTCAAAAGCGTGCGGCTGATGTCTTCATGACGGAGCAGGAAGTGAACAAGCTGAACGCCGAGCGGGTCAACCAGCTCGCCGAAGCCATCGCCCAGAAGATCCAGCCTTACAATCCACTGCCCAAGACACCCGAAGAGGCCGAGCACCAGCAAAATGAACAGGTCGACAAGGTGTCGGCACGCCTGACCGAGCGGATCCAGCCCATCTTGGCCGACATGGCCAAGGACCAGAACCTGACCCGTGAGCAGATTACCGCCTACAGCCAGAAGATCTCCGACCAGATCGGCAACGTCCTTACTTCCGAACTCGCGTCCAAGCAGCAGCTCAACAACAACCTGGTTGCCTCCCAAGCGGTCGCCCGGGATTCACTCAAGTTATCCCAGGAGGTCACGGCGCTCTATCTGAGCAGCTTCAAGGACCAGTCGCTGGTCACCCGCCTGCTCACGTTGCCGGCCAATGTGGTCAGGGATGCTGCCAGCCTGAGTATTGTCGATAGCACCGAAAAAAAGAAACTCGAAGAGCGGCTCGTAAGCCAGATGAACATCCTGCAGAAGCGCCTGGAGGATATCGACGCACAGATGCCGAAGAAGTAGCCGCCTACCCCGCTTTGCCTGAGACGAAAGCTACGCGCCAGCTGCGCGTGGCTTTTTTGTCGGCTCGGAGCCCGCGCCCGCACGACCAAGGGTCAACCCGCGCCGCAGCTTTCGCGACCGGGAGCATGCATTCTGCATGCGACTTTACCTCAAGCCCGTGCATTTCGCACTGATCCGGCTCGGTCGGTCACGGTGTGAAATATTTTATCCAGCTACAGATGAATCTCTTAAGCCGCAACGACACTGGCTGGCATCATTCTAGGTTAAGGGAAAGCAGTCTTCAACCAATCGCTTTCCAAACATGCCTAACTGTATGCGCGAAGTTAACCCACACACGCAGCAGGGCAGCGTCCAAGCCGAGACTGGTTCGCGTGATACGGCTGTCGACATCGCCTTGGTGCGTCGCTTTGCCACCGGCGATGAATCCGCCTTTACTGAAATCGTCAGCCGCTACCGCAGCCGGATCCACGCCCTGACGGTCAACCTTCTGCGCAACACCGCCGACGCCGAGGAAATCACGCAGGACACCTTCATCCGGGCTTATCGCGGTCTCAGTCGTTTCCGCGGGGATTCCTCCCTCTCGACCTGGCTGTATCGCATCGCGCTTAATCTCGCCCGCAACCGTTACTGGTATTTCTTCCGCCGACGTCGTCACAACTGGGTCTCCCTCGAACGTCCGCTCGCGGACGGCTCGGAAGCCACTTTCGCCGACCTCGTTGCCGCCGAAGGCCATGATCCGGCACAGGAAACCGCCGCCAGCGAGTTTACGGCGCTTGTAGCCACCTGCATGGAGCGCCTCGATCGCAAGCATCGCGAGATCCTCACCATGCGCAACGTCCTCGACTTGTCCTATGAGGAGATCGCGCGCGCGCTGGGCATCAATGTGGGCACGGTGAAAAGCCGCATCGCCCGCGCCCGCGAAAACCTGCGCACCCTGCTCACGGAAATCAATCCGGAATTAAGCCCGGCCATTTCCACCGCCGATTTCTTTCTGACCGCCCGGGCCGTCTATGGGCAGCCTGCCATCAGCTACGCCTGACCACCGGGAATCATCCCCCGTCTGTCGGCTGACGTGGATGCTCAATCGACCAAACATCTTGAAAACGCACCGCCTTTACCAACGATTTTCCGCCTGGGTGCACGCCCATCGCCCGCTGCGCTGGGTTGAGACCATCGTGACCGACTACTCCGCCTGGTCTCCGTGGTGACTGGTCGCTGATCGTCGTTTCCACCGGCCAGGACGAATCGGTCGTGTGACTCCCTGCCGTGGCCTTGGCCTCGCCCGGCGGGAGTGCGGCATACTTCTTTCAAGGAAGGCTTGCCGGTCGCCGGCGTGATCCATGCACTTCCGGGATGCCGGCAGCCATCTGCGTACCAGCTCAAGCCGCCCGTCTTTTTCTGCAGCGTGCCCTCCTGCTTGAGCAACCGATGCCGACGGTCGGCGCAGCCCTCGCTCATCTGGGTTACGTGCAGATGGACCCCGTCAACGTCTGCGGCCGCATGCACGACCTGATCCTGCGTAATCGTGTGGCCGGTTACCGCGAAGACGACCTGATCCGCCACCTCCATGGCCCCGCCATCAGTTCTTCATCTGCGGACCTTCCACCGCCGGCGGAGCGCCAGGCGTTTGAACATTATCTTCCCGGGTTCGGCATCCTCGTGGCCCTGCCGCTCGACGCCTGGCCGCACCTCATTGCGCAGAGCCGCCATCGCCGCAACGTTTCCGCAGGTTATGCTGGCAAATTGTCCGCCGCGGAGGAACGCCTCGCCCGGCGCGTCCTCCGGGAGCTCGCCGAACGCGGCCCGCTTACTTCCGATGACATCAAGCACGAGGCCCGGGCCCGGACCGCCTGGGGTAGCCACGGCCGCATGGTCAAAACCGTGCTCGAGAAGCTCCACGTCCATGCCCGCGTGTTCATCGCCGCCCGGCGCAATTTTCGCCGCGTTTATGATCTCCCGGAACGGGTGCTGCCCGCCGCGCTTCTGCGCGCGGCGGAACCCTCCCCGGCGGAAACTCAGCGCTGGGTGATCCGGCTGCGGCTTCGCCAGCGACGGCTTGTCTCGCTCAAGCGTGACGAGCTACCCCAAGTCGAGGACCTGGTCCAAGCGGTCGCGATCGACGGCTGTCCCCTGCTGTACTGTTTGCGTGAAGACGTGCCGCTGCTGGCGGCCAGCGTTGCCACCGGGAGCCTTTCGTCCGATGGACGGACGGTCCTGCTCGCCCCGCTTGATCCCCTGATCTATGACCGGCGCTTGGCCCGAAACCTTTGGGGCTTCGACTATACTTGGGAGGCCTATACGCCTCCGGCGAAACGTAAACGCGGCCACTACGCCCTGCCGGTGCTTGCCGGCACCGAACTGGTCGGCCACGTCAATCCTCGGATTGATCGCCAAGCACGCCGTCTCCGGCTCCAGTCACGCTCGGTCCGCCGCGGTCACAAAACCGCCGGAGCGGTCAAGGAGCTCGCTCGTTTCCTCAGCCTGAAATCCTAGGTTGAATGCCCTGTCGTGGGTGAACGCCAGAACAGAATGCTCTTTTTTCACCCGGGCCCCGGGCCGTGCCCGGGCTGGTCCCAACTTCAGGTCGCCTCATAGACCGCTCCATACTCGATCTGCTCGGCAAATACTGATTCCAATGATCGCCGCTCCGCGAGACTGCGCCAGGCGCGGATGACCCCCGCATGCGTCACCACCGCTGTGCGCCCAGCCTCAAGCATCAGCAGCTGTTTTCGGAAGGCATCCACCCGGCGCAACAACTCCCCGGCGGTTTCACCGCCCGGAGGACGCGCAGTCCATGGCGCCCGCATCCATGTCTCCACCTCGGATCCGTGCAATTCATCCCAGCGGCGTCCCTCCCACAAGCCGAAATCCAGCTCGGCCAGACGGGAATCCACTTTCACTGCCCCGGCCCCCAGCCGCTCCGCGAGCAGGCGGCAGCGCTTTGCGGGACTGGTCCACACCGTCGCCGGCATCCAAGGCAGACGGGCCTGCACCGCTGCGGCCTCCTCGGGAAATGTCGCCGCCAAGGGCACGTCACTCCGGCCATAACAGAGTCCCAAGGGCGCTTTGATGCGGGTATGGCGGATGAGCACGGCGTTCATACCAGGGCCAGTACCGTGAGATAAAAGGCGACTTCGCTTACCTGTTGCGCCGCGCCCAGACAATCGCCCGTGTAACCCCCGATGCGGCGCCGGAACCAGCAGACCAGCGCTAGGCGGACGATGACTACCACGATCACGCTCCACCCCATGCGTGGCGGCAGAAATGCGAGCGGCGCAAGCGAAAAGAACAGCGCCGCCAGGAGCCGGCCTCCGCGTAATTCCGTGGCCAGCGGTTTGGCCTTCCCTTCCTCCTCGCGGACATAGGACAGCGCGGCCATCACGGAGGCCGACGCACCCCGGCTGAGCGCATGGCCGGCGATCAATACCAGCGGTGCGAGCGGCAGCGGCAACGCCGCCACCGCCATCCACTTGAGACCAAGGATGACGACCACACCGATCGCCCCGAAGGCTCCGATCCGCGAGTCGCGCATGATCTCGAGCACGCGCTCTTGGGTGTAGCCGCCGCCGAACCCGTCGCACACGTCGGCAAACCCATCCTCGTGAAACGCCCCGGTCAGCAGTAACGTGGCTGCAAGGCTTAGGCCGCTGGCCAACCCCGGCGGGAACAGACGGATGCCTAGACACCAGACCGCCGCCGCCACGCCTCCCACCAACCAGCCCACCAGCGGAAAATACGCTGCGGCGCGTTGCAACGATTCGGGATCCCAGGCGCGAGTCATCGGCAGCGGCAGGCGCGTGAAAAACATCACCGCTGCTCGGAGCGCCTCCAGTTCTGTGCGGAGATGGCTCATGCATCTCCCCGGCCGCGCTCACTCACACCGGCCGAGTCAAACGTCGCCATCTCGCGCAGGAATCCCGCGGCCGAGACAATGAGCGGCCAGGCCAGCGCCGCGCCCGTGCCCTCGCCCAACCGCAGGCCGAGATCGAGTAGCGGACGGGCCTTGAGCGCCGCCAAGGCGCGCGCGTGCCCGCTTTCGCTGGAGGTGTGGGCGTAGACGCAATAGTCGAGGACGACAGGCTGGAGTTTTGCCGCCACCAGCAGGGCCGAAGTCACGATAAAACCGTCGATCACAATCACCATGCGCGCGGCGGCCGCGGCGAGGATTGCTCCGGTCAGCATGGCGATCTCACAGCCGCCATAGGCGGCCAGCACTGCCATCGGCGTGCCCGTTGTTCCGGCGTGCCGCGCCTGCACCCGAGCGAGTATGCTCCGTTTGCGGGCGAGCCCCGCATCGTCATGCCCGGCGCCCCGGCCGACGCAGTCGTCGAGGGGCAGACCGAGCAAGGCGCTGTGCAGCAGGGCCGCCGCCGAGGTGTTGCCGATGCCCATCTCACCCAGCAGCAAGGCGTTGGTGCCGGCGGACACCAGATCGGCCACCACCTGCGCTCCCCGCTCAAGACAGAGCGACACCTCCGCGGGAGTGAGCGCGGGTTCTCGCAAGGCATTGCGCGTGCCGCGACGTACCTTGAGAGCCAGCAACGCCGGGTGGGACGGCAGATCAGCCGCCACCCCGGCGTCCACGACCTTGAGCGTCAGGTCATGCTGCCGGGCGAATACGTTGATCGCCGCGCCGCCCGCCAGATAGTTGAGCACCATCTGAGCAGTGACCTCGGCGGGATATGGACTCACGCCCTCCGCCGCCAGACCATGATCGCCGGCAAAAACGACCATCGTTGGAGCGCGCAACACGGGCGCGGTCGTCTGCTGAATGAGACCGAGCTGCAGTGCGAGCTCTTCGAGCCGCCCCAGCGAGCCGAGCGGCTTCGTTTTCCGGTCAATGCTGTAGCGCAGTTCGCTTTCGAGCTGCCGCGCCAGCGGAGGAATGATGGGAGGCTGCCAGTTCATGGAAGACAATGATGCCGAGCAATGGTTTCTATTTCAGCCGAATGGGATATCCGGACACCATCAGCCATGCTTCATCCGCCGCCGCCGCAGTTTGCTGGCCAAGCAGGCCCGCGAGATCGCGAAAACGCCGCCATTGCGCATCTTCCGGAACTGGACTCCAGCCGACTTCGTTGCCGACGATGATTACCGGCCACGGAGCGGTGCGCAGTTGCTCAAGCTGGTCGCCCCAGCGCGCACGAATCTCGTTATCCCCCAGCCCGAGCCGGTCGCTCAGCCACAGCGTCAAACAGTCAATTACAACTCCCCCCGGCGGTGGCCGGAGTACGGCAAGCCCGGCCATGATATCCGCCGGCGCCTCCAAGATTCGCCACGCCGGACGCTCGGCGCGGTGGCGTTGGATGCGGCTGGCCATCTCGGCGTCGCCCGGGGTGAACCGATAGGTGGCGACAAACACCACGTCCTCACCCCAGGCGCGGGCGAGTTTCACGGCGTGACGGCTTTTGCCACTGCGGACCGGGCCGGTAAGATAAACAATGCGTCCCACGGGTCCTCCTGCTAAATCCCCAGATAACGACGCACCGGATCAAGATCGACATGCGCCGCAAGATGATCGGCCATTTGCACGTAGATCGCCTGCCGCTGTTCGGCCCACGGGACGGCATGCGCATGGTGTTCCGCCAATCCCCCTGCCCGCGCCACGCGGCTCCTCGTCTCCGGCACTTCGAACCATCCGTGTTGATAGGTGCCCCACACCTTGCCCCGACGCAGGCCCTCGGAATGGATCACCCCATCTTCAATCACGGTGTGGAGTGGCTCGCACGGAGCGGTCACCTCGCTGCGCCCCATATGGATCTCGTAGGTCATCCACCGCCGCCCGTCGCATTCCGATGCCACCTGTCGGAGGATTTTGGGCTCGTGAAAAACCGTGGCCAACGGCAGCAGACCCAGCCCGGGCTCGTCCCCCGCGTCACCCGCCACCCCGTCGGGGTCGCGCAACGTCTCGCCGAGAAGTTGGTAGCCGCCGCAGATTCCCACCACGAGCACGTCGCGCCGGGCGGCCGCCACAATGGCATCGGCCATGCCGGAAGCACGCAGCCAGCGCAGGTCGGCGATGGTGTTTTTCGTCCCTGCCAGCACGATCACCCGGGCCGCGCCGAGCTCGCCCGGATCCGACACCCACCGCACTCGCACGCCAGCGTCGCCCCACCACGGCTGACAGTCATTGAGGATCGCCGAATGCGGCGAGCGCACCCAGGCCATCAGATCGCCGGTGCCGCGATCCAGATCACGCGGATCAATGCCATCCTCCTCATCGGGCTGAAGGTCGTGGCGCAGCGGCACGGTGCCGAGCACGTGCAGACCCGGAGCATGCGGCGCCAGCCATTGCTGCGGATCCGGGAATAGCCGGAGATCACCCCGGAAACGGTTGATGATCGCACCCAGCCCCCTGGCGCGATCTTCCGTGGAAAGCAGATTCCAGGTGCCGGCGAGCTGCGCGTAGATGCCGCCGCGATCGATGTCGCCTACCAGCAGCCAGCGGCCGTCGAGATGCCGGATCGGCCGCAGGTTCACGAGGTCGCGTTCCATGAGATTTAGCTCCACCGGGCTGCCCGCGCCCTCCAGCATCAGCACATCGCAACGGGCCCGCCAGCCATCGAGCACACCGGCCACGACCGTCCACAGCCGTTCGAGATCGCGATAGTAATCGAGCGCCGCAAAATGCCCCTGCGCCCGGCCGAGCAGCACCAATTGCGCTCCGTTCCCGCCGCTGGGTTTGAGCAGGATCGGGTTCATCTCCACACATGGCGTGAGCCCACACGCTTCGGCCTGGGCGGCTTGAGCCCGGGCGATCTCGCCGCCGTCGAGGGTGACCAGCGCGTTGTTCGACATGTTCTGCGCCTTGAACGGCGCCACCCGTACGCCCTCCCGGCGCAGCCAGGCGCAGAATGCCGTGGTCATCCAGCTTTTGCCCGCACTGGAGGAGGTGCCAAGAATGGAGAGGGCCTTCATCGCGACCAAGGATGGCGGAATGACCGGTCAGAACTCTATCCCGGCCCGCGCCTGCATGCGCTCCCGGTGCTTGGTTTCGGTTGGTTGTTTTTGAAATGCGCTCATGGCAGTTCGAGCATGAGTCCCGGCGCGGCGCGCGCGCGCACACTGAAAACGTCCAGCAACAAATCCGGTGTCAGCACCTGCTCGGGAGGGCCAAACGCCCGCAGCCGCCGCGCCTGCAGCACCGCCACCAAGTCGAGACCGTAGGCCGCCCGCAGGTCATGCAGCGAGAAAAACACGGTCGAACCGCCCTGCGTCAGTTCACGCGCCAGCAACAGCACCTCCAGTCCGTGCCGGGGATCGAGCGCCGCGAGGGGCTCATCCCACAACTGCAGGGGCGCGCCGGTCACCAGGGCGCGGGCCAACAGCACCCGACCGCGTTCGCCACCCGACAGCCGGTTCACCGGCCGGCCCGCCAGCGCCTCCAGATCGAAGCGTGCCAGCGCCTCGGCCACGCCCTGCCCGTCATCGCCATGTGCAAAACGCCCCTGGGCGACGACCGACCGCACCGAGAAACCAAACTCAAACTGCGCCTCCTGTGGCACCCACGCCACACTTCGCCCGCGTTCCAGCACCTCGATGGTTCGCAGCGGCCGCTCCTGCCAGGCCACCCTGCCCTTCGTCGGCAGCAGACCCGCCGCCACCTGCAGGAGCGTGGATTTGCCCGCCCCGTTGGGGCCGACGAGACCGACCAGCCTGCCAGGTGGCAGGGCCAGGGTCATCTCTTCAAGACGTCCCGGCACCGTGGCTCCTGTGATCTCGAGCATGTTCATGGCAATCTCCGTAACAACCAGAGGAAAAATGGGCCGCCCACCAGGGAGGTCACGATCCCCAGCCGCAATCCGCCGGTCGCACGTCCCGCCAGATCGCACGCCAGGACAAACACCGCGCCGCCCACCAAGGACAGCGGCACCAACCGCCGGTGTTCCGGCCCGACGAGCAGCCGCAGGATATGTGGCACGATCAGTCCGACAAAGCCCACCGTGCCCGCCACCGCCGTCGCCACCGCGGTCAACAGCGTGGCCAGCGCCAGCAGGCGGCGGCGGAGGCCGCGTACATCCACCCCCAGGCTTTGCGCCTCTCGTGCGCCAAGGCTCAAAAGATCCATCGGCCGACCCAGGGGCCAGACCAGCGCGGCGGCCACCAGAATGGGCAGTGCGACCCCCACGTGTTCCCAGGTACGATCTTCCAGCCCGCCAAGCAGCCAGAATAGAATCTGGGCATTGCGCTCATAAAGACCGGTGTATTGCGACAGTACATAGCTCGTCACCGCTCCGAGCAGGGCATTCAGCGCCACGCCGGCCAGCAGTAGCCGCTCCGTGCTGGCCCCCCGTTGGGCGAGTACCAGCACAGCTCCGGTCGCCCCGAGGGCGCCGATGATGGCGGCCAGGGGCAGAAAACACAGCGACACCCCCGCCCAACCAGTGGCGATCGCCACTACCGCCCCCGCCGCCCCTCCGCTGCTCACCCCGAGCAGTCCCGGACTGGCTAGACTGTTGCGGAAGAACGCCTGCATCACCAGTCCCGACGCTGACAACGCGCCGCCGACCAGCATCGCCACGATCACTCGCGGCATGCGGATTTTCCACACGATGGTGGCGGCGAGCGGATTTTGATGCCACAAACCCTCCCAGACCCGGGCGGGCGAAAGCGCCATGTCGCCGGACCCCAGCGCGGCCACCGTCACCACCACCAGCAGAACCAGCAGGATGGGCAGGGCGAGACGCGCCAGTCGGGGAGAGAGGATCATTGAAAAGCCGCCGGGTGCAGCGCCCCCGCCATGATTTCGTAACCCTCAATGCGATGGTGCGACACGCAGCTCAGCAGGTAGGGCGGCAGGAGCACGGCCCGGCCCGCCTGTACGGCCGGCATATATTGGTAAGGCAGCAACAAACGAAACGGCGCCAGCGCCGCGTTTACGTCATGGCCACCCACCACGACATACTCCACCGGCCAGGCGACCATCTGCTCCGAGGGCTGCGGTGCGTGCCCGGTCAGGTGCCCGAGCGTTGTTGCCAGATTCTCCGCTCCCGCATGGTCGCATAAATCCTGGAAGGTCGATTTCCCCCCGGGAATGTAGCCATAGGTCGAGGGCGCAAGCACCCGCACCGGCCGCAGGCCTTTCAGCCGCGTCTGCAAGGCCGCCACCCGCGCCTGACACTCGGCGACGAGGCGGTCCGCCCGCTCCTTCGCACCCAGTTCGCGCGCCAGCAGGCGGAGATTTGTGTAGACATCCTCGAGTGTGAGATAGTGGTCGAATATCAGCACTCTCACTCCGGAGCGCCGCAACTGCGTCACGAGCTCCACCCGGCTATAATCGGTGCATAATACCAGCGTGGGCTGGTATTTCAGCACCGATTCGGCAGCCCCGGAGGGCGCCAGCATCGGATAGCGCTGCGCCTCCGCGGCCACGGCCGAAAAATCCGGGTCACGCGCGAGCTGGCTCAGCGCCGCGATCTGCTGCGGCTCGGCCAGCGCGAGCAGCAGTTCATCCGTGCCCACGGTCTGGGATACCACCCGCACGGTGGCAGGCGGCGGCGGGGTTTGCGCCCGCACCGCCACCAGGACGAGCAGGAGGAGAAGTGACAGGAATCGTCGCAGAGCTGTCATCGCGAAAGCGCCGTCATGGATCAGAAGCGCCGTGCCACACTGCCGTAAATGGCGCTGGACGGGGCCGGATACCCCAGCACATCCTCGTAGGTCCGATCGAACAGATTTTCCATCCGCAGCTTCAGCGACCAATCGTGTCCAACCTCATAACTGGTGTAGAGGCGGACGGTGGTATAACTCGGCATCGATCCGGCGCTGTCGATGCGGCCCGCCGCCAGATGCACGCCCCCGCCCAGCATCCAGGCCTTGGTGACCTGCACATGCACGTCGGCATCGCCGACGTGCCGGGGACGGCGGATCAGGCGCGCCCCCGAATCGTCATTGCGGGCGTCGAGATAGGTGTAAACGCCGCGGAAAATCACGGAAGCGATCGGTCGTACGCTGGCCGAGAATTCTACGCCCTCGGCACTGGCATGGGCACGGTTCACCGTGTACCCTTGGAAGGTTGTATAGTCCACAATCTGATATTCGAAGAGGTCGCGAAATTGATTGTGAAAATAGGTGGCGCCGATCGACACCCGATCGCCGGCCAGTGATTGATCGATACCCGCATCCCAACCCTGGGATTTTTCCGGGCGGAGATTCGGGTTTGGCAATTGGCCCCATTCCGCCACGCCGAACCGATCGGCGGAGCCGGGCGCGTTGAATCCGGTGCCATACGACGCATGCAGCTTGGTCTCCGACCTCGGCCGCCATGACACTCCGGAGCGCCAGGTGGTGGCGTCTCCGGCCGATTTGAAATCGTCGTAACGCAGGCCGCCGGTCAGGATCACTGGCGGCGCGGGATGCCAGGACGCGGAAAGGTAACCCGCATGAGAATCGTCTTCACTGGGTACGCCGTCCACCGTGTAACGCGACCATTCGGCGTTGGCTCCGGCCACGACTTCCGCCCGGGGCGAAACGGTCCATGTATTCTGCCAGTCGAGGATGTCCCGGATGTTGCGCAGGCGCGAGGTGGAATAGCTATCCGCATATTCGTAGTCCTGCCGGTGAAGCGCCGCCGTGAGCCGGCTGGAAAAATCGGAGCCATCGTTCCACTGGGTGTAGACCGTCAGCAGATGATTGTGGGTTTTTACGTCGGCGTCCGTGAGAAAAAACCTCGAGCCGGGCTCCTGATAATCACCCTGCTGGCCGCGGAACGTGGCTCCAATGAGCAGCGCCGGCGTCACCAGCGACTCGATCCGGCTGGAGTATCCCCACTCCCGGTAGTCATTGTCCGGCCGGTCATTGGCCGTTTGCAGGTGCATGAGCGAGAGGCTGTAGCCCAGCCGGGTATCGCCGCCCTTCACCGCTGCCGTGGCGCCGTAGCTGTCGAATGAACCCGCCGTTGCTTCCACCACCCCTGTGGGTGCACCGCAGCCGTGCGCCGTCTCCAGCAGGATGACACCGCCGATTGCCGAGCTGCCGTAAAGCGTGCTCTGCGGGCCGCGTAACACCTCGATGCGATCAAACCCGGCGAGATCAGCTCCGCCGAGGAAGTTGAGATAATTATCCGACCGGCTGTTCAGGCGCACGCCGTCAACGAGAAACAAGGTCTGATCGGAATTGGCCCCGCGCAGAAAGATCGCGGTCTGTCCTCCGAGCCCGCCGCTCGCCACTACCGCCACGCCCGGTGCCCAGCCTAGCGCCGAACGCAGATCCGGCGTTTGCTCCGCCTGCAAATCAAGCACCGGCAGCTGGCTGACACTGCTGGGTGTGTTCTTGGGATCCTGGGGCGTGCGCGAGGCCGAGACGATCAAGCTCGGCAGGCTGGACACGTTATCGGAAGCCGCCACTAAGGCAGCGCTCTGGGCCGCCAGCGAGACGGCCAGAGCCGGCAGCGCCAGAACGGCGGCCGCCAGCGGTAGGTACATCCGGTGCGCACAATGCGCCGGTAAACGGGTATTCATATCTGCTCCTGTGGATTGCGGGAAGAGCAGAAACGTGGGCCTCGGCCGCCAACCGTAGCTTTTTTCGGTCCGCAGCCACCCGTCACTTCCACTCTCACCCTTCATTGATGCGATGAAGTTTTCTCGCCGGCACGCGCATCCGCGTCGGCGTAGTGAGCCTCCAGGGTCAGATATTCGGACTCCGCATTTCCCGCCTTGAGCTCACCCGATGGTCGGGTGTCTTCAGGCTTCCTTACCCTTCGCCTTCACCGAGGCCTGTGCCTCAATTGGCTTTGCCGCCGGGTCGGTGCGTCCTTCGGCCGATTGGTCTCAGCCGCCGGACGTGCCTCCTGGCCGTCGGGGTTTGTGATGCGATACCGCAGCGCTACTGTGGCCGGTTCTCACGGCCTTCCCTGCATCCCTGGAACCGATGCAAAGAACCAAACGCGGCGATATGAACCGGGCCCCGGGCTCGCGGCAAGCGCGTTTCACGTGTATTTTCTCCGGCGATCCTCAATGCAGCATCCCTTATGTGCGGCCCAATTTCCGGTATTGCCTTTATCATATCATCGCATCTTGATATGACGATACATCAGATTTCCATGCCCGTTTCCACCCATCCAGTTTCGTCCACTGCCGCCGAACTGCACCGCCTGTTCGAACGGCGCATTGTCCTGCTTGACGGCGCGATGGGGACGATGATCCAGAACTGCCGGCTCACCGAGGCTGACTTTCGCGGCGACCGCTGCAAAGGCCATCCGCCCGATCTCAAGGGCAACAACGACCTGCTTTGCCTCACCCGCGCGGACGTCATTGAGGATATTCACCGGCAGTATTTTGAGGCCGGGGCCGACATCGTGGAGACCAACACCTTCAACAGCACCCGCATCTCGCAGGCCGATTACCAGACCGAGTCGCTCGTGCCTGAGATCAACTATGCCGCCGCCCGGATCGCCCGCAGCGCCGCGGACAAGGCTTCCGTCAAACTTGGCCGCCGCTGCTTCGTGGCCGGCGCGCTCGGCCCGACCAACCGCACCGCCTCGATGTCGCCCGACGTCAACCGGCCCGACTACCGCGCCGTGACCTTCGACCAGCTCGTCGCGGCCTATTACGAACAGGCCAGGGCCCTCGTCGAAGGGGGCGCCGAAATTCTGCTCGTCGAAACCATCTTCGATACGCTCAACGCCAAGGCCGCCCTCTTTGCCATCGAAAACCTCTTCGACGAGCTGCCCGCGCGCCTGCCGGTGATGATCTCCGTCACCATCACCGACGCCTCGGGGCGCACGCTTTCCGGCCAGACCGTCGAGGCGTTCTACAACTCGGTGATCCACGCCCGCCCGTTCAGCATCGGCCTCAACTGCGCCCTCGGCGCGAAGCAGATGCGGCCCTACCTCGAGGAACTCGCCCGCATCGCGGAGTGCTTCGTCACCTGCTACCCGAACGCCGGCCTGCCCAACGCGTTCGGCGGCTACGACGAAACTCCGGCCGAGATGGCTGCGACCCTGCGCGAATTCGCCGCCAGCGGGTGGGTCAACCTGCTCGGAGGTTGCTGCGGCTCCACGCCCGCCCACATCAAGGCCATCGCCACGGCGGTGGCCGACTTGAAACCGCGCCCGCTTCCGGCGGTCGCCGCACCGGCCCTCCGCCTGAGCGGGCTCGAGCCGTTGACCGTCGCCTGAGCGCCTCCGGGTGAAAACTTCCGCCTCCAGTTTCATTGTCATCGGCGAGCGCACCAACCTCACCGGCTCGCCCCGGTTCGCCAAGGCCATCAAGGCCGGCGACTGGGATGCCGCGCTCGCCATTGCGCGCCAGCAGGTCGAAAGCGGCGCCAATGTCCTCGATGTCAACGTCGACGAAGCCCTCATCGACGGTGAGGCGACGATGACGAAGTTCCTCCACCTCATCACCGCCGAGCCGGAGATCGCCCGCGTGCCGATTATGATCGACAGCTCCAAGTGGAGCGTGCTCGAGGCCGGCCTGCAGTGCCTGCAGGGCAAGGGCATCGTCAACTCCATCTCGCTCAAGGACGGCGAGGCCGAGTTTCTCCGCCGGGCCAGGCTGGTCCGGCGCTATGGCGCTGCTGCGGTCGTCATGGCATTCGATGAGCAGGGTCAGGCCACCGACTGTGCGGCGAAAGTCCGCATCTGCACGCGGGCCTACCGGCTCCTCGCCGACCGGCTCGGTTTCCCGCCCGGGGACATCATTTTCGATCCCAACATTCTCACCGTCGCCACGGGTCTCGAGGAACACAACCGCTACGCCGTCGATTTCTTCGAGGCCGTCCGTCTGCTCAAGCAGACCCTGCCGGGCGTGAAGGTCAGCGGCGGTGTCTCCAACGTCTCCTTCTCCTTCCGCGGCAACAACCCGGTGCGCGAGGCGATGCACGCGGCGTTTCTCTATCACGCCATCCAGGCCGGGCTCGACATGGCCATCGTCAATGCCGGCATGCTTGGCGTCTACGAGGAAATTCCCCGGGATCTGCTCGAGCGCATCGAGGATGTGCTGTTCAACCGCCGGCCCGACGCCACTGAAAGGCTTGTCCTTTTCGCGGACGCCCTGAAGGCCGCCGGGGGTGACAAATCTCCGACCCCGGGTGCCAAGTCCGAGGCGGCCGACGCCTGGCGCAACGGGACCGCCGAGGAGCGGCTGTCGCACGCCCTCGTCAAGGGCATCGACACCTACGTCGAGGCCGACACCGAGGAATGCCGCCGGAAATATCCGCGCCCGCTCGACGTCATCGAGGGGCCGCTGATGGACGGCATGCGCGTCGTCGGCGACCTTTTCGGCGCAGGCAAGATGTTCCTGCCGCAGGTGGTGAAATCCGCCCGCGTGATGAAGAAGGCCGTCGCCTACCTCACCCCGTTCATGGAGGAGGAGAAACAGCGCCTGGCCGCGGCCGGCACCGTCGCGCGCCCCCGGGGCCGCATTGTCATGGCCACCGTCAAGGGCGACGTGCACGACATCGGCAAGAACATCGTCGGCGTTGTGCTCGCCTGCAACAATTACGAGGTCATCGACCTCGGGGTGATGGTGCCGTGCGAAAAGATCCTCGCCGCGGCGCGCGAGCAGCAGGCCGGCCTCATCGGTCTTTCCGGCCTCATCACGCCCTCGCTCGACGAGATGGTGCACGTCGCCCGGGAGATGCAGCGCGAGGGCTTCACCCTGCCGTTGCTGATCGGCGGCGCCACCACCAGCCCGGTGCACACCGCCGTGAAGATCGCGCCCGAATATCCGCCCGGCGCGGTGCACGTGCTCGATGCCTCGCGCGTCGTCAACGTCGCCAGCTCGCTGCTCAGCCCGGACCAGAAGCCCGCTTTTCTGGCCGACGTCATCGCGCGCCAGGAACGGCAGCGCGAAGAGTTCGCGACGCGCCGTTCCCGCCGGCCGCTGCTTTCGCTGGTGGAAGCCCGCCGCCGCCGCACGCCGGTCGACTGGGCGGCCGCCGACATCCCGCGCCCCGAATTTTTCGGGTCCCGCATCTTCGACCCGGTGCCGATCGAGGCAATCGTCCCCTATATCGACTGGGGGCCGTTTTTCAGCGCCTGGGAGCTGCGCGGACGCTATCCCGACCTTCTGCAGGACCCGACCGTCGGCCCCGAGGCGACCCGGCTCTACCACGATGCCCGGAAACTTCTCGCCCGCATCGGGGAGGGAAAACACTACGTGGCGAAGGCCGTCATCGGCTTCTGGCCCGCCAATGCCGTGGGCGACGACCTCGAGGTCTACGCGGACGAGCAGCGCCGGCGCGTGTTGACAACGTTTCATTGTCTGCGGCAACAGCTCGAAAAACCCGCCGGCCAGTTCAACCACTCGCTCGCCGACTACATCGCCCCGCGGGAGACCGGCCGGCTCGACTATGTCGGCGGCTTTGCCGTCACCGCCGGTCACGGCGTGGAAGCATTCGCCGCGGCCTTCAAGGCGCAACACGATGATTACTCGGCCATCATGGCCCAGGCGCTGGGCGACCGCCTGGCCGAGGCGCTGGCGGAGCTGATGCACAAACGGGCCCGCGACTGCTGCGGCTACGGCCGCGCGGAGCAACTCACGATGGAGGAGATCATCCGCGAGAAATACCGCGGCATCCGTCCGGCGCCCGGCTATCCGGCCTGTCCCGACCACACGGAGAAACGCCTCCTGTTCGACCTCCTGGGCGCCGAGGCCGCGGCCGGCATCACGCTCACCGAGAGTTTCGCCATGCGCCCGGCCAGCAGCGTGAGCGGAATGTATTTCAATCATCCCGCCGCGAAATATTTCGCGGTCGGCAAGCTTGGTCGCGACCAGATTGAAGACTACGCGAAGCGCAAAGGCCTCACCGTGGCCGAGACCGAGAAGTGGCTCGCGCCGTATCTCGACTACGAGCCTTAGCCGTCCGCACCTGCGGGGCCGGCCGGCGTCCTGCCGTATTGCCTTCCGGGCTGGATGCCCATAGCCTCAAGGCGTCCGGAAAACCGCAACTCCTAGGAAGGAGATTTTGTCATGACACTGAAAATCACCAAGACGGATGTGTGGGCCGCTGAAATCCAGGATCAACCGGGAGGGCTGGCCAAGGTCATGGAAACCATCGCCGGGGCCGGCGCCAACCTCGAGTGTGTCATCGCCCGGCGTCAACCCGACAAACCCGGGACCGGCGTGGTCTTCGTCACTCCGCTCCGCGGCAAGAAACTGCTGGCCGCCGCGGCTACCGCCGGGTTCAGCGAAGCCCGGCGGATCGCCACACTCAAGGTGGAGGGCGGGGACCGCCCGGGCCTTGGGGCGCAGATCGCGCAGGCGGTCGGCACCGCCGGCGTGAGCATGCGGGGTCTCACCGCCACGGCCGTGGGCCGGAAGTTCGTCGCCTATCTCGGCTTCGACAACGGGGATGACGCCGGCAAGGCCGCCGCAACCCTTCGGGCCTTGGGCCGGAAACAATAGCCGCACCCGCCTTCCTCCGCGAAAATCCCGAGTTTGGCCTCCACAAGCACCACCCGGCGGCAGCACCGCCACCCGGGTGGGTTGGCACTTACCTGGGAAAAGGTGAAGGCACGACCTTGTAGCCCTCCGGAGTCTTCCGGAAGTAGACGTTGTCGCACTCGAAATACTCGTTGTCCTGATACCAGACGGAGGTGGCATCGGACGGGAGCGCCGGGGTGATTGCACCCAGCGGCGCCTCCATCCACACCAGGCCCTCGGGTGTTTTGCGGAAGAACTGTCCGTCCTTGAACAGAAATTCCGCGTCGCCAACCCAGACCGATTGATACTCCACCGCAGGCGGAGGCGGTGGCGGCACGTGGACGACCGCCGGCGCATCGACCACCGCGTAACCCTGCGGCACCGCCTGATAGTAGACATCCGCGTATCGATAATAGACGACGTTGCCCACATGGATGCGGGCACAGTGGGGAGGCAGCGCCCGGATGATGGCGCCCCGCGGCGCGCGGACGACCATGAGCCCATGGGGGCCCCGGCGATAGAAAACCCCGCGATGCGTGTAGTAATGCTCGCGACCCACCCTCACGTCGAGGTAACCGTGCGGCAGCGGGATGCCGAGAGCTACGCCGACATCGACCCGCGAGTCCGCGCGCAGCGGCGTCGAGGCGACGACGGCGGTGCCGGCCAGGGCCAGCAGCAAAGTCCGGATGGAAGCAGAAAGGATCTTCATGAATGCACCTTGGTTGTCGTTTGGCTTTGGGTGGATTAGACGCTCAAACAGCCGCCGATGTTTCACCTCCGGACAAAAATCCGTGTCAGCAGGCGGGCCTCGCCTCGTTAAGCGCATCGCCAAGTCCCCGCGGGCAAGATCCTTGCCGCAGCAGCGATCAACGCGGCAAAGTCCGAAGGAAAACCCATCCCTGCGCCGTATGCGTTGTCAATCAATCAGCGCCGCCCACCGGCGTGAACATGCGCGAGCGCCGCCGGCGGTGATAAAGACGCGCCGCCTGACGGCACGCCCTCTACTGCCCGGCAGCGGAATGGTCTTTTAATCCCGCCTGCGCGGCCTGCTCCTCAATCCAGGCCCGGAGAGTCTGGTACTGCTCGTCGGCCGGCCGGCTGGCGTGGGCGGACGCGTCGACCAATTCGAGCGCCGCGGAGAATTTCCGCTCTTCCACCAGCCGTTTCACTTCCAAGCGGACTGCTTCGATGCGCATGCGCTCGCTCTGCTGGCGGGCCATGTTTCTCGCATCATCCTGAGCCTGCGGATCGTCGATGATGCGCTGAAAATCGGCCTGGCAGGCGTCGACTTGGCCCAGCCGCCAGTAAAGCAGCGCCCGATAATACCGGACCCATGCCCCCTGCTTGGCTGCGGCCACGCCGGGCGCAAGTTCATCGATCTCGGCCGTGGTGACATGTCGAGCAACGAGAAACGCCCGTCCCAGCAACCGGTAGGCCTCGCCGTTACCGGGATCCAGCTCTATGGCCCGCCGGATCTCGGCCTTGGCTTTTTCCGCGGGTATTCCGCCTTCGCCCAAAAGATCGCGACCGCCCAAGCTGACATCAGCCAGCCGCTGCTCCGCCGATGCGAGATAAGCGGCGGGGTTGACCGATCCGACGGCGATGGCCTCGCGATAAAGCTCGCTCGCCAAGTCCCGTTTGCCCTGGAGCAACTCCCGGCGGGCCAGCGCCTCTTTTACCATCGGGGCCTCGGGCGCCAGCGCCCGGGCCCGTTGTAATTCCAGATTGGCTTCATCATTCTTTCCCGCCGTCAGCAGCAGGTTGGCCAGCTGCAATCGAACCTCGCATTCCGACACCGGCGACACCTTCAGGCCCGCTCGCACGGTTTTCTCATCGAAGGGAATCTTGACCTGGAGGTCCTTCCGAAGGTGCCGGTTGATCTCCTGCTCCATCCTCTTGGCATCGAGGTGCAACACCGCGGCCACCGTCTCGTCCGCCCGGGGAGTCTCCCGCACCTGCGCGGCCAGTGCCTCGAACCGGTCGCGGATACCCGTCGGCCCGCCCAGCAGCGTCATGTGCATCAGAGCCCAAGCCTGGGCGTAGTACACTCCGTGGCGCTCGAACGCGTAATACTCTGGCGATGCCGTATCGATATCGCTGAATTGCGGCCAGGAAAACCATTGCTCGTAATCGAGAAGATGCCAGTAGCCATCGGGCTCTTCGCCCAGGATGCACTCTCCTTTCTTCAGTCGCAGCGTCGACAACACCTCGCCCGCACCCTGGATCACCCACAGCGGGAGGGAATAACCAACCCGCTGGAGGCTCCAGACCGTATCAAACAAAAAAATTGTCCTCATGGCGTCGCGCCGGTCACCTGCGAGCGAAAAGGCCACGACCGCGTGGCGGTCGACTTCGAAGGTCAGCGAGCACCGCTGCAGGTTTTCCATGTTGGTGTTTCCACAGTACTGCTGAAACGTCGACAAACGGCGGAAGAGCACCAACCGTGTCGGCGGCGGCCGACGGCCGGCGGGGGCCAGGCATTCGTTGAACACATGTCGGAATGCCGCGTAGCCGACCAGGCATTCCACCGCGTCCTTTTGTGATGCATCAGTCACCATCATGACGTCCGTGCTCTCGATGCGGAGCCAGGTTGCCTTTGCGGACGCCCGCGAAGCGCAGAAGACGGCGCAGGTGATCATGGCGAGACCGCCCAAAAAATTCCGGGAATTGCTCACGGCAGGAACCAAGTCCGGCGGCTTCATTCTGACAATCTGAAATTCATCTCCCCGATCCCTCCTCCACGCGGGGACTGTTCTGGAAACGACCGCATTCCGATCCGCGCCACGGCCCCTCACCGGCAAAAGACTTGAGGCGAGCACCGGCCGGCGGCACCAATCACCTCCCTGCCTATGACCAGGCTCAGCGTCTGGCGGAGCGGTATTTTTCTCATGGGAATCATCCCACTCAACAGCGGAGGGATCACCGCGGAGATCCTCACCCCGCCGATGGGCTGGAACTGCTGGGCCGCGGCGGTGGACGCCGACAAGGTGTTGCGCTCGGCCAGCAGGCCGCACGCGTCGGCGCGGTGGGGGCGATTGGCATCCTCTTGAAGAAACTGGAGGACGGCGGATGCGCGCTGGGCCTTTTCAACCGTGCCGACACGCCGCAGACGGAGGTGTTCACCCATCTCGGCCGCATCGGCCTCATCGGCGCGCAGCACGTGCGCGACCTGTGGCGCCAGCAGGACCTCGCCGACGTGAAGGAAAAAATCGAGGTCACCGTGCCGCCGCACGGCGTCGTGCTCCACAAGTTTACAGCCGTCGAGTGACCGGACTCCGGCAAGGACAAATCGATGACGGAAACCAGCCGCCGGCGCCCGGCGATCCGGGCCCAGCTGCCGTCAGCGTGCGGAGCGTGGCTTGCGCGGCGATTTTATTCCAGTGGCGGGCGGGCGGTGGCCGGGATCTTGTTGACGCGCAAAAATCGATCCACCGCGGTCAGGTCATCCACGTCCGACTGTTCCATCTGGAAACCCCGCTTTTTCGAGCGCAGGAGAAAATCCGCGAGCCAGTCCGTGATGACTTCCTGCCGGGGCACGCTCTTTGTGGCGACCGCCTGGAAGTCTGCGAGCAGAGACGTTGCATACGTCTGAGAGGTTGTTGCATCAGTCATGGTTTTCCTTGGTTGCCGGGCCCGTTTTCAGGAATCGACCTTGCTTCCGTCGCGCGGCGTTTGCAGCCAGGAAGGGCGGCCCTCGCCGGATAGGAGCAAGCCTACTGAATGAAATCTCCGGCGGTTGCTCTCGCTTCCGCCCGCAAACACCGATATACTACTGTGTCCGGTTTGAGGTCTCCCGGGCCGTTTCATCCTGCACCGCCCGGCGGAGTGGTGATCCACCATGCCGTGATCCCGACCGCACAGCATTTGACGCCGGCGGGCGGCATCACTTTCTTCTGGCCTGAAGCCCATTCCCAAAGACAAACCGACTCCGACGTCCTCGTCTTCCCATGCGCAAGCCGTCCTCCTCCTCCCCTGCACTTCACGTGTCCGCGCCGCCCGCCGCCCGCCGGGCGGCCGTCGCGGCCCTGCTCCTTGCCGTCCGCTGCCTCGCCGCGTCCCCGCCGGCTGCGCCCGGGATCGCCGCGGTGCCGGCCCACCCCCCTTCCATGATCGACAACCCCTTGCTGGCCGAGTGCACCCTGCCCTACCACCTGCCGCCGTTCGACCGGATCAAGGACGAGCATTTCGCGCCCGCCTACGAGCAGGGCATGGCCGATGAACTGAAGGAAGTGGCCGCCATCGCCGCCAACCCGGAACCGCCCTCCTTCGACAACACCATCGTGGCGCTGGAACGCTCCGGCCGGCTGCGGAAGCGGGTCGATCAGGTGTTCAGCAATCTCAACAGCGCGAACACCGATCCGGTGATGCTGAAAGTGCAAAGCGACATGGCCCCCCGGCTCTCCGCCCAGCAGGACGCCATTCACCTGGACGGCGCGCTCTTTGCCCGCATCCAGGCATTGCACGAACAACGCGACCGGCTGGGCCTGGATGCCGAGTCAAAACGGCTGCTCGAGCGCTATTACAAGGACTTCGTGCGTGCCGGCGCCCGATTGCCGGAGGCCGACCAGACCCGGCTCAAGGCCCTGAATGCCGAGATCGCCTCCCTCGAAACCGCATTCAGCCAGAACGTGCTCAAAGAAACGAACGCCTCCGCCATCGTGGTCAACGACCGCGCGCAACTGGCCGGCCTGTCCGCCAGCGAGATCGCCGCGGCCGAAGCCGCCGCCGGGGCGGAGAAGCGGGACGGAAAATTTGTCATCCGGCTGCTCAACACCAGCGGGCAGCCGGCGCTCGCCTCGCTGGAGGACCGCGCCCTGCGCGAGCGGATCCATGAGGCCTCGGTCAGCCGCGGCCGCCGCGGCGGCGAGTTCGACAACCGTGCCGTCGTGCTCCGCCTCGCGCGGCTGCGGGCCGAGCAGGCCGCGTTGCTGGACTACGAGAACCACGCCGCCTACGTGCTCGAGGACCAGACCGCCGGCACCCCGGCGGCCGTCAACCGGCTCCTCGCCGAGCTGGCTCCGCCGGCCGTGGCCAACGCGCGCCGCGAGGCCGCGGACATGCAGGCCCTCATCGACCGGGAGCACGGCGGCTTCCCGCTCGCCGCATGGGACTGGGACTTTTATTCCGAAAAAGTCCGGCGCGCCCGCTACGCGTTCGACGAGTCGGAGCTGCGTCCCTACTTCGAACTGAACCAGGTGCTGATCGACGGCGTGTTCTACGCCGCCGGCCGGCTCTACGGGCTCACCTTCAAGGAGCGCCGCGACCTGCCGGTGTACCAGGCCGACGTGCGGGTGTTCGAGGTCTTCGACGCCGACGGCCGGCCGCTCGCCCTCTTCCTCGCCGACTGCTACGCCCGCCCCTCCAAGCGCGGCGGCGCCTGGATGAACACCTATGTGGACCAGTCGGAGCTCCTGGGCACCCGGCCGGTGGTCGCCAACCACTTCAACATCCCCCGGCCGCCGCCGGGCGAGCCGGCGCTGCTGACCTACGATGAAGTCCGGACGATGTTCCACGAGTTCGGCCACGCGCTGCACGGCATGTTCTCGCACGTGAAATATCCGCGTTTCAGCGGCACCGAGGTGCCGCGCGACTTCGTCGAGTATCCCTCCCAGGTCAACGAAATGTGGGCGGTCTGGCCGGAGGTGGTGAAAAACTACGCCCGCCATTATCGCACCGGCGAGCCGATGCCGCCCGCGCTGCTGGGAAAGATGCTGGCCACCCAGAAATTCAACCAGGGTTTCGCCACGACCGAGTATCTGGCCGCCGCGCTACTCGACATGGCCTGGCACCAGCTCAAGCCGGGCGAAGTGCCCGCCGACGAGCCGGCCTTCGAGGCGACGGCCCTCCGCCGGGCCGGCGTGGACTTCGCCCCCGTGCCGCCCCGCTACCACAGCACGTACTTCCTGCACATCTTCTCCGACGACAACTATTCCGCCGGATACTACTCCTACATCTGGGCCGAAGTCCTCGACGCCGACAGCGTGGAATGGTTCAAGCAGCACGGCGGCCTCACGCGTGCCAACGGCGATCGTTTCCGCCAGACCGTGTTGTCGCGCGGCGGCAGCGAGGAGGCGATGACCCTCTTCCGTGACTTCACCGGCGGCGATCCCGACATCGAACCGCTGCTGAAGCGCCGCGGTCTCGATCACCCTGCCGAAAAACATGATCCTGCCGCCTTCAACTGAGACCGCTTCCCTCGACTGAAGGGCTCGTTCGTCATCGATCATGCGTTTTCCAATCTCCCTTCTATTTGCCGCCGCCGCTTTGTCTCCCGCCGCCGCAACCCAGCCTGACCTGAATATGAGAACTTCATCGACCGTTCCCGCCAGCGATCCGCGCATTGCTTACATGGGCCGCGTGGCGCTGATCGACGGCCAGGCGACCATGGGCTTCCCCGGCATCACCCTCCGTTTTGTTTACCGCGGCCCGGCGCCAACGCTGCGCCTGCATGCTTCCTCGGCGAACTGCTACTTCAACCTGGCGTGCAACGGCTGGGATCCGGTCGTCATCCACCTGAACCCGGGCGATAATGAACTTCCACTGCCAACGGGGACGGCGCCCGCCCAAGGCTGGCTCATCGAGCTGGTGCGCCGCACCGAGGCATGGCCGGGCATCGCGACCTTCCAGGGTTTGCTCCTGCCGCCCGGATGCGAATTGCTGGCGCCGCCGCCCTGGCCGGAGCGCAGGCTGCTCGTCATCGGCGACTCCATCACCGGCGGCGAATACGTCGAACGGTTCCCTCCGGAGCATATTTCCACCCCGCAGGCGGCAAACGCGGCCCGGTCCTATGGCATGCTGCTCGGGCGCTGGCTGCAGGCGCAGGTCCACCTCGTCAGCTACGGCGGCCGCGGGGTCATGCGCGACTGGCAGGGCAACACCAACGTCGTCAACGCGCCGCAGTTCTTTCAGCGCACCCTGCCCGACGACCCGGCCTCGCACTGGGATCACGCCGCCTACGTGCCGGACGCCATCGTCGTCTGCATTGGCGCCAATGACTTCGGCAAAGGCCTGCCGGATGAAACCACATACACCAAGGCTTACGATGGTTTCATCAGCGAGGTCCGTGCGGCCTACCCACGCGCCGCCTTGGTGCTGGCCGAGAGCCCGATCTACGCCGAGACCGCCGACCTGCAGGCCCGCACACCGCGCAGCCAGCTGCGGCAGACGCTTGAGAGCGTGGTGGCGCGGCGGCGCGCGATCGGCGACCAGCGCATCGCCGTGGCCCCGATCCATTATTATCCCGGAACACCGGGCAACGCGCATCCGGTGGCCTTCCAGCACGAACAGATGGCGCAGGATCTCCTCGGTCCGATCAAATCCCTCACCGGCTGGTGATGGTTTCCGGTTTGCGTGGCGACGGCGGGCCGCAATGCTGCCGGTTTGCGGTCCGGGCCGCGAACACCCGCGGGGTTCGCCCCGGATTCAATGCTTTCATGTGGAAGAAACCTTACGGCACGACCGGAATATCCATCTCGGTGATCGGCTTCGGCGGGATGCGCTTTCCGCAGCCGCAGGACCTCGACACCTCCGCGGGGTTGGTGCACTACGCCCATGCCCGGGGCATCAACTATTTCGACACCGCCCCCTACTACTGCGACGACCGGAGCGAGGCGATCTTCGGCCAGGCCTTCGCCACGCTGCCGCGTGATTCCTTTTACGTCTCCACCAAATGCTCCGAGGCCGATGGCGGCAAGCTGCGCGCCAGCCTCGAACGTTCCCTGACCCGACTGCAGGTCTCCCGGATCGACTTCTTCCATATCTGGTGCCTGCTGCGTCCGGGCGACCTCCCGCAGCGCATCGCCGGCGGCGCGGTGGCGGCCGCGCTCAAGGCCAAGGAGGAGGGCCTGATCCGGCACCTCGTCGTCTCCGCGCACCTGGGCGGCGACGACATCGCCGCCGTGCTCGACTCCGGCTGCTTCGAGGGCGTGACCCTGGGCTACAACGCGCTCAACTTCCCCTTCCGCGCCAAGGCTCTGGAGGCGGCGCTCCGCCACAAAGTCGGCGTGGTGACGATGAATCCGCTTGGGGGCGGCCTGATCCCGCGCAACGCCGGGCGGCTGGCCTTTCTGCTGGGGCCGCAGGACCGGGACGTCGTGCAGGCGGCGCTGCGTTTCAACATCTCGCAACCGGCCATCACTGCCGCGCTCGTCGGTTTCGCCAACACGGCCGAGATCGACCAGGCGGTCGCCGCCGTCGAGGACTTCGCGCCCTATCCGGCGGCGCACATCGAGCGGGTGAAGGCCAACCTGGCCGCCGGTTTCGACGGTTTTTGCACCGGCTGTGGTTACTGCCTGCCGTGCCCGGCGGAGCTGGAGATTCCGAAGCTGATGGATGTGTACAACCAGCGGATCCTGGAGAGTGCCGACGCCGCCATGCGGGATCGCCTCAAGTGGCACTGGAACCTCGCGCCCGACGTGGCCACCGGCTGCCTGCAATGCGGCGATTGCGAAACCTCCTGCACGCAGCACCTGCCTATCCGCGAACGCCTGGCGGCCATCGCCGCGCTGGCCGGCGCCTAGGTCCGCGAGCCACCAACCTCGCACCGGCATTTCCCCCGCCCGACCACCGGATGCAGGTTTCCGGGTCCCCCAATGCGCCGCGATCATCGGTCCGGAAGGATCCACCCTGCCGGCGGAAAAGCGGAGGGGATGCAGCCCTGAGCTTTGTGTCTCCGCGCGCGCCGGGCTTGGGATGGCTGTTCGTCGGGCGCGTCATCGCCGGACTCACCGCGGGCGTGCTCGCCACCGCCAACGCCTGCATCGCCGACGTCACGCCGCCGGAGAAACGCGCGCAGAGCTTCGGCGCGGGCGTGGCGCTCCGCACGCCGCTGCACCTGCCGGGGGTGGCCTTCTTCGAGTCGGCCATGCTCTTCCTGGTGGTGCTGGAACTGACCCTGCGCGTCTTCCGGCTGGACGCCGCCGCGGGGCGAACCGTCTGACCAGCCCCGCGTGCGCGGCGAAGCGGACTCCGATTAGTCGCAGACTCTTCTGGTTGACAGCACACGATCAATTACTTCGCTTTCGGCCGCCCAATGCACCTGAAAATCAAACGCCTTACCTCCACAGCCAAATTGCCCGCTCGCGCCACAGACAGTTCGAGTTGCTTTGACGTCCATGCTGACATGGACGGCGTGATAAACCCCGGTCAACGCATGCTTATCTCGACTGGCCTTGCTGTCGCGGTACCACGCGGGTTCGAGGTACAAGTCCGAAGCCGCAGTGGATTGGCCATAAAACGTGGGGTGGTTGTGCTGAATTCTCCAGGTACTGTTGATGCTGACTATCGAGGTGAGCTAGGAGTGATCCTTATCAACCACGGCGAGGAACCTTTCGCGGTGGCACGTGGTGACAGAATTGCTCAGATCGGCGTGTACAAGGTTGAAATGTGCTCGGCACGCGAGGTCGAGGTGCTCGATGCCACAGTTCGTGGCGACGGAGGTTTTGGCCACACCGGCCACTAACCGCTCATGCTAGTCAACTGGGCCCAAGAAGGTTGCCCACCAGAGAAACGCCAAACGTCGCGAGGCACTGACGCGATAATCACCACCAGATCACCTCTCGATTTTCGATGTCCATGTAATTTGGTGTTGTTAGGTAGCGTGGATCGTCCATTGTAGATCCCTCTCGCCACAATCGGCAGCCAGCTGAAACGATGGACGATCCTCAAAGGGCAAGGCTTCGCACGTACGCGTGGAACTATTTCGCGTTTCATGCGGAACAACGGATGAAGACCTTTCATTTCTACCTCATCCTCACGACCGCAATCCTCGGCGGTGTTGTGGTCGTAATAACCCAGTTGGCTCAGGAGAAGTGGGCGACCATTGGATGCCTAGGAGGATTGCTGGCATTCATTTCATGCCTGTTCGGATTACTTGATCGAAGGAACCGTAATCTGGTGAAAACGGGTGAGAACGCCTTGAAGTATCTGGATACCATCGAACCGATTACCGACGCCACAAACGGACTGAATCCGTTGCAGCTTTTCGCGGGGGACGAGCGCCAAGTATTTGCCGCCAACGAGCAATCTCTTCTCCGACGCCAGATATCGTATTCACACGTGCTCGCCATCCTCTTTTGGACCTCGGGACTATTAGGGATAGCCTTGGTCATCTTCTCTTTCATCGCTTCTGGCTGAGCCACCATCCGATCGCGTCTCAGGAACAACTCTCGAAACAGGCTTGACAAATATTACCTATGGTAATATATTCTTACCATTCATCATGAATACCTTTGCCACGAGAGATCAAGTGCGCGACGCCGTCTTGGCGCTTCTGCGTGATTTTTTGGGGACCGAAGCACCATCAGCAATTACCGAGGCTACTGACCCCATTAAAGACCTCGGCCTAGACAGCGAAGACGGAGTGGATTTCGCGTGTTTGCTGAGCGAACGCTTTGCTTGCACCGTCCCAGAAGACGTTAATCCGCTTGTCAATGATGCGAAACACTGTGGACGCCGGATCGGGGAGATCATCGACTTCATGTTCGCCCTCCTAAACAAGGCATAGCCATGAGCGACACCACGCATGTTCGTATGGCAATAGCCGAGAGGTTACGCGCCGCGCGCGAGCAAGCCGGCCTTTCTCAAGGTCAAACAGCGAAGCTCCTCGCTATGCTTCGCCCAACAATATCGGAAATCGAAGCAGGTCGCCGGCGCGTAGCAGCAGACGAGTTGGCCGGATTCGCCCGAATATACGGCGTGAGCATCTCGTGGCTGACTGCTGAAAAGCCCGAGGTGCCCGATCCTGCTATTGAGCTGGCAGCACGTGAACTGGCGAAACTGAAGTCCGAAGATTTCGACAAGATGCTGAAGCTGCTGCGCACGCTCCGAAATTCCAAAGCTGCGCCCAAATGAACTATGGACAAGGATTAGCGCGAAAGGCGCTCCGGGGTGCCCTGACAATCAGACGCCGTGTAGGGCTACAAAAGGAAGACCCTGTTTGTGTGTTCGATCTGGCCGAACAGCTAGGTCTGGAAGTGCGCTTCCTTGTTGGCAACAGCTTCGGTGGGATGTTCGCCAAAGCAACGAATGTTGTTTTGGTTCCGTCTCTTCGACCACCAGGGCGCCAAGCTTTCACGGCTGCCCATGAGCTCGGCCATTGGTATTTCGGGCACGGCGACCGCCTCGATCACTTGCCAGAGCTGGATCCTGACGCTCCCACTACTCCTGAGGAGCGGTTGGCCAACCTTTTCGCCGCTTATTTATTGATGCCACCCTGGTCCGTGGCCCGTCTCCTAGCGCGCCGCGGTTGGATCCCATCATCCGCGACGCCCCTGCAACTGTTTACCATCTCAGCCGAACTTGGGGTCGGATACGAAACGCTTATCCGGCATCTTTGCTGGTCGCTCGATCAAATATCGCCCTCCAAAGCTCGCGAGCTGATCAAGGTCTCGCCCAAAGCGATCCGAAGTCAGATTGCGGGTGAAATCGAGACTAAGCATCTCGTGGTCGTGGACTCTCAATGGGCAGCGGGCAATATTGATCTCCAAGTCGGCCACGCTGCGCTGCTGCCTAAGAGTATCGTCCTAGAAGGCAGCCATGTGGCGGTAATCGCCGACCTTCCTGCAGGCACACTGGTTCAGGGTCGCAAACCCGGCATTACACGCTCGTTTCTTGAAGGGGTTGCCTGGGCGAAATTTATCCGCGTCAGCAGAGCCGACTTTGAGGGCCGGAGCATCTATCGCCACATGGAGGATCCAGATGTCGACTAATACCCCGGAGATCATCGCTGAATCGAACCTTTCGCATGCTTGGGGCCGTGTATTCCTTCACGCGATGGACCGCGGGGCTGCCAATCTCGCTCCATTAATGGTCTCAATCACAGGTTTCGTTGATGGTGTCCCGACCGAAGACGAACCGATCCGCTCGTCGCTCGACCGAATTCTCGCCAGCCAGCCAAAGAAATTCTCATGCAAGATCTCGGCGTCCACCATCTTTCCCTATGAGGTGTGGTTGAGGCGCGGTCGCCCGAGCGTGAGCCCGTTCTCGACGTTGTACCTCACCCAATTCCTGCCACGTTTGCGAGCCCGTGATCGTCACAACGGCCACGGCACCTACTTTGAGCGAATGGTAAGCTTCCACGGATCCAAGCTGCTAAAAGGGCAATGTGAACATGTAACGAAGAACCAGCTAGAGCACGTGATATCTATTTGGCGGCGAGATAGAGCGGTAGGCCGCAGCTCACGCCATTCGGCGCTTCAGATAACCGTCTTCGATCCTGCCAAAGATCACTCCGGTGCCGCCCTTTTGGGATTCCCGTGCCTGCAACAAGTTAGTCTATCCTACGATGGCCACGATGGGCTTGCGGTGAGCGCCTTCTATCCGACGCAATATATCGTGGACAGGGCCTACGGAAATTACCTCGGATTATGCCATCTCGGGTGCTTCCTAGCCCATGAGATGAGCATGAAAATGGTGCGCCTCAATTGTTTCATTGGTCTGCCAGAACTTGGCCAAGGATGGACCAAAAACCAACTGCGAGGGCTTGCCGATCTTATCCGGTCCCGGTTCCCTTGAGTTCCTTCTTTTGGACTATCCATGTGTGCTGACCAGTCCCCTCACGAACTCGGGCGCCTCGTTGTCGTAGAAGGACCGGATGGATCGGGAAAGTCGACCGTCGCCCGGGCTCTGACTGCGCATCTCATCCAAGCTGGCTATGCCGCCGAAAGTCTTTCGTTTCCCGGAAGCGAGCCCGGTACCCTCGGCGCACAGATCTACGAAATGCACCATCAGTCACGCGATGTGCTGCCAATACATCCCGTTAGTCTGCAGGTGCTGCACGTCGCCGCACATATCGACGCCATTGAAGGACGCATTCTGCCGAAGCTCCGTTTAGGCATCAATGTAGTCTTGGATCGCTATTGGTGGTCGACATGGGTCTACGGGATCGCCGCTGGCGCAGATCGAGCTTCGCTTCGGGCTATGATCGAACTCGAGAAGCTGCATTGGAGAGCAGTGCGCCCTGCGGTGGCATTCTTGGTTGCCCGTCGGGATGGGCGGCAGCCCCTTGATCCCAAAATCAGGCGGCGTCTGACTACCGAATATAAGCGCCTCGGTGAAACTGAGCGAAACGCTTACCCCGTTCGCATTGTGACCAACAACAAGTCCCTCAGCGAATGCGTCAATTCGATGATTAGCCACCTCCGCTCGACCGGATGGTCGATCCCTGCGATTTCCACCCAGCCTCGCAAAGTAAGCGCCCGTCAAGGTCAGCTTCAGTTTCTCAAAGCGGGCTATGCAGAGGGACCAACCGTTTTCAGCCGCCTGACTCCGGCGAAACCAACTATCGTCTACGACACCTATTGGCGTTTTGCCTATGAAAGGCAGAACATCTTTTTCGCCCGCTGGCAAAATAAGCCGTGGCCTTGGACCGAAGACATGATCTTGCGTGACTACAAATTCACCAATGCGTACCGGGCTTCCGATCGTGTTAGCCAATATCTGATGCACGATGTCATCTACAAGGGTGACATGTCATGCGATGAGGTCTTCTTCCGAACGCTCCTCTTCAAGACCTTCAATCGCATCGAGACTTGGGAACTATTGCGCCGCGAATTCGGCGAGCTGACCTACAGAGAATTCTCGCTCGAAAGATACGATCACATCCTAGCCGCCGCCATGAATCGGGGTGAGCGCATCTATTCGGCAGCCTATATCATGCCTTCGGGCGGCCGAAGCGCGCCGACAGGTCACAAGCATTCCATGCACCTTCGTCTGATTGAGGAGATGATGAAGGCCCACCTGCCCGAAAAGATTGCGTCTGCTCCGTCAATGGGCAAGGCGTTCGAACTGCTTCGCTCATTCCCGACCATCGGCGATTTCCTAGCATACCAATATGTCACCGACCTCAACTATGCTCCCCATCCCATATTTTCGGAGATGGAATTCGTTGTTCCAGGTCCCGGCGCGTTGAGTGGCATCCACAAATGCTTCTCAGACTTGGGGGGCTTGACTGAAGCTGAGATGATCAGGGTCGTGGCCGACCGGCAGGCCCTGGAATTCGACCGCTTGGGACTAAAGTTTAAGGACCTTTGGGGACGCCCACTTCAGTTGATCGACTGCCAGAATCTCTTCTGTGAGGTCGACAAATATTCCCGCATTAAGCACCCCGAGTTTAATGGTACGTCGAAGCGGCAACGCATAAAGCAGCGCTTTCGGCCCAATTCGACGAAATTGCCGCTGTGGTATTCCCCAAAATGGGGTCTAAACGAGTTAATCTCTGCGGAGCATTGACATGTTCACGGCATTTGCAGGCATATCCGCGGACGAAGCATGGCTCAAGGTGGCCGAACTCCTGCGCCGGGATCAATCGATCCGCCACCAAAACAGCCGCTGTGGCCCGACCAGAGAGATTCTGCACGCGACGATCTCGATCGAAGATTCAAAGCAACGTTGGGTGGTCTCCCGAGCACCAGCATGTAACCCGTCATATGCCTTCGCTGAATTAATTTGGACCGTTTGTGGACGTAACGACGCGGCGTTTCTCACATATTTTAATCCGCGGCTCACAAAATACGCCGGCACCGGGCCAACGTTTCATGGTGCTTACGGGTTTCGCCTACGCAATCATCTTGGCTTGGACCAATTGAAACGCGCCTACAACGCGCTGGAACATTGTCCAGATAGCAGGCAGGTGGTGCTGCAGATCTGGGACGCAAAGATCGATCTACCCGAGGAATCCGGGATCCCGACTGCCACAGATATACCGTGCAATATCGTCTCCCTCCTTAAAGTCCGTAACGGACGCTTAGAGTGGGTTCAGGTCATGCGCAGCAATGACATTTTTAGAGGAATTCCATATGACTTCGTTCAGTTCATGAGCCTCCAAGAAATCCTCGCCGGATGGCTGGGCGTTGCACCAGGGTGCTACCACCACGTAAGCGACAGCCTGCATGCATATGAGAGCGATCTGCCGAACGTCATCCTAGCTACGCCGCTAAGCGCGGCGCCGAATGCCGATTCTTTGGCGCTACCCTACCTCGATTCTGAGAAGGTCTTTGCAGAGCTTTCGGTCGCAGTCGAGATGATCATCGATCCCAACCTCCAAGCGGGCCGCCTTGTCGATCGCGTCTCCTCCACAGAACTGCCCGCTGCGTTTGGAAACATCCTTCGCGTATTGATCGCTGAAGGACTTCGAAAGAGAAGTGAGCTAGGCAAATGCGAACTGGTGATGGAAGGTTGTACCAACCCTCTATACCGCCAACTGTGGGTCAGGTGGCTCGATCGCTTGCGGACGCGATAAAACTGCGACCGCCGACCCTATCTGGTAAAATCCTCCACATATGACCGCATAGCCGAACTCACCTATGCCATATGTTCATCGTCCATAGAGGCCATCTATTGCATTATGACCTCATGAGTCCAATAAGCACCGCCGACGAGCACCACCTCGGTCGCGACCGGCAGGTGCGGGCCGGCCTCGACCCGAAAAAGACCTTCTGCCTCGAGCGCAACGCCAGCGGCCAGCCCAAGCACCCGCTCTATGTCGCGCAAAACACCGCACCCAGGCCCTTTGTCTGACCGGTCGGGCGGCGCTCTGCTGTCCGGCAAAGTGCTCGCCGGAAATGCCGGGTACCATCAGCCTGCCACCGGCATTCCTCTCTTGTTCCTGATGAAACTTCCAGTCCTGCTGCTGCCGGCCCTGCTGCTCGCCGGCTGTTCGACCCTCGACACGCACCTCGAGCCCAAGGCCGACCTCGGCCAGCTGAGGCACATTTACGTGGTGGAAAACCTGAACGACAATCACGACCTCCACGGGATCATCGTGCGGGAATTACGGGCCCGCGGCTTTCAGGCCGAGAGCGGACCGATCACCCTGATGCCGCCCGGCGCCAAGGCGTATCTCAACTACGAGGACCGCTGGGACTGGGACTTCAAGAACTACCTGATTGCCTTCAGCGTCACGCTGCGCGAAGCCTCCTCGGACCGTCTGCTGGCCACCACCCGTTATTTTCGGCCAACGGCGTTCCTGAAGACCCCGGACTTCATGGTGCAGACCGTGCTCGACGGGCTGTTCCAAGCCGGCGCCACGTCGAGCCGGCCGGCGGCAGGTGCAACTACCGGATGAGATCCATCGGCGTGAAGCCGATGGACCTCTGTCGCCGGCCTCGCTGAGCGGGGGCCATGCAGTCGGGTGTAGCGGCCGACGTCAGGAGGCTGTGAGCCGCCGCTAACCCTCAGCCTCGTGACCTCGGCTGCTACGCAGTTTTTGGCGAGCTTCGACGGTTGCGCCGCCGGGAACCGCGATGCGCCATTGCGTTGCGGGATGGAGACGGTTTTGCTCGGGACCCTTCGTCCATGAAACCCGGCCTTATCCGTACGCTCGCCCTCGTCGCGGGCATGATCCTGGGCGTGCTGCTGCCCCAGGCGCAAGCCGCGGCCTGGGCCATCCGCTGGACGGTCATGGGCATGCTGTTCCTGGTGTTTCTGCAGACGCGGCTGTCGCGCCAGGCCATCCATCGCAGCCATGTGATCCTGCTGGCGGCGAACGTGGCGATGAGCTTCGCGGCGTGGGGGCTGGGCTGGCTCGTGGGCGGACGCGAGGTGGCGCTGGCGGCGTTCTTCACCGGCATCGCACCCACGGCGATGGCCGCGCCGGTCGTGATGAGCTTCCTGCGGGGACGCGTGGAGTACGTGATCGCGGCGTCCCTCCTCACCAACCTCGTCATCGCGGCGCTGCTGCCGGGCCTGCTCCCGCTCGTGCTGGGCCGCGCCACGCCGGAAGCGTTCGCCCAGGTGCTCGGCAGTGTGGGGCTGGTTGTTTTCGGGCCCATGGTCGCGGCGTGGCTGTTGCGGACATTGCATGCCCGGGCCGCGGAGTGGCCCGGGCATCTGCGCAATGTGTCATTCGGCCTGTGGGTGCTGACGCTCTTTATCGTCACGGCGACCGGTTCGCATTTCCTGCGCACGCAAACGGATCTTCCGCTCGGCGTGCTCGGCAAGATCGCGGCCATCAGCGCCGCCGTGTGCGCCGCCAACTTCGCGCTCGGACGGGTGATCGGCGGGCGGGAGTTTCGCCGCGAAGCCAGCCAGTCGCTCGGACAGAAGAACACCTCGTTCACCATCTACCTCGCCCTCACCTACGCCAACCCGCTCGTCGCGCTCGGGCCCACCTGCTACATGCTCTGGCACAACCTGTGGAACTCCTGGCAGCTCCACCAAGCCCGCCATCCAGCGGAGGCGGACTGAAGCCTTCTTTCCGCGCCGCCCGCGAAAAGGCGGCGACCCCGGCGGTTGCTCCAGACTACCGGCGATGCCAGCGATGGCGGCGGGAATGAACCACCACCGTCCGGTGGCAATATCCGCCAGCCGGCGCCACCACGACGACCCGGACCGGGGCCGGGCAGGCGCGATAGCAGACCACCGGGGGAGGCGGGCAGGCCGGTGACCGGGCATAGACGACCGCCGGGGGCCGAGCGGTCACCACTACCGGCCGGCCCGCCGGCACCGTAGCCTGGCTCCAAAGATAACCGGCGGTGGCGCCGAACAACGCGCCGGCCGCCGCCTGATGATGATTGTTGTCACCGATGATCGCACCCGCGATCCCACCCAGCAGGATGTTGCGGGAGGTCTCCGGACCAAAAAGCTGCGCCCGGGCTGAGGACACCAGGCCGGCTGCGAGGAGGCAGGAGAGAATCAGTTTGGCCTTCATGACTGCGTTGACGCCGCCGAACGGCGCCGGATGCGGGCGGCCATCACTTTTCCCAGAAAAACACGGGAACCTTTCCACGGAGCCCTGCACGCGCTCCCGGCGTCCGGAGCGCCCCGCCCGCGCAGGGGACGGCCGAGAGCACCGATGTCCTTGCTCCAGTCGTCCTGCCGGCGGATGCACGACGCTCCATGGGAAGACGGGCTCAGTCTCCGTCGCCGTCGTGGTCGTCATCGCCATCGTCCTGGTCGGCCACGGGGGTGATCGTGCCAAACAGGCCGGACCGCTCCAAGCGATAGGAGAGGCGCTTCAGTCCTCCGGCCGCTCTCCGGGCGGCGCCATCTTCACCAATCGCGGATCGAAGCGCGCCAGAATTTCCACCAGATCGTCCTGGGCGCGCATGACCGTGTGGATATCCTTGTAAACCATCGGCGCCTCGTCGAGACCGGCTGAGATCAGGGTGACGCCGGCGGCATCGAGCAGGCGCCGCGCCGCCTTCCAGTCGAGCGTCTTTTTTGCCTGTGCCCGGCTCATCAGCCGCCCGGCGCCGTGCGCCGCCGAGCAGAGCGATTCCGGATTGCCCTTGCCGCGGACGACAAACCCGGGCGAAGCCATCGAACCGGGAATGACTCCGAGCGCGCCCGTGGCCGCAGGTGTGGCCCCCTTGCGATGCACGATGACCTCGCGGCCTTTAAGTGACTCCCGCCAAGCGAAATTGTGGTGATTCTCCACTGCGAAGATCACGCGGACGCCGAGATTGGCCGCGATGTGCCGATGGATGCACGCATGGTTGGCCGAGGCGTATTTCCCCATGAGCTCCATGGCCGCCCAGTATTCCCGGCCCTCGTCCTCATCGAGCGACAGCCACGCTAGCCGCGCCAATGCCTTCGGCAGATGCTCGCGCTTCCGCATGGCCAGCTTGCTGTAATGCTCGCAGACGAGCGCGCCGGTGCCGCGACTGCCGCTGTGGCTGAGCAGGGCTAGGTGTTCGCCCGCGGACAGGCCCGGCAGGGGGCTACGCAGGGTGAGCAGGCCGAACTCCACAAAATGATTGCCGCTGCCGCTCGTGCCGAGCTGGCGCCAGGCCTTGTCGCGGTGGACGTGCGTCACGGGACTGACGCTCCAGTCCTCGTCCATGACGGGATGCTGGCGCGGGGTCTTGAATTCCACGCCGACGCCGAACCGGGTCTCCTGCTCGATGGCCTGCGCGAGGCGCGTCCGGTGGTCCCGCAGCCAGGCCACCGGCAGGTCGAGCACCGAGAGCTTCATCCGGCAGGCGATGTCCACCCCCACGGCGAACGGGATGACGGCCCGGTCGGTCGCGAGCACGCCGCCGATGGGCAGGCCGTAGCCCACATGCGCGTCGGGCATGAGCGCGCCGCGCACGCTCACCGGCAGGGCGCAGGCGTTCTTCATCTGCTCCACCGATTGCGCGTCCAGATCCGTGCCCCATTGGCGCCACGGCGCGGGCTCGGCGCGCAACGTGTCTCGGTCCCGGTCACCCATGCCGCCATGATGACGTCCCGCCCCTCGCAGGTCAAAGCAAGTACAAGTGTCCCATTCCCCATCGGCAGGGGCCGTTGTTGGGCTTCTATGTCTGACTATCGGAGGGCGGAGACCAACATGTTTGTCCTGGTGGTAGAGTCACGCGGCGAGTTTGAGGTGGTCGAGCGTCTCGTGCATTTGCTGTTGCAGCATTTGGTAATGTTGTTCGAGGCGGG
>JAQTYQ010000083.1 GCA_028688225.1 Opitutaceae bacterium | reverse complement strand
CGAGGCCGGCGCTTCCGGAGCGACCCCCAGCCAGCGCGCGAGCTCGGCGCGCTGCGGATAGCGCCCCGCTAGCGCAACCTCGTCATCGATGAGAACGAGGGGCAGCGCGTCCTGCCCGGAACGGTCCAGGAAGCCCTTGACTGGGCTTTTCGCTAAAGCTGCGGAAGGCGCCGAAGAGCGAGATCGAGGTGCGGGTGAAGCGGGCGGCGGAAATCCTGAGCCTGTCCCACCTGCTGGACCGGTTCCCGCGCCAATTGTCCGGCGGCCAGCGTCAGCGCGTCGCCATGGGCCGCGCCATTGTGCGTGATCCGCAGGTGTTCCTGTTCGACGAGCCGCTCTCCAATCTCGACGCCAAGCTGCGCGTGCAGATGCGCACCGAGATCAAGGAATTGCACCAGCGCCTCAAGACCACCACGGTCTATGTGACCCACGACCAGATCGAGGCCATGACCATGGCCGACAAGATCGTGGTGATGCACGACGGTGTGGTGGAGCAGATCGGCGCGCCGCTCGACCTCTACGACAAGCCCGCCAACCAGTTCGTCGCCGGCTTCATCGGCTCGCCCTCGATGAATTTCATCAAGGGGCGGATCGAGAAGGACCGGTTTCGAACCGACAACGGGATCGTCCTGCCTTTGGCCGGCGCGCCGGAGAGCGATATGGGCCGGCCCGCCGTCTACGGCATCCGCCCCGAGCATTTCCGTGTTTGCGAGGGTGCCTTGCCCATGGAAGTGGCTGTGGTAGAGCCCACGGGATCCGAGACGCTGGTCGTCATGCGCGCTTCGGGGCAGGAAATGACCTGTCTGTTCCGCGAGCGCATTTTGCCCAAGCCGGGCCAGATGATCCAAGTGCAACCGGATATCGATCTGGTGCATCTGTTTGACGCCGACAGCGGCCAAAGGTTGCATTATTCATGAACGCGACCTTTCGTTCGCATCAGGGTACGCCATGATATCAAACGCCCCCTCCGATACGGACGTTTATGCCGGACAGGATCTTTTTGAGGGGCGGCGGCCGCGCTCGCTGACGTCGGCGATTTTCGACCGGCTGCGGGCGGATATCCTCACCTGCCGGCTGAAGCCCGGGGAGAAGCTTCCCATCTCCGCCCTCGCCCAGGCGTTCGACGTGAGTCTCGCGGCGGTGCGCGAGGCGCTCTCCCGCCTCGTGGCGGACGGCCTCGTGGTGGCCGAGGATCAGCGCGGCTTCCGTGTGAGCCCCATATCGGAGTTCGACCTCGAAGACCTGACCCGCACCCGGATCGAGATCGAGGTCCTCGCCCTGCGCCGCTCCATGGAGGCGGGAGGCGACGCCTGGATGGCGGACGTGCGCCAAGCCTGGGACGATCTGCGCCACGCGCCCTATATGAACCCTTCGGACGCGAGCCAGCATAACGAGGGCTGGAACACCCTGCACGACCGGTTCCACCGCACCCTGACCCAGGCGTGCGGGATGGTGTGGCTGCTGCGCTTCCGCGACTCCCTACACGAGCAGAGCGAGCGCTACCGCCGTCTCGCGCGCCCGGCAGGCCTCTTCACACGCGATCCCTTCACCGAGCACGCCAACATCGCTGAAGCGGTGTTCGCCCGGGACGCCGACACTGCGGCGCTGCTCTTGAAACAGCATTTCACCAAGACCATGGAACTGGTGCGTGCTGCGGGCAAAGCTGAGAATTCGCCTTTTCACCTGCCTGAAAAGGTTGATGTTGCCGACGGCAAGCGGCGAAAATCAATGCGCTCATGACATGAGATCGAATCTCTATCGCCATTCATTTCAAAACGCTGCGAACAGCCTGCCTCAAAAGCTTGAGGCTTATTTTTCTGAGCAAAGATCGCACGCGAAGACGACCGGTAAATACGAGCGCGCGTGCGTTCTGGGCAGCAGCCCCGTATGCGGTTTTGGGGTGGAGCGAGGGTTGCTCCGGGAGCAAACCCTCGCGTGCGTTTATTGCGCAGCCTGGACCGCGCGCGTGTCTGGCCCGAATTCCCGCTCCATCTCGCGGCGCAGCCGGACCACCGGGTCGGCGGCATCAATCGCCACGTCGTCCCAGGTGACGCAGGCGCCTTCCGGCACATCGCGGATGAGGCTAACATGCTGCGCGAGGCCGAGCGGCAGGTAGCCTTCGCGCAGGGAAATTTCGGCGGGCACCTGCTTGCCCCACACGCAGAAGCCGCCCTCGCCATCCAGCACTTCCCCCGCCCGCAGCGCGCGCTTGGCGGTGGCAGACACGTCCGCATTGAAGCAGATCGGTACGCCCGTCGGCTCATTGCGCAATGCTGCCGAGGCCGCCGAAATGCCAAGCTCCATGCCGTTCAGATGGATCGGCCGGTACAGGGTCGCATAGCGTCCCGTGCTGTCGGGCAGGGCATGATATTCCCGCAGGCATTCGCGGCTGTAGGCATTGTCCTCCGCCGCCTCGAATACGACGAACGTGCCGTGGCTCAATTCATGCGGGATCGGCGAGCCGTCGCGCCGCACCGAGGAGACGCATTCGGTGACGCCGGCCTTCTCCAGGCTTCCGCCATCGCTGCGCGGACGGCAGACGTTGGAAATCTCGAAGCGCGAGGCGGGCGGGAAGGACAGGCCATTGGTCTGCGCATGCAGGCCGGTGGCGTTGCAGATGGCGGTCATCTCGATGCCAGACTTGGTGCCATCCAAGAAGCTGTTGAACATCTTCGGGTTGATCGTGGAGCGATCCGAAACGTCGACGAAGCCTTCCAGGATGTCGTAGATGGTCTCCGGCGTGGACTGGTGGAAATGCGGCAGGTAGCGCGTTCCCTTGCCGGCCGCGACCACCTTGAAGCCGCTCGCCCGCGCCCAGTCCACATGCTCGCACACCACGGCGGGCTGATCGCCCCAGGCCAGCGAATAGACGACGCCCGCCTGCCGCGCCTTGCGGGCGAGAAGCGGGCCCACGAGCACGTCCGCTTCCACATTCACCATCACGATGTGCTTGCCCGCCGCGATGGCGCCGAGGGCGAGACGCACGCCGGTCTTGGGGTCGCCGGTTGCTTCGATCACCACTTCGATCTCGGGCGCCTGGACCAGGGCGTCGGCGTCGTCGGTGAGGTAGGTGCTGCCGTTGCGGGCGGCATCGGCAAACGAGGTGGCGGCATATTGCTCCTGCGGCCAGCAGGAGAGCTTGAGCTGCGCGGCGGCACGGGAAACATTCAGATCCGCCACCGCGACCACATGCATGCCCGGCGTGGTGCGGGCCTGGGCGAGGAACATGGTTCCGAACTTTCCGGCGCCGATCAGGCCCACCGTCACGGGGCGCCCGGCATCTTGGCGTTCGAGCAATTTGGCGTAAAGATTCATCGGCTTGGCCTTTGTCTTTGTATTCCGAGCAAAAAGTCCGCGGCGCCCCGTGTCAGGCGCGCGGCGGGGGCGGCGGGATGGTGAGGCTCACGTTCACGCTCTTGGTCTCGGTGAAGCTGTCGAGCATGCCTTCCAGGGACATTTCTCGGCCGATGCCGCTTTCCTTCACGCCGCCGTAGGATTGCCCAAGCGCCTGCCCGCCGCCCTGGTTCACCTGCACCCACCCCGCCTCGATGGCATGGGCGGTGCGCAGCGCGCGGCCGATGTCGCGGGTCCAGACATAAGCCGCGAGGCCGTAATGGCTGTCGTTCGCCATGCGGATCGCCTCGGCTTCGTCGCGCCAGGGGATCGCCACCAGCACCGGCCCGAAGATCTCCTCCCGCGCCAGCCGCCATTCGTTTGACGTGTCGGCGAAGATCGTCGGGAGAGCGAAATAGCCTTCCGACAGAGGACCCTCGCGCGGCGGCAGGCCGCCCATCACGAGCCGCGCCTCGGAGCGGTCGAGCCCCTCCTCCACATAGCCGCAGATCTTCTTGAACTGGCGTTCGTTGATGATGGCGCCGATGTCGGTCGCCTCGTCCAGGGGATCGCCGATCTTGAGCGCGGAGGTGCGGGCCACCAGCTTTTCGAGGAACGGCTCGAAGATGTCGGCATGGAGAAACAGGCGCGAGCCTGCTGAGCAGGACTGGCTCTGCCGGGTGAAGCGCATGGACGCGATGATGCCGTCCACCACCCAATCCTCGTCGGCATCCTCATAGACGACCGACGGACTCTTGCCGCCGAGTTCAAGCGATACCGGCGCAAGGCGATCGGACGCCGCGCGCATGATCGCCTTTCCAACCCCGGTGGACCCGGTGAAGCTGACCTTGCGCACCAGCGGATGGCCGGCGAGGGGGGCGCCGCATTCCTCCCCATAGCCGGTGACCACATTGACCACGCCCGGCGGCAAATGCTGCTGGCAGATCTCGGCGATCAGCAGCACCGCCAGCGGCGCATCCTCCGCCGCCTTCAGCACGATGGTGTTGCCGGCGCAGATCGCTGGGGCGATCTTCAGCGCCGCGAGCTGGGCCGGTGCGTTCCAGGGCACGATGGCGCCCGTGACGCCGATGGGTTCGCGGCGCGTGTAGCTCAGCACGCCTTCGCCGAGGGGAATGGTGAGCCCCTTCAGTTCGCCCGCGAGGCCGCCGAAATATCGGAACGCATCCGCCACCATCCGCGCTTCGCCGCGCGCCTGCGTGCGCAGCGCGTTGCCGGTTTCCGCCGAGATGGTGCGGGCGAGTTCCTCGAGCCGTGCCTCCAGCGCTTCCCCGATGCCTGCGAGCAGGCGTCCCCGCTCGCGGGCGGGAATGCGCGCCCAGGCGGGGAATGCGGCGGCGGCCGCCTGGACGGCCCGGTCCACATCCTCGGCGCGCGCGCGGGGCACCTCGCCGATGGGCGAGCGGCGCGCGGGATTTTCGACCGTGATCGTTTCCCCGGAAGCCGCTGCCTGCCAGGCACCGCCGATCAGCATGGAA
>JAQTYQ010000014.1 GCA_028688225.1 Opitutaceae bacterium | reverse complement strand
GCTCACACTGACCCCCGTCCATTACCCCGAGGTTCCGCTCAAGGTGATCATGGAACGCCTCCACTCCGATCCCGCCGCCTGCCTGCGCGTCATCCGCTGAGCCATGGGCTCAAAACAAAAGACCGTGAGCCCGACTCACCCGAGCACGGTCTTGAGGATGCGGCCGAGGTCGGTGACGCGGTAGGGCTTGGTGAGGTAGCCGCAGAAGCCCATGTCCAGGTACTGCTGCGCCATCTCTTCGCTGTCGTAGCCGCTGGTGACGATCGCCCGCACGTCGGGATCGAGGTCGCGCAGCTTCTTGAAGGTCTCCTCGCCGCCCATGCCGCCGATGATGGTGAGATCCATGATGACGGCGTCATAGGGCCGGCCGATGGTAAGGTAGCGCTTGTAGAGTGTCAGGGCTTCCTCGCCGTGCTTCGCGATGTCGTACTTGTACTCGAGGCCGTCGAGCATGCCGGCGGTGAGCGCGCAGATCTTCTCGTCGTCGTCCATGAACAGGACGCGGCCGGTGCCGAAGCGCAGGGTGGGCGCGCGGCGGGCCTCGACCTCGGCGGGCCGGTCGGCCTGCGGCAGGAAGATGGTGAAGGTGGTGCCGGTGCCGACGGTGGAGTCGACGCCGATCTGGCCGCCGTGCTTGCGCACGATGTCGAGCACGGTGGCGAGGCCGAGGCCGGTGCCGTGCTTCTTGGTGGTGAAGAAGGCGTCGAAGATCTTCTGGAGGTTCTCCGGAGGGATGCCGTGGCCGTCATCCTGCACCTCGAACTGCACGCAGCGCCCGGCGGGCAGCGGCGGCATCTGGCCCTCGGCGAGTTCGACGCCGGCGGCGCGCAGCCACACATGGCCGGGGCGGTCCCCGGGCATGGCCTGGACGGCGTTGACGATCAGGTTTTGGAAGACCTGCAGGACCTGGGCGCGGTCGGCGTGGATGTTGCCCGTGCCGGGCGCGACTTCGATGAGCACCTCGGTGCTGGCGCCGGCGGCGGCGATGCGCGCGGCCTCCTTGAGCACGGTCAGCGGCGCGAGCACGGTCTGCACGGCGGTGCCGCCCTTGGCGAAGGTCAGGAGCTGCTTCGTCAGGCCCTTGGCGGCGAGACACGCGTTCTCGCTGTCCTCAAGGGCGGAGTAGTCACGGTTGTCCTTGGCGAGCGAAATGCCGCCGAGGATGGTGGTCAGGAGATTGTTGAAGTCGTGCGCGATGCCGCCGGCGAGCACGCCGAGCGACTCAAACCGGTTGGCCTTCACAAGTTCCTCGGGGGTGAGGGGCATTTCCTCGGGATCGCGAAAGACGATGACCGCGCCGGCGGTCCGGCCGGAGGCATCCGGCACCGGACGCGCGCTGAAGGCCAAGGGCCGCGGCGCGGCGCCCCCGGCGCGGGCAAGGGCATGGTCATTGTTGAGGGCGATGGTTTCGCCGAGCTCAAGCAACCGGTTGACGGGGAATTCGACCGGCTGGCCGCCGGTGCGCTGCACGAGCGGGAACGCCTCGAGGAGCGGCCGGCCGCGCAGGGCCTCGGGCGTCTCGCCCAGGATGGAGCCGGCCTTGTCGCTGGCGAAGGTGATGCGGCCGGCAGCGTCGACGAGCACGAGGCCTTCGTGCAATTCGGCGAATGCGCCAGTGAGCAGCGCGGGAGGGATGGCCTGCCCGCCCGTCACGGGCAGCTCCGCCGGCAGCGCGCAATGGAAACCGAGCACGCGCTGCAACTCGCGCTTGCGCGACATCTGGCGGAACACGCCGCCGATCGCCCAGACATAACGGCCGTCCTTGTGGCGCAGACGGCAGAGATCAAGATAGGCGCTCTCGCCGGGATGGCGGGACAGGAAGAACTCCTTCAGCCCGGCGGGCGCATCCTCGGGATGCAGCACGCTGGCCAGGGCCTCGGGGCCGTCGATGAGGTCATCCGCCGCGTAGCCGAGCAGGCGCTTCCAGGCGGGCGAAAACCAGCAGCGGCCGCCGGCAAAGTTCAGGTCGAACAAGCCGAGGTGGCCGTGTTCCGTGAGCTCCTGGAGGCGTTCCTCGCTTTCGACCGAAATCTCCTCAAATTCCTTGCGCTCGGTGATGTCGAGGTGCACACCGGCGACGCGCTCGATGTCCCCGCCGGAGCCGAACACCTGCAGGCCGATGCCATGAATCCACACGTAGTGGCCCTTCTTGTGCCGGAGGCGGTATTCGACCGAGAAACTGCGCGCTCCGCTGAAGAATTTGGTGGCGACACGATCAGGCGCAGCCGCAGAGTCCTCGGGATGCAGCAGATTGCGCCACGTCTCGAAGGAGGCGTCGAGTTCATGCTCGGCATAGCCCAGCTGCTTTTTCCAAGCGGGGGAATAGTAGTAGGTGCCGGCCTTGAAGTTGAGGTCGAAGACCCCGACGGGGCTGCGCTCGGCCAGAACGGAGAGCAGGTCCGCTCCGGTGTCGGCGGGCGCGGCCGGCGACACAAACGCAAAACAGCCCGGGCCGGCGGCGGAAGCGGTCTTTTCGAGGCGCACGGACACCTCGAGGCGCGCGCCGTCCTTCGGCTGGGCGACGAGCCGGAGCGGGGCGGCCGAGCCGGCGGCCAGCAGCACGTCCCATTGCGCCTCGAGCCAGCGGGAGTCCTTGGTGGTGACCTCGAAGGCGAAGAGCGTGGAGAAATGATCGCCGATCAGCTCGGTCTCGCCGGACCGCCAGAGCGCGCGCGCGGCGGAGTCGGCCAGTAGAATTTTCCCATTCCCATCAAGGACCAGCAACGCTCCGGCGGAGCCACGGGCGTTCGTTCCGGTGGCGCCGGTCGTTTGAATTTGCGACGAGTTGCCCACGAAAGCCGAATCTGGGGAACGCTGGTGAAGCGACGGGCCTCACTTCCACGGCAGAACCGTGACCGGTCTCCCCCGCTTGTTAAGAGAAAAGTGCTGAACCCGGCTCGGCGGCAAGTGCCGCGGGAGAGTTTGAGAATTTTTTGACAGCTGCGACCGTCGGTTCATCCGACCGGCCCAACTTCCTGCCCGCAGGAGGCGTGGGATAGCCGGCCGGTGGCCGGCGCCGGTTTAGATACCGGGCCGCTCCGGGAATTTGCCCTCAATCGGCGGGTTTGACGTGAGCCAGCGGAGCGCCCGGCCGGCGAGAAAATCGATATACGCCGGATGATCGTTCAGGCAGGGGATATGGTCGAATGACTCGCCGCCGGCCTGGAGAAAGGTCTCCCGTCCGGCCACGCGGATTTCCTCGAGCGTCTCCAGGCAGTCGGCGACAAAAGCGGGGGTGATGACCAGCAGGCGCTTTTTGCCCTGGGCGGGAAGACGCCGGAGTTCGAAATCGGTGTACGGCTGGAGCCATGGTTCGCCGACCAGGCGCGATTGAAACGAAATGGAGTAGCGGGCGGGATCCAGACCGGCGCGGCGCGCCAGGAGCTGCGTCGTGCGCGTGATCTGCGCTTTGTAGCAGGTGGCCTGCGCCGGACTGCAGGTTTCGCAGCAATCCGGCACCAGGGTACAATGGGCCTTGGACGAATCGGCCTTGCGCAGATGCCGCACGGGGATGCCGTGATAACTGAAAAGCAGGTGGTCGTGAGGTTTCACGAGATAGGGGCCGACGCTCGCATAGAGCGCTTCGATGTAATCGTCGTCCGCATAGAACGGCGGCTCGGTTTCCAGGCGCAGGCGCGGCGCCAGCCGGGCCGCCGCCTCCCGGACTTTCACCACCACGGTTTCCCAGCTCGACATCGCATAGTGCGGATATTGCGGAATGAGCAGCACTTTCCGGACACCGCTCGCGGCGAGCTGGCTGATCACCGGGGCGATCGCGGGGCGTCCATAGCGCATGGCCAGGGCGACCGGCACGTCCGGCCCCAGCGCGGCGGCCAGCTTCTGCTGCACGCTGCGGCTGGTGACAATCAGCGGCGAACCGGCGGGCGTCCAGATGCTGGCATAGGCATGGGCCGATTTCGCCGGGCGGGTGCGCAGGATGATGCCGTGGAGCAGCAGCCAGCGCAGCGGCTGCGGCGGTGCGTCGAGCACACGGTCGTCGCCGAGGAATTCCGCAAGATAGCGGCGCACGTCGGCGACCGAGGTGGAATCGGGTGAGCCGAGGTTGACGAGGAGGACGGCGCGATCGGGCATGGGCGCTAGAAGCCTGCCGGACTTCTCGTCCACCAGGCTCCTAAAAGCGAAACCGCCGCTTTTTTGAGGGCCTGAAGGATGAGGAAATCCGGCCGGCGCAGATTTTTGAGAGCAATGCGGTCGGAGTCTGCTGGTTGAGTTCTTTTCCGGGCGATTTGCCTAAGGAGTTTGTCGGACCTCAAAGTCCGACAAACTCCTAGCTACTGGTCGGGAGATTCGTCCCGGATGTCAAACGTGGCGTCGGGCGGGTGGTGGCCCCGACTCCCAAGCGGGTCCGTGCCCCTCATCGTTACAGATGCCGCGAGAGGCGTGCATCAAGGGTGACGCGTTGTCGCCTCTGTAGCCGGCCTCGGGGAGGCCGGGTGTCCGGGGTCCCCGGCTACAACTATATGCACAAGCCCAAAACGTCGTACCGATTCCGTGCCGGTGGTCGCGACAACGGATTTTGGCGTTGCCGGTGACGGGGCGCGACCGCATCACTGGTAGGTTTGTAGCCCGGACCGGTTGCGCCGGCCGAGCCGTCTGCTCACCATCTTTTTTTGCCATGAGTTCAAAATGCCGCCCCGTGCTCCTCGTCGTCCGCGACGGCTGGGGCAACAATCCGAACCCGGCGCACGACCCGTTCAATGCCGTGCACCTCGCCCGCAAGCCCTACGACGACCGGCTGCACGCGCAGTATCCCGTGACGCTCGTCAAGGCATGCGGCCTCGACGTCGGCGTGCCCGCCGGCGTGATGGGCAATAGCGAGGTGGGACACCAGAACATCGGCGCCGGCCGCATCGTCGACCAGGAGATCGTGCGCATCACCAAGGCGATCACCGACGGCGAGATCGCCGGCAACGCCGTGTGGCGCGCCGCCCTCGACCGGGTGAAGCGGCAGGGCACGAAGCTGCATTTCATGGGGCTGGCCTCCGATGCGGGCGTGCACAGCCTGCTCGACCATCTCTACGGCCTGGTCGCGCTGGCCAGGGCGGCGGGGGTGACGAAGGACATTTTCGTCCACGCGTTCATGGACGGGCGGGACACGCCGCCAGCCAGCGGCCTCGGTTTCATCCGACAGCTCGAGGCCAAGCTCGCGGAGCTCGGCGTGGGCCGGGTCGCGAGCGTGTGCGGCCGCTTTTACAGCATGGACCGCGACAATCGCTGGGAGCGGGTGAGCCGCGCCTACGCCATGCTCACGGGTGCCCGGGCCGACGGCAGCGCGCCGAGCGCCACCGCCGCCGTGCAGCAGTATTACGACCAGCCGACCAACGATTCGCAGAAGGGCGACGAGTTCGTGGTGCCGACCTGGGTGACCGATGGCGACGGCAAGCCGGTCGGGTCCATCGACGACGGCGACAGCGTGGTCTTCTTCAACTTCCGCGGCGACCGCCCGCGCGAGCTCTGCCGCGCATTCTGCGAGGAGGGATTCAAGGAGTTTGACCGCGGCCGGAAGCTCGACCTCTACTTTGCGGGGTTGACCGAGTACAAAAAGGGCCTGCCGGTCGAGACTATCCTCCTGAAGCCGGCCAAGATGAAGAATATCCTTGGCGAGTATGTCGCGGCGCGCGGGTTGAAACAATTTCGCAGCGCGGAGACGGAGAAGTACCCGCACGTGACATTTTTCTTCAACGATTACCGCGAGGAGCCATTTCCCGGCGAGGAGCGGGCGGTGGTGGCCAGCCCGAAGGTCACGACCTACGACCTGGCGCCGGACATGGCGTCGATGGGCGTGACGGTGGCCGCGCGCGACGCCATTCTCTCCGGCAAGTACGACCTGCTGGTCGTCAATTACGCCAATCCCGACATGGTCGGCCACACCGGCTCGCTGCCCGCGGCCATCCGCGCGGTCGAGGCGACCGACCTCGGGACCGGGGTGCTGCTCGATGCGGTGCTCAAGATGGGCGGCGCGGCGGTGGTCTGTGCCGACCACGGCAACTGCGAACAGATGTGGGACCCGGAGCACAACGCTCCGCACACGTCGCACACCCTCAACCTGGTCGAGGTGTTCGTGGTGGGCAAAGGGTATGCCGCCGGCAAGACGAAGCTGCGTCAGGGGGGGCGGCTCGCCGACATCGCGCCGACGCTGCTGGAGCTCATGGGCCTGCCCAAACCGGCGGAGATGACGGGTAAAAGCTTGATCGCACAGTGATATCGGCGGGGTAGCGGCCCGGCGCAGGTTTCCCGGCGCGGGCCCGCCGCGCCGGCGGCCAATTTCAGGTTTGCCCTCCGGCGGGGGCGCACGCTTAGTTGGCCGACTTTCGTCCCTCGCCACCAACATGAAGCGCACGCACCATTGTGCCCAACTCACCAAGGCCGACCTCGGCGCCACCGTCTCGCTGGCCGGCTGGGTCGACTCCATCCGCGACCAGGGCGGCATCATCTTCATCGACCTGCGCGACCGGAAGGGCGTGACCCAGGTCAAGCTCGAGCCCAATTCCAATGCGGACGCGGGTGCGCGGGCGGCCCAGCTCAAGCCCGAGTCGGTCATCGGCGTGACGGGGCGGGTCACCTTGCGTCCGGCCGGGACGGCCAATCCGAGCCTGGCCACGGGCGAGATCGAAGTCGACGCCACCGCGCTCGAAATCCACAACCTGTCGGAGACGCCGCCGTTTCCGCTCGATGACGAGGGCGGCGACCGGGTCAACGAGGACCTGCGGCTGACCTACCGCTACCTCGATCTGCGCCGGCCGAAGATGCGCCGGAATCTCGAGGTGCGCCACCGCGCCACCAAGGCCGTGCGCGATTACTTCGACGAGCAGGAGTTCATCGAGGTCGAGACGCCCATCCTCTTCAAGAGCACGCCGGAGGGCGCCCGCGAGTACCTCGTGCCGTCGCGCATCCACCCGGGGCAGTTCTACGCCCTCTCGCAGTCGCCGCAGCAGTTCAAGCAGATCCTCATGGTGGCGGGGGTGGAGCGGTATCTGCAGATCGCCCGCTGTTTTCGCGATGAGGACCTGCGGGCCGACCGGCAGATGGAGTTCACCCAGATCGACGTCGAGGTGTCGTTCATCGACCGCGAGGGCATCTACACCTTGTTCGAGGGGATGCTGCGGAAGGTCTGGCAGGACGTCCTCGGGGTGAACCTGCCGGTGCCGTTTCCGCGGCTTTCCTTCAAGGACGCGATGAACCGCTACGGCGTCGACAAGCCTGACACCCGGTTCGGCCTAGAGCTGGTTGACTTTACGGAGATCTTCAAGAAATCCACCTTCAAGGTTTTTGCGTCGGCGGCAACGGGCGGTGGTGCGGTCAAGGCGGTGAACGCAAAGGGACTGGCGGACGTCACCCAGGGCGAGCTCACCAACCTGGAGGAAACCGCGAAGGCGCTCGGGGCCAAGGGCCTGGCGTTCATCAAGGTCGAGGGCGGCGAGTGGAAATCGCCGATCGTGAAATTCTTCACCGCAGCCGAGAAGGCGGAGCTCACGCAGCGGCTGGGCATCGCCGACGGGGACATCATCTTTTTCGCGGCGGCGCCGTGGGAGAAGGCCTGCGCCATCCTCGGCCGCATCCGACTCGAATGCGCCGCGCTGCTGCAGAAACGCGGCAAGCTGACCATCCCGGCCAGCCAGTGGAATTTCCTATGGGTGGTCGATTTCCCGCTGATGACCTACGACGAGGAGGCCAAGCGCTTTGTGGCCACGCATCATCCGTTCACGGCGCCGGTGCCGGAGGACATCCCGTTGCTCGACACCGCTCCCCGCCAGGTGCGCGGCCAGCACTACGACGTCGTGCTCAACGGCATGGAACTCGGCGGCGGTTCGATCCGCATCCACCAGCCTGCGCTGCAGGAAAAGGTATTCAAGGACGTGCTCAAAATTCCGGCGGACGTCGTCGAGAGCCGTTTCGGCTACCTGCTGCGGGCCTTCAAGTACGGCGCACCGCCGCACGGCGGCATCGCGTTCGGCCTGGACCGGATGGTGGCGCTGCTGTGCGGCACGACGAGCATCCGCGATGTCATCGCCTTTCCCAAGACGCAGAAGGCGCAGGATCTCATGACGCAGAGCCCGGCGCCGGTGGCGCCGAAGCAGCTGCGCGAGCTGCACATCCAGACGGTAACGCCGGCGGAGTAATCGGCGCATCGGTGTTTGGGGGACCGGCGGCGCCCTCCGCCATGCGGGCTGGAAGCCGTTGCCTGCTGGGGCGCTCCGGATTTTCAAGGTGAGGAGACCCCCGCCGTGAGGGGCGGACCGGCAGATTCGTGAAGTTATTTTCCGGGCGGTCCGCTCCTTGGCATACGCTGTGCTAAAGGCAGCGCCTACTGTGGGATGAACAGCCGCAGAGCCAACCGAATATCCAGTCATCAAACAAAAACGTTCCTATGAAAAAGTGGCATTTGCATCTGACGAGGGTCGCGGGCGGGGCCGGTCTGCTCGCGGCGATGGCCGTCCTGACCCCGCTTCACGGCCAGGAGGCCGCCTCAACCGCCCCGGCCATCGATGTGGCCCACCTCAGCAGCCTACGCACGGGACTCGACACCGTCTGGGTCCTGGTGACCGCCATGCTGGTGTTCTGGATGAACGCCGGTTTTGCGCTCGTGGAGAGTGGCCTTTGCCAGTCGAAAAACTGCGTCAACATCCTGGCGAAAAATTTCATCGTGTTTGCCGCATCGACGATCTCGTTCTGGGTGATCGGCTGGGGCCTGATGTTCGGAGACGGCAACAGTTTTATCGGTTCGCACGGGCTCTGGTTTGTGGGCGGCGCCGACAACTCACCCGCGCTGGGCGAGGCCTACGCGGCGATGAACCCGTTCTCGACGGCAAAGTATGAGGGCGTCTACAGCGCGATCAACTGGACGCCGGTTCCGCTCTGGGCGAAGTTTTTTTTCCAGCTCGTGTTTGCCGGCACGGCCGCGACGATCGTCTCCGGCGCGGTGGCCGAGCGCATCAAGTTCGGCGCGTTCCTGATCTTCAGCTTTCTGCTCGTGGCGCTCGTTTATCCCGTCACCGGTCACTGGATCTGGGGCGGTGGTTTCCTCAGCGTCGCCAATTTCCGGGACTTCGCCGGCTCGACCGTGGTGCACTCGGTGGGCGGCTGGGCGGCCCTCGCCGGCGTGATCGTGCTCGGCCCGCGCCTCGGCAAGTACGGCAAGGACGGCAAGGTCCATCCGATTCCCGGCCACAGCATGACCTCCGCGGCGCTTGGCGTGCTGATCCTCTGGCTCGGCTGGTTCGGGTTCAACCCCGGCTCCACGATGGCGGCCATGGACGGCAAGGCCATCGCGCACATCCTGGTCAACACCAACCTCGCGGCGGCCACCGCCTCGCTGAGCGCACTGGTGACGGCCTGGGCGCTCCTGAAGAAGCCCGACCTCTCGATGATTCTGAACGGGTGTCTGGCCGGTCTGGTGGCGATCACCGCGCCTTGCGCGTTCGTCTCGATCGCCTCCGGTTTCTGGATCGGTCTGATCGCCGGCGTCCTGGTGGTGCTGGCCGTCGTTTTCTTCGACAAGCTCAAGCTTGACGATCCGGTCGGTGCGCTCTCCGTCCACCTCGTCAACGGCGTCTTCGGTACGCTCGCACTCGGCCTGTTTTACGATCAGCAGGTCGCCACCGATGTGGCGGCGCTCGCCACCGGCCTCAGCCGCGGCGCGCAGACTTGGGTGCAGCTCAAGGGCATCTTCTGGGCCGGCCTCTACGTCTTCCCGCTCTCGCTTGTCATTTGGTATGCCTTGAAGGCCGCGCTGGGCATTCGTGTGAGCGCCGAGGAGGAGACCGAGGGTCTCGACATCGGGGAACATGGCAACGAGGCTTATCCAGACTTCCAGGCGGCACACAAATAACCGATATTTCCGGCCCGGCGCAGGAACCAAGACTTGCGCCGGGTGAGGGAAGAACCTACAAACGACTCGAACACACAAAGGAAATCACTTCGGATGAAACTCATCATCGCCATCATCAAGCCCTTCAAACTCGAGGAAGTTAAAGAAGCCCTTTCCGGAATCGGCATCGAGGGCATGACGGTTACCGAGGTCAAAGGCTTCGGCCGCCAGAAAGGCCACACCGAGATCTACCGCGGCAGTGAATACACGGTCGATTTTCTCCCCAAGGTGAAGATCGAGATCGCTCTGGGCGACGAGTCCGTGGCCAAGACGGTCGAGGCCATCGTCAAGTCTGCCAAGACGGGCAAGATCGGCGACGGCAAGGTCTTCGTTCTCCCGCTCGAGGAAGTGGTCCGTATCCGTACCGACGAGCACGGCGAAGCCGCCGTCTAGGTGCAGAGGATCTGTCTGCCTCCATTTCTACATTAGCCATGGGCAAAGGCCGACCCGACTGGGTCGGCCTTTTTTCTGCCTAAAAAGGGCCGGTCATCTGTCATCCCGGCACGATCGGCGCCGGCAAAATGCACAGATTTGTACAGACGAATAAGAAAAACGATTCGTGGCATCAATTCTGCTCATGACATGAGCACTTTTCACCATGAAGCTATCCCTGCCAACCCCCTTGCGTGCCGCCTTGGTATTGCTGGCGACTGCGCTTGTCTGCCTGCCGGTGCGGGCCGACGAGGCCACGCCGCCGATCGATCAGCGCGTCACCGCGCTTGAAGCCTACGTCAACAACACGGATCCCGGGAAGAGTCTGAGCGGTGTGCCAGGCCCCGGTCACAATGCCTGGATGATGACCTCGTCCGCGCTGGTCCTTTTCATGACCCTGCCCGGTCTGGCGCTCTTCTACGGCGGCCTGGTCCGTCGCAAGAATGTCCTTTCGGTGCTGGCGCAGTGCCTCGGCATCGCCGGGCTCGTCACCATCCTCTGGTGGGCGTTCGGTTACAGTCTTGTTTTTGGAAAATGTTTCGGCGGCAGCGGCCTGGGCCGCTTCCTGGGCGGCACCGAGTTTGTCCTGCTCAAGGGGGTGACCTCCGCGCCCAACACCGACTACGCCTACTGGGTGTCGCACAACGTCTTTTCGATGTACCAGCTGATGTTTGCGATCATCACGCCGGCCCTGATCGTCGGCGCCATCGCCGAGCGCATGAAATTCTCGGCCATCCTGTTGTTCGTGGGCCTGTGGATGCTGGTGGTCTATTTCCCGCTCGCGCACATGGTGTGGGGTGCCACCGGCTTGATGAACGGCGTGTGGAACGCCGACGCGGCGATCAAGGCCATCGACTTCGCCGGCGGCACCGTGGTGCACATGTCTTCCGGCTGGTCGGCGCTTATCCTCTGTCTCGTCCTCGGCCCGCGCCTCGGTTTCGGCCGGGAAAAGATGGCCCCGCATAGCATGGTGTTGTGCATGGTCGGCACCGGCATGCTCTGGGTCGGCTGGTACGGTTTCAACGCCGGCAGCGCCGTGGCGGCCGACGGCATCGCTGCCAACGCCTTCACCACCACCACGATCGCCACCGCCGTCGCCGCTTTTACCTGGGGGGTGATGGAAAGGGTCTTCCGCGGGCACGCCTCGATTCTCGGTTTCTGTTCGGGCGCGGTCGCCGGGCTGGTGGTGATCACGCCTGCGACCGGATTCGTCAACCCCACGGGCGCCGTGATCATCGGCCTGCTGGCCGCCGCTGGGCCCTATTTCTTCGTCACCAAGGTCAAGGCTTGGTTCGGTTATGACGACGCTCTCGACACCTTCGGCGTCCACGCCGTCGGCGGCACGCTGGGCGCGTTCCTGACCGGCCTGCTCGCCACGGGCGAGGTCAACGGCAACCTGACCAACGGCGTCGCGCTGAAAAACGGCCTCGCCCAGCTCGTGACCGGGGGCGGGCTCTGGCACGAACAGCTCAAGGCCATCGGCATCACCCTGGTGCTCTCGGTGGTTGGCACGTTCATCATCGCCTTTATCGTGAAGACGGCCATCGGTCTGCGGCCCACGCCCGAAGTCGAACGCCAGGGTCTCGACCTCGCGGAACACGGCGAAGAAGGCTACATCGATTAGCACCCTGTTCCCTCAACCCACACTCTCATGAAACTCATTGTTGCCATCATCAAACCCTTCAAACTGGAAGAGGTGAAGGAGGCCCTGGCGCAGCTCGGCATCCAGGGCATGACGGTCACCGAGGTCAAGGGCTTCGGCCGGCAGAAGGGGCATACCGAGATCTACCGCGGCAGCGAATACACCGTGGACTTTCTCCCCAAGGTGAAGATCGAGGTCGCGGTCGCCGCCGACATTGTCGGCCAGGTCGTCGCGAGCATCGTCAAGGCGGCCAAGACCGGAAAAATCGGCGACGGCAAGGTGTTCGTGCTGCCCGTCGATGATGTGGTGCGCATCCGCACCGACGAGCACGGCGACGCCGCCCTCTGAGCAGAATTGCTTTCCCCGTCGGGAAAGATCGCGCAGGCCGGCCCTCCACGGGCCGGCCTGATGTTTTATTGGGAGCTTAGAAATTCCCCTCCCGCCCATCGAGAGTGACGCCTTGTGGCAGGGCGGGACCGCTGGGCCCGCCGCGGAGCTCGCGAACGTGGGCGGCGTGCCCGGCGGCCGCAGACGCGGGAAGGGCGCCGGCGGTCCGTCTGAATTACAAAACTGTAAGGTCGCCGCAAGACGCCTGTCAGCGGGATCGGTTACCGTGGGGCAGTTCTGTCAAAAACTCCAACGCTCCGAAACTGAAGACCGGATCCATGAACATGCATCAATTTTCCCCCCGACGGCATCGCGGATTGCTGCTGGCCACCCTGGCCCTGCTGATTGGCGGCACAAGCTGGGTCGTCGCCGAGTCCAGCCACGACGGGAAGCCGTCCGTGAATGTCAAAGTCGACGCCGTCCCGCTCCCGCGCAGCGACGACACGGCGCTGTCGTTCAGCCCCATCGTCAAGCGGGTGACGCCCAGCGTGGTGAAGGTGGTCACCCGCGAACGGGCCAAGGAGATGGAGGTGGGTGGCGGTCTGCCATTCGACGATCCCGCCTTCCGGCATTTTTTCGGACCCTTCTTCGGTGGTCCCGGCGGACAGCGTCGCATCGTGCGACAACCTCCGGAAATGGGCCTCGGCTCGGGCATCATCGTCAGCGCCGACGGCTACATCTTGACCAACAATCATGTGGTGGATGACGCGGACAGCGTGAAGGTCACCCTGTCGGACAGTCGGGTCCTGACGGCCAAGGTCATCGGTACCGACAAAAAGACCGACATTGCCGTCATCAAGGTCGACGCCCGCGACCTGCCGGCCATCACCTTTGCCGACAGCGACGACGTGCAGGTCGGCGACCGGGTGCTGGCGGTCGGCAATCCCTTCGGCATCGGCGAAACGGTCACCAGCGGCATCGTCAGCGGCACGGGGCGGTCGGGTGCCACCGGACTTGATTATGAGGATTTCATCCAGACCGACGCGGCCATCAATCCCGGCAACTCCGGGGGCGCGCTCGTCGACATGCGGGGCCGTCTGATCGGCCTCAATACCGCGATTCTCAGCCGCAGCGGCGGCTTTCAGGGCATCGGCTTTGCCATCCCCGCCAATCTCGCGCGGCATGTCATGGACAGCCTGGTGACCACCGGCATAGTTGTGCGGGGCTTTCTCGGGGTGACGATCCAGGACCTTACGCCGGATCTCGCGGAACAGTTTCACCTGAAATCATCGAAGGGTGTCATCATCAGCGACGTCACGCCGGATGGTCCGGCATCCCGGGCGGGACTGAAGAGCGGCGATATTGTCCTCGATTACAGCGGACGACCGGTTTCCGACAGCCGGCGCTTGAAATTCGCGGTGGCCGCGACCGTGCCCGGAGCAACGGTGAAGATGCGCGTGCTCCGCAACGACCAGGACGAGGAAGTCACGGTGAAGATCGGCGAACTGCCGGGCGAGAAGCAGCATGCGAGCATCAGCGGCGGCAAGGACGACGGGGTGCTCGACGGCGTGGAGGTCTCCGACCTCGATGCCTCCACCCGCAACGAGTTTGAAGTTCCCGCCCGGGTACATGGGGCGCTGGTGACGAATGTCGATCCTGCGTCGGCGGCCGCCGAGGCCGGCCTGAGCCCGGGCGACGTGATCCAGGAGATCAACCACCAGCCGGTGCACACGGCGGACGACGCGGTGCGGCTCACCGAGCATTCCGAGACGCGGAAGACACTGCTCAAGCTCTGGAGCCACGGTTCAACGCATTTTCTCGTGGTGGATGAAACTGATGGCAAGCCATCCTCCTGACCGGGAAATATGATCGGTTGTGCAACCCGCGCGCCCTCCGGGGCGCGCGGGTTTTCTTTCCGCCATGCCGGCCAATGTTGTAGGAGCGGCTTTATGCCGCGATCAGAAGCTCTGTCTGGCCCGGCTGCATTGCAGCATAGACGCCGGGCCGGCGATCCCCTAGTCAATGGACGTGCGCATCCTCGTGGTAGAAGACGACCCCAAGATCGCCTCCTTTGTGGCGGGTGGTCTGCGCCAGCATGGCTTTGCCGTCGATCCGGCTCATGACGGCGACGAGGCGCTGGCGCTGGTCGCCACCACGGCGTATGACGCGGCCGTCGTCGACGTGATGCTGCCGCGCCTCGACGGCCTGAGCCTGGTGCGGCGGCTCCGCGCCGCGCGCAACGCCCTGCCGGTGCTGTTCCTGAGCGCGCGCAGCAGCGTGGACGACCGGATCGGCGGCCTGCAGGCGGGCGGTGACGACTACCTCACGAAGCCCTTCGCTTTTTCCGAACTGCTGGCGCGGCTGCAGGCCCTCATCCGCCGGGCCACGCGGGCCCCCGAGGCCGCGCGCCTGACGGCGGGCGACCTTGTGCTCGACCTCGTGACGCGCGAAGTCCGGGTCGGCGACCAGCCGGTCGAGCTGCAGCCGCGGGAGTTCACGCTGCTGGCCTTCCTGCTGCGGCACGCCGGGCGGCCCGTGACCAAGACCATGATTCTCGAACACGTGTGGGACTACAGTTTCGATCCGCAGACCAACGTGGTCGACGTGCTGGTGCACCGCCTGCGCGCCAAGGTGGACCCGGAGCACCGCCGGATCGAAACCGTCCGGGGGGTGGGCTATGTCCTCAAGTCCTGAAGGCAGCCGGCTGGGCCGGTCGCTGGCGCTGCGGCTCGGCCTGTGGCATGCCGGGCTCTTCGGGCTCGGCGCGGCCGTGGTGTTGGCGGCGATCTATTTTCTGCTCGCCCGCGCCCTCGACGCCCGCGAGCGCGAGGCGCTGGAGGTGCGGGCGGCCGAATACGCCGACGCCTTCGATGCCGGCGGTGTGCCGGCGGTGCGGGCGCTGCTGGAGCGCGAGGGTGAGCTGCCGCATGTCCGGTCGCTGTTCGTCCGCATCGTCGGGTCGGGCGGGGACGTGACCTTTGCCAAGGTGCCGGAAAATTGGATCGACCAGGACACGCCGGTCCTCGTTCCGGACGCCTGGGGGACGCCGCGGTCGCAGCGTGTACAGACGGTACGCGTGCCGCGCGACGAGCAGCGCGACCTGGCGGTCGTGTCCCGCCCGCTGTCCGACGGCGCCGTGCTGCAGATTGCCCGCAGCACCGACAATCGGACCGTGCTGCTGGCGCCGCTACGCCGCACCATGTGGCTGGCCGGCACCGCCGCGGTGCTGCTGTCGGCGGGCGGCGGGGCCTGGCTGGCCTGGCGTGCCACCAAGCCGGTGCGGGCGGTGGCCGCCACCGCGCGGCGCATCGTGGCCACCGGCGACCTGTCGGCGCGCGTCGAGGGCACCCAACGCGACGACGAGGTGGGCGAACTCGTCCGGCAGTTCAACACCCTGCTGGAGCGGAATAGCCATCTGCTCCAAGCCATGCGGGAGGCGCTTGATAACGTCGCGCACGATCTGCGCACGCCGTTGACGCGTCTCCGGGCCGGCGCCGAGGCGGCGCTGCAGCAGACAAACGACCCGGCTGCGGCCCGCGAAGCGCTGGCCGACTGCATCGAGGAAGCCGACCGCATCCGGCGCCTGCTCGAGACCCTGCTCGACATCTCGGCGGCGGAAAACGGCGTGCTGAAACTCGAGCGCGAGAGGGTGGCGGTGGACGACCTGCTGCAGGGCGTCGCCGGGCTGTACGCGCTTGTGGCGGAGGAGAAAGCGGTCTCCCTGCAGGTTGCTCCGGCGGCCGGCCTCGCCGTCTGGGCCGATGTCACCCGTCTGCGGCAGGTTATGGCCAACCTGGTCGACAACGCTGTCAAATACACTCCCGGGGGCGGCTCGGTCTGGCTGGCAGCGGAGGCTCGCGGCGGCTGCGTGGCCATCACCGTGCGCGATACCGGGCCCGGCGTGCCGGAGGCGGAGCAGGAGAAAATCTGGCGGCGGCTCTACCGCGGCGACCACAGCCGTTCACAGCGCGGGCTCGGGCTCGGGCTCAGCGTGGTCAAGGCGCTGGTCGAGGCCCATGGCGGCACCGTGGCGGTGGCCAACCATGCCGCCGCCGGCGCGGTTTTCACGGTCGAGCTGCCGGCCTCAGCCTGAGTCGGACCGATCGCCGGTCTCACGCAGCCGATGCAGGGTGCAAGTCTCTGCAGCACGCGCATAACGTCAGGTCCTAGTACAGATAAGGGCGAGAAATAATGGTGGATGATAATAAGCAAACAATGCACGGAATTCATGCATGGTTGGAAATCTGCTGCAAAGTCTTTTTGCCCTATGAGATGCATCGGCTGGATATTTCTGTTCACGCTGGCTGGGTTGGTGCCGTCGTCGCTCTCTGCTGCCGAACCGCCCCCCGCATCGCTGCCCCTGCCCACGGTCGAGCAACGGCTTTCCGACGTTGAGGCCTATTTGAACAACGCGCCGCGGGCCACCGACGGGGTGGCGCAGTCGAAGGTGCCGGGCGGAGGCCCCGGCCACAACGCCTGGATGATGACGAGTTCGGCACTGGTCCTGTTCATGACCCTGCCGGGGTTGGCGCTGTTTTACGGCGGTCTCGTCCGCCGCAAAAACGTCCTTTCGATTCTGGCCCAATGCCTGGGTCTGGCCGGGATGGTCACCATTCTCTGGTGGATTTGCGGCTACAGCCTGGCCTTTTCACCGGGCAACGGGTTGCTGGGCGGACTGAGCTTTGCCTTCCTGCGCGGCGTGGGAGTGGAGCCCAATGGCGCGTATGCCCAGTGGGTCTCTCATAGTCTCTTTGCCGTCTACCAGCTCATGTTCGCGATCATCACGCCGGCCCTCACGATCGGAGCGATTGCCGAGCGGATGAAATTCAAGGCCGTCATGCTCTTCAGCGCGGGATGGATGTTTTTCGTTTACTTCCCGGTGGCCCATCTGCTCTGGGGATCCGATGGATGGATGAACGGTGTGTTCAACCCGGGCGCGGGGATCCGGGCGATCGACTTTGCCGGCGGCATGGTGGTCCACATGACATCGGGCTGGAGCGCCCTGGCCTTGTGCCTGCTGGTGGGCAAGCGGCGCGGGCATGGGCGCGATCCCATGCCGCCCCACAGCATGGTCTTTTGCATGACCGGCACCGGCATGCTTTGGGCGGGCTGGTATGGCTTCAATGCCGGCAGCGCGGTGGCGGCGGACGGGGTCGCGGTGAACGCGTTTGTCACCACGACGTTGTCCGCGGCGGCGGGCTGTTTCTCGTGGTCGATGATCGAGTCCTTTCGGCGCGGCAAACCCAGCGTGCTCGGCTTCTGCTCCGGCGTGGTCGCCGGCCTGGCCACCATCACGCCGGCGAGCGGATTCGTTTCCGCCGGCAGTGCGGTGTTGATCGGCTTGCTCGCCGGCGGGGCCACCTATTTCGCCTGCAACCACCTCAAAGCCAGGTTTGGCTACGACGACTCACTGGACACTTTTGGCGTGCATGCGGTGGGCGGAACGCTGGGGACCATTCTGACCGGGGTGTTCGCCACGGCTGCGGTCAATGCCAATCTGGCGAGGGGACCGATCGCCGCCCTGGTCGGTCGCACGCTCTGGTTCGAGCAGCTCAAGGCCGCCGGCCTCGTTATGGCTTGGTCGGTCTTGGCGACACTGGCCATCGCCTGGGTCGTCCGGCTGTCATGCGGAGGGCTGCGGGTGAACCAGGAAGACGAGACCGTCGGCCTCGATCTGATCGAACACGGCGAAGAAGGCTATATCGTCGAGTAGACTTGAGTCGCCGCTTATCGTCAGCCTCGTTACCTCGGCTGCTACGCAGTTTGCATCCGGGCTTATTGCTTCTTCCGCTCCGGCAAAGCGCGGGTGACGACTTCGGTGCGCAGTTTCTCGATATAGGTCTCGAACGGCATGACGCCCTCGTCGCCCTTGGCGCGGGAACGTACCGATACGGCCCTGGCCTCGGCCTCCTTGCCACCGACCACGAGCGCGTAGGGCACCTTTTCCACCTCGGTGCGGCGGATCTTGGCGCCGAGCTTGTCGGAGTGCTCGTCGAGCGTGACGCGGATGTTCTCGGCCTTCAGGCGGGTGGCGAGTTCACGGGCGTAGTCGCCGACCTTGTCGCTGATCGGCAGCACGCGGACCTGCTCGGGCGCCAGCCACGTCGGGAAGTCGCCGGCAAAATGCTCGATCAGCACGCCCACGAATCGTTCCATCGAGCCGAACGGCGCGCGGTGGATCATCACCGGGCGGTGCGACTGGTTGTCGGCGCCGATGTAGGAGAGGTCGAAGCGCTGCGGCAGGTTGTAGTCGACCTGCACCGTGCCGAGCTGCCATTCGCGGCCGATGACGTCCTTGATGATGAAGTCGATCTTCGGGCCGTAGAAGGCGGCCTCGCCCGGCTCCTCCGTGAAGGACACGCCGAGGGTCTTGGCGGCCTCGCGGCAGGCGGCCTCGGCCTTGTCCCAATTGGCCGGGTCGCCGGTGTACTTGGCCGAGTCGGGATCGCGCAGCCCGACGCGGACGCGGTAGTCGGCGATGCCGAGGGTCGCGAGGATGATCTTCACCAGCGCCAGGCAGCCGATGATCTCCTGCGGAATCTGCTCCTCGGTGCAGAAGAGGTGGGCGTCGTCCTGCGTGAAGCCGCGGACGCGTGTCATGCCGTTGAGCTCGCCCGACTGCTCCCAGCGGTAGACCGTGCCGAACTCGGCCAGGCGCACCGGCAGGTCGCGGTAGGAGTGCGGCTGCGAAGCGTAGATCTTGATGTGATGCGGGCAATTCATCGGCTTGAGCAGATAGCCGTCGATGTCGCCCTCGGTGAGCTTGTTGGCGAGCTGGGCGCAGCTGCAGCCCTCGTGCGCCAGCCGGGCCAGCGTCTCGCGCTCGATCACGGGCGGATATTGCGAGTCGCGGTAGTAGGGGAAGTGGCCCGACGTGCGGTAGAGTTCGAGCCGGCCGATGTGGGGCGTGAAGACCTGGTGGTAGCCCTGCTTGCGCAGCTCGGCCGCGATAAACGTCTGCAGTTCCTGCCGGATGACCGCGCCGGCGGGCGTCCAGAGCACGAGGCCCTGGCCGACGGCGTCGTCGATGACAAAGAGCTTGAGGTCCTTGCCGAGCCGGCGGTGGTCGCGAAGCCTGGCCTGCTCGAGCTGCGTCAGGTAAGCGGCGAGTTCGTCCTTGGTCGGGAAGGCGGTGCCGTAGATGCGCTGGAGCTGCCGGTTGTGCTCGTCGCCGCGGTGGTAGGCGCCGGCGATGGAGAGCAGCTTGAAGGCCTTGATCTGCTTCGTGTAGCGGACATGCGTGCCGGCACACAGGTCGGTGAACTCGCCGTTCCGGTAGAACGAGATCTTTTCCCCCTCGGGGATGTCGGCGAGGCGGCCGAGTTTGTAGCGCTCCTGGCCGATTTGCTTGATGATCGCCGCGGCCTCCTCGCGGGAGACCTCCTGGCGGGTGAAGGCCTGGTTCTCCTCGATCACCCTCTTCATCTCGGCCTCGATTTTCTCGAGATCCTCGGCGGTCAGCTTGTGGTCGAGGTCGACGTCGTAATAGAAGCCGGTCTCCGTCGGCGGGCCGATGTCGAGCTTGGTCTCGGGAAAGAGACGCAGCATCGCCGTGGCGAGCACGTGCGAACAGGAGTGACGGAGTTCTTCGAGCGGAGTCATGGACATGGGTAAGGAGTGGCTAAATTCTAATTATCGTAAAAATGGCAGCTTGCATCTGCCCTAAAATGGCACACGCTCCGGAGTATGAAATCGCTGGAGCGGTTGCTGGTATCCGCGAAGGATTTTCCTCTGGAGATCACGTTATCGAGCGGGGAAAAACACGTGCTGCCGCATCCCGACCACGTGCAGATGCATCCCAACACGAAGGATCTGGTGGTTTATCCGGATGTCGGGCCGTTCTCGCTCGTGGTCAATCCCGAGCATATCGTCCAAATCCGGCCGCTGCGGAAGGCGTCGTAGCCGGCTCATTTTTTCAGCGGCTCCAGTTTGTAGCCGTCCTTGCCGTCGAGCATCGACCAGCCGGCGGCGGCGAGCTCCTTACGCAGCGCATCGGCGGTGGCGAAGTCCTTGGCCTGCCTCGCCGCCCAGCGCTTGTCGGCGAGGGCAGTGATTTCGGTGGGGGTTGAAAACACCTCTACCAAGTCGACTGCCAGATGATCATCTTCAAGCGATATGGAGGACCTTAGCTTTAGGCCTAGTGCGCGCACGGCGCGTTCGAAGGCCAGGAGATCGCCAGCCGGATCTCTTCTCTCTTCCTGCCTTCCCATCTCGAAAAGCACACCAAGAGCTTCTGGAAAGTTCAGGTCGTTCTGGAGCGCGGCAATCACACCGTCGAAGCGGTCCGAAGGTTTCGAGCGCGAACGGGGCTTCGAATCCGGAGCTTTGGCCCAAGTTTTTAGAACATCGTACTTGGTGGTCAATCTAGACAACGCCTCAACCGCGGCGAACATCGAATCGGTTACGAAATTAAGCTGTTTCCGCGGATGGCCCTGCATGAGGGCAAACCGAACGGCGATCGGATTGAAAGTCGGTCCCATGATCTTCTTGAGGTCGGCCAGAGTGTAGAGGTTGCCGAGGCTCTTGCTCATCTTCCTGCCGTCGACGAGCAGGAATTCGCTGTGGTACCAGTGGCGTGAAAAGGTGTGGTTGGTGCAGCCTTCGCTCTGGGCGATCTCGTTTTCGTGGTGCGGGAAAAGCAGATCGACGCCGCCGGCGTGCAGGTCGATGGTGTCGCCGAGGTGCTTCCGGCTCATGGCGCTGCACTCGATGTGCCAGCCCGGCCGGCCCTCCGCCGCGCCGCGTGGTCCCGGCCACCTGACATCGCCATCCTCGTCGGGCTTGTACGCCTTCCAGAGCGCAAAGTCGCTGGCGTCGTCCTTGTGGTCGTCGTCCGCGCCGGTGACGGTGGCCTTGAGCACTCGCTCCTTGATGCGGGAAAGCGCGCCGTACCCCGGAAACGCCGCGATTTTGTAGTATACCGAGCCGTTGGGCGTGACGTAGGCGAGACCTTTGGCCAGCAGCTCGTTGATCATCGCGACCTGTTCGGCAATATGCCCGGTGGCCGTCGGCTCGACGTGCGGCAGCAGCAGGTTGAGCGCACGGCAGTCGTCGTGAAACTTGTCGGTCCACTTCTTCGTGATTTCCGTCAGCGGGCGCTTTTCGCGTTTGGCTTGGGCGATGGTACGATCGTCGACGTCGGTGAGGTTCCGGACGTGCTTCACCTTGCCTGCTCCGAACTCCAGTTCCAGCAGGCGGCGCAGCACGTCCTGGACGAGGAAGGTGCGGAAATTGCCAATGTGCGCCGGGGCGTAGACGGTTGGTCCGCAGCAGTACATGCGGAAGACGCCGTCGGGCTGGGAGGGCTTCAGTTCGCGGAGCTCCCGGGTCAGAGAGTCATAAAGTCGGATGGCCATGGAACTTTAACGCTATCTCCGTTAATTGGCGCCCAGAAATGCCGGTCTTTCCATATCTTTTTTTAAGATTAGCGTGAATTAGCGGGGATTAGTGGTTAACTCTCTTACTCCCACGTGTCTATGCCCGAAAACTTCAAGTTGGATTTGACCCACCGTCCGCGGCGGCTGCGCCGCACCGCCAGCCTGCGTGCGTTGGCCGAGGAGACAGTGCTGCGTCCGCAGGACTTCATCGCGCCGTTGTTCGTGATCGACGGCCGGGGCGGGCCGGAAGCCGTGCCCTCGATGCCCGGCGTGTTCCGCCTCAACCTCGCCGACCTCGCGAAGGAATGCCGGGCCCTGCACAAGCTGGGCGTGCCGGCGGTGGCGCTGTTTCCCTCGATCGACCCGAAGCTCAAGGATGCCGAGGGCTCCATCGCCCTGCGCGAGGACGCGCTGGTGCTCCGGGCGGTGCGCACGGTGAAGAAAGCCGTGCCGGAGCTGACGGTCATGACCGATATCGCGCTCGATCCCTACACGACCCACGGCCACGACGGTGTGCTCACAGCCGATGGCCGGGACGTGGACAACGACCGCACGGTCGGCATTCTCCGCCGGATGGCGGTGCTGCATGCCCGGGCCGGCGTCGATCTCGTGGCGCCCTCGGATATGATGGATGGTCGCATCGGCGCCATCCGCTGTGCACTGGACACGGCGGGTTTCACCCACACGGGCATCATGGCATACTCGGCGAAGTTCGCTTCGGCTTACTACGGGCCGTTCCGGGACGCGGTGGGCAGCGCCAAGGCGGCGGGCACCCATGGGCTGAGCAAAGCCACCTACCAGCTCAATCCCGCCAACCGCCGCGAGGCCCTGATCGAGATCGCCCTCGATGAGCAGGAAGGTGCCGACATTCTCATGGTCAAGCCGGCCGGTCCGTATCTCGACATCATCCGCGAGGTGCGCAACGCCACGAACAAGCCGGTGGCCGCCTACCAGGTTTCCGGCGAGTACGCGCAATTGCACGCCGCGGCGAAGCTGGGCTGGCTCGAACTGGAGCGCTGCCGCCGCGAATCGCTGCTGGCGATCAAGCGCGCCGGCGCCGACATGATCCTGACGTACTTCGCCAGGGACATGGCGGCGGAACTGGCCGGCTGAACACATGACCGCATCGGAGGGGAGGAGCATTTCTTTCTACAGAAGGTCGTCCAGCACGTTCGCAGGATGACTATGTCAACTGTTAGCGACATTGAATCTGGGCGGACCGGATGAGGATCCGGCGGAAACGTCGGGCTGAGCGACGCCAAGCTCATCTCTGTGGCAGCAGTTTTTGGCGTTTGTAACGTATTACGTTACAAACATCCGAGATCTTTTCCTATGGGCGCTTGATGTTCCCAGGTGGTGGTTCAGACCTTTGCGCAGGCGGCGGTGAGGTCGGCGACAAAGGCATCCAGGTCGGCTTCCCGGGTGTCCCACGAGCACATGAGACGGTAGCCGTGGGCGCCGATGAAGTTGTAGAAGTGCCAGCCGCGGGCGTGCATCGCCTCGGCCACGGCGGGCGGCATGCCGGCGAAGAGCGCGTTGACCTCGGGTTCGACGAGGATCCTCACCCGGGGGATCCGGCGCAGCGCGGCGGCGAGCTTCTGCGTCATGGCGTTGGCGTGCGCGGCATGGCGCAGCCAGGCGCCATCCTGCAGCAGGCCGACCCACTGGGCGCTGAGGAAGCGCATCTTCGAGGCCAGCTGGCCGGCCTGTTTGCAACGGTAGTCGAATTCGCGGGCGAGCTGCCGGTTGAAGAAGACCACGGCCTCAGTCATGTTCATGCCGTTCTTGGTGCCGCCGAAGCAGAGCACGTCGACGCCGGCGCGCCAGGTGAAATCGGCGGGGGCGCAGCCGCGGCCGGCCAGGGTGGCGGCGGCGTTGGCGAAGCGCGCACCGTCCATGTGCACCGCGAGGCCGTGCTGCCGCGCGAGGCCGGTGAGCGCCTTGAGCTCGTCGACGGTGTAGACCGTGCCCCACTCGGTGGATTGGGTGAGCGAAAGCACGCGCGGCTTCGGATAATGGATGTCGGTGCGCTTGCAGATCACCCGCTCGACCTGCGCGGGGTCGAGTTTGCCGTTCGGGCCGGTGGCGACGAGGATCTTGGTGCCGTTGGAGAAAAACTCGGGCGCGCCGCATTCGTCGGTCTCGACATGCGCGTAGTCATGGCAGATGACGCTGTGATAGCTCTGGCAGAGCGAGGCAAGGGCGAGGGAGTTGGCGGCGGTGCCGTTGAAGACAAAAAAGACCTCGCAATCGGTCTCGAACACCGTGCGGAGCAGGTCGCAGGCGCGCACAGTCCATTCGTCGTTGCCGTAGGAGGGCAGGCGGCCGCGGTTGGCCTTGGCCAGGGCGGCCCAGGCCTCGGGGCAGATGCCGGCGGTGTTGTCACTGGCAAAAACCTGGCGGGCGGCCGGCGGACGGTTGCGGTCCGCCGCCGGGGAGGCGGATGGGGAGGACATGCGGTCATGGAAGCAAAATCCCGGCCCGAAGCTAAGCTTTTTTCCGGAGGCGGCGGCCGGGCCACCGAGGTCTTGCAGTAGGTCGGCGCAGCCGTTTCGCTGGCGGCATGTCGGAACCGGCCGCCAATCTCTACCTCGTGGGCTTCATGGGCACGGGCAAGACGACCGTCGGCCGCGGCGTGGCGCTCAGGCTCGGTTTCCAGGCGGTGGACAGCGACTACGAAATCGAGCGGAGGCAGGGCCGGACCGTGGCGCAGATCTTTGCGGAGGAAGGGGAGGCGGCTTTCCGCGCCCTGGAGCGAAATTTTGTCGAAAGCGGCCATCCGGCCCAGCGGACCGTCGTGGCTTGCGGCGGCGGGCTGGTCGTGCAGCCGGGCATGCTCGATTTGCTGCGCACGAAGGGCGTGGTCATCTGCCTGCATGCAACCCTCGAAACGATTCTCCAGCGCACGGCGCCAACGCGAACCCGGCCGTTGCTCAATGTCGAGGACCCGGAGGCGCGCATCCGCCAGCTTTACGCCGACCGCGAGGAGATCTACAGGCGCGCCGGCACGGTGATCCTCACGGATTTCCGTCCGCTGCATGACATCGTGTTGCACGTGCTGCGCGCCTACCGGCGCGAGGCCCGGGACTGGGAACGAAAACACGGCGCCATGCCGGCACCAGTGAAAACCGACCGGCCGGCGGGAGCCAAGCCGGCCGGGCGGTGAGGGCATCGGGCGCGACGGCCGGGCGAGTTGTGCCATGAACGCGCGGCAGGAGGAATTGCGGCGGCGGCTTGCGGCGCTCGGCTTCGATGAGGTGCGGTTCGCGCGGGTGGAAGCCGTGCCCGCCGAGGACCTGCGCCACTGGCTGGCATGGGGGTTTCATGCCGACATGGCGTGGATGGAGCGGACGGCCGTGAAGCGGCTTGATCCCGGACTGGTGCTGCCGGGAGTGCGTTCGGTCATCGCGCTGGGGGCCAATTACTGGCCGGGAGGGGAAGCCGGGGCCCCGGGCCTGAAAGCAGAAGCTCCCCGCTGGGCGAGATACGCTCTCTATGAGGATTACCACGACACATTGAAGCCGGCGTTGGTTGCCGCCGGGAAAACGCTGGAGGAACTCTACGGCGCCGGCGGGGCCGATTATCGCTACTATGTCGACACCGGGCCGGTGCTGGAACGCGGCTGGGCGGAGCGGGCGGGACTCGGGTTTCTGGGCAAAAACGGCATGCTGATCTCGCGACGGTTTGGAAACTGGCTGTTGCTCGCAACGATCCTCACCCGCGTGGAATTCGAAGCCGACGCGCCGCTGCGGAGGCAAAGCGGGGAAGCCAAAACCGAAAGCCGGATCGGCCTGCTGTGCGGCAAGTGCACCCGGTGCCTGGAGGCATGCCCGACCGAGGCGATTCCGTCCCCGGGGTTGGTCGACGCGCGCCGATGCATCTCCTACCAGACGATCGAGAACCAAGGCATTATCCCGCGCGAATTGCGGCCGGGCATCGGTCGTCACATCTACGGTTGTGACATTTGCCTCGAAGTCTGCCCGTGGAACCGTTTCGCGCGGGAGGGACGGCGCATGCTGCTGGCGGCGCGGGAGGGAATCGCCGCGCTGAGCCTCAAGGAGATCCTTGAACTGACACCGGCGCGCTTTGCCGAGGTATTCCGGCGCACGCCGATCAAGCGGCTCAAGCTGCCCGGCTTGCTGCGCAATGCCTGCGTGGTGGCGGGCAATGTCGCGGCCGGGACGGACGCCGGGCATGAGTTGGTCGCACCGCTGATCCGGCTGGCCGCCCACGCCGCCCCGATGGTGCGCGCGCATGCGGTCTGGGCGGTGCACCGCATCGCGGGCGCCGCGGCGCCGCAACTGCTGGCCGCGGCGCGGGAGGAGGAAACCGATCCGGCGGTGCTGGCGGAGCATACCGCATGGACGGCGGAGACCGGGGCTACGGGAGCAGCTCGTTCATCCGCCGGGTGAAGTGCGCCGGAGGCCGCACCGGCCGGCCTTCGCGGTCGATGAAGGCATGCACGGTATGGCCGGTGGCCAGAAGCTCGTCGCCACGACGGACCTCGTAGGCCAGCTGGATGCGCAGGAGCGGCTTTTCGTCCAGCGTGGTCACAATGGTCAGCGTGTCGTCGTAAAACGCCGGCTTGAGATACTTGACGCCCACCTCGAGCACAGGCAGCCGGTAGCCCGCCGCCTCCAGTTCGCGGTAGGGAAGACCGTGTTCTTTGAGCAGGGTGGTGCGGCCGACTTCAAACCAGGGCAGGTAGCTGCCATGATACACGATGCCCATCATGTCGGTCTCGGCATAGCGAACGGTGACTTGAACGCGGGATTGGATCATGTCGGCAATGGTAATTCGCGGTCAGTGATCGGACGGCACAAGGGTGCTGCGGTCAGCGCCCGCGCCGGCCTGGTCGCTGAACAGCAGTGCCGCTGAACGCGTCCAGTTGTTGCGGCGCGCCCATTCCCGACCGGCGGCTCCCATTTTATGGCGTAGCTCCGGATTTTCAATCAACCGGCTGAAAGCCGCGGCCAGCCCCGCCCGGTCGGAGGGAGGGACGAGCAGGCCGGTCATGCCGTCCGCCACCGCCTCCGGCACGCCTCCAACCGCATGGGCGACCACGGGCAGTCCGTGGGCCGCGGCCTCGAGATAGACGAGCCCGAAGCCTTCCACGCTGTGCCGGTATTCAGTGCTCGTCATGGCGAAGATGTCGGCTTGGGCGTAAAGGTGCCCGAGTTCGGCATCGGGCACGCTGCCGAGGAACCGCACGACCAGGCCCGAGCGCTCCGCAGCATCACGCAGACGTCGTTCGTAGCTTTTCTTGCTGGTGTCGCCCGCCAGCCAGTATTCGAGATGCGTCCGCTGGGCGGCGGGCAGTGTCTGCAGGGCTTCGATGATGCACAACTGGCCCTTGCGAGGATGGAGGCGCCCGACCGTGAGGATCACCATTCGATCGCGAGGGTCCTTTTTCCCGGCCGCGGACGGAAACGCCAGGTCGGTCCGGAGCGCACCGGGCGTCAGGAGCGTTTTGACGGCGGCTTCAGGGAAATGCTGGCAAAGAAGCCGGTGGGTATAGCCGGTCAGCACGCTGATGCAGTCGGCGTGGCGGATGAGTCGGCGGGCGAGGCAGCGCTTCAGCGGATGACGATGAAACTTCAAGATCTCGGATCCATGAAAAGTGAGGAACAGCTGGGGGGGGCGGAAACCCGGAATCAATTGCAGCAGCAGCATGGCCTGGATGGGTCCGGGCTCCGGCAGATAGACGGTGGCATGACGCAGCTGCCGACGATGCGCGATGAATTCGCGGGCCAGGCGAATCATGCAGGCGAGATCGTGCGTGCCTTTCAAGGGCAGCCGGCGCAGGCGGAAGGGCCAGGGCTTTTCGATCGTGCCGGGGGGGGCCGCCTGGGCCCAAACCTCGGTGTCATGACCGAGGCCGGCCACGGCCCGCGCCATTTCCTCGGCAAAAGTTGCGATGCCGCCGTGCCGGGGATGAAATTCGTGGGTGATCAGGAACACGGGCGGCCGACGGCTCCCAGTGGGTCTGAGACCGTCTGCTAAACGCGGGGCCATGATTGGGTCGGCAGGCAAGATCAGCACCCTTATGGTATGCCAACGGGCCCATGCAAACGGATACTGATGCTCGCCGTGTTCAAGAGGGTGGGGGAAAACCCTGATTGCCAAATGACCGGTTCATTGGCTTATTACTTGCTACTTGCTTGGAACTTTTTCGAGAGACAGCTTACTTTTGCCTGACGCCGTATCGCATATGTTTGCATCGAACAAGCCTTCGATGACGCCACTTGTGGCGAATATTAAAGTTTACAAATAAAGCAGCCATAACATACGATTTCCCACATGGCCCAAAGTGCTAATCCAAGCTCGGGAAGCGCCAAACCTTTCCCAGGATCCCCGAAACCGTTTACTCCTGAGGATGATGCGTATCTGCGCGAGGCTCTGAAGCGCTGCTCTGCTTCCACGTACGAGGCGGCATGTCAGTTTCGCAAAACCGGCAACACGGAGCATCTGTCGGCCATTGTGCTGGGCATCATCGAGCGGTACGTAGAGCCCGATCTGCGCACCAAACTCAAGGATCCGGATGATGATCTGCGGCTGATCGAGGATTTGGGGATCGATTCGCTGACGATGATGGAAATCGTCATTCTCGTCGAGGACGTGCTGCAGATGTCCATCAACAACGAGGAATTGCGCTACTTGCGCACGCTGGGCGACGTCAAACAGTTCATCGAATGCAAGGTGCGGGGGCTGCCGCTGCCGAAGCCGACGAAGTTCCTGCCCATCGAGCAGATCGTGTCGGTCATGCCGATCCAGCCTCCGTTCCTGTTCCTCAACGAAGCTTCAGTCGGTTCCCAGGGAGCCAGCGCCAAATACCGAATCAGCGGCCAGGAATTTTTTCTCCAGGGGCACTTCAAGGACAACCCGGTGATGCCCGCTTCCATCATGCTGGAATCGCTCGGCCAGCTGGCCCTGCTGTTTCTGCTTGAAGGCGGAGCCGGTGAGCCGGGCAAGGTGGTGAGCCCGCAGACTATTTTCTTTACCTCTTGTGAGGGCGTGCGCTGCCACCGCATGTGCAAGCCGGGCGATGTGCTCAGCCTGACCATCAAGCCCAAACGATTGAAAGCCCCGCTGGCCACTTTTGAGGGCATCATTCGCGTGGGGCAGGACAAGGCCGCCATTGCCGAGGAAATTACCCTGACCTTTGGCTATGCCGCGGAAGTCGCTGTCGAGCCGGCTGGGCAACCCGCGGTCAACGGAGAACCGGCGCCGCTGCCCACGGCGATCAACGCCTGAACCGGCGCCGTCGTCCCCCGCCCGGCTACCCGCGTTGTCCGGATCACCCGGCCGGCGACATTGATGTTGCCGGGTCAGGGCCGGCCTGCCTTCATTCCGGTTTTACCGGTTTGATTGGAACGACTAGCGCCTTAGCCTCTTCGTTCGTCCCTGTCCGCCCATGAGGAAAGTCTATATCACTGGAATCGGGTTGGTGACCAGCATCGGCAACGATATTCCCGCAGTGTCGCAGAACCTCCGGGATTTGCGGCATGGTTTTGAAATCTACCCGCCTTTCCAGAAGCCGGAGGTCCCGGTCAAGGTGGTCGGCACGATCAAGGGGTATGACGCCAATTCCTACGACTGCGAGGACTGGGTTTATCCGAGCCGCTTTTCCATCAAGCGGGAGATCCTGCGCGGGATGGCGCCGCACGGGCTCTACACGTATTGCGCCATGCTCGATGCCATTGCCGACGCGAAGCTGACCGTCGCCGATGTCTCCAACGACGATACCGGCCTTTATGCAGCCTCGGGCGGTTCGCCGCATCTGCTCGGCTACTACCTGCACCGCATGAACACCTTGGGCGTCATGCGCTGCTCGCCACTGGGCATTGTGGCGTCGATTGCGGGGACGGTGAACTTCAACCTGGTCTCCCATTTCAAGATCAAGGGGGCTTCCACGGGCTTTGCCTCGGCCTGCGCGTCGTCGTCGCATGCCGTGGGCTTTGCTTATGACGAGATCGCGCTCAACCGGCAGAAGCGCATGTTCGTGGTCGGCGCCGAGGACGGCAACGTGGAGAGCATCCTGCCGTTTGCCGGCATGCGCGCCCTCTCGCAGCAGGCCAATCCCGATCTGGCCTCCCGGCCCTTCGATGTCGGCCGCGACGGGTTTGTCGGCACGGGCGGAGCGGCCGTGCTCGTGCTTGAGAGCGAGGAGGAAGTCGAGCGGCGCGGCGCCAGAATCTATGGCGAAATCGCCGGCTGGGGTCAGGCCTCCGATGGATACAATGTCGCCATCTCGCATCCGGACGGCGAGGGCCTGCGCACCGCCATGGAAAACGCCCTCCGGCGCGCCAATGTTGATCCCGAGAACGTCGATTATGTGAACGCCCACGCCACCTCGACGCCCATTGGCGACATCTCCGAGGCCCGGGCGCTCAAGGCGGTTTTCCACAACGGAGCCACCCGCCCGGCTGTGAGCAGCACCAAGGCGCTCACCGGCCACGGGCTATCGCTGGCCGGCGCGATGGAGACCGCCTTTTGCGCGATCGCCCTCCGGGAGGGCTTCATTCCCGGCTCGGCGCACATCGCGAATCTCGACCCCGCGTGCGAGGGTCTCAACGTCATCCGGGCGACGCTGCCCCAGCCGGCGCAGGTCGTGCTGAACAACAGCAGCGGATTCGGCGGCGCCAACGTCTGCATCGTGCTGCGCAAGGCGTGAGCATCCTGGCTGATCGCTATGCCACGGCGTTGGTGACCGGCGCCAGCACCGGCCTGGGCCGGGCCTTCAGCGACATGCTGCTGGCGGAGGGCGTGCGCGTTTGGGGGACGGCGCGCGACCCGGCCCGGCTGCCGGCGCGGCCCGGGTTTACTCCCCTGGCGCTTGAGCTTGCGGATGCCGCCACGATCGACCGCGCTTTTCAGGCCGCCACGGCTGCGGCCGGCCGCCTCGATCTGGTCATCAACAACGCCGGCTACGGCTTGTTCGGGGCTTTTGCGGAGCAGGCCTTTGCCGACTGGCAGCGGCAGGTCGACGCGATGCTCGGGCAGACCATGCATCTCGCTCAGCTTGCCCTCCGCGGCATGCGGGAGCGCAACCGCGGGGCCCTGGTGAACGTTTCCTCGCTGGCGGTGGACTTTCCGCTGCCCTTCATGAGCGGCTACAATATCACCAAGGCCGGATTGTCCGCGCTGTCCGAAAGCTTGATGATTGAAGTCTCGGGCACGGGCATCATTGTCATCGACTTTCGCCCGGGCGACTATCGCACGGGTTTCAACCAAGCCATGCACCGCACTTCGGGCACCCGCGCGGCCGCCGGTTCACCGTCCGGGCCGCGATTGCAGCGCGTCTGGTCCTCGCTCGAGGCCCACCTCCGGAGCGCGCCGCCGCCGGAGCGCGCCGCCGGCGACCTGCGACGCGCGCTGATCCGCGGACGGAGCGGCACCGTGCGCTCGGGGACCTTTTTCCAGGCCCAATTGGCGCCGTGGTTGGCGCGGTTCGCCCCGCCGGGTCTGCGCCGGGCGGTCATGGCCCGTTACTTCGGTTCTTACTGACGTGTCCAAGGTGCGCATATTGGTGCTGACCTCCAGCACGGGCGGCGGGCACGACACGCGGGCGCAGGCCTTCGCCGAGTGGTGCTTTCAGCTCTACCGGCACGACGTCGACGTGCAGATCGAGCAGATGCTCGAGGAATCTTCCCGCTTCTACCGCGGGGGGGTGAACTTCTACAATTGGATCCAGCGCCGGTCGCCCTGGATGCACAAGGCGTTCTACACGATCGTCGAGGGCCTCAGCCTGCTCAACCGTCGCACCGTGATCTTTGGGCGGCTCTACTACGAACGCGTGCTGCGCGAGTACCGGCCGCATCTGGTCCTCAGCGTGCACGACTGCCTCAATCGCGGCTACTTCCAGCTCGCCCGCAAGCTGCTCGGGCCGGCGAACGTGCGCTGCGCCACCTATTGCGGCGAATTCTCCGGCGGCTGGGGCTACAGCTGGAATTGGGTCGAGCCCACGGTCGATCTCTACTTTTCCCGGACTTCCACCGCGAGCGACTACGCGATCAAGCTGGGTTTGCCTCCCCACAAGGCGCGGGTGCGCGGCTACCTCATGCAACCCCGCACCTACCTCGAGGTGCTTGCGCCGGAGGCGCGGCGGCGCTATCGCACGAGGCAGCTCGGACTCAAGCCCGATCTCTTCACGGTTTTTCTCGCCACCGGCGCCAACGGGGCCAACAACCACCGCGAGTTGCTCCCGGCGCTGGTCCGCTACGCGGACAAGGTGCAGGCCATCGTCGTCTGCGGCCGCAACCAACAGGTCTACAACGATCTCGTCCACTGGCGGGCCCAGCATCCCGAGTTTTCCTGTTTCATCGACAGTTATTCGGACGTCATGCACCTGCTTTTGCAGGCCAGTGACGTCGTCGTCACCCGCGGCGGCACCACCACGTGCGCCAAGGCGCTGCACTTCAAGTGCCCGATCGTCTTCAATGCCATCGGCGGCATCATGCCGCAGGAGCGGCTGACGGTGAAATTCTTCCGCAACGGCGGGGCTGCGGAATTCGTGCAAAACGCCGCGCAGTTCCGGGACCTCATCGACCGTTGGGTCACCGACCGTTCCTCCCACCAGCGCCTGCTCGAGAATTCCCTCAAGCTTCGCTACGAGGAGGATCCGACCGTGCTTATTGAAGAACTGGTCGGCCTGGCCCAGGAGGCCGCGGGCATCAAGCTGTCCCGCCAGCCTTTCCCGCCACTTAACGGAAACGGCCGGCTGCCATAACCGGCGTCGGCGCACCCCCGCCTGTGCGAACACAGCCGCTCGCGGGATTCAAGGCTCCCGCGGTGGCGCTGATCAATATCCCTGCCGCTGCAGCTGGCGGCTGAGTTCGCGCTGGAAGATCTGAACGTCGGCGGCGGAAGGCTGGTAGCCTTTTTTGCCCGTCTCGAGCAGGAGCCGGCCATATTGATCCATGGCCCACTTGCCGCTGGTGCCGTCGCTGAAGGTCACGCTGCCGCTGACCACCATTCCCGGACGCATCACCCGATCGAGAGCGACCTTCACGCTGCCCTTGCCGGCCGGGGGGCTCGCGTCCAGACCATCGGGAGACGCCGGTGCGAGACCAGGCTCATCTTCATCCGTGGTCCCGGCCTCTGCTTCATCCTCGCTGCCAGCACCGACCGCCTTTTTGAGTTTGTCCAGCAGTCCGCCTTTCTTGTCGGCCGGGGCCGGCGGCGCGGGGCGCGCCTTCCCCAGATCCGTCTCCGCATCAACTTGGGGATGGGCGGCGTTTTTCAGTTCCAATCCGAGATCATCCACGAGGAAGCGGACATCCATGTAGGTCATGGACACTTTGAATTCCTCTGAGATTTTCTTCTGCACGACAGCCAGGCTGTCGCCCGCGGCAACCCAGGTGGCCACGATTTGCTTTTGCTCGGGAGAAAGTGACATGGCGATGACAGTAAAGAATTGCCGTGAAAAGGATGCAACGCACGCAAAAAGACAAGACGGGAGGGTGTGATGCCGTCGCTCGACCCTTGGCCGGAGCAGCCATGCTTCCCGCAAGGCAGCGGGGTCGGCGGATGTGATGGCGCGGCCATGCCATCGCGGACGGGAACCGATGGCGGTGTTTTTCATGGCCGGGAAAGTGATTGCTCGCCGTGGCATGGGCTGGAGCGTGCGGGGTTCAGAAAGAAATCTGTGTTCGCAGACCGAGCACGGTTGCGACCTCACGCCTTCCCGAGGCGGTGTCCGGGGTGGGCTTGAAAAGAAGCTGTGCGTCGACCTGTACCGAGCACCGCGGCGTGAGACGCGCCCGGTAGGTCAACTCCAAAGTCGTCTCCGTGGACGCGGAGCCATCGGGGGCGGTGGCGCGACGGAAGGCCCGGCCGAACTTTGTGCAGGAAATCGCCGCACCGGCGACGTCGGAGGATCGTGCGGGCAGCGGTGCGAACCAGTTGAAGCCCGCGTCGGCGCAGGTCGTCACGACGCTGCGGTCCTGCTGCGGGCTGCGACCGACGCGTCCGAACACCGCAAGCTTGGGCTGGCCCGCCGTGTCGGTGGCGAGCACGAGGTCATGAACGGCGTAGAAACTGGCGAGCCCGTGCGCGATGGTTGCGGTGCGGCCGGCCTGGTTCGCATCGTAGTTCTCAAAATGTCCGTTGTGATACGATCCCCCGACGCGCAGCGTCGCGTCGCCGTCGGCGAGGCGGTAGCTCCAACTGGCTTCGGTGAACATGAGTACCCCGGAGTGAGCGGAGCGGTCCCAGTCAAAGCCGTGGTTGTCCTTCGAATCGGGACCGGGGCCGCCATCATAGATTCCCATCTGCCAAGAGAATGCTGCGCGCGGACGCAGTTGCAGCCAGACGCCCGGCGCGGCGACGGGATAAATCGGGAACGCGGACGTGTAACCGCATGCCGATGGCAGGGGCGTGCCGACCTGCGAGGGCATGGCGCCGAAAGCGGAGTTGGCGAAGAGCGCCGCGTAGGCGGAACCCATGAAGTCGTCGTCGAGAGCGAGTTGGCCGACTTTGCACCCGATGGCGCCCCCGCACCACGATTGACGATAATAGAGGTTGAACACCCGCACGTGGTCGGAGGCCATGAGGCCGCTCACGGGATTGAAGGCGCCGGTGCTGGCGGCGAAACAGGTGCCGCCATCGCGATTCTGTACCCAGTGTGCCTGCACGAAGAGACTGCCGCCGGCGGGTCCGTCGAGCTTCGCGAGATCCAGGGTGCAGCCGACATCAAGCAGCGTGTTCCACCAACTGCCGGGACGCGCACCGTCGCTGACGCTGCGCCAGGATTCTCCGGTAAGCGTTCCCTGAAGTTTGATTTCCCCAGCAACGTCAACGGATGAATCGAGGGGAGTCGTGGCAGCGGTAACCGGATCGGCTACCGCCTGGGCACAGGCAAGGATGGCCGTCACGAGCGCGGTGATCCAGGGCTGGTGGATTCGCAGGTCCATGATGTGTCAGGTCGGTTTGGATGATCGCTTTCATTGGAGGACCTTGTGCGAGGAAAGGACGAATTGGCGGCGAGTTCCTCTTGAGTCAGGCTGCCGGGGCTATGGTTGTACTCGTTTTGCGGCCGAGAAATCTGCGCCTGGACATGGCTAGGCCGGTCCAGATGAGGAGACAGGCCACGGCGCAGGCCAGGGTCGGCGGCGAGGCTGGAGGAGAGAAGAAGGAGGGAGCGATTCATGCGGGAATCGGGGGTCAGTCTCAGTTGAAACTTCTGAAAAACCGGCCGCGGGCGGGCGGCCGCATTCCTGGTGCGGAGTGGACGAGCAGGTGCTAGAACTCGAGGGCGGCGCCGAGGTAGCAGTTGCGGCGCGGCGCAGGATCGATCCCGTCGTTGCGCACGCGGTTGTAGTAGTCCTCGTCGAAGATGTTGTTAATGCCGGCGATGACGTGGACCGGCGTGCGCGGCACACGCCACTCGGCGGTGAGATCCCACACGGCGTATGCCGGCACAAAGCGCTGCGCGGTGTTGCCGTCGTCGGCGAAGCTGTCGGCGGAGAGCGTGCCGGTCAGCCCGAGTTTGAGGCTGTCGCTCCGCACGTAGATGAGCCCGGCGCGGACGACGTGGTCGGGTGCGTATTGCGGAGTCTTGCCGGCAGTGGCGCCCTCCTTGAATTCGGCATCAAGCAACAGGATGTTGGCGTAAAGATTCAGCGCGCCCTTCGGCGAACCGCCGACAAGCCGGAAGAGATCATACTGCGCGCCGGCCTCGATGCCGCGATGCACGGCCCGGCCGACATTGGCGACGGTGGAAAGGCCGCCTGGCAAAGCGAGATTCCCGATTTGGTTGTCGAAATCGAGCTGGAAAACGCTCGCGTCGAAGACAAGGCCGGCGGCCGGCTGCGCGCGGCAGCCCACTTCGTATTGGATGGCGCGGCCTTCTTCGAGGTCGTTGTTCACGACGTTCGTCGCGCCGTTCGGCACGGCTTGGGTGAAGATCATCGGACGGTAGCTCTGCGAGATGTTCGCGTAGAGCTGCGCCTTGGCGGGCAGATCGTAGGCCACGGCGAGCCCGAACAACGGCACGCTTTGCGAGTCGTCGCGCGCGGCGAGCGCACGACCGGCGCTCGTCTTGGCAACGTTCACGAGCTCGCGCACATCCTGGCGGATGGTTTCGAGGCGGAAACCGGGCGTGATGCTCAGTGAACCAAGGCGAAAGAGATTCTCTGCGAAAACCGGCAGGTAGGTAATGTCGCGCTGCGACTTTGTCTGCACGGCGCCGGCGGTGGCGTCGGGTGCGGCGCCACGCGAGTCGGTGCGCGGCGAATCGGTGCGGTAAGATTGCGCTCCGGCCGTGAAGACGTGACGGTTTCCCGCACCCCAGTCGAAACGGACGCAGGCCTCAGCGCCGAGCGTGGTGAATTGTTGGCGCTCGATCGTGTTGGTGCCGGCGGCGGTGCCGGCCGGCAGCGTCCCAAAGCCGCCGCCGCCCTGCCGGCGGGATGCCCGCAGATAGTCGATCCCCCACGCGCGAGCGACGAAGGTGCCGCGGGCAAAATCACGCTCCCAAACCAGCGATGCGGCTTTGCGATCGAGATTGAAGCGGTCGAAGAAACGCGAAGGCGCTTCGCGGGAGAGGCTGTAATTCACGGTGTTCGCCCCGCTCGCAAACGTGAGGCCGCCAGGCTCGCCATGTTCTTCGTCATAGGTTTCGAGCGTCAGAATCCAGCGGCTCGAAGTGCCGCCATCGAGCACGACCCGGCCAAGCCACGCGCTCAGTTCGTACTCGCTGTTGGCCGACCGGATGCCGTCGGATTGGCGCTGGTTGTAGTAGCCGTAGTAGCCGACGCGACCGACCGTGCCGTCGAGGTAGCTGAACGTGGAGTAGTAATCGTCGCTGCCGAACGTGTGCAGCGTGGACATAGAGAACGATCGGTCCATGCGCGGCCGGTGCGTGACGTAGTTGAGCGCGCCACCGGGTTGCGGGCCATACATGAGCGCCGCGCCACCGCGAGCGAATTCGATGCGGTCAACCGTGTCGAGAGGCGGGGTGTAATATGCTTCGGGATATCCGAACTGATCGGCGTGGATCGGAATGCCGTCCTTCAACACCTGCGTGAATTGAGCGCGATGGGGATCAAGCCCGCGGTAGCCGATGCTGACGAGAGGTGACGTCTCTTCGCTGAGCACGAGACCCGGCGCTTGCGCGAGCGCCTGGCGGTAGTTGTTGCCGGTAATGCGCGGAAAGCTGTCAAAGTCGAGAATCGTGGTCTTCTTGCCGACGTTGATCTTGGCACCCTGCACGTCGGGCAGAAAGGGGCCTTGGACGAAGTGATCGGCCTCGGCTTCTGCTTCGACGCGGAACGGAGGCAGTTCGATGGGCGGCGCGGAGCTTGGGGTGCTGTCAGCAGGGTCGGCTGGCGTGATCTTTTGGGCGAAAGCGGTCGCGCAGAGAAACAGCGCAAGGCCGGAGGAGAGCCATGATGTTTGCGTGGTCTTTTTCATGGTTAGCGAAAGCGGCGGAAGGAAGTCGTTTGTATTCGGAGCATCACGTGGAGATCTGTTGAGACGAGTTCTCAAGTCAATCATTTATTGCTACCGCGTCTCAATCTCATATTATTTGGATGATTGACCTCTCTATCACACAAGCTCTTATGATGACTCGATGTCTGCTTCCTTGACCGTCAACCTCAACGACCGAAGCTATGCTATACGGATCGGCAGCGATCTCTGTGCGGCCGTTCGATCGACCGTTGAAGCACTCGTTGCAGCGGGCAGACGGGTGGCGGTTGTAACCGATACCAACATTGCCAACCAACAAAAACGGTTCCTGCAGGTGGTTGCTGCCGATATACCGAAGTTGGCGCTTCCGCCGGGTGAGGAGACCAAGTCGCTGGAGTCGCTGGGCCGCGTGCTGGATTTTCTGGCGGAACAGCGGATTGATCGGACGGGGGTGCTTTTTGCCGTGGGCGGCGGCGTGATCGGCGACCTGGCGGGATTCGCGGCCGCAACCTATCTGCGCGGGATCGACTACTACCAAATCCCCACGACCCTGCTGGCGATGGTGGACAGCTCGGTTGGCGGAAAGACCGGCATCAATCTCAAGGCCGGGAAGAATCTGGTCGGCGCATTTCACCAGCCGCGGGGCGTGTTCATCGCGACGGAATTGCTGGCGACCCTGCCGGTCCGGGAATTTGCCGCCGGCATGGCCGAGGTGATCAAATACGGCCTGCTGGGCGATGCCAAGCTGCTGGCCCGGATCGAACGCGCACCGCTGACCGTTGCCGGCGCGGAGCTGCCGGCCGTGATCCGTCGCTGCTGCGCGCTCAAGGCGCGCATCGTGGAAGCCGATGAGCGCGAACTTGCCCCGGAGGGCGGGCGGGCGCTGCTCAACCTCGGACACACCTTCGGCCACGCCATCGAGCAGGTGACCGGTTACGGATACTACTTGCATGGCGAGGCGGTGGCCATCGGCCTTGCCGCGGTGGCGCGGCTATCGCAGAAACTCGGTCATCTCGCCCCGGCCGATATCGTCCGGATCGACGCGGTCCTGGCGGCCCATGCGCTGCCGTCGCGGCTAAAGTCACGCCTGCCCGTGGCTGCGCTCATGGAGGCCATGACCCGTGACAAAAAGGTGCGTGGGGGACTGCCGCGTTTTGTCGTCCTGCACCGCCTCGGCGAGGCCGCCACCCGCGACGGCATTGCCCCGGCGATGGTCGAGGCCGCCTGGCGGGAAACAGGGGCGGTCTGATTTCGGATTGCGGATGCCGGACGCCGGGTAGATAAGTGTATTCCCCGCGCCGGATCGTCGGCTGGCGCCAGCCGCGACGATCTTTCCGCTTTTCGGTATCCGATATCCCAAATCGACATGTCCGCCATCGACGAAGGCATCGTCCGCGAATACTTCGAGCAGAACGGCTTCCTGGTGCGGCAGGCCCGCAAGTACCAGGTGCAGACACGCCGCAAGACCAGCGACGAGGAGGTCGACCTCCTCGTCTACAATCCCGCCCATCAGCGGGGCGCTCGCAAGCCGGACTTCTTTTTGTTCTCAACCGAACTGCCTTTCATCCATCGGGCGATCGTGGTCGTCAAGGGATGGCACACGACCGGACATTTCACCCCGGCCACATTGAAGGGCAGTCCGGAAATCTTCACTTTTCTCGAGGAAAACGTGGTGCAGGAGGCCAAGCGGTCATTTCCGGTCGATCCCGACGAACCGGGGAATCATCCCGATATCACCAAAATCCTCGTCCTGCCCGGCCTGCCCACGGCCGAGCCATCCCGCGCGCAAAGCGTGCAGATGCTCAAGGAACGCGGCGTGGATGCCATCATATCCTTCCGCACGATGCTGCTCGACATCATCGACAAGATCGAAACCAACCGGAACTACCGGAAATCCGACACCCTGCAGCTGCTCCGCATCCTCAAGATCTATGATTTTCTGAAGGAGCCGCAGCTCGACCTGCTGCCCGAGTCCGCCAGCCGGAAGGCCCGGACCGAAGCCCGAAAACAGGGGTAGGCGCCCGCGCGGACCGGTTTTGTCCCTCGTGGCCAGCCCTCAACGCATGAACATACATCCCACCGCCATCATCGAGGACGGGGCCCAGATCGGCGCGGATTGTGCCGTCCATGCCCACGCGATCATCACCCGCCACGCCCGGCTGGAGGATGGCGTGGTGGTGCATCCCGGCGCGGTCATCGGCGGCGATCCGCAGGATTTGAAGTTCGACCCGGCGACGGCCTCCCGGGTGCGCGTCGGAGCGGGCACGGTCCTGCGCGAAAATGTGACCGTGAACCGGTCGACGACCGAGGACGGCGAGACGGTCATTGGCAGGAATTGCTACCTCATGGCCGGGGCCCACGTGGCGCATGACTGTGTGGTCGGCGACCAGGTGGTGCTGGCCAACAACGTCTTGCTGGCCGGCCATGTCAGCGTGGGGGCGTATGCGTTCGTCGGCGGCGGCGCCGCCCTGCATCAGTTCAGCCGGATTGGAGACTACGCGATGATCGGCGGACTGGCGCGCATCACGCTGGATATCCCGCCGTTCGTCATGGCGGCGGAGCGCGACGAAATCGTCGGTCTCAACCTCGTCGGTTTGAAGCGGCGCAAGTTGGCGCCGGAAATCGTCGCCGAGCTGAAGGAGTGTTTTCGCGAAGTCTATTTCGACGGCGGCAATGTCCGGCTGCGGGCCCAGGAGGTGCTTACCCGCGGGGTGCGGAGCGCGGAAGCGCGGAGCTTCCTCGAGTTTTTCGCCGGCGGGCGGCGCGGCATCGCGCGCGCCCGGCGGGTCTGGTCGACGGAACAGGAGGCAGGGGCCGCGGCGCCTTGACCACGCAGCCTTGACGTCCCCGGCCGGAGGACCACTACTGCCTGGCATGCCGGCCAGCCGTCAGCCGAGACTTGCCATCACCTGCGGTGATCCCGCCGGCGTCGGACCGGAGATCATCGCAACGTGGCTGGCGGCGAATCCCGCCGCGGCGCGGGCGGTCGCGGTGATCGGACCAGCACGCTGGCTCGAGACGCTGCCGGCCGCGGGAGCCAGGATTCCCGTCGGTCTGGAGAAGTTCGCCGCCCGGCCCGGACATCCGTCCGGCGAAGGGGCGCTCGTGGCCTGGGCCGCGCTGGAGCGCGCCGCGGCCGGTTGCAAGGCAGGCGCGTTTGCCGGCGTCGTCACCGGGCCGGTGAACAAGGAGTGGCTCGCGCGCATCGGTTATTTTTTTCCGGGACAGACGGAGTTTTTCGCCGCCCGCTGGGGCGGAGAACCGACGATGGCCTTCTGTGGCGGGCGGCTGCGGGTCGCGCTGCTTTCCTGGCACGTGCCGTTGCGCGAGGCGCCGGCATTTTTTACCACGGCCCATCTGGAGCGCACGGTGCGGGCAGCGGATGAGCTGGCCCGGGCCGAGGGGGTGGCGGCGCCGCGCCTGGGCGTGTGCGGATTCAATCCCCACGCGGGGGAAGGGGGGCTGCTCGGCGACGAGGAGCAGCGCATCATCAACCCGATTCTCACCAGGCTGCGGACGGCCCATCCCGGGCTGACGCTTTGCGAACCGGCGGACACGCTGTTCGCGCGCCAGTTGCGCGGCGAGTTCGATGTCGTGATTGCGCTGTACCACGACCAGGGCCTCGCGCCGCTTAAAGCGGTCGATTTCGACGAGGCGGTGAATGTCACGCTGGGCCTGCCCTTTGTGCGCACGAGTCCCGACCACGGCACGGCGTTCGGCATTGCGGGCCAGGGCCGCGCCAGTCCGCGCAGTTTTGCCAACGCGGTGACGGTGGCCCGGCGTTTGATCGGCTGGCGGGCCGCGCGGTGATCCTGCAAAGCTACCAGTCGCAGAGCGGCGGCGTCCAATGGCACTACCTCATGGCTGCGAGCACGGTGACGATCCTGCCGGTCGTGGTCCTGTTTTTCTTCGCCCAGAAGACCTTCATCCAGGGCATCGCCACCACCGGAACCAAGGGCTGAACGGCTGCCGTTCGACGGCCTTCCTGGGTGAAAATTCCCCCGAATTAGGTATTGTCATCCCCCGGCTTTGCCGCAAGAAACCACGCCTCGACCTGATCATTCCTACCTACTGATTGATGGCTAACGCATTTCCTTCCGGTGGCCGCCCCGGCTACCCCCCGCGTCGCAATACGGATCCGTTCGCAAACATCCGTCGCAATCACCGTATCAAGGCCGAACAGATCCGGGTCATCAGTCCCGAGGGCAAACAACTCGGGGTGCTGGCCACCGGCAAGGCGCTGCAGCTCGCCCAGCAGTTCAACCTCGATCTCGTCGAGGTGGCGCCCAACGTCCAGCCGCCGGTCTGCCGGATCATGGACTTCGGCAAATACATGTACGAGGAGTCGAAGAAGCACTCCCATGCCAAGACGACGGCGAGCAAGATCAAGGAGATCGAGTTCAGCGTGCGCATCGAGCATAACGACTTCCTCACCAAGCTGCGCCACGCCGAGGAGTTCCTGGATCATGGCAACAAGGTCAAGCTGCGCCTGAAATTCCGCGGACGCGAGATGGCGCGCACGGAGATGGGTTTCGAGGTCATCAACCGTGCGCTGGCCGAGCTGGCGAACATGGGCCACCAGGATGGCGCGCCCAAGCTCACCGGGCGCAACATCTACGTGATGCTCACGCCGCTGCCCACCAACAAGCGGAAGCTCAAATTCCACGTCAGGGAAAGCACCGCGCCAGCGGCACCGGCTTCATCCCCGCCGGCTTGACCTGCGGCCAGACTCATGGCGCGGCTCCACGCACGCAGCCTGCTGGCCTCGGCGGCCGTTCTGATGCTGACCGGCGGCTGCACCGCGCCAGCCTCGGCCCAAAACCGGGCGGAGGCCGGCCGGACCATCGCGGCGCCCGCCGCGGCAGTGCCCGTTCCATCCCCGTCCGCGCCTCCTCCCGCCGCCGTGCCCGTCAGCCGGCTCTGGCCCTCCAAACGTCTTTACAACACCGACTACGTCGATGTGCAGGCAATCGCCGAGCGTTACGGACTCAAACCCGTCTGGGTCACCAGCGGCCGGATCCTGCAGCTGGTCGATGGCCGGGGCCGCGTGCGCCTCAAGTTTGAGGACCGGGACCGCGATTTCTATTGCGACGGTCTGCGCGTCTTCATGGGCGAGCCCGTCGTCATTGACAAGGGCCGCCTCCACGTCGGCAAGATCGACGTCATCAAGACCATCGCCCCGTTGATGCGGCCGGCCGACTTCGCCGGCCAGCTGCCGGCCCCGCCCCGGCTGATTGTGCTCGATCCGGGGCACGGCGGCAATGATCCCGGCAACCAGAATGCCGGGCTGCGCCTCGACGAGAAGCACATGACCCTGGATGTTGCCCTGCGCCTGCGAAAGCTGCTGGAGACGCGCGGCTACAAGGTGTTGCTCACGCGCACCGACGACCGCCGGGTCGAGTTGGAGGAACGTGACCGCATCGCCGCCCGGGCGAAGGCAGACTTGTTCCTGAGCATCCACTTCAATTCCCTTCCGGCCACCGCTGCCGGCCGCGTGACCGGCTCCGAAACCTATGTGATGACGCCACAGTTCATGCTGTCCAGCGGCACGGAAAAGAAGGACCCGATGACCGATGTCGCTTTCCCGGGCAACCGGCAGGATCTGGCCAACACCGTGCTCGGTTACCATCTGCACCGGCAGCTGCTGGCCGATCTGAAAACCTCCGACCGCGGATACAAACGGGCGCGTTTTGTGGTCCTGCGCTTCGCCGAGTGCCCGGCGGCGCTCATCGAGGCGGCTTATCTCTCCAACAACCTGGAGGCCCGGAAAGTCGCCACGCCTGAATACCGCCAGCGCATCGCCGGGGCCATTGCCGGCGGCATCGACGACTACGCCGCGGCGCTTGCGGCGTTGCATCCGCCGGCTTCCTTGTCCGTCGAAACCCATGCTTCGTCCGCGTCGTCCCGCTAGAACCATGAATGCCCGTGCCCGCCTTGTCCCGCTGGTCCTGCTGTCCGCCCTGGCCATCCCCTCCGGCCGGGCCTGGGACTATGCCGGCCACCGCATCGTCAACCAGCTCGCGCTGGCCTCGCTGCCCGCTGATTTCCCTGGTTTCGTCCACAATCCCTCGGCGTCCGAGCGCGTCGCCTTCCTCTCGGGCGAGCCGGACCGCTGGCGGAATGTGTCCGACCTGCCGTTGCGCAATGCGAATAATCCCGATCATTACCTCGATTGGGAGCAACTCGGCGAGGCCGGCCTCGACCCGGCGGCGGTCAGCCCGCTCCGTTACGAGTTTGCCCTGCAGTTCGCCGCCGGGCGGGCGGCGCACCCGGACCGATTCCCGCCGATCGCCTCCGAAAAGAACGCCGACCATACCCGGGAGTGGCCGGGTTTCCTGTCTTGGACGATCGTGGAGTATTTCGGCCGCCTGAAGTCGGCGTTCGCCTACCTTCGCGCTTACGAGCAGGGCGGAGGCACGGCCACCGAGATTGCCAATGCGCAGGCCAACATCGTTTATCTCATGGGTGTGATGGGCCATTTCGTGGGCGATGGCGCGCAGCCCCTGCACGACACCGTGCAGCACCACGGCTGGGTGGGCGACAATCCGCATGGCTATACCACCGATCCGAAGTTTCACGCCTGGGTCGACGGAGGATTTATCGCCCGGGCCGGCACTAAATTCGCCGGTCTCGCCCCGCAGGCGCGAGCCGCGAGGGTGTTGGCCACCGTCCCGACCGCCGGCGAACGCGACGCCCTGTTTGTCGAGGTGATGCGCTACCTGCGCGATCAAAATGCGCGCGTCGTGCCGCTCTATGAGCTGGAGAAGGCCGGCAAGCTCCGGGCGGACGGCTCGCCGGGCAGCTTCGACGGGCGGAGCTTCATTGAGGAGCAACTGCTGCGCGGCGGCGAGATGCTGGGGAACATCTGGCTCACGGCCTGGCGCACCGCGCCGCCCGACCAGTACCTGCTTGATCAGCTCGCGCGAAGATCCGTTTCCACCCCGCCGCCGGTCCCGGCGGCACCGTAGAACTGGAGCTACTCTGTCGCCACCGGGGGCGGATTCATTCCGGCCGCTTTGCTCCCACGTAACGGATCGTGCGCACTTTTTCCAGCGTGACGAGCCCACCGCTGATCATGCCGTCGAGCACGGGCAAAAACGCGCCGATCTTCTCCTCGCTGTCGGTGATCTCGATCACCAACGGCAGGTCCATCGAAAGCCGGAGGATCTTGGTCGTGTGCAGCCGGCTGGACTTGCCGAAGCCCATCGCGCCGCGCAGCACGGTGGCGCCGGCGAGGTGCAGTTCCCGCGCCTTGAGCACGATCGCTTCGTAGAGGGGCAGGTGTCCATGACGGTCGGATTCGCCGATGAAGATGCGCAGGAGAACGGAGTCGTGGGGTAGTTCCATGTCAGTGCCCTTTCAGCTGGTTGAGTTGGGCGGCCGCGAGGTGGCCGAGCCAGGTGGCCACCAGGCACGTGACGACCGAACCGACCGTGTTGCCGCCGGCCTGCAGCCACTCCCCGTCACGGGCGAGGTTGAGCGTCTGCAGGCTGAAGGAGGAAAACGTCGTGTAACCGCCGCAGATGCCGGTCATGAAGAACTGCCGCGCGTTGCTGCTGGCGAAAACCCGGCCGTCGGGTCCGGTCAGCGTGGCGTAAAAGCCGATGAGGAACGAACCGGTGACATTGATCATGAATGTGCCCCACGGAAACGTGGTGCCAAATTGATTGGCCACGACCCCGGAGATGAAAAAACGCGCCACACTGCCGAGCGCGCCGCCCAAGGCGATGAGAAGGTAGAGCATCATGACTGGTCTGTTTCAGGAGGGACTGGAACAGGAGTCATCAGCGCCCGCAAGCGCGGGGCGGTTTTCCCTTGGGGGAAGGCGGAATCCATCGCCGCTCATACTGCAAGCACGAACCCGATTCAAGGCAAGCTGGATGAAACCGTTCTCGAAAACCAGGCGGGCCCCTGTACAGTCGGCAGGATGCTTCACGGTGGCAGATGGCTGGCCGCGACCGGTCTTGTCCTCGGCTTGCTGGCCGCGCCGGGCCGCGCGGCCGCAGGTGACGACGGGGATCCCGCCAAGCGCATCATTGTCCTCGCCAACGCCAACGACGCCGATTCCATGCGTCTCGCCCGTTATTATGCGGAGAAGCGCGGCGTGCCGGCCGGCAACATCATCGCGCTGCCGATGCCGGCGGATGAAACCATCGGCTGGCCGGAGTTCATCGCTGCCATCTACCAGCCGTTGCAGGATCAGCTTGTCGCCCGCGGCTGGATCGACGCCTTCGCCACCACGCTGACCGACAGCCTCGGACGCAAACGGTACGGCATCTCCGGCCATCGCATCAGCTATCTCGTCGTCTGCCGCGGGGTGCCGCTGCGGGTGGGCCATGCGCCGGGATTCTACGTCGACGAGCCGCGGCTGGCCTCGCGGGCGGAGTTTCGTACGAACCAGGGGGCGGTCGATTCCGAGCTGACCCTGCTCGCGCACGGCACCTACAACATCAACGGGTGGGTGCCCAATCCGCTGTTCCGCGCCGAGCGGACCTGGCCCTTCGAGAGCGAACCCGTGGTGAAGGTCACGCGCCTCGACGGCCCGTCGTTCGACGATGCCTGCCGTCTCGTCGACCAGGCGCTGGCGGCCGAGCGCACCGGCCTGATCGGCCGCTTCTACGTCGAGCTGCGCGGACCGCATCCCGCCGGCGAGCAGTGGCTCGAGTCCGCCGCCCGCGGACTCGCCGACCTGGGCTTCGACGGCGGCGTGCGGCGCGAAAGCGGCACGATGCCCTCCAGCGCGCGTTTCGACGCCCCGGCGCTCTACTTCGGCTGGTATGCCGACGATCTCAACGGACCGATGGCGCTCGACGGTTTCCGTTTTCCGCCGGGGGCCATCGCCCTGCATATTCATAGTTTTTCCGCGCAGACGCTGCGCTCATCCACGAGCGGCTGGTGCGGACCGCTGGTGGCGCGTGGCGTCACCGCCACCTTCGGCAACGTCTTCGAGCCGTATCTGGAGCTCACGATCGAGCCGCATCTGTTGCTGCGGGCCCTGGCCGCCGGCCGGACGCTGGGAGACGCGGCCTATTACGCCCAGCCGGCGCTGAGCTGGCAGTCGGTCGTCATCGGCGATCCGATGTACCGGCCGTTTGCGATCTCGCTCGACGAGCAGCTCGCCAGACTGGCCTCGCTGTCCCCGGCGCTGGCGCCCTACGTCGTGTTGCGCAAGGTGCGGCTGCTCGAGCTGGGGAAAAAACCGGAGGAGGCGCGCCGGCTTCTGGAGGAAGCCTGGCGCCAATCCCCCGGGCTGGTGCTGAGCCTGGGACTGGCGCAGCAACTCGTGGCTGGCGGCGACAAGACCGGCGCGGTGAAAACGCTCGCCGCTGTCAGCCCGCCGGAAACATTCGGGCTCGGTGACGTTCCGCTGGCTCAACAGGCCGCCCGGCTGCTCCTGGAGTGTGGCGCGGCGCCAAAGGCCGTATCCCTTTACCAGGCCATCCTGCGGAACGCCGCGCTGGGGCGGGACTGGCGTGCGATCGTGCTGCGCGAGGCCCTGGCGGCGGCGCAGGCGGCGAACGACGGGAGCCAGGCAGCGTCTTGGGCCGGCGAGCTCGCCCGGATGAGCACCGATCTGCTGCCGACAGGAAAACTGTGATGCCGGGAGGCGCCGGGACGGGTTGAGGCGGGCGGAGAGGAGGTGACCGGCCCGCCTGACCGTCCTACAGCTTGTCCACAATCCGGTCGGCGAGACCGTACTCGATGGCCTCCTGCGCGTTCAGATAGAAATCACGGTCAGTGTCCTTGGCGATCTTCTCGATCGGCTGACCCGACGCGGTCGCCAGGATCTGGTTCAGTTCGTCACGCAGTTTTTCCATCTCCTTCGCCTGGATATTGATGTCGGTGGCGGGGCCGATGAAGCGTCCGGCGATCAGGGGCTGATGGATGAGGACGCGGGCGTGCGGATAGATCAGCCGCCGGCCCTTGGAGGCGGCGCAGAGCAGGACCGAGCCCATCGATGCGGCCATGCCGGTGACGACCACGGTGACAGGCGAAGTCATTAGTTTGATGGTGTCGTAGATCGCCATGCCCGCGGTAATGGAGCCTCCGGGCGTGTTGATGTAGAAGGTGATGTCCTTGCCCGGGGCGGCGGCCTCGAGATAGAGCAGCTTCTCGCAGACGTCCTTGCCGGTTTCGTCCGTGACGGGCCCCCAGAGGAACAGTTTCCGCGCCTCGAGGAATTTTTTCTGGATCAGCGCACCGATGGCTTGCGGCAGCGAGGCGGTTTTCACCTCCTCTTCGTGCTCATCGTCATCGTCGTCCAGGCGGGCGGGCGGAGCCGGATTGCGGAAATCAGGAATGAAGTTCTGCTCGGACATAACTGGGCAAACTGTGCGCGCCCACCCAGGGTTGTCCAATGAAAAGAGGGAAGGCGTGTGGAGGGGCGAGGGCGGTGTCAAGATCGTCCGCGGCTGGGGAAAGCCCAGACCGCTTTGGTGTAACGATCGTTACACCAAAGCGGTCACGGTCATGCCCCCCGTGCTCTCGCTGGCATTGCGTCCCTGCCGGGCGGCATTGACGCCGCGCTGGTGCAGGAGTGCAAGGAGCGGGATGAGCTTCAGGCGCGGGGGAGCCGAGGCAGGGCCGAGGCTTTTCCTGTGTCCGGGGGAAAATAAATTCCTCGAAACAGCGGCTGGCGGCTGGCAGGTTCTCTCCCCCAACGGCGCCGGCTGTTCCCCTTGGCTGGTGGTCCAAGCGTTTTCCACCTTCCCGAGACGTTCATGCAATTCATCGACTGGGCTATTGTCACCGGTTACTTCATTCTGCTGGTTGGCATCGTCTGGTGGTCATCACGGCGGGTGAAAACTTCCGTGGATTACTTCCTGGCGGGGCGCGAAATCGGATGGTTCGTGGTCGGCTGCTCCCTCCTCGCCTCGAACATCGGGTCCGAGCACATTGTCGGTCTGGCCGGAAACGGGGCGACGAGCGGCATGGCCATGGCCCACTGGGAGCTGCACGCCTGGATCATGCTCCTGCTCGGCTGGGTTTTTGTGCCGTTCTATTATCGCTCGGGGGTTTTCACGATGCCGGAGTTCCTTGAGCGGCGTTTCAACGCCAAGGCCCGCTGGGTGCTTTCGATCGTATCGCTCGTCGCCTACGTCTTCACGAAGGTATCGGTGACCGTCTATGCCGGCGCCATCGTGTTCCAGGCGCTGCTGCCCGACACGTTCGGTTCGCCGGAGAACGCGTTCTGGGTGGGGGCGGTCTCGACGGTGGTGCTGACGGGCATCTACACCATCTTCGGCGGTCTGCGCGCGGTGGTTTATACCGAAGTGGCTCAAACCGGGCTGCTGATCCTGGGTTCGGTTTTCATCACCGTCTTCGGCCTGGCCACGCTTGGCGGCTGGCATGAACTGCAGACCATCTGCCGGGATAATTCCACCAGCTTCGCGCTGTGGCGGCCGCTTTCCGATCCCGATTTCCCGTGGCTGGGGGTGATGATCGCCTCGCCGGTCGTCGGCATCTGGTATTGGTGTACCGACCAGTACATCGTGCAGCGGACGCTGGCGGCCAGGAATCTCACCCAGGCCCGGCGGGGCGCGATCTGGGGCGGCTTTTTGAAGGTGCTGCCCGTCTTTATTTTCCTCGTGCCGGGCATGATCGGCTTTGCCTTGCACAAGCAGGGGGTGATCTCGGTCCCCCTGAAGGCCGATGGTTCGATGAACGGCGACATGGTCTTCCCGACCATGGTGGCTTCGCTCCTGCCCGCCGGCCTGCGCGGGCTGGTGGTGGCGGGCCTGCTCTCGGCGCTCATGAGTTCGCTCGCCTCGCTGTTTAATTCGTGCGCCACGCTCTTCACGGTGGATATCTACGAGAAGCTGAAACCGGGCCGGTCCGAGCGGCAGCTCGTGAAGGTTGGCCGCATTGCGACCGGTGGGGTCGTGGTTCTCGGCATCATCTGGATCCCCGTGATGAAATACGTTTCCGGGGGCGGTCTTTACCAGTACCTGCAAAGCGTGCAGGGCTACCTGGCGCCGCCGATCACCGCAGTGTTTCTGCTGGGTTTGTTTTTCCCCCGCATCAACGCGCCTGGCGCGCTGGCGGGCCTGGTGACCGGCTTCATCCTGGGCCTGCTGAAGCTCGGCGTGCAGGCGCTGGCCGGCAGCGGGGCGCTGAGGGACGGCGGATTCTTCGATCAGCTCGGCCGGTACAACTTCCTGTATGCCTCCGGCTGGTTGCTGCTGATCAGCATGATCATCGTGGTGGCGGTTTCGTGGCTGACGCCCGCGCCTTCGGCGGCGCAGATCACGGGCCTGACTTTTGCCTCCACGACGCCCGAGCAGCGGGCGGCCAACCGCGCCAGCTGGGGCCTGCCCGACGTGCTGGGAACGGCCGGCGTGCTCGCGCTCGTGCTTGGCATCTACGTTTACTTCAGCTTCTGGCTGGATTGAGGCGAGGAGCGTGTCGGACTTCGTCCTCCCCGCTCCTTAATGATGCCCGCTCAATAGCCTGACCGGTAGGGACGGACCGCTGGGTCGGCCCTGCTGCTCTTGACCAGGCAACACAGGCAGGGCGTTCTGCTGGCCCGCGCCGCGGCGGCGGGGCTGACCGTGGCGATGTCAGCTGTGGGGTTTGTCATCAGCTTGAGTCCGGTGAGATTCTTGCCATTGAGGAGGTCGTCGGGACAGCCGCGTCGGCCTTTTCCAGCGTAAGCAGAAAGAGGATGAAGTGATTCATCACCCGGGGGTGACAGCAATCACAAGCAGTGGAATCACAAATCGAGGCAGAGATTTTCTGACACCGGATCCGGACGAGTCCCTTGCGACGCTCCGGATGAAAACCGCTGCGATGATGGTGGCGCCTCTTCAGCGTCCCAACCGGCGTCGGCGCCAGATCCACAGAATCGGACGCAAAACGTAATAGAACCAGAAAAGGGAATCCGGCAGGGGCACGAGGCTGGCGTCATTGGGGTTTAGCGCAATTCCTCGAAGATAGGCGGCCGGGGAGGGTGCTTTGCCCTGGTTTCGAAGATATCTCCATATCCGGAGGTGTCCGCGGATTGGGTTCGGATCCTGACCTTCCCGCGGGGAGAGGATGGCTTCAAGCGCCGTGGAGGCGAGGTCGACCGCCCGGTCATCCTGGGTCGTCAATGCACGCATCCACTCGGGAGGGACGATGCCGTAAAGCCAGTGGACGAGGAGGAGCGTCTGGGCGACGGAGCCCTCCAGTCTTCGCTCGCTCACCAGGCCAGCCAGATCCTCGCGGGTCTGTGGACCCTCGCGGATCATGAGCATGGCCACGTCGCTGAGCCATTTCATGCGGAACCACATGTGTTTGGTTCCGTGTTCGCAGAGCAGCAGGAAAAGGATGCCATCCTCGATGTGCCTGAGGTCAGTTCCACGCCATTGAAGATCCCGGCTGTGAATCCAGAGCTGTTGCAGTTGATCTTGGCTCCAATCGTGGAAACGCCAGTGAAGCTCCACCCGAGTATTCCGGCTCCCATGCACGTAGTTGTAATGGTGGGTGAGGGATCGGAGCACCGTCTTCATCCGCTCCGTCGGCTCGAAATCCGGGATGATGCGACGGTAGCCCTGTTCGAACAGAAGCCGCTCGGCTCGATCAAAATCCTCGGTCCGAACCAGCAGATCCAAATCCCTCAGGCTCCGGACCGTGAGTTCGCCGTAGAGGCGCAAAGACAGCGTCGTCCCTTTCAGAGGCAGCAGGTCGATTCCCGCTTCGCGAAAAACCCGGCTAAGGCGCACGAGCTCCGCGGCCTGGAGCAGGGAGAGCGCGGAAGCTTTCCGGGCGCGTGCTTGTATGGACTTCCAAGGCTCTGCAGGAATGCTGGAACCCCCGTATTTGGCCAGGTTCGCGTGCACAAGGATGGGAACCCGGTGGCGGTCGATGAGATTCTGGAACGTGGTCCAGTTGATGGGATTTCCGCACAGGGCGGCGATGAGTCGTGACTGATCGCGATCCCAGGGGGCGGGCGGAAGCCAGGAGCAGGCCGCCAGCAGACGAAATTCTGGCGAGAGCTGAAAACGCTCCGGAAGAGGTGGCGGGACTTCAGGCATGTGAAATCTCTCTCATCTGCGCTTTCCAGGATTGGGCGTAGTGCCCGCCCGCTGCCAGCAGCTCCTCGTGAGAACCCGACTCGATGATTCTGCCGCAATCCATCACGTGGATTCTGTCCGCGTGCATGGCGGTCGTGAATCGATGGGTGATCATGAGCGTGGTGTGCCCTTCGGTCAGGACCCGAAAGCGGCGCAACCATTCGATCTCGGCCCAGGAATCCATGGCGCTCGTGGGCTCGTCCAGCACCAGCAGGGCCGCGTCGCGCAGGAAAGCCCGCGCCAGAGCCACGCGTTGCCATTCGCCTACGCTCAGCTCGGCCCCGCCGAACCATCGGCCCAGGACGGTGTCGTACCCGTGCTCCAAACGCTCGATGGGACCGTCGGCGCCCGCTGATGCCGAAGCTGTCCGGATGCGCGCCAGATCCGGGGCCGAAGCGAGATCGCCCATGGCGATGTTTTCGGCGGCGGTGGTGTGGTAGTGCACCGGTTCCTGGAAGAGCACCGTGATCTGTCTCCTCAGATCCGCCAGGGCGAGATGCTTCAGATCGATGCCGTCCATGCGGATGGTCCCCTGCTGGGGATCATAAAAGCGGCACAGGAGCTTGACGAGCGTGCTCTTCCCGGCGCCGTTATGGCCCACGATGGCCGTGACGGTGCGGGCTGGGAGGGTGAGCGAGAAGTCGGAGAGGGCGCGCCGTTCGCTGCCCGGATAGGTGAACGCAAGTTGTTCGAAGCGGATCTCATGCCCTCTGGAATCGGGCACGGGCAGGGGATCCGATCTTTCCGGGAGCGACGATCGCAGGGCCAGGAAATGAAAAAGATTCTCCAGAAACAGGGTGCTGCGGTAGATCTGCCCGGCGCTTTCCATGAGGGTCCGCAGCAGCCGTTGTCCCTGCTGGAATGCCTGGTAGCAGAGGACCAGATCGCCCAGGCGGGCCAGTCCTTTCCACAGCCGCAGCAGCATCCAGCCCATGCCGAGAAATCCTCCGGAGAAGGAGAGCAGGCCTGCCGCCAGTTCTGCCTTCAGCTCCGCCAGCGCCAGATTCATGCGGCCCTCGCGCAGCCGTTGCCGGATCTTCTGGAAACTTTCCCGATGATGCGGCCCCAGATCGAAGAGTCGCATTTCCGCAGCGCTGCCCCGGTCGGTGAGCATCCAGTCGAAGTAACTGGCGCGCCGGACCTGGCTGGTGTTTGCCGCGCGCCAGCGGTGTTCGCGCAGCACGTGCTTGCCCACGATCCAGAGCCCGGGCAGGGCGCTGGCGATGAGCAGGACGGGCAGCCACGGGGTGTAGGCGGCCAGAAGGATGGCCACCAGGATCAGGGTCAGCCCGTTCTGGACCAGACTCCCGAGACTTTCCAGCAGGGCGAGGGGCTGGCTGATGGCATCCACCCGGGCCCGATGCAGCAGGTCGTAGGATTCGGGGTTCTCGAAGAATGCCAGATCCAGGTTCAGCGCCTGCCGGTGGATCAGCGAATAGACGTGATCCTGAACCCGCTCTGCCTGCGCGAGCCGGACCCATCCGGATAGACTGGAAAGCAATTGTCCGGCGATCCAGAGCACGGCGATGAGCCCGATGGGCATCCAGATTGCGGGGTGTCTCCAACCGCCCTCCATGAATACTCCTGAAAGGCGGTTGACCACCGTCCGTGTGAGCTGAATCTGCAAAGCTGGTATCGCCCCCTGGGCCACTAGCAGGATCGTCCAGGCCAGGGTCCAGCCCCGCGCAGAGCGCCAGACCAGGCCGAGGCCCTTGCGAACCATGGAGGCTTTTTGCCGGAGTTCGCGCCGGGAGCGTTCAATCATGGTTGCCCGCCTTCCTGGAGAAACATGCCAGAACCTGATAGCGGGCGCGTCCGTCTCCTCCCGTCACAAAACTGGACCCGCAGCGCAGCCAGGCATGGAAAGCCATCTTTCCGCCATGCTCAGGCGCCTCACTCACGCCGAGGTAGACGGTGCCGGCGATGCCTCGTCGCGCCAGCATCCGCCAGCCGGCAATGGCCTGGGTCAGGCAGCGGCCATCCCACGGCACATACCGCGCCATGGCAGCCACCGCCCACCCGATCCTCCGGGCGGTTTCCTCATGCGCGGGGGGCGCCGCCTCGGGGCCTGCGGTTCCCAGGTCGCCCAACATCGCCGCCAGCCGGCGGAAGGGAAGGCACAGGGCAAGAACCCGGGCCCAGGCCAGGGCGCACAGCGCTTCAAGCAGCAGCAATCGATCCGCCTGCGATCGGGCCATGAATCTCCGCACCGCGGATGCGGCGATGGCGTCGGGATGTTTCACACGGATTCCAGATGGACGAAAGGGCAGGGGTGGATGCGGGGCATTTCTCCGGCCAAGATGGGCCCTGGAAAGAGCCGGGCAAGCCCAGACCACGATTCACTCAGCCACGCCGGTTCTGTGGTTGTGGCAGCGGGAAAAACGATGCTAGTCTCGGCTCGCGTGCATGAATTTCCGGCCAGGATCAGGCGGCTTTCGACCACGCCTCAGGCATCCCCGGCCGCCATCGTCGTTGCCTCCCGTGGATTTCCGCCCGGCTTGCCCGCCTGCCGGCGCCGTTCCATCACTCGTTCCCGGCGCATCCGACCCGAGGCCAGCCGCGGCGGACTGACCCGCGGATTTCCGACTACCCTGATCGAACCCGACGGCATCGCATGACAGGCGCGCTTCCATTCCGGCTGGATTTCGAAGCGGGCGAACCGCTGGTTGAATGGATCGCAACCGATGGCTCGCGCTTCACCGAGCCATTCTTCGAGGAGACTCTCGCCCGTCTTCGCCGTGGAAACCCAGCCAATGCCCGCACCCGCCGGTCCCGCACGCCGTTGAACGCCTTGCGCGACGTGGCACCCGGCGTGCCGCTCGCGGCGTTGATTTTTCACGTCTCCCGCTGTGGTTCGACATTGCTGGCGCAGATGCTGGCGGCGCTTCCCCGCAACCTCGTGGCCTCCGAGCCCCAGATCATCGACGAGATATTGCGGCTGAACCAGCGGGTGCCGGAGGTGAACGACGACGATCGGATCGCCTGGCTGCGCGGCGCGGTTCACGCACTCGGTCAGAGACCCGCGGACGGCGGCGAACGGCTGTTCGTGAAGCTGGCCTGCTGGCATGTCTTCTCACTGCCGCTGATCCAGCGGGCGTTTCCGGGCGTGCCGATGCTGTTTGTCTTTCGGGATCCCGTCGAAGTATTGGTGTCGTTGATGCGGATGCCGAGCCTGGCCATCGTCCGCGACACCGTCACTCCCGGCCAGCTCGGGCTCACGACCGCGATCCGCGACGCGCTTTCGCGCGAGGAGCATGCCGCGGCGGTCCTGGGAGCGCTGTTTCGCGCGGCCAGGGAGCATCGCGACGCGCTCGTCCCGGTCGACTACGAACGGTTGCCGGAAGTCGTCTGGGAGGTGATTCCCGGGTGTTCCTTCACCGGCGACGAGCGCGCGCGTCTTCAGGCGGCGGCGGCGTTCGATGCGAAGAATCCGGCCCAGCGTTTCACGCCGGACACCGCGGCCAAGCGGAAAGAGGCCAGTCCTGCCATTCTCGCCGCCGTGGCGCGATGGGCGGAGCCTCACTACGCCCGGTGGCTGGCCGTCCTTTGAGCGGGTCGCAGATCGAGATCTACGCTTTCCCCGGCGGGAAATAGAGCTTCTTCCCCTGCAACGATGGCGGCGCCCATTCCATCAGCAGGTGGGTCGGCTTCTGCTCGATGACGCGAAACCCGAGCTGCAGATAGAACTGCAGAGCCGGGTTCAGCGGATCGACGTGCAGACGGAGGGTTCGCTTGCTCTGCACGCACTCCGCCTTCGTCGCATCGATCACCGCCTGGCCGATCCCCTTGCCGCGATGATCGCGATGCACGGCGATGTCCGCCAGATGCACGACTTTCGCGTCCTGGGTGACGATGAAGCGCCCCACGCGCTGCCCGTCGAACTCGATGATGCAGTCTTTCGTGTCCCAGTTGGATTTGACCTTCCGGTAGTGCGCGCTGTGCGCCTTGAACTGCAGCGCCAGGATCTCCTGGGCCATTTGCTCAGACCCGGGAGACCAGTAGCGGAGCCCGAGGCGCTCGGAATCGACTTGCGCGCGCAAGTCGCACAAGAACGGCTCGTCGTCAGGATCGACCGGACGCAGCTTGATGAAAGCATTCATAGGGGGAATACCCGGGGTAACGGCGATCTTCCGAAGCCAAGAGCAACGCGGCCCCCGCCGTTGTCAAACCCACTTCGTGCCTCGTTCCGCATAAGTCGAATCCATCTGATTTGGCTCTTTGAAAGTTTTTTGGCGTGCAAATTGCGAAATTATTCCTTTACTCTGCCGACTCTGCTTCGGTTCGCCGCCCTTATGCCCGCATCCCTCTGAAGGTGCATGACCACGCCCGCCTTCACTTCGCCCGATTGCTATCGTCCACACGTCGACGAGACCTTTGTCGTGCATCACGACGGCGGCACCAGTGATTTCACGCTCACCGCAGTCAAGCTGCACATCGACGATGAGATTCAGTGTTGCTTCTCCCTCTTTTTCAGCGGCGCCGGCGGCGTCCTGCCCCAGCATCTTTACCGCCTCAGCCACCCGGCGCTGGGCGGATTCGATTTGTTCCTGGTCCCGATCCAGAAGAAGCGAAGCGGCGTCATCTACGAGGCCGTTTTCAATTTGCTGAAGGACGAGGGGCAATGATCCAAGCGAAAATCCAAATCCCGAACTCAACCCCCAACCCACATCTGTCATGGATTATTACTTAGGCGAAATCACCATCTTCGGTTTCAGCTGGCCCCCCCGGGGCTTCGCACTCTGCAACGGCGCAATCGTGCCGATCCAGCAGAACACCGCGCTGTTCTCGCTCCTCGGAACCACCTTCGGTGGCAACGGCCAGAGCACGTTTGGCCTGCCCAACCTCGGTGGCCGCATGGCGATCGGCCAGGGGCAGAGCCCCGGCACCTCCAATTACCTCATTGGCGAGATCGCTGGCGCGGAGGGAGTGGCGCTGACACAAAAGGAGCTGCCGGCGCATATCCACGGAGCGGTCACGAACGTGAACGCCACCACCGCGATCACCGCGCTTGGCGCGCCGACTGCGAGGCTGCCAAGCCCGGCAAATAACTATCTGACCTCGGTAGCGACGACTGACACGCCACCCAAGGTCATTACAGGCTATGCTGCTTCAGGAGCAGGGACGCCGGCCGCAATGGCCGCAGGCATGGCAACCACCACCGCGACTGCGACCACGACGGTCCAACCCGCCGGCAACAGCTTGCCGTTCAGCATCCTGCAGCCGCTTCTGGCGCTCAACTATGTGATCGTGACGCAGGGCGTCTTCCCGTCCCGCACCTGACATCAGGCTGCCGCTTCGATCTCCCAGACCGCCTCCGGCAAGACCGGCGGCGGTCTTTTTTTCATGGCATCACGGGCGCCGCTGCGCGGAGCAATCCGCACCGCGGACGTTCCTCCAACGGCTGCAGCCGGGTGCACCCTCAGAATCTGTTTCCCACCTCGTTACGCCAAGCTTCGCGTCGACCATTGGCCGTGCAAGCGAGCCCAGCACACCTCAAGATGGTGCCGCGTAGGTGCCAAGTTCACTGGGGAAAATGGACACCTTATTAGTTTTGTCCACAACATCCAGCGGCTCCAAACAAGGCGTTTCCCAGTGCCGACGACTTTGGTCTCGAATGACCGGCGACGGGGTGTCAGGAGTAATAACACTTTCGTCGTTCATAAGTTTGTTGATTTTAAGTAAGCGTAGCTCTCTGATCGAGAAGGTGTCGAGCTGTTTTTCCAGTGCCGCCAAAGGCTTACGCCGGTCAGTGCGCATGTGAGGGGAATTTTGCCGTAGGGCCTTCTCCGTGCCGTTGAACCACCCGTCAGATTGCCTCGCAGACGCGCAATATCGACCCACGGATTTTCCCAATTGGCAGCGCTGCTGCCCAACTCTGCGGCCCAGCGGTCCAGCCGGGCATTACGCCATGAAATAGCCTGCCCCTCCAGAACCATTTCTTGTTTCATGGCTTCGTTCGTTATTCCGGGCGGCAACACCCACTCCATCGCTTTCCGGCACAGGTAGCGCCCTCGTCCATCCCGGGCGTGAAGTTCCACCGGGATGGCGTAGACGAACTCAAGCACCCGCCGGTCGAGCAGGGGATAGCCGTAGACGAGATTGCAGTCCGCGCCTAGGGCCGCCCATGATTCGATCCGGGCGGTGATATGGCCCGCGTAATAGAGTTGCCACTGGCATTGCCGCCCGCCCGGAACCTCTCGCGGCGGTTTTTGCACTTGCCGTAGGTGCGCACGGATTCGCTCCAGAAAATCCTCCCGAATCATGGAGGGACCGCGAGAGTACGGGTTGAATCTTTCATAGGTTGCCGAGCTCAAAAGCGGAAGTACACCGTCGCGCCAGAACACGCGCGCAACGTTCAGCAGGCTGCGCGGCTGCCGGATGCTTCCGCGCGATCGCAGATACGCAATCGCGTCGCCCCAACGCCAGTTCCTCACGTATTCCGCGAGCAATCCCCGGCCATTGAAGCTTGCCGCCTCGTCTCCGCCCCAGCCCGACAGAATCACGCGAACGCCGAGCAACTCGGCCCGGCGTTGCAGGTGCCGCTCGTTTGCCACGGTCAACACCGGCCGCGTGGCGGACTCTGCGTCGAGAACGGCGTTCCATTCTGCCTCGGTTTGGTCGTTGTAGATCGGCGCCAAACCCTCCTGCCGGCACACCGCCTCGATCCGCTTGTGCTCGTCCGTGTAGGGCGGTGGGCCCGGCGGTGGGGACCAGGAGAACACCGCCGGAGGCGTCGCGCCGCGCTCACGCAGCAGCTGCGCCGCGAGCACCGCGATCGACGACGAGTCGAGACCGCCGCTCAGATGCGCACCGGTCGGCTTATCCGTACGCAGCCGGTCGGCCACCGCCTGCCGGACGAGATCGTGCAGGCGTTGGGCGTAATCTTCCGTCGTTGGCAGCGTCAACGGAGGAACATCCTCTGGTCGCCAGTAGCGCTTCGTATGCAACGTTCCGCTATCCACCGTCAAGTAATGCCCGAAAGTGAGCTTCCGCACATCGCGAAAGAACGTGTGCTCGTTGTCGTGGTAACCCGGCGATTCGGACAGCAGCATCTGCGCAACCTCCACTTCGTCGATCTCGGCCGGCACACCGGGGAAGGCCAGCACACCGCGGATATCGGTGGCGAAAGCGAATAGAGCCGGGGAATGGTAGTAGAAGAACGGCCGGGCGCCGATGTGGTCGCGCGCGCAAAACAGGCGCCGGGCGGGCTCGTCCCAGATCGCAAACGCGTAATCGCCGATCAGGTGCTTCGGGCAATCCTCTCTCCATTTGGTATAAGCCAGCAGCACCAGTTCGCCATCCGTCATGCACGACCGCTCGGCCGACCGCACCGACAGTTCGGCGAAAAGCTCATCGCGGTTGTCGATCCGCGCGTCGGCCGTGAGGGTCAGGTTACCTCGCGTTATGGGCTGCTGCTCATGCGCTGACTCCGGCGTCAACCTCATGAGTCGATGTCCGAAACCGACTGCGCCGAGCGTCCAGACGCCGCTTCCATCCCGGCCATACTGGGCCACCGCCTCCATTGCCGGCCGCAGATTCTCGGCGGTCACGGGCCGGCCATCCAATCGAAGCAGGCCGCAGATTGCGCTCATTTTCTCCGTTCTCTTCGTTGCCTCCTGTAAAATGATTCGGGATTGGTTGTGGCGCCGCCTCTTCAAAGGCTTTCTAGGTCTCGACCACTTTGAGCAGATGGTCCTTCTGCAGTTGCCCGAGAAAATCTGCCACCTCTTTTTCACACGTCGACTTCTCGACCTCGAATTCTGCGAGGAGCTGTTCGATCAGCGCGGCGACTGTCACCGGCTTTTCGATCAGCGCCCAAATCCGGCTGCCGACTTCGTTCATGTTGTAGTACGTGCCGTTTTCGATGCTCAGCAGCACCACCTTGCCGTCCAAATCTCCCGACACTTGATCAGGGCTCCGGACCACGGTGGCAGCCGGGGGAATCTCGGCTGTAGGGCTCATGATAGCATGAATAAAAACCAGAAAGCGCCCGGAAGACACGAAAATTCCGCACCCGCCGCACATTCGTGTCCTACTGTCTCCACGGATCGTGTCTGTTCGCGACGATCATCCCCTCCTGCTTTTTTGCAGGCGAAAACGGAGGGGGGCGGAAAAATCGGGAGAAAGGAAACCCTGAAACCGGGAAACCGCGGCCAGAGTAGTGAGTAGCGGGCAGGCTGGGTTCTCATCCGTGCCCATCCGTGTGATCCGCGGTGAATGGATCGTCTCGGAGTCTTCGACTCCATTTTCTCCGTTTGCTCCGTTACCTCCTGTAAAACGGTTTGGGTTGTTGGGATTATTCGAGCGCACTCGCTACTCCGGATCGAACTTCGTTTCCTTCGCTTGCTCCTGTAAAGAGACTCCCCCTCCGCTCTTCGGTCGCGTTCGTGCCGCGCTGGGTGGCCTGTCGTTTCCTCCTCGTTCAATACACCGGGTCGCCCTTCTCGTCGAGATACCCGAAGCGCCGCATCACGTCGCCGTGATCGGCGATGATCTTCGCCGCCTGTCCGGGCGTGAGCGACCCGCGCCATGAGCCAATCTCGCCCTTTCGGAAAAACGACTTTGCGCGCGGCATCTTTTCGCCGAAGCCGTCCTTCTCCTCCTGTTTCCGCATCTCTTCGAAGCGGCTGAACTCGATCGCCTTTCTCACCCGCGCCGGATCGGCCGGCAGGCCGACGAACCGCACCGCCGAGCCAAACGTGTCCTCCGGTCGCAGCTTCATGTCCTCATAACGCACCACTGTCACGCGCATGGCGGGCGCATCCACCCAACTCAGAACGTGCTGGCTCCAAGTGAGCAGCTTCTGCCGGAGTTGATTAGTTTCGGTCGCGTCGGTCGCGCAGAACGAATGCTCTGCCGTGCCCATCTGCCGGATGGTCCGGTCGAAGCGATCGTGCCCGCTGTGGTGGGCGAACGACACGGCCACGTCGAGCGGGTTGCGAATGAAATAAAGAACGCAGGCGGTCGACTCAGGTGGAATCAGTGGTCGTCCGTCGGGCAAAACCGTGTAGGCGTCATGCACCTTGCAGTACATCGTTTCCTTCGCCTCGCGTGCCTGATACAGGTAGACCTCGGGTCTCAACCGGTCGATTTCATCAGGCGTCATCTCGCCGGAGTCGTAACCCACCGCTTCGTCGAAGGGCCGCCGCGCACTGGCGATCGGGCCGCCTTCGAGCTTATTGATGTCCGCCGGTGCGTCGCCGTTTCTCAGGAAATTGGTCAGGAACGTCCGGAACCAGGTGTTGCCGGACTTCGGGTAGGACGCCAGCCAGACAATCCCATTCATATGCCAAGATCGGTTTCGATCAGCGTGACCAGCTTCCCGATCTGGAAGCTCCCGGAAGGGCGCTGCACAGCCGCCACCGGCACCTGTTGTGCCAGCCGCAACGCGTGCTGGAAGTGTCCCGCCTTCCCCTCGATATCCGCCAAAAACCCGAATCGATAGGTGTTTCTCTTGAGGGCCGCGAACTTCTCCGGCCCCTGCAGCACGGTGAGAGTGAATTCCTCCCGATTGTGCGGTCGGAGCATGTAAAGTTTCTTCATCGCCAACGGTCGGGTCACAAATTGATCCCCCAGCGATACCGCCCGCTTTTCGAGCTTGGTGCGAATGCGTCGCAGCCCCTTGGCCGAAATATCGAGCTGCTTGAGCGAATCGAGCCAGAGCTTGGTCTGGGGAAATCCAGGATGCGCGTACATCGTTCCGTCATCCCCCGGACGCACCACACACAGATCGTCGGTCAGGATGGCATGCCCCTTCTGGCGAAGGGCGGAGGCCAGCGTCGATTTGCCCACGCCGGAGGCGCCCATGAACACGACGCACCGCCCGTCCCATTCGATGGCGCTTCCGTGGAGCACGAGATCGCCCCGCTGATGCATCAACGCGCCGAAAACCGAGCCCAACAGAAAGATCTTGATGTCGTCGTCGTCTGCGGCCGGATCGCGATCGATCGTGATGGTCCGTCCATCGCTTACCAGATAACGCGCGATGCCATCCACCTGGAGCAGCAGCTTGTCGGCTGCCACCTGGAAGCGCACGCCCCGGGCGATCGCGTCGGGCAGTTCCTTCGGCACGCTTCCATAGACGATCTCCACCTCGGGCTCGGCGCCGGCGGGGGCTGGCAGCAATTCCGGCAACAGCAGGCATGAGCGGATCGTCAGTCCGAAGGCACGGTGCAACGACCGCGGAACGTCATCTCCGTCGGCGGGGGTACTCATTCGGCTGCAATACGGCACACGGTGAGTCAATGCGTCAAGACCGGGAAACGCCGATTTCTCGCTGTTCGAGTTGCTTTCACCACGAAGGCACAAAGGACACAACGGGAAGGCGGATCGGGATGCTCGGAGCGAGCTTCCCGCGGCCGCGAGCGCGCTGAGAGTGGCTGGTGCGATAACCAGTAAGTGCGAGCGCGGAGCGAACGGTTTTGGTTGCGGCTCCGCCGCGCTGTGCGCTTCGTGTCCTTGTGGTAAAATCGTTCCTGGACCCGGATCAGCGATTGGACCCGGACGCGGTCAAGCCGACAAGCCGCAGCCCCGGATCGGCCGAGACCTCATAATAGAACTCGACGAGTCCTCCTTTGACCGCCAGCGCCGCGGGATACTTCACCCTTTCCGGGAGGTTGAGGCTGCTGTCGAAATCGCCGAGCCGATGATCACCGAAGACCCGGATGCGCGTGAATAGATGCAATGGAGTCCGCTCAGGGTCGTGGGGGGGCACGTTCACCGCAGTCGCGGCAAAACGTCCGGCACCGCGAGGCTGCAGTTCATTCACCGCGGACGCGTCGAGGCCGAACACCCGGCCCAATTCCTGAATGGGGGACAAGCCTTCCTCCCCCTCTTTCATCGGGCTGGTCAGAGCGCGGGTCCATTTCGCCTGGTCGAACAGGCCCGCATCCACATCGATTCGTTCGGGCAGAAAGATTCCGCCGCGGCGCAATTGCGGCGCGAGATTCCGCGTCGCCGCGACCTGGGGCTCGGATTTTAGGGCGCGGAGCAGCACTTCGCACGCAATCACATGCGGCCGGTCCGGTTCGGAGAACTGGATGGTCGTGGCGTCGGCCGCCAGATAGCCCCGGACCGACTCGCGCACACCCAACTCCCGGGCCATGCGTCTCGTACCCTCGATCGCGATCGGATGCAGGTCGAGCAGGCTGAAGATCACCTCGTCCGGCGGGTACCGCAATGCGAAGGGCAGGGCCAGCGGCGCCAGCGGTCCGCAGCCGGCTTCAAGCACGTGAATCCGTTCGCCCGGAAACCGTTTCCGCGCGCACCGCAACGCCGCATCCATCGCCTGGAGAAACACCGCCGTGCGCCGGTACTCCCGCACGCAGCGCGCCGCCCCGAGGGGCGAGATCGCTTTCCCAATCGGCAGCCTGCAGTCCGCTGAGAAGGCGTCCGGGCGGGTCGCCAGTTCGTTTTCGTCCACCCCAAGCAGATCAAGACCCCATTCACACCACTCCTGCGCGGCCTGCCGCTGATCGCCCGGCGAGCGGGACGGATCGAGCAGGCAGTCGATCCATCGGCCAAATCTGTCACGCGAATCATTCACAGGGGTGAGCCGGCCCTTGGCGGTCAGCCGTTATGCAGCGGTTCGTGCTTGGCGCGGGGTCGCTGGTCAAGCTTCCGGCAAATGCGTGGGCAAGCCATTGCGTGCCGCAGCAGCCGGTCGAAAGCACAAAAGTCGCCGTGGGCAAGATTATGATAGGTGAGAGACGGAGCGTGCTTTCAGCGCCGGGTCCACCACGGCCCGCAGGGCTTGGGCGGCGGCGCGGGGGTCGGACGCGGCGCAGATGGCCGACACCACCGCGATGCCGTCGGCGCCGGCGGCGATGACGCGCGCCGCATTGGCCGCCGTGATGCCGCCGATGGCGACGACCGGCAGGCGGATCCGGCGGCGGAGGGCGGCGAACTCCGCCTCGCCCAGAGCGGGCGCGGTGTCGGTCTTGGTGGCGGTCGGAAAGACCGGACTCAGGCCCACGTAATCGACCGACGCGTCGATGGTGGCGAGTTGCGGCTCGCCGGAGACCGTCAATCCGATGATGGCCCGAGGTCCGAGGATGGCCCGCGCCGCGGCGGGCGGCAGGTCGTCCTGGCCCACGTGCACCCCCTCGGCGCCGACGGCATGGGCCACGTCGACGCGATCGTTGATGATGAGCGGAATCCCGCGCCGCGCGAGCAACGCGTGCAGCGCCCGGCCGGCCTCGACCATCGCCCGGGCCGGCCCGTCCTTGTGGCGCAACTGCACCATGGTTACGCCCCCCTCGAGGGCCGCGGCCACGGTTTCCACGAGACCACGGCGCGCCGTCATCTCCGGGTCGGTGACGAGGTAAAGCGAGAGATTGAACCGGGCGCTCATGCCACGACCTTGAGCCGGCGCCGGATCGTCGGCGCGTCGAGCAGATGCAGGGCGTCGAGGAGATGGAGCTGAAGCGAGCCGGGGCCGGGACTTTTCTCGGCGGCGATCTCCCCGGCGATGGCGAGGAAGCTCAAGCCGGCGGCGACGGCGGCGAGACGGTCCTTCTCGACGGCGAGCGCCGCCCCGACCAGCGCGGTGGCCGTGCAGCCGAGGCCGGTGACTTTCGCCATCAGCGGATGGCCGTTGGCCAGGCCGATGAGCCGGGTGCCGTCGGTGACGTAGTCGGTGGCGCCGGTCACGGCCACGATGGCGCCGGTGGCTTTGGCGAGCTGTCGCGCGGGGGCGAGGGCGTCCGCCGAGCCGTGCGAGGAGTCGACGCCCTTGGTCTTCTCGGCGGTGGCGCCGGCGAGCACCATGATTTCGCTGGCGTTGCCGCGGATGCAGGCGGGGTGGAGCCGGGCGAGGTCGGCCGAGGTATCGGTACGCAGCGCCGTGGCGCCGGCGCCGACGGGATCGAGCACCCACGGAATCCCGCGGGCATTGGCGGCGCCGGCGGCTTTGTCCATGGCCTTGATCCAGGGTTTGGAGAGTGTGCCGATGTTGATCACCAGCGCCTGGGAGAGAGCGACGAATTCCTCGACCTCCTCGATCGCATGGACCATGGCGGGCGAGGCGCCGAGCGCGAGGAGGGCGTTGGCCGTGTTGTTCATCACCACGTAATTGGTGATGTTGTGCACCAGCGGCTGGCGGCTGCGGACCGCGTCGAGGATGGCGATGCAGTGATCGGCGGAGAACAGCATGGGACAAGCACATTGGCCGCCGAAGCGGGAAATTCAAGTCCCTGGCCTGCCGTGATCGAACTAGGAGTTGCTTTGAAGATTCCAAGACCTACAAAGGAGGTACCACCTCCTATGCCGACCAACCCAACGGCTGCGATCGATGCCTACTTGCGCGAGGTCGAACGCGCCCGGCTGCGCGGCGATGCCACTGAGCACACCTATCGGCCGTTTTTCATCGGGCTAATGCTCGACGTGGCGCCAAAGGCGTTGACGACCAACGAGCCCAAGCGCTCCGCGGCCGGCGCGCCCGACTTCATCGTCACTACGTTCAAGGCCGATCTGACCCTTGGCTATATCGAAGCCAAGGACATCGGCGTCTCGCTCGACGAGGCCGAGCAGTCCGAGCAGCTCAGGCGCTACCGCCGGTCACTGTCCAATCTCCTGCTCACCGACTACCTCGAGCTGCGCTGGTATGTCGACGGTGAGAAACGCGCCACCGCCCGCCTCGCGCGGCTGCTCGCCTCGGGAAAACTGGCCGTCGATTCCGCCGACCATTCCACCGCCCTCGCGCTGCTGAGCGACTTTGTCGGCCATGCCCCGCAGGGAATCAACCACCCGGAGGAACTCGCCCGCCGGATGGCGCGCATTACCCACCTGGTTCGCGACTTGATTGTCGACGAATTCGAATCAGGCCGGGCGTCTCCCTTGCTCCGGAGCTGGCACAAGGCCTTTGAGCAAACATTGCTGCCCGATCTCCAGCCTGCCGACTTCGCCGACATGTTTGCGCAGACGCTCGCCTACGGCCTTTTCTCCGCGCGCATCATGGGCGGCGGCAACAGCTTCGACATGGCGGAGGCGCAGAAGCGCATCCCGCGCACCAATCCCTTCCTCCACGATTTCTTCTACCTCATCACCGGCCCGCGGATGAGCGAGGAGCCTTTTTCTCCTTTTGTCGCCGACCTCGTGCAGACGCTCGATCTCACCGACATCTACGCGCTGCTGGAGAACTTCGGCCGCCGGGGCGGTCGCGCCGATCCCATGCTGCATTTCTACGAGACCTTCCTCGGCGCGTACGACCCGAAGCTGAAGGAGATGCGTGGCGTCTACTACACGCCCGAGCCGGTGGTCGGCTGGCTCGTCCGCTCGGTCGACCGGCTGCTGAAGGACCGCTTCGCCCTCAAGGAGGGCGTGGCCGACGCCTCGCGGGTGTCGGCCGACAAGGATGCGCCACACCGCGTGCTCCTGCTCGATCCGGCCGCCGGCACGGCCACCTTTCTCTACGCCGTCATCCGTTTGATCCGCGACCAGTTCATCGCCCGCAACGATGCCGGCCAGTGGCCGGGTTATGTGCAGCGCGATCTGCTGCCGCGCCTCTTCGGGTTCGAGCTGCTGATGGCGCCCTACGCCGTCGCCCATTTCAAGCTCGGGCTCGAGCTGGCCGCGCGCGACCTTGATCAACTCTGGCGCGATCAGTGGACCTACGAGTTCCAGCCCGGCGAGCGGCTCAACATCTACCTCACCAACACGCTCGACGACGCCGGCCACAAGCTCCAGCAGCTCATCGGCCCGGCCGAGTCCATCAGCCGCGAGGCCGAGGCGGCCGCCGCCGTCAAAGCCAAGCTCCCCGTCCTGGTCGTGCTGGGCAACCCTCCGTACTCCAACTTCGGGCGGCTCAACCGCGGCGAGTGGATTCGCGGGCTACTCGACGATTACAAACGCGGGCTCAAGGAGAAGAAGCTCAACCTCGACGACGACTTCATCAAGTTCATCCGCTGGGCGCAGTGGCGCATTGAGCAGACCGGCGCCGGGATCGTCGCCTACATCACCAACAACGTCTATCTCGACGGCCTGACGCACCGCCGCATGCGCGAGGCCCTGCTGCAGGCGTTCGACGAAATCCACATCGTCAACCTCCACGGCAGCCTGAAAAAGCAGGAGACCGCCCCCGACGGCTCGAAGGACGAGAACGTCTTCGACATCACCGTCGGCGTCGCACTGGCGCTGTTCGTGAAGCTCCCCGCCGACCCGAAGAAGCCCCGGCAGTCCGGGGCGCTGGCCGCGCTTTATCACCACGACCTCTGGGGACGGCGGAAGGACAAATACGCCTGGCTCGACGGCCACGATCTCGCGAACACCAAGTGGAAACGGCTCCGGCCCCGGGCGCCCAATTTCTGGTTCGTGCCGAAGGACGGCGCTCATGAGGAGGAATACAAGGCCTGCTGGAGCCTCGCGGACATTTTCCCCGAGCGGAACACCGGCATCCAAACCAAGCGCGATTCGTTGCTCTACCATTTCAGTGAGGACACAGCGCGTGCCACGGTGAAGTTCGTGCGCGAGCACCCGGCGGTGGAAATCATTGCTCGTTACGATTTGCCGCCCGATGGCGATGCGTGGTCGGTGAAGTGGGCGAAGGCCGATCTCGCAAAATCCAAAGGTCAATTTGCGCGTGTTCTCTATCGGCCTTTCGACTTGCGTTGGACGTTCTATACCGGAAACGCGCTCGGATTGATGGGCCGCCCGCGCCACTCACTTTCGCGCCATATGCTCGCGGCGCACAACATTGCGCTGCTGACCATCCGCAACGCCCGGCGCGGCAACGTCGACAGCTTCTTCGTTGCCAACACGCTGATCGACAAGGATGCGGTCTCGCCTTTCGACAACGCGAGTTGCCTCCCGCTCTATCTTTATCCCGAGGAGAAGAAGCCCGACGAGCTCATCGTCGAGGAAGACGATGGCCCCAAACCGAACCTCGCGCCGAAATTTGTTGAAGAGTTCTCCACCCGGCTGGAATTGAAGTTTGTCCCGGCCGGCGGCGGCGACCGGAGAAGGACCTTCGGCCCCGAAGACGTGCTGCACTACGCCTACTCGGTCTTTCACGCCCCGGGCTACCGCGTGCGCTACGCGGAGTTTCTTCGCACCGATTACCCGCGCCTACCGCTGACCAGCAACGCAAAGCTCTTCCGCCAGCTCTGTGGTTTCGGCAAAGACCTCGTCGATCTTCACCTTCTCAAGGCGAAGGGCGCGCTGCATGTCAGTTATCCCAATAAGGGCAGCGACGAAGTGCAGGAAGTCACCTATCTCCCGCCGCGCGGAAGCGAGCCGGGCCGGATGCGGATCAACGCCGAGCAGTGGTTTGAAGGGGTGACGCCTGAGGCGTGGGCCTTCCGCATCGGCGGCTATCAGGTCTGTGAGAAGTGGCTGAAGGATCGCCGCGGCCGGCAGCTTTCCATCGACGAGCGCCGGCTCTATCCGCAGATCGTCGCCGCGCTCGCCGAGACCACGCGGCTCATGCGCGACATCGACGCCGCCATCGCGACCGCCGGCGGCTGGCCGTTGAAATGAGAACTGTGGGCGAGGGCGGACCACCGCCCCGTCCCTGCTTCCTGCGTGCTCCTCCTCAGCTGCCGCGGCGCGGGCTGCGAGTACTCAGGAAAGTTGTGCAATCTTCGCCGGCGCGGTTACGCCAACGTGCTGCGCGTGCTGAAAAAGGCCGCCATCGACGAGGACCGCGAGTTTCGCGAATGAGTGGGCGACTACGATCCGGAGGAGTTTGATCCGGAGGCGGTCAATCGCGCCTCTCGTCTCGTCGTCAGACGAGGCCCAGACGCATCTTGCCTTCCTCGCTGATCATCGACTGGTTCCACGGCGGTTCCCAGACCAGGCGCACGTCGGCGGCGCTCACCCCGGGCACCAGCATGACTTTGCCCCGGGCATCCTCGGCGATGGCCGGTCCCATGCCGCATCCGGGCGCGGTCAGCGTCATCGAGATGTTCACGCGGTAGCCCGGATCGAGTTTTTCGACGTCCATCGAATACACCAGGCCGAGATCGACGATGTTCACCGGGATCTCGGGATCGTAGACTTTCTTGAGCTGGTCCCAGATCGCCTCGGGGTCGGGGGCGCCGTCGGCCGCCGGGGCGGCCGACGGCGCTTGATCAGCGGCCTTTTCCCCGAGCGCGTCGGCGTCGGCCCCGTCGATGCGGGCGAGGCCGATGTCGGTCATGACCGTGTAACTGCCGCCAAGGGTCTGGGTGATGTGGATCCTGGCGCCGGCGGCGAGGGTGATGCGGTCGCCGCTGGGAATCTGGGTGGCGGCGACATCGCGGCTGAGGGTGCGCTCCTTGGTCATGGTTTGATTTTACAGGAAGAGGCAGAGGACGCGGAGGAGATAACGTCTGCGTATTTGAGATGGCGGCGCGCCCAGCGGTCGCGCCCTACCCAGGGTCCTTCATGATGACGTCGGATTACTTCTTGAATTGCGCCTGGATGAGCGTCCGCAAGGCGGCATGGAGTTCCTCGTTCTCCAGCTTGTTGAGCACCTCCTCGAAGAAGCCGAAGACGAGCAGTTCGCGCGCGGCCGGCGCCGGGATGCCGCGGGACTTCAGGTAGAACATCTGCTCCTCGTCCACGTGGCCGGAGGTGGCGCCGTGCGTGCAGCGCACGTCGTTGGCCTGGATCTCGAGCCCGGGCAGCGAGTTGGCCTCGGCCTCGTCGCTGAGCAGCAGGTTGCGGTTGCCCTGGTAGGCATCGGTCTTCTGCGCGTCGGGGTCGACGACGATCAGGCCGGAGAAGATGGTGCGCGCCCGGTCGAGCAGGGCGTTCTTGTAGAGGAGGTTCGAGCTGGTGTTCGGCGCCTGGTGGCTCTGGAGGGTGCGCTGGTCGAACTCCTGCGCGCCTTGGGCGACCGTGAGAGCGAGCATCTCGCTGTGGCTGCCGGGGCCCTGCAGGCGGCTGTGCGACTCGTGGCGCGCCTGACGGCCGCCGAGATGGAGGTTGAGCGAGAGCACGCGGGCGTCGCGCTGCGCCACCGTGGAATTCAACTGGAAGGCGAGCGTGTTCGGCGACCAGCGCTGGATGCCGACGTAGGTCAGCTGGGCGCCCGGGCCGGCGAAGAGATCGTTGACGCCGGCGGCAAAGCAACCGGAGGCCGGAGGCGGGAGGCCGGAGGCGGGAGCCGGCAGGCGCTCGACCTTCGACCTTCGACCCTCGACTGGCGGCGCCTCCAGGCCCACGAAGTGCTCCACCAGCGTCGCCTTGGCGTTGTCTTCGAGGACCACGATGGTGTGGGGAAAAACCGCGGCGCCAGCTTCCGCCATGACGTGGGTGACCTGAAGCGGGGCGGCGATCTCAACCCCCTTCGGCACGAACAGAAAGGCACCGCTCGTGGTCAGGGCGGCGTTGAGCGCGGCAAACTTTTCCGAGCCGAGGTTGACCGGTTGCGCCATGAAGTGCTGCCGGAACAGATCCGGGTGCTGCGTGAGGACTTCTTCCAGCGGTTCGAAGATGACTCCCTTTTTTTGCAGGTCGGCCGGCAGGGCCACGGCAGAAATAGCCCGGTTGTTGGCAAACGTCAGCGACGCCGTGGAAGAAAATCCGAGATCCGCGGTCCGCACTCTGTTCGCGGCCGCCGCTCCGGGCAGCGCATAGGCGTCAAGCTTGAGTCCGGCGACCGTGCTGAAGCGCCAGAGCTCATCGGTGCGCTGCGGCAACGGCAACGCCACGAAGCGGTTCCACGCCTCGCGCTTCCGGTCGAGCCACCACGCGGGGAGGTGGTCGAGACCGGCGAGGTGGGCGGCGAACACGGCGGGCGTAAAACCGCCGGTGGGAAGAAGGGGAATCGCTGCTGGGATCGCTGACATGTGCAATTGGGTGATCTTGAACCACGGGGCACCGGGGGCTCACTGAGCGGGAGATCTGCCTCTCCGTGGGCTCTGTGCCTCTGTGGGCGATGCGAAATCAGCCGACGGAGCCCTCCATTTCGAGGTCGATGAGGCGTTTGAGCTCGACGGAGTATTCCATCGGGAACTGGCGGACGAGGTCATTGACGAAGCCGTTGACGGCCAGGCTCATGGCCTGCGCCTCGGTGAGGCCGCGCGACTGCATGTAGAAGATCATCTCCTCGCTGACCTTCGACACGCTGGCCTCGTGCTGCACGGCGTGCTGCTGGCCGCGAACGGTGATGGCCGGGTAGGTGTCGGTGCGCGAGTTGGTGTTGATGAGCAGCGCGTCACACTCGGTGTTGTTTTTGCAGCCCTTGAGGTGGCGGGGAATATGGACCAGTCCGCGGTAGGTGCTGCGGCCCTGGCCGACGGAGATGGATTTCGCCACGATGGAGGAGGTGGTCTCGTCGGCGGCGTGGACCATCTTGGCCCCGGTGTCCTGATGCTGGCCGTCGTTGGCGAGGGCGATGGAGATGACCTCGCCGCGGGACTTGCGGCCCTTGAGCACGACGCCGGGATACTTCATGGTCAGGCGGCTGCCGATGTTGCAGTCGATCCACTTGATCTCGGCCTCCTCGTGGGCGAGGCCGCGCTTGGTGACGAGGTTGTAGACGTTGGGCGCCCAGTTCTGGACGGTGATGTACTGGATCTTGGCGCCCTTGAGCGCGACAAGCTCGACCACGGCGCTGTGCAGCGTGGAGGTGGAGAATTTCGGCGCGGTGCAGCCCTCCATGTAGGTGAGCTCGCTGCCCTCGTCGACGATGATGAGCGTGCGCTCGAACTGGCCGAAGTTCTCGGCGTTGATGCGAAAGTAGGCCTGAAGCGGATGGGCGACCTTGACCCCGGGCGGCACATAGATGAAGGAGCCGCCGGAGAAGACGGCGCTGTTGAGCGCGGAGAATTTGTTGTCGCCGGTCGGGATGACCTTGCCGAACCACCGGCGGAAGATCTCCGGATGGGTGCGCAGGGCCTCGGAGGAGTTGACAAAGATGACGCCCTGCTTGGAGACGACCTCCTTGATGTTGGAGTAGGCGGCCTCGCTGTCGAACTGGGCCTCGACGCCGGCCAGGAACTTGCGCTCCTGCTCGGGGACGCCGAGACGCTCGAAGGTTTTCTTGATATCATCGGGGACCTCGTCCCAGGTGCGCTTGGGCTTGGTGCCCTGCGAGAGGTAATAGCGGATCTTGTCGAAGTTGATGTTTTCGAGATCCCGCGTGGCCCAGTGGGTCGGAAGCGGCTTGGCAAGGAAGGTTTTCAGCGCGTTGAGGCGAAATTCGCGGATCCACGGCGCCTCCTTCTTGACGTCGCTGATGTAGCGGACGGTGCGTTCGGAGAGGCCCGAGCCGGCGTCGAAGTCGTATTTGACGTCGTAGGTGAAGTCGCCGACGGACTGGTCGATGCCCGCGACAGGATTCGTCGCCGCTTCATCGACTGGAGCGATGAGCATGTCGGGACTATTGGGCGAGATCATGGGGCGATGTGGTTTTCGAGGTTGCGGCGAATCCTTAATTAGGAATTCGCGTAAGCGAATTCCTTCTTCACCCAGGCGTAGCCCTTGGCTTCGAGCTCAAGGGCGAGATCCTTGTCACCGCTGCGGACGATGCGCCCGTCGTACATGACGTGGACGAAGTCGGGCACGATGTAATTGAGGAGGCGCTGGTAATGGGTGATGAGCAGGATGCCGAGCTGGCCGGTGCGGAGTTTGTTGATGCCATCGGCGACCACCCGGAGCGCATCGATGTCGAGACCGGAGTCGGTCTCGTCCATCAGGGCGAACTTCGGGTCGAGCATGGCCAGCTGGAGGATTTCGCAGCGTTTCTTTTCGCCGCCGGAAAACCCCTCGTTGACCGGGCGGGAGGTGAACTTCCGGTCGATCTTCAGCAGGTCCATCTTTTCGTAGAGTTGCTTGTAGTAACCGGTGGCATCCAGTTCCGCGCTTTCCCCCCGGCGGGCCTGCAGGGCGGCACGGATGAAGTTGGCGATGGTCACGCCGGGAACCTCGCTCGGGTATTGAAAGGCGAGGAAGAGGCCGGCGCGGGCGCGCTCATCGGGCTCCATGGCAAGAAGCGAACGGCCATCGAGAAGGACGTCGCCCTGGGTGATGGAGTAGTCGGGATGGCCGGCGATGGCCTTGGCCAAGGTGGACTTGCCCGTGCCATTGGGGCCCATGACGGCATGGACCTCGCCCTGATTGACGGTCAACGAAAGGCCCTTGACGACGGGTTTTTCGCCGATGGAAACGCAGAGGTCTTGGATGACGAGTTGACTCATGAAAATTGGATCAGTTGCAGACGGGCAGAAAACGTCAGTTGTTGTGAGCAGCCGGGGCGGGAGCTGAACGCACTGAGCCGCGGAAGCTGAGGTCGACGCTCACGGCGGCATAGCCGGCAGGGAGCAGGGAACGCAGACGGGCCATGAGATCCGCCGGGATGTCGATATCGTGGATCTTGCCGGAGGCCTCATCGTGGAAATGAGCATGTTCGTGGAGGTTGGGACAATAGCGCGTGGGTTCCCGCACGAAGTTGACCTGCTTGATGAGGCCGTACTGGACGAGGGCCTCGAGGCAATTGTAGACGGTGGCCAGGGAGATGGTGGACATCAGAATCTTCACGCGGGCGAAAACCTCCTCCGCCGTCGGATGATCGCGCTTGGCCAGGATGACCTGATAAACTACTTCACGTTGCGGGGTGGGGCGGAGTCCGCGGTCGGTGATCCTCTGCGCCAATGAGGGGTTTTGTGTATCAGCGATCATCGTCATGGCGTAAAGAGAATTAGAATCGTTCCAAATAGCAAGTGAGAATAGGAATTATTCCAATGATAATAGTAATATATTGATGATCAATATTTTGCATAGTAAATTTATTCCAGAATCAGGCTATACCGAGTATAGCCTATTATCAATGCCCTGACTTTTCAAAAGAAGCCAAGGCGAGCGCAGAGCTGATTTAGCGGTGTCGGCTGCGCAGTTTCGGTTTATCGAGTCAACGCGCGGCCGGGGTCGCGGGCCGGTCAAGCACTTCCCGGAGCAATTGGAGCATGGTCTCTGCAGAATAGGGTTTGGGCAGAAAATCTTTCACGCCGGCCACGGCGGCCTTGCCGACGCTGACATTGGAGGAGAGCCCGCTGGCGGCGATGATCCGGAGGTCAGGCTGGATGCGCAGCAATGCGTGGATCGCGGTCGGACCGTCCATCACGGGCATGGCCATGTCGATCAAGACCAGCGCAACGTTCTCCCGGTGCTGGGCAAATACCGCCACGGCCTGGGCGCCGTCGTCGGCGGTGAGGACACGATACCCGAAGGCTTCGAGGGTCTGCCGGGTGATGCTGCGGATCGATGCTTCGTCGTCCACGACCAGCACGAGTTCGCCGCGGCCCCGGGGTGTCTCGATCGGGGTGTCCCGGTCCGCGTCGGGCGTTTGGGCGGGGTCGGCGGGCAGGAAAATCTTGAAGGTGGTGCCGTGTCCCACCTCGCTGTTGACATTCAAAAAGCCGCCGTGACTTTTCACGATGGCATGCACGGTGGAAAGTCCGAGGCCGGTGCCCCTGCCGACCTCCTTGGTGGTGAAAAACGGCTCGAAAATCCGGTCGCGGATTTCCGGCGGCATGCCCGTGCCGGTATCCGTGATGGCGAGGACCACGTAAGGACCCGGTTTGGCTTCCGGGCTGGTGCCGGCGTGCTGGGCGTCGACCTCCAGATTGTCCGCGGCAAAGGTGAGCGTCCCGCCCTCGGGCATGGCATCACGCGCATTGACGGCGAGATTTAGCAACAGTTGCTGCAACTGGGTGCTGTCGCCGATGACGGCCCAAAGGTCTGAGGGGATGGCATTGACGAGGTTGATCTTGGGAGGGAAGGTTTCGGTGATGATGCGCGCGAGGTCGTCGACAAGGTGCCGCAGATCGATGGCCGCGCGCTGACCCTCAAAACCCCGGGCGAAGGCGAGCACCTGGCGCACGAGGTTTGAGCCCCGTTGCGCACTCGCCCGGATGGTGTCGAGTATCTTCAGGCGGTCGTCGTCGGCATCGAGCTTGAGCAGGTCGATCGACAGAAGGATGGGCGCCAGCACGTTGTTCAAATCGTGCGCGATGCCGCCCGCGAGCGTGCCGATGCTCTCCATGCGCTGGGCGCGGAGGAATTGGGCCTCGATCTTCTTTCGCTCGGTGAGATCGGTCATGCCGCCGACCATGCGGATGCCCTTGCCGGCCGGGTTGCGGAGGATGTAGCCGCGATCGCGGACGTAGGCGTAGGCGTTGTCCTTGCGCTTGAAACGATATTCGTCGGCCCACATCTCCCGGCCCGAGTCAATGGCTTGATGGAGGCCGTTGATGACACGATCGCGATCCTCGGGATGGAGGCGTGTGCTCAGCCATTCCACGCCAGGCTCGATCTCGTCCGGGGCGAAGCCGAAGAGCGCTCCGAAACCCTCGCTCCGCCAGAGGGTGTTGGTGGTCAAATTCCAGTCCCAGAGCACGTCGCTGGTGGCGCGGGAGACGAGCTGGTAGCGCTGTTCGCTTTGGTGCAACGCCTCCCCGGCGAGCTTCGATTCGGTGATGTCCTGCAATGTGCCGGTGAACCGCTGGGGCTGGCCGTCTGCACCGCGTGTCACCACGGCGCGGGTGCGCACATGCCGGACCTGACCGTCCGGGCGGACGATGCGGTGTTCGATCTCCATCGCGGTGGTGCTCGTTCGGAGCGCGTTTTCAAACTTGTGCATCCGCCGGCGGTCTTCCGGGTGTACGCAGGCGAGCGCGCCGATGAGGTGGGGGGCGAACGTCTTCCGCGCCACGCCGAGAATCCGGAAGATCTCGCCCGACCAGTCATGGCGGCCGGAGGCGACATCGTATTGCCAGTCGCCGACGTGGGCGAGATGCTGGGCGGTTTCCAGCCGAAGGGCCAGATCTGCCAGGAAGCGGCGTTGTTCAAGCCGGCTCATCACCTGGCCCGCGAGCATCCGCAGGGCTTCCTGCTGGAGGGGAGTCAGCGACCGCGACTGACGGTCGACGACACACAGCGCCCCGAGCGCGAGTCCCTCGGGGGTGACCAGCGGAGCGCCGGCGTAGAAGCGGACATGCGGGGCACCTTGGACCAGCGGGTTTTGGGAGAAGCGCGGGTCGGCTGTCGCATCGGGCACCACCATGAGTTCGGTGGGACGGTTGATGGCATGTGCGCAGAACGAACATTCGCGCGGCAACTCGCGCGTTTTGATGCCAACCGCCGCCTTGAACCACTGGCGGTGCTTGTCCACCAGCGTGATGAGAGCCATGGGCGTCTGGCAGATCAGGGCCGCGAGCCGGGCGATGTCGTCAAACGCCGCCTCCGGGGGCGTGTCGAGAATGCGATAACGGGTCAACGCGCTGAGGCGGGCCGGCTCGTTGGTCGGGATGGAGGAGGGGGTGTCGCGCATGCCGGGGAGTATGCGTCTGTGCTGCTGCTAAACGGCAGTATTTTAATCGGAACGGGCGGCATTGCCCATCCCAAACTCGATGCATGGGGACAACACCCCGACCGCCGAGCATCTGCAGACGGAACCTGCCGGCCATCACCCGTGCGGGCTTTCAACACCTCACCCGCCGTGTCCGGCCAGCCAGCGCTCGGCCTCGATCGCGGCCTGACAGCCCATGCCGGCGGCGGTGACGGCCTGGCGGTAGACGTGGTCGGCGCAGTCGCCTGCGACGTACACGCCCGGCACCTTCGTCTTCACCTGCGAACCGGCGGCGGGCCTGAAGTAGCCGTTCTCGTCGACGTCGAGCGCTTGCGCGAAGGGCTGGGTATTAGGCACATGCCCGATGGCCATAAAGACGCCTTTCACCGGCAGCACCTGTTCCACGCCGGTTTTCACATTCCGCACCTTCAGGCCGCTGACCGCGCCCGCGGCCACGCCCTGGACTTCCACCGGCACGCTGTCCCAGACCATCTGGATCTTGGGATGGGTCGTGGTGCGGCCGGCCATGATTTTCGAGGCCCGGAGGCTGTCGCGACGATGGACGAGGTAAATCCTGCGGGCGAATCGCGTGAGAAAAAGCGCCTCCTCGCAGGCCGAGTCGCCGCCGCCGATCACGGCGACATCCATGTTGCGATAGAATGCGCCGTCGCACGTCGCGCAGGTCGTCACGCCCTTGCCGCCGTAGAGTTCCTTTTCCCCGGGGACGCCGGTCAGGCGCGGCGAGGCGCCGGTGGCAATAATGACGGTTTTGGCGAGGAGTTCGCGTTCGCCGGTGCGGAGCTTGAACGGGCGCGCCGAGAAATCGACCGACTCGACGCGGGCCTGCTCGAAACGGGTGCCGAACTTTGCCGCCTGCTTGCGCAAATTGTCCATCAGCTGGAAGCCATCCACGCCCTCGGGAAAACCGGGGAAGTTCTCGACTTCAGACGTGGTGGTGAGCTGGCCGCCGGGCATCGCGCCTTCGAGCACGAGCGGAGCAAGGTTGGCGCGGGCGGTGTAGACCGCCGCGGTCAGGCCGGCACAGCCGGTGCCGATGATGACGATGTTTTCAACGGAGGAGGCCATGGTTCGGATTTCAACACAGAGGACGCAGAGCCCGCGGAGGGCAAACAAAGAGTTGGCAGTAAGGGAGACAACTTAAACGCCCTGTCAAATCTGCCGACTCTGTGTCCCTCATGAGTCCGTGGTTCAATCTCCCCTGCCGGCGCTTGACGAATGGCATGGGCTGGACATGATCCTGTCCAGGATGAAATCGATCACCTACACGGCGGCGCGGGAGAAACTTGCCACCACGATGGACCAGGTGTGCGAGGACCGCGCGCCGGTCGTCATCACGCGCAACCGCGACCAGGCGGTCGTGATGCTGTCGCTGGAGGACTACAATGCGCTGGAGGAGACGGCCTATCTCATGCGCAGCCCGGCCAACGCGCGGCGGCTGCTGGCCTCGATCCGATCCATGGAAAAAGGAAAAGGGAAGGTGCGGAAGCTGATCGAAGACTAATCCCGGAATGAAGCTGGTTTTCACGCCGGAGGGCTGGGAGGACTATTTGTGGTGGCAGGCGACCGATCCGAGGCGACTGAAGCGAATCAATCAGCTGCTAAAAGAGATCGCGCGAGAACCGTTCGGAGGCATCGGCAAACCCGAGCCGCTCCAGCACGCCTTTCAGGGCTGCTGGTCGCGACGGATCGACGGCGAACACCGTGTGGTCTACAAAGTCAGCGGAGAGAACGTCTGGTTGCTCCAGTTGCGCTTTCATTATCGGGACTGAGACAGACAACGCAGCATCGTCTGCCCTCGACAGGCCAGTGCCCTTAGCGGGATCGAACAGACCAGCCTGCTCCTCCATGGGTGGCCTTGCCCAGCCCTTTGTGACCTCTACGCCCTCGGCGAACTCCGTGTGAAATCATCTCACCAGCCCCAGCTGCGGCGGAGGCGCAGCGGCTGGTGGAGCTCCTCGGGCACTTCCCCGAGAAACCGGCTGGGCGAGAGCAGCGTGGCCGGCCCGCCTTTGGCGTTCACTTTGGGAAAGCAGAGGTAGAGTTCGTCCTTGGCGCGCGTGACCGCCACATAAAACAGCCGGCGTTCCTCGTCGAGGTCGTCCGCCTCGATGGCCCGGCGCAGCGGGAACAGACCCTCGGCCAGTCCGATGATGAACACCACGCCGAATTCAAGACCCTTGGCCTGGTGGACGGTGGTGAGGCGGAGCGCGTCGGCATCGGGATCCACCTGCCGGTCGCTCGTCTCGGAGTTGAGCAGGGCGATCTGCGCGAGCAGATCCTGGATCTCGTCGAAGCGCGCGGCGAAGCCGATGAGCGATTTCAGGTCGTCAAGGCGGGAGGCGTAGTTGGCATAGGCGCCCTTGAGGTAGTCGCCGTACCAGCCTTCGATGGCGACCTCGACGGTCTTGAACGGCTTCTCGGTCTGCAGCGTGCCGGCGATCTCCTGCAGCGAGGCGACCAGCCGCGGCCACTCGTCCTTGGATTCCTTCGGCACCCGCGCCTTCACGTCGTCGGAGGCGAGCGCATCCACAAGGTTGCGCTGGTGGGCCCGGGCGTGGGCGAGGGCAGCGTCATGGAGCTTCTGCGCCCCCTTGTCGCCGACGCGGGGCAGCAGCACGGCGATGCGCTGCCAGGCCATGGTGTCCGCCGGATTGTAGACGAAGCGCAGCAGCGCCACGAGGTCGCGGATGTGCGCCTGTTCGAAAAAGCGCACGCCGCTCGTGATTACATACGGGACGCCGAGGCGCGAGAGTTCGAGCTGGAGATCGAGCGCCTGGAAGTGCGCACGGTAGAGCACGGCAATGTCGGCCAGCGGCCGGCCCTCGTCGACCAGGCCCTTGATGCGCTGCACCACGAACATGGCCTGCTCGCGGGTGTCCAGCGCCTGCACGAGGAATGGCTTCTCGTGATCGGGGCGCGCCGGGCGCAGCTCCTTGTCGAAGTGACGGCCCTTGGGCTGGGCGGCGAGCACGCCGTTGGCGAACGCCAGGATCGACGGCGTCGAGCGGTAGTTGGTCTCGATGCGGTGGATCTGCGTGCCGGGATGCCGTTCCGGGAACGTCATGATGTTCTCGAAGTTGGCGCCGCGCCACGAATAGATGCACTGCGCGTCGTCGCCCACGGCCATGATGCGATGATGTGCGCCGACGATGTCGACGATCTGTGCCTGGAGCGTGTTGGTGTCCTGGTACTCGTCGACCAGCGTGTGGCGGAAACGCTGCTGGAGCCAGGCCGCCACCTCCGGTGCGGTCCGGAGCAGTTCGAGCCAGGACTCGAGCAGGTCGTCGTAATCGACGACGTTTTGTTTGCGCTTGCGTTCGCGGTAAGCCGCGGCGAAGCCGCCAATCAGGTCGGCCACGGCTTCATGCTGCGGATAAAAGTGCGTGATGGTCTCACCCAGCGGGCGCTGCGTGTTGCGCGCAAAGCTGATGATCTCGAACAACGGGCCGGGACGCGGGTGGGTCTTGTCCTTGAAAAAGGCCTTGTCCTTGGCCTCGACCGCATCCCGCAGCAGGCTCTCGGCCTCCTCGGCGTCAAGGATCGTGAACGAGCGCGACAGGCCGACGGCCTCGCCATGGGTGCGCAGGAGCTTGTGGCCGATATGGTGGAAGGTGCCGCCCCAGAACCGGTGCGCCTCGACGCCGGTCAGGTCCTGCACGCGGTGGAGCATCTCCCGCGCGGCCTTGTTGGTGAAGGTGAGGAGCAGGATCCCGCCCGGGCGCACGCCCTGGGTCAGGAGGTGGGCGACACGGTAGGTGAGGGTGCGAGTCTTGCCCGAACCGGCACCAGCCAGCACGAGCAGCGGTCCATCTGGTGCGGTGACGGCGGCGTACTGCTCCTCGTTGAGCTCCTTGCGAAAATCAATGGGCGGAATCGCCAGCGGCGCGCCAGGCTCGGGTTTGAGGACAAAATCCATCGGGAAAGGAGACAGGAGTCAGGAGACAGGAGCAGGCCGGGGAAAGACAAAAGAAAACGGGTTTACTCGTCGGGGCATCCGGCTAGACTGAAGGCGTGGATGAGGAGCTAAAAGCCATCGCCCGCTCGCTGGTCTGGTGGAAGCCGCCGGAGCAGGTGGACTTTCACTATCTCGTACGGCGGGTGATGAACATGGGCACGCCCGCGATGGTCGCCTGGGTGCGGCAGCACCATGGCGAACAGGTCATGCGCGAGGCGCTGGCCACCGCCGAACCGGGCAACTTTACCGAGCGCTCCTGGAATTACTGGCATGTCGTTTTCGGCATCCGGCCAACGCCGCCCCTTCCCCGGCGCATCGTCCCCGATTCCCCTTATGTTTCACCCGAGATTAGACGTGCTGCCGCCCGCGCAACGCGCCCTGTGGCCGAGATTGGTTGATCTGCCGGGGCCCTTCGTGCTCTACGGCGGGACGGCGGTGGCCTTGCGCTGCGGGCATCGCGCGTCCGAGGATTTCGATTTTTTCAGCGCCGAGGCGCTGAAACCCGAAGCCTTGCTGAGACAGGTACCGTGGCTGCGAAAACCGGAACCGCGCATTCTGCAGCGCGAGGATAATACTCTGAGTGTCGAGATTTCCGGCGCGGAGGGCACGGTGAAGCTGTCCTTCTTTGGCACGATCGGGTTTGGCCAGGTGCAACCGCCGGATCAATGTACAGACAACGGCCTGAAGATCGCCTCGGCGGCCGATCTATTGGCGCTCAAGCTGGCCGTGATCCATGAGCGCGTGGAGGCGAAGGATTACCTGGATGTGTGCGCCCTGCTCCGCGCCGGCCTCAGCCTGGCCGACGGGTTAAGCCATCTGGAGGCACTGCATCCGCTCGCGACCAACGCGATGATCGTGCTCAAGACGTTGACCTACTTCAAAGGCGGCGACCTCGCCACGTTGCCGGACGACGTGAAGCGCGATCTGGAGACCGCCGTGAGCCGCGTGCGTGAGGTGCCACCCTTCACCGGGACAAAGAGCCCGATCGGCAGCGGGTAGGTTTTTGCTGCGCAAAAAACCTTAATGAATCCGCACCGCGGATTCACAGCAGCACGAGGTTGTCGCGGTGGACGACCTCGAGGTGCTTGCGGCCGGGGTGGAGCGTGCGGAGTTCGGCGCTTTGTTTGCCAGCGAGAGCGGGAATATCGTCGCTGGCGTAGGCAGTCAGGCCGCGGGCAAAAGGAGCGCGCGACGAGGGCGTCGCGGTTCCATCCTCCAGCGCCAGATTGACCACGTCGCCCGCGGCGAACACGCCCTGGGCGCAGACCACGCCGGCCGCGAGCAGGCTTTTGCCCCCCTCGCGCAGGGCCCGGGCGGCGCCGGTGTTGACCACGATGGTGCCGAGCGGCCGCTGGAAATAGGCAAGCCAGCGTTTCCGGGCCTCCATCGGCAGGCCGCTCGGCACGAAGAAGGTGCCGGGGGCGTCCCCGCGGAAAAGCCGGGGCAGCACATCGGGCTCGGCGCCGCTGGCGATGAAGACGCCGCAGCCGGACTTGGTGGCGAGCTTGGCGGCCGCCACCTTGCTGGCCATGCCGCCGACCGCCGTCTCGCTCTTCGTGCCGCCGGCCATGGCCTCGATCTCGGGCGTGATTTTTTCCACCACCGGCACCACCTGGCCGGTGCCCTTGAGGTCGATCAGGCCGGGCGCCTGGGAAAGGATGACGAGATACTGCGCCTGGGCGAGACTCGCCACCATCGCCGAGAGCGTGTCGTTGTCGCCGAACTTGATCTCGGCGGCGCTGACGGTGTCGTTCTCGTTGATCACCGGCACGACCCCGGCGGCGAGCAGCTGCCCGAGCGTGGCCTTGACGGCGAGGTAGCGGCTGCGCAGGCGGAGGTCGTCATGGGTCAGCAGCACCTGGGCGACCGTCAGGCGGTGCGGGTCGAAACCGCGCTGCCACGTCTGCATGAGCAGGCTCTGGCCGATGGCGGCGCAGGCCTGCTTTTTTGCCAGGTCCCGCGGACGCTTCGCCAGCCCGAGCCGGCCCATGCCCAGGCCGACCGCGCCGGACGACACCACAATGACCTCGGTGCCCTGCTGGCGCAGGCCGGAGACCTGGGCGCAGATGGCGGCGATCCGCTGCTCGTTGAGCTGCCCGACGCCGGAGGTGAGCACGCCAGTGCCCAGTTTCACGACGACGCGCTTGAGGCGCGTCGTCGCAGCGGCAGGCGGTAAGCTGGAGATGCCCTGTTGCACGAACGATCTTCGAACGTAGGAGCCTGCTTGCAGGCGATGCGTGAACGCTCACCGGTAGGGTCGCCTGCAAGCAGGCTCCTACCGGGAAAAGGCCGGCCCCTCACATCGTCGTCAGCTCCTTTTCCTTGGCGGCGAGATGGGTGTCGATGTCCTTGATGAAATGATCGGTGGTCACCTGGATTTCCTTCTCGATCCGCTTGGCGTCGTCCTCGGAAAGCTTGCCCTCCTTCTGCTGCTTCTTGGCGGCTTCCATCGCGTCGCGGCGGCTGTTGCGCAGGGACACGTGGCCCTCCTCGGCCAGCTTGTGGGCGAGCTTGACGAATTCCTGCCGGCGCTCGCGGCTCAGCTCGGGCAGCGGCATGCGGATGATCCCGCCGTCGACGATGGGATTGATGCCGAGGTTGGCGGTTTGCAGCGCCTTCTCGACGTTGCGGATGATCGACTTGTCCCACGGGGTGATCTGGATGAGGCGCGGATCGGGCGTGGTGATGGCGGCGCAATCCTTCAGGCGCATGCTGGTGCCGTAGGCTTCCACCGTGACGCCTTCGACCATCGAGGGGGAGGCTTTGCCGGTGCGGATGGCACCGAACTCATGGAGCGTGTGATCAAGGGCCTTTTTCATCCGGCCCTGCAGGTCGGTAAGAATCGGATGATTCATGGGAGGACGGAATTCGGTTCAGGGTTCTGGTTTCAGGGTTCAGGGCAAAAGCCGGGAGCGGCGGACCGGGGATCGGCCGCGGATCCGTCAGCCCCGGACCAGCGTGCCGACCTTCTCGCCCAGCACGGCCCGCTTGATGATGTGCGGGTCGGCCAGGTTGAACACGAGAATGGGCACGTTGTTGTCGAGGCAGAGGGAGAAGGCGGTCGAGTCCATGACGTTGAGCCGCTGGCGGAGCGCGTCGATAAAGGTGATCTGGTCGTATTTCACCGCGTCGGCATGATTCTTGGGATCCTTGTCGTAGATGCCGTCCACCTTGGTGGCCTTCATGATGATATCGGCGTGCATCTCGCTGGCGCGGAGCGCGGCGGTGGTGTCGGTGGAGAAATACGGGTTGCCGGTGCCGGCGACAAAGACGACGACGCGACGCTTCTCAAGGTGGCGGATGGCGCGGCGGAGGATGAACGGCTCGGCGATCTCGTTCATCGGGATGGCGCTTTGCACGCGCACCGTGACGCCCATCTTTTCGAGGCAGTCCATGAGGGCGAGCCCGTTGATGACCGTGGCCAGCATGCCCATGTAGTCGCCGGTGGTGCGGTCGACGCCGCGTTGCTCGCCGGGGAGGCCGCGAAAGATGTTGCCGCCGCCAATCACCAGCCCGATCTGCACGCCCAGTTCATGCACCTCCTTCACCTGCGCGCAGATTTTCTCCAGCGTGGCGGCATCGATGGGATCGCCCGATTTGCCGCCGCGGATCACCTCGCCGCTCAGCTTCAACACGATGCGTTTATATTTGATGGCCGGCGGGCCGGCGGGCGGTTCCTGCATGAAGCAGGATGTAATGGCCGGGCGAATTCTGCGTCAATGGCGGAGATGCCGCGGCGCGCCGCGGCGGGGCGGCGCCTGAATCCTTACGACGATTTGCGCTGGCGTTGGTTGTAGCCGGGGTCGCCGACCCCGGAAGTCCGGCCTCGCCGAGGCCGGCTACAGCGAGGGCGATGCATCACCTTCGATGCATACTTCCCGCCGCATCGTAAGGATCAGGGACGCGAGAACCTGCTCGACCCCGAGGGTCGGCCGCGGTTTGTTGCTTGTTCTTCGCGCATGCACCGACCGATCGCCTCCGATCTTGAAACCGCCGTCTATGGAAAAATGGCCGATGGCCGTGAAGTCAAAATCTTCACCCTCGCCAATGCGCAGGGTCTGGTCGCCCGGATCACCGAGTACGGTGCGACCCTGGTCAGTCTCGAGGTGCCCGACCGCCAGGGCGTCAAGGCGGATGTCACCCTCGGTTACGACACGCTGGAGGGCTGGCTCCGGAACAGCGCCTGCCTTGGCGTCACGGTGGGCCGCTTCGCCAACCGCATTGCCCGGGGGAAGTTCACGCTCGACGGCCGGGAATACACGCTCGCCTTGAACAGCGAGAGCGCGGGGGTTCGCTGCCACATTCACGGCGGCGTCCGTGGTTTCGACAAGGCGCTTTGGCGGGGCCGGGCCGTCCGCCGGGCCGGTGCCCGCGGCGTGGAGCTGGCCTACACCAGTCGGGACGGCGAGGAAGGCTATCCCGGCACCCTGCAGGCCAAGGCCACCTATTGGCTGACGGACGCCAACGAACTGATCTGGGCGGCCGAGGCCGTCACCGACCAGCCCACCATCGTCAACCTCGTGAGTCATGTCTATTGGAACCTCACCGGTGATCCCGCCCGGAGCACCGGTGATCATCGGCTCATGATCGCCGCCGATGAGTATCTTCCCACCGATCAGGGCCTGATTCCCCTCGGCCGGAAGGAGCCGGTGGCCGGCACGCCCATGGATTTCCGCGTCCTCACGCCGGTTCGTGCCCGGCTCGGCGCCGACTTCGAGGCGCTCAAGCTGGGAAACGGCTATGACCATTGCTGGGTGTTGCGCGACGGCCCGGGCGTGCGTCTCGCCGCCGTGTTGCAGGATCCCGCCGGCGGCCGGACCATGGAAGTGCTGACCGACCAACCGGGCGTGCAGTTTTATGGCGGCAATCACCTCGACGACAGCGGGAAGGGGAGGGTGAAGTATGGGCCGCACGCCGGCCTCTGCCTCGAAACCGAGAACTTCCCGGACGCGCCCAATCATCCCGGCTTTCCCAGCGCCGTGCTGCGGCCGGGTGAAGTCTACCGCCACACGATGGTCTGCCGCTTCACGCGCTGAGTCGGAATCATGCAAACAAACCATATTTTCCCTCGAAACCGCTCCGACCGTTTAGTGAGAGCTGTAAGAGACAGCCTGCTTGCAGGCGATTCATCCCCTGCGTTCGCGAGCATTCTGCTGGCCAGCAGAACGCTCCTACTCTGCTGGCCGCAGAGCATGAGTTTGGCTGAGCCACTGTTCAGGGTAATCTGCTGAGAACGGAAACAGCATTGACAACCCGGCGAGGGAACACGCGATCATCGCCAACCGTCTGCGGGTTGCCCAACGTCGCCCGCTTGGAGCCATTCCCTGACCCCAAAGGAAAGTAATCACATGCTGCGAAATCACATGCCTGGCAAACTGTCCCTGGCTGCCCTCTGCCTCTTGGCGGGGGCGTTAACCGGATGCGCCGATGACATCATCATCGAGAAGAACGTGGCGATGACGACCCGCGATGGCGTCACCCTGCGCGCCGACGTTTATCGCCCCAAGGCCGACGGCAAATACCCGGTCATACTCGAGCGGACCCCCTACGACAAAGGGATCGAGACTTTCGGCAAGAGGGCGGCGGCCCAAGGCTATGTTTTTATTGTCCAGGACGTCCGCGGCCGCGTCGCCTCGGACGGGGAGTGGTATCCGCTGAAGCACGAAGCCGACGACGGTTATGATAGTGTCGAATGGGCCGCCGCGCTGCCTTACGCCAACGGCAAGGTCGGAATGTTTGGCTTCTCCTACCCCGGCGGCACGCAGCTGATGGCGGCCATGGCCAACCCGCCCCACCTCGTCTGCATCATGCCCGTGGCGATCGCCTCCAACTGTCACGAGCAATGGGTCTACCAGGGCGGCGCCTTTTCGCAGCTGCTGAACCAGGCTTGGTCCACCGCGCTGGCGTTCAATACCATCGAGAAGCGCGGGGGCAAGGGAACCCCGCCCGCCAATTGGGACACGAAGCGTCCGCTGATTGACTACCCAATCTTGGAGGGGGCGGCCGCCGATGTGGCCCCTTATTACTATGATTGGCTCAAGCACCCCGATTATGACGACTATTGGAAGCGCTGGGTGATCGAGGAGCACTTCAATCAGATCCAGGTTCCGATCCTGCACGTTGGCGGCTGGTACGATATGTTTGAAGAAGGCGCGATCCGGAGCTACCTGGGCATCAGGAACCACGGCGGCAGCGAGGCCGCGCGCAAGGGCCAGCGCCTGGTGATGATGGTCGGCGGCCATGCGGGCGCGGGACCGAAGATCGGCGACATCGATTTCGGCAAGAGCGTCGTGGTGGACCTGGGGGAGCTGGCCCTGCGGTGGTACGACTACCAGATGAAGGGCATTGACAACGGCATGGCCGGCGAGAAGCCCGTACGGGTTTTCCTCATGGGCCGGAACGTCTGGCGCGACCTGGAGGACTGGCCGCCGGCAAACGCGAAGGTCACCCGCTATTTTCTACACTCCGGGGGGAAGGCCAATGCGCTCACGGGCGACGGCGCGCTGAGCACAACCCCTCCCGCCACTGAGCCGGCGGACCAGTATGTCTACGATCCGGCCGATCCGGTTCCGACCCACGGCGGGCCGTCTTTTGGCGGCGCCAATTCGACCCCCGGCCCCTACGACCAGCGGACCGTGGAGGCGCGCCCGGATGTGCTGGTGTACTCGACCCCCGCCTTCGCCCAGGACACGGAGGTGATCGGTCCGGTCGCACTGGAACTCTACGTGAGCTCCTCGGCGGTGGACACGGATTTCACGGGCAAATTGATCGATGTCGCCCCCGACGGCTATGCGCGCAACCTTTCCGAAGGCATCCTGCGGGCCCGCTACCGGACATCCCGCGAGCAGGCCGAGCTGATGCAGCCGGGCGAGATTTATCGGGTGACCGTCGACCTTGGATCCACGGCCAATGTGTTCCTGGCGGGACACAAGCTGCGCGTGGAGGTTTCGAGCAGCAATTTCCCGCGGTTCGACCGCAACCTGAACACCGGCGCCGACATCGCGAGCCCGGACCCGCGGGCGATCAAGGCCACCAATGTGATCTATCACGATCACGAGCATCCGTCGGCCCTGGTCCTGTCGGTCGCGCCTTAAGCCGGGACCATCGCACCGCACTTGGTGGCGAAACGGGGGCCCTGCGCGCAACAGAGGGCCCTCCCGGCTTGGCCTCCGCCTGGTTTCGTCGACCCCGGGCACCAGCCAGCCTCACCCTCGGCGTCACGACAACCGGCCCGGGGGAGAGGAAAACGGCCGACTCCGGGGTTGATTTTGTATGATCGATTGTGATTGATATTTGTCTTTTTGTGCTCCAAATCGACCATAATCAATCATCACCATGCCCAACGGAACCCCCAAAGCGCTGGCCCCACAGCGGCAGGACAAGCTGCGGGCGATGATTCGTGACAGCGGCGTCATCCGCGTCGAAAACCTGTCCGACCGGCTGCAGGTCTCGCTGGCGACCGTGCGGCGGGATCTCGATCAGCTGGAGCGCAACGGGGCCATCCGGCGGGTGCACGGCGGGGCCGTGAGCGTGGAGGGCCGGCTGGAGGAGCCGGTCTTCGAGGACAAGACCGCGCGGGCGGCGCGCGAGAAGCGGCGGATCGCGGAGGCGGCGCTGGTGTTCGTGGAGGAGGGCGACACGATCTATCTGGATGGCGGGAGCACGGTGCTGGAACTGGCGCGGCTGCTGCGGGAGCGGACGAGTCTGACGGTGGTCACCAACTCGCTGCATGCGGCCCAGGCCCTGGCCGGCCGGGGGCCGCGGCTGATCATGATCGGCGGGGAGTTGCGGCGCCTGAGCCAGACATTCGTCGGGCCGCTCACGCGGCTGATGCTCGAGGACCTGCACGTCGACAAGGCGTTCATGGGGACGATCGGGTTCGCCCCAAAGGAGGGGCTGACCACCACCGACCCGAGCGAGGCCTTCACCAAGGAAATCATCATGGGCCGGGCGCGGAAGGTCATCGTCCTCGCGGACAGCAGCAAAGCCGGCAAGGTGGCATTTGCCTGCGCCGGCCGCTGGGATAACGTCGACGTCCTGATCACCGAGCAAAAAATCACTTTCGCCAAGGCGCTGATGCAAAAAGGCGTCAAGGTCGTGCGAGCGCAGTAATCAATCCTATTATGGCAACCCCCGATTCACCCACCTACCTGAGCAATTCGCGGCCGGATTTCACGGCGTTCGAAATCGATTGCGGCAAGATCTCCGCCTACCGCTACACGGGCGATCTCGCCGCCGAGTTGAAGGCCAAGACAATCACGCCCGCCGAGGCGACCGCCCTCTTGGAGGACATGCTGATCATCCGGGAAATGGAGGAGATGATCGTCAAGCTCCGGTCGGGCGCGTACGAGCCGATCCGCGACTTCAACTACCGCGGGCCGACGCACGTCTCGGTCGGCCAGGAGGGCACGGCGGCGGGGGCCTGCTCCGTCCTCGGGCTCGCCGACAACATCACCAGCACGCACCGCGGCCATGGCGAGAGCCTGGCCAAGGGCACCGTGGCCATCCGCGAGATGACGGACGCGCAGCTGCGGAAGCGCGTGCCGCAATGCCGGTCCGGCCAGCATGCCGAGCTGGTCGAGGCGGCGCTGGAGGAGCACGTGTACCGCACGATCTGCGAGCTGTTCGGCAAGGAGGACGGCTACTGCCGCGGGCGGGGCGGCTCGATGCACATCGCGGACTTCACCGTCGGCCACCTCGGCGCCAACGCGATCGTCGGCGGCGGGGTGCCGATCGCGACCGGCGCGGCCCTGGCCAACCGCTACCTGCGGCGCGGCAATGTCGTCTGCTGTTTCGCGGGCGACGGGGCGTATGCCAACGGCGTCGTGCTGGAGTCGCTGAACTTTGCGTCGCAGGCCCAGTTCAGCAACCACTACGCGGGCGAGCACCGCTTCGGGCTGCCAATCATCTTCCTGGTCTGCAACAACCACTACGGCATGACCCACCGCACCGATGACGAGGTCATGGGGGTGGATCGCATCGCGCGCCGGGCCGCCGGCTTCGCCGAGAACAACCTGCATGCCGAGGTCGTCAACGGCATGAACGTCCTCGCCGTTCGCGACGCGGTGCGGCGGGCGAGCCAGCTTTGCCGGGAAGGCAAGGGGCCGGTCCTGCTCGACGTGGACTGCTACCGCTACTGGGGCCACTCCCTCAGCGATCCGCGCGTGGAGTACCGGACGAAGGAGGAGGAGGCGGCCTGGAAGGCGATCGACCCGATCGCGACCTACAAGAACGCGTTGCTGGCCGCCAAGGTGCTCGATGTCGCGGGGATCGCCGCCGTGGAGCGCCGGGTGGTCGACCGCAACGCCCGCGCCGCCAAGCGCGCCGCCGCCGCCGCCGACCCGGCGGCCAAGGACGTGCTGACGTTCATGTACACCGACACGAAGTGCGAGACGGTCCCGGCCGAATTTGCCAAGGTCGATCTCGTCGGCCCGCTGCCTGAAATCAAGCGCGGCGCCAACGGTGAACTGACCTACAAGGACGCGCTCAAGGAAGCGCTCGTCCAGGAGATGGCGCGCGACAAGCGGGTGGTCTTCTACGGCGAGGACGTCGCCGACTACGGCGGCGCCTTCAAGGTCACCAAGGGCCTGCTCGAGGCGTTCGGGCGCGACCGCGTCTTCAACACCCCGATCAGCGAGGCGTGCATCTGCGGCACCGCCGGCGGCGCGGCCATGAACGGCCTGCGCCCGGTGGTCGAGTTGATGTACTTCGACTTCGCGCTGATGTCTTCCGACCAGATCAGCAACCAGGCCGCCAAGTGGCACTACATGAGCGGCGCCCAGACGGAGGTCCCGCTCGTGATCCGCGCCTCGGCCGGCGCCGGCAAGGGCTACGGCGGGCAGCACTCGCAGACGCTGGAATCGATGTTCTGCCACATCCCCGGACTGTACGTCGTGTATCCCTCGTCGCCCCGCGATGCGAAGGGCATGCTCAAGGCGGCGATCCGCGACAACAACCCGGTCCTGTTCGTCGAGTCGCAGGCGCTGTACGGCATGAAGGGCCCGGTGCCGGAGGGCGACTACATCGTCCCGCTCGGCGTGGCCAACGTGCTGCGCGAGGGCCAGGACATCACGCTGGTGGCCTGGGGACCGCTCGTGCACGATTGCCTGAAGGCCGCGGACCAGTTGAAGGCCGAGCGCGGCGTGAGCGCGGAGGTCATCGACCTGCGCAGTCTCGTGCCGCTCGATCTGGACACGATCGTCCGCTCGGTCCAGAAGACCGGCCGTTGCGTGGTCGCCAGCCAGGCCATCCACATCGGCAGCTACACCGGCGAAATCGCCTCGACCCTCCAGGACGTGGCGTTTGATTATCTTGAAGCCCCCGTCAAGCGCGTCGGCGCCAAGAACGGCATCGCCCCGCAGTCGCACATCCTCGAGGCCGCCTTCCTGCCCAACGTCGCCGACGTGGTCGCCGCCGCCAACTCCATCCTCTAATTCCTTCCCGCCATGGCCACACCCATTATCATGCCCAAATTCGGTCAGATGACCGAAGAAGCTTCCATTGTCGAATGGCTGAAGAAGGAAGGGGACAAGATTTCCAAAGGGGACGTCTTGTTCACCGTCGAGACTGACAAATCGGTCATGGAGATGGAGAGTTTCGAGGAGGGAACGCTCCTGAAGATCGCGGTGCAGCCGGGAGTCATGGTCCCGGTGCAGAGCGTGGTCGGGTACCTCGGCCAGCCGGGCGAGGCGATCCCGACCGCGGCGGCTCCCGCTCCGGCCGCGACGCCGGCTGCTCCGGCGGCGCCGGAAGCCGGGCCGACCGGCGGGCCGGCCGTTGCGGCCGCGGACAAGCCCCCGGCGGAAGCTCCGGCCGCGGCTCCCGGTCAGGCGTCCATGCCTTTCAAGATCAGTCCGCGTGCAGCCGCCTTTGCGCGCGACCACGGCGTCGATCCGTCGAAGATCACCGGATCCGGCCCCGGCGGGCGCATCGTCGAGAAGGATGTGCTGGCCTATCTGGAGACCCGTAGGAAGGTGGAGACCCGCGGGAAGGAGGACGAGGCCCCGCAGCCGATGTCCAGGATGCGCCAGGTGATCGCACAGCGACTGACGCAAAGCTTCCGCGACACGCCGCATTTCTACGTGACGGTGGCGGTCGACATGACCGATCTCATCGCCTACCGCAACGAGCTGAAGGCCGCGGGCAAGTCCTACACGGTCACGGATTTCATCGCGCAGGCCGTCGTCCTGGCGCTGAAGGAATTTCCCGACGTGAACGGCTCGACCGACGGCAAGACCGTCCGCCGGCATCCCCACGTCAACCTCGGGATCGCCGTCTCGCTCGAACAGGGGCTCGTCGTGCCCGTCATCCCGGCGGCGGAAACCCTTTCCCTCCGGGAGCTGGCGGAGCGGTCCCGCGCGCTCGCCGAAAAAGCCCGGGCCGGCAAAGCGACCCCCGACGAACTGAGCGGCGGCACCTTCACCATTTCCAACATGGGGATGATGAACGTCGAGAGCTTCAGCGCCATCATCAATCCGGGCGAGAGCGCCATCCTCGCGGTGGCGAGCACGGTGCCGCAGCCGGTGGTGCGCGGAACCGCGATCGTCGTCCGGCAGGTGATGCGGATCACGCTTTCGTGCGATCACCGTCTCGTGGACGGCGCCCTCGGGGCGCGGTTCGTCAACGCGGTGAAGCAGAAGCTCGAGGACCTCGCGCTCTGGAAATCGCTGGCAGCGTAGCCCGGATATTTCACTCTCTGTGCATACCGTCGGCAATCTACAATTTGGAGCGGCGACGCCCCCGTCGCCGTTCTTCAAGGGAACACGCGACGAGGGCGTCGCGTCTCCACGAGTTGTTCAGACTGGGAGGCCGTGATCATGCCATCGGTTCCCAGAACGTTCGTCGGATTCGGATTCGGCGCCATCCAGGGTGGTTTGTTCCTTTACGAAGCCTTCCGCTCGGGCCGGTTCGAACGCCTCGTCGTCGCCGAGGTCGTGCCGGAAGTGGTCGCCGCGGTCCGCCGCGCCCAAGGCCGCTACCGCGTCAACGTCGCCACCCCGACCGGCATCGAGGTGCGGGAAGTGCAGGGCGTGGAGATTCTCAATCCGACGGTTTTAGCCGATGCGCGCGTGCTGGAGCAGGCTCTGGCCGAGGCGACGGAAATCGCCACGGCGCTGCCGAGTGTCGACTTTTACCGGCGGGGCGAGCCGTCGGTGGCCGGATTGATCGCCGGTGCGATGAGGGCCAAGGCCGCGCGCCGGGGCCTGCCGCCCTGCGTCGTGTACACCGCGGAGAACCATAATCATGCCGCGGAGATTTTGCAGGAACTGTGCGACGCGGCGCTCGGCGAGTCCGAACGCGCCGCCGTCCGCCGTTCCAGCCAGATTCTCAACACGGTGATCGGGAAGATGAGCGGGGTAATCGTCGAACCGGCCGAGATCGCCGCGGACGGCCTCGCCCGCCTCGGCGACGACTTTCCCCGCGCGCTCCTGGTCGAGGAGTTCAACCGCATCCTGATCACGCGGATCGAGCTGCCGGGCTTCCAGCGGGGGATCGAGGTGTTTGTCGAGAAGCCCGACCTGCTGCCGTTCGAGGAGGCCAAGCTTTACGGTCACAACGCCGTCCATGCGCTCATCGGCTACCTGCTGCAGCACCGGGGCCGCCGTTTCATGTCCGATGCGGCCGGCGATGCGAAGCTCATGACGTTCGCGCGCGCAGCGTTCCTGGAGGAATCCGGGGCGGCGCTGATTGCCCGGCATCGGGGCCTGGATCCGTTGTTCACCCCGGACGGCTACCGGGCGTATGTCGACGACCTCATGGTCCGCATGACGAACCCCTACCTCCGCGACCGCACGGAACGCGTCACCCGCGATCCCCGCCGCAAGCTGGCGTGGGAGGACCGGCTGATCGGGACGATGCGGCTGGCGCTAGACGCGGGCGTCACGCCGGGGCGGTTTGCCCTCGGCGCGGCGGCGGCCCTGGAGACGCTGGGCTCCTCCAAGAGTGCGGCCGATCAATTGCAGGAACTATGGACGGCGACGGATCAGCCGCCCGGCCGGAAGGCCCGGCTGATCAATCTGATCACGGAAGCCCAGGCAAAATTAAAAACCAAGGAGCATGGATCATGAATATTCCCCGCACAATGCAGGCGGTCCGGTTGCACGGCACCGGTTTCGAGAATCTCAAGGTGGAACAGGTGCCCGTTCCAACCCCCAATGACCGCCAGTTTCTCGCCCGGATTGACGCGGCCGGCGTCTGCGCCTCCAACCTGAAGATCATCGCCCAGGGCAGCGAGCACACCTTCATCAACGGCATCGACTTGGCCAAGTATCCCGTCCAGCTCGGCGACGAAGGCTGCATTACAGTCGTCGCCGCCGGCAAGGAGGTGCGCGACCGTTTCCCCATCGGCCAGCGTTTCTGCATCCAGCCCGCGGTTGATCATCCGCCGATCAACCACCGGGAACGTCTCCGCAACCACGGCGAGGGCATGCTGAAGGTGGCCGTGGGCTACACCCTGCCGGGGCATCTCGCCCAGTACATGCTCGTGACCGAGGAGACGATCGCCGCCGGCTGCGTGCTCCCGCTCCCGGACCCGAAGATGTCGTTTTTCGCGACCGCGCTCTGCGAGCCGATTTCCTGCGCCATTTCCGGCCAGGACCGCCACATTCACATCCTTCAAAAAACGCCGGCTTCACCGCGCGAACCCCGGCTGGGCCTCCTGCCGGGCGGGGTCACCCTGATCGTCGGCGCGGGCCCCATGGGCCGCATGCATGCGGAGGCGGCGCTGCGGTTCAAGCCGCGCTGCCTCATCGTGATCGACATCTCCGAGGCGCGGCTGCAATGGGTCCGCGACGTGCTGGCGGCCCGCGCCAAAGCCACCGGCGTGGAATTGCACGCGCTGACCAACGAGGCGGGGCTGGCCACCCTGAAGCAGGTGAGTCGCGGGCTCGGCGCCGACGACATCATCGTGGCTGTCGGCGTCCGCAGTCTGCAGATCCAGGCCCAGGCCTGGCTCGCCCGCGGCGGCACGCTGAACCTTTTCGGCGGATTGAAGAAGGGCGAGCACATCATCGATCTCGACACGCTACGGGTCCACTACGACGACATCCGCGTCGTCGGTTCGAGCGGCGGCACCCCCGCCGACATCGTCGAAACCATGCGCATGGTCGCGGCCGGGGAATTCGATCCGGGACTGCACATGTCCATGGTCGGCAGCCTCGACCAAGCTCTGCGCGCGCTCGAGATGGTGAAGAACACGGAGACGGAGGGCAAAATCGTCCTCTATCCGCACATCCGTCCGATCCCGCTGACGCCGGCGAAGCACTGGAAGCGCAGCGACGAGCAGGCATTCCTGAAGGAACATGAGCTGAAGTGATTCCCGGTCGCGGGAATTTTGGAAATCCCGGCCGGGCACGGTCTGGCGCCGGGATGACGTGGCGATCTTGGATAACGCCGATTTCTACGCCTGAGTTACTCATGATCGGGCCGACCGTGCCCGCCGCAAACCTCCCGCAGCAATGATTTTTCGCCTTAGAGCCTATCCGAATAATAATTCGATCGATTTTTCAGCGCAAGGAGCGAGGATCGAAGGATGGGGGAAAAGAGACTTGGTTATCGTCTGCCAGACGAACTGTGGGCGCGGCTGGAGCCGC
>JAQTYQ010000082.1:3381-4894 GCA_028688225.1 Opitutaceae bacterium | reverse complement strand
GTCGCCCAGGATGCGGGAGTCCAACCAGCCGTCCGGGAGGTGGGGTTTACGGGGGTTGCCAGCGCGGCCACGAGGGCCTTCTACGTCCTGACCCGGGTACGGCAGATCCAGGTCGAGCTGGTCGAGCAGTTCACGCAGTCGGGCCAGGCTGGGCACCTGCGCCATGTGCGCGCGCAGTTCGCCGCCCACCGGGTATCCCTTGAAGTACCAGGGCACGTGCTTGCGAATTTCGCGGCACCCCTTGGCCTCGTCACCGAACTCCTCGGCGAGCAACTCGGCGTGCCGGTACAAAGTGTCCGCGACCTTGCGGACTCCGGGCCTGTAGCGCTTGGGGCTGCCCTCGAAGGCCGCCTGCAGGTCGCCGAACAGCCATGGGCGGCCCTGGCAACCGCGGCCCACCACCACGCCGTCCACACCCGTCTGCTCAACCATCCGCACCGCGTCCTCGGCGGAGAAGATGTCACCGTTACCGAGCACGGGGATGTCCGGGAGCGCCTCGCGCAGCCGGGCGATCGACGCCCAATCGGCCTTACCGGAGTAGTGCTGCTGCAGGGTGCGGCCATGCAGAGCCACGGCGGCCACGCCCTCGTCACGTGCCATGCGGCCCGCATCCAGGTAGGTCTGGTGCTCGTCGTCGATGCCGATCCGCATCTTGATGGTCACCGGAATATTCGCCTCGGAGGCCTCCCGGACCGCCGTGCGAATGATTGCCCGGAACAGGTCCGTCTTCCACGGCAGAGCGGAACCGCCGCCGCGTTTGGTGACCTTGGGCACCGGGCAGCCGAAGTTCAAATCAATGTGGTCCGCGCGATCCTCCTGCGCGACCATGCGCACGGCCTTGCCCACATTGACCGCGTCCACACCGTAGATCTGGATCGAACGCGGGGTCTCATCCGGGTCGTGGTGGATGATCCGCAGCGACTCCGGGCGGCGTTCGACCAGGGCACGCGCGGTGACCATTTCCGTGACGTACAGTCCCCCGCCGTACTCGCGGCACAGCGTGCGGAAGGATTTGTTGGTCACCCCCGCCATGGGTGCCAGAACCACGGGCACGTCAATGGTCAACGGTCCCAACTGCAAGGGTTTCAGGTTCAACACGGCCGGCTCCCGGTCCGCGGTCTCAATGTTCGTGGTGCTCATCGTGCGCCATTGTCTCATTGTTCGCGCTGCCGCGCCGAGCTGTCCACGTGTTCCAGGCGCACCGCGAGCTTGAATGCCCTCACCTGTTCGTCGCGGCGGCCGAGGGTCTTGTACACGGCCCCCAGATCACGCAGGCACTGCACCCACTCGCGCGTGTGCGCCTCCGGTGCCGGCAGCGCGGGGTAGAGGTTACTGGCGTTGTAGAGGGCGTGAGCGGCGTCGTTCCAGGCCATCATGTCCTCGGAGAGCGACGCGAGGCCCCTCCAGCACAGGATCTGACCGGCAACGTCTCCGCGCAGCTCGCAACCGGCGAGGACCTTGTCGTAGTGGTCGTTGGCCAGCCTGCGCCGGCCGGCAGCCTGTGCGGCCGTGG
>JAQTYQ010000082.1:0-3371 GCA_028688225.1 Opitutaceae bacterium | reverse complement strand
GTTGCGGCTTCGGTTTGTCCTTTCGGGATGCCGTCGATTCCGGCGACAATAATGATGCGCCGGCCGGCAGCCTGTGCGGCCGGGGCCAGGTGGGAGGTCCACCGCAGGTCCTCGCGTGAGACGAACTCCACACCGGCTCCGGTACTCGTGGGCCGCGAGGGGTCCACCCCGGCCGCTGCGGCTCCCTCCTGGAACTCGCGATAGGCATCCCACGGGCGCCCCGCCAACAGCAGGACATCGCCCAGATTCTCCAGGCACCGCACGCGTCCGCCCACGGAACGAGCCGAACGCGGAGCTCGCCGGTACTGGGTCGCGGCCAGCCGGTAGTGGTGTTCGGCACCCGGTAAGTCGCCGGTGTCCCGGGCCAGGTCCCCCAACGACGCCGCCGCATCGCCGGCCACCAACCACACCTCACCCAGGCGCGCGGTACGCAGGGCGGCCTCGAGGGCCTCCCGGGCCGCTGCCGTGTCCCCGGAGTCGCGGGCCGCGAGTCCGCGCTTGAGTCGTCGGGTGGCACTGGCCGCTGCGAACACGGGTGGCTCCTAGGGGTGAGTGACATTCACGGCAGAGGATCGCATTGTTTCTCGCCTCATTCTGGCCAACCTCTGCCCTAAATGTTCAGCGGCGGGGTCGTGTCATGGGACGCGGGCGCTTCAGAGGATCCTGCGGCCCGCTTCGGACGGTTGCAGGGTCAGGAACAGCGGTTCCCGGAACCCGTTGCGGGTAAAGCACAACTGCACGGCGGCGGCCAGCCTTTCCACGGACTCCAACGGCACCAGGGCAATCACGGACCCGCCGAATCCACCGCCGACCACCTTGGCGCCCAGCGCACCCGCGCTCAGACAGCCGTCCACCGCTGCATCGAGCTCCGGCACGGTGACCTGACAGTCATCGCGCATGGACTCGTGACCTTCCACCAGCAAGTGACCCACACGCGACCAGTCCGGCAAGTCGCTGCGCATCTCGTGGGCGATCTGCACCGAACGAACCATCTCGGTCATCGAGTGCCGTAACCGCAGCCGGGTCTTCGCACGGTCCTCGGTGAGCTCCGCGCCCGCGTCGAGAAGGTGATCGAAGCGCGCGAGGACGGCGGCGGCGTCGTCGGGCGTGGGGTGCTCGGGAAGCGCATCACGCAAGGTGGGCAGGCCCAGGACCGCGGCGGCGGCCTCGCACTCGACGCGGCGGGAGCTGTATTGACCGTCCGCGAGCTTGTGCGGTGCCCGGGTGTCGACAGCCAGCCAGGTGAGGCCGGCGAGGGCGGGATCGGCGGGCAAGCGTGCCACGTCGAAATCGCGGCAGTCCAGCGCCAGGATTTCCCCCACGTGGGAGCGCAGGGACGCCGTCTGGTCCAGGCCGCCCGTGTTGGCGCCCACAATGTGGTTCTCCGCCTCTATGCAAGAGCGGGCGAGGGCGCGGCGCTGGGGGTCGTCCGGGTGATCCTGGCCGGTGTTCAGTGAGAACAGCGCGAGCGCCACGGAGCACTCGAGAGCGGCGGAGGAGGCCAACCCGGCCCCGATCGGCACCGTGGAGTCGACCATGAGGTCCGCCCCGAAATCGGCGGCCAGTTCGAGCTCGGTCACCGCCACCGGGTGCGCGGACTCGCCGCGCGCCACCCGGTTCATCCCCCAGGCAACACCGGCCACGTACCCGAACCAACCCGGGATGGCCCCGGGGGCAATGTCTTCGATGCGGGTGGATTGCGGGCGGTCATCGGCCACGGACTCGTCCGCGTCCTGCATGGACTGCGCGTTGAGCACACCGTCTTCGCGAGGTGCCGCGGCGGTCAACGTGACGTACTGATGGGCGAACGGGAGGCACATGCCGCCGGAGAAATCCACGTACTCGCCCATGAGATTGGCTCGGCCGGGCGCCGCCCACACGCCCACCGGCGCGCGGCCGTAGGCCTCTTCGAACTTCTGGCTCAAGCGCTGCGCTCGCTCGCGGACGTCCGGCTGAGCGACCCAGCGCGGGCGCGCGAAGTCTTCCGGCGTAGCGGTTTCGCTGAGCTCACAGGACACGGGCGGATTCCTCACATGGCATGGGCACCGGGGTACGGCGGACGGGGCTGACAAACCATTGTCCACTACCCGGTGCGGAAATAATGTTCCAGCTCCTCCAGGGTCTTGTCCTTGGTTTCCGGAGCCACCCGGTACACCCACACCAGCGCAATGACCTGGAGGACCACGAAAATCAGGATCGTATAGGCCACGCCCAACGAGTCGGTGAGGATCGGGAACGTCAGACCCACCACGAACGTCATCATCCACAGGATCCACGCACACACACCCATACCCACGCCGCGCACATTCAGTGGGAAAATCTCGGACATGTACAGCCACGTCACGGTGCCGATGCAGCATTGCATGAACCCCACGAACACCACAATGCACGTCAGAATGACCCACGCCCGCGCCGGGTTGGTGTCGGGAATCAGCAGGTAGGACAGCGCAAAGGCGGTCAACGACGTCGTTGTGCCCACCAACCCGGTCAGCAACAGTTTCCGGCGGCCCACATATTTGAGCAGGTACATGGCCAGCCCCACGGCCAGCACACCCACCACGCCGGGGATGATGTTGGCGTAGAAGGCACCGTTGCCGCCGAAACCCACGTCCTGGAGCACGCTCACGCCGTAGTACTGAATGGCGTTGATGCCGGAGATTTGGTTGATGACGGCCATGGATGCGCCCAGGATGAAAATCCGCCGGATCCACGGCACGCGCACCAGGTCCGTGATCCGCGCGGCGGGGCGGTTCTCGTCCTCTTTCGCCAACCGGAGCACGGTCTGACCCTCGCCCGGGTCATACGCCTCTTCGCGAATCCGGCGGAGCACGTCGAACATGCGGTCCACAGAACCGTTACGGGCCAGCCAGCGCGGGGATTCCGGCACAATGATCATGCCCACCCACACGATCAACGCGGGGGCCGTGGCGAGCACCAGCATGTAACGCCACACGTGGGGAACGTGAGCGAACGCGGTGGCCAGGCCGGCGTTGAACACGAACGCGAGAGCCTGCCCACCCACGATCATGAGCTCGTTCTGGGCCACCACCCGGCCACGCAGATGCGCCGGCGCGAGCTCAGCCAGGAATACGGGCACAATGACGGAGGCCGCCCCGACCGCCAGGCCCAGGATGCAGCGGAACGCGACAAGGACAGTGACGGTCGGCGCTGTTCCACACCCGATGGTCGCGATCACAAAGATGACCGCCAGAAACAACAGGACCCTGCGGCGGCCGAAGTGGTCCGCCAGTTTGCCACCGAACGCCGCACCCCACGCCGCGCCGAAGGGCAGGATGGACGCGACCAGACCCTCCAGGAACGGAGTGAGTTGCAGGTCCTCCACCATGGACGGCAGCGCACCGTTGATCACG
>JAQTYQ010000047.1:11571-21650 GCA_028688225.1 Opitutaceae bacterium | reverse complement strand
TCCCTCCCTACAAAGGCGGGCGCTACAAGGGCGAGGAACTCGTGGAGCTGGCCCGGCTCCTGGATGACTGCAAGGAAGCCCTCCAGCAGGCCAATGAAACCCCCACGCCGCATCTCGCCAAACTCCTTGCCCAGGTGGCCGCCGCCCGCGCGAAGATCGAGTCTTTCCGCGCGCCCCCGGCTGAGGAGAGCGGCAAAACCCCGGCCTGACCGGGAAATCCGGCCCGGCCACATGGACCGCAAACCGAGAGTTGTCTGTCTGGTCGGCTCGACCCGCTTTTACCGCGCGTTCATGCGCGCGGCCCATGAAGCCGAACTGGCGGGCGATATCACCGTGGGTCCCGCCTTCACCCCCGACGCTGATCCGGATGCGCATGGCGGTACCGTCGGAATCACGTCGGCGCAGAAAATCGCGGTCGATGCCGCCTTTATCCACAAGATCGCGATGGCCGACGAAATTCTCGTGATCAATGTCGGCGGTTATATCGGCGAGAGCACCCGTGAGGACATCGCCAGGGCCAAGGCGATGCACAAGCCGATCCGCTGGCTCGAACCGCAACCGGCCTTGACGGTCCATCCGGAGACCGATTCCGGACCCGCACCCCATGTTTCCCTACGAAGCTGATGCCGCCGGACGCCGCTGGCCCGCCCTCTCGATCCGGGCCCCCTGGTGGTGGTTCATCCTGTACGCGGACAAGCGGCATGAGAATCGCGACTGGCCCCACTGGTACCGCGACCGGGAGATGGCCAAACTCCGGGCGACCAAGGGCGCATTCCTCATCCACGCAGCCAAAGGCTGCACGCAGACCGAATTCGACGAGGCCTGCGGGTTCGCCGCCGATTGCGGCGTGACCCGATTCCCGGAATTCGCGTCGATCGCGCGCGGCGGCATCGTCGGCCGGGGTGTCATCACCGGCTTTGTCGAGGCGGCTGATTCTCCCTGGTTCGTCGGCCCGGGCGCACTCGTCATCGCCGAACCGATCCCGCTGCCGTTACTTCCCTGCCGCGGGGCGCTGGGATTCTTCCAGCTTCCGGGATATCCTTTCCCCGGTTCCGGCCCGGTATCTTCGCCTCCGCCATGCGCGATATCACCTCCGAGAATACCGGACTATTCCTGAGCAGTGTCGAACGCCTGTCCCGGCATCCCGAATGGGAATTGGAATTCCGTTCCAGCCGGGATGATCAGGATCTGCAGATTGAGATCCTGCCTGCACCGGACGATTCGGGGATGCATCGCGTGATCCTCACCCGGGATGGAATCCGGCAGGTGGACGAAATGGCGGCCGGAGCCGGACTCAAGGACCGCATCGAGGCCCTGCTCATGTCGTCACAGCCTCATGTCAGCCATCCTGCGGCCGCGGAGGAGAGGCCAGGCGTTGGACAAGTCATCCTCAATCTGTTCAATTCCCAACCGGTCAGCCCATGCAAGTAGGCAAGAAAGTGGTCTGCGTCGACGATGCCTTCCCGGAGATCATCCGCCGGCTTTACACGGAGCTGCCGCGCAAGAACGCGGTCTACACCGTGCGCGAGGTGAGCCTGGGGCGCGAGAAACTCGCGGTCATCAAGGACGGCAAGATCGTCCCCCATGGGGCTTCGGCGGAGGGCGCGACCGTACGCCTGCTCCTCGATGAACTGCACAACGGGCCGGATCCGCTCTGCGCGGGGCGCGAGCTCGGCTTCAACGCGGAGCGGTTTCGCGAACTGGAGGAGAATCACGAGCAAAACGAGGAGCGGGCGGGGGTGGACGCCGGCTTGGCAATCGCCGGACGGAATTAGCAGCCGGCTAACTTGGCCCGACATGCTCACCCGCCAGGCAGTCGAGAACGCGATCGCCACGGCAAACGGCCCGGGCCTCGTCCCGCTCCTGGAGCGCATCCGTTGTCTTGACTCCAAGCGGGCGCTCACTGGCATCGAGCGTCACCGCGGAACCTACTGGGTCTCCACCGCCCTCATGGACCTGGGCGAGCAGCTGTTCGGCGGCGGGCCGGAGGCCCAGCAATGGGATGAGATATTCCTGCAATGCGCGCGTCGGGGCTTCTTTCCGGGCCAGGCAAAGCACGAGGCGGCTCCCGCCGGCCTGGGCCGCACTCGGTTCTCCGACCGCGCCGGCCAGGCATGGTTGTGTCTCCTGGCGGCGGCGCTGCGAACGGCTGACCCGCCCTGGGGGCAGATTCATGAAGCCGCCCGCCGGCTGGCCCCTGTCGAGTGGCGGATCATGGACGCGATCCTGGTACCGATGGCCGAATACGCCGTAAGCTTGCGCCGCCTCGGCAGCTTCGCGCCTTTGATCCGCCTCCAGGATCTTTGGGATTGCCCCGGTCTCCGCCACCACGAAGTCGCCGATACCTTGTTCATCGCCAGCGCCCGGGCCGGATACAGGGACGGCGTCGGCGCCCTCCAGGACTCCGTCCAGCGGCTGACTCTGCAAGCCGGATTCCGGGAGGCCATAGCCCTCGGGCAAACCGAAACCGCCCGCCTTTGCCTCAAGGCCCTCGGCCACAGACCTTCCTGCCTACGCCGCTATCATGGGAAACATGGACATCGAAACCATGCTTGCATACGCCCGCGAAGGCCGCCTCCTCGAGGTGCCTCACGCCTTCCTGACCAGTGAGCATTTCCGCGCCAAGGGAGAAAACGGGCGCACCCTCCTGCAGGAAGCCGCCTTCCACGGTCACTTGGACCAAATCCCTGCCGAGTTCCTCACAAACGAAGCCATTCAGGCCAGGGACGCCGATGGATGCACCCTGCTGCACATCGCCGCCAGCGGCCGCCAACTCGCGCAGCCTGTCCTCGGGCCCTTCCTCAACCGCGCAAATCTTTTTGCTCCGGACAAACGGGGCATGACCGTCTTCCATCATGCCGCCAATGCCGGCGCCTTGCCGCAGATCCACCGGGGCCTGCTGACCGAGGAAGCCCTGCTCTTTACGGATCAGAATGGCTGGACGGTCCTGCATGAGGCCGCCGCCTACGGTCATTTGGACCAGATCCCCGAACGGTTTCTGACCCAGTCGAACCTCACCCGCAAAGATGCGTCCGGCCGCATCGCGGTCAGCGTTGCCGCCGCCTACGGTCATCTCGTCCAGGTCCCGGAGGGCGTCCGCCGGTCGCTCAATCTCATCGGTGAAGGCCGGGGCGGTGACACCAGCGCCGAAATCGCCATCCTGGAGGAACATGAAAAGCGCGGGCCCCATATCATCCTGACCAAGGATCAGCCACTGGCCGACAAAACGCGCCTGACCGATCCCCTGCCTGCGTCCCAGGACCGTCGCGATGGCGGAAAAGGGGCGGAGCCCATGATCCGACTGGCGGAACACAAACCCACCCCGGCCAATCCGGAAATCGATGTCGGCCTGATCGCGCTTGCCCAATCGCTCGGTACTCCCGAGGCCTTGGAATTTCTGGCGGCCGTGAAACAAGTCGGCGAAAGCCGGCTCGCGAAAGTCGAGGCCATGCTCGACCTCGGCAAGAATCCCGGGAAACCGCAACCCGGCATCTGACAATCTGTTACCCCCTGGCAGTGCCAGTTGAATCATCACCCGTATCCCGGCCACCCTCACCCCGATTATCACCCGGCCGCTATCATGAATCTCATGAGCCCGGAACCCCTTTATGCCATGGTCGCCGCCAACGGCCGATGCTACACGGTTTTCTACCGGGCCAAAGCCTCAGTCGAACGCCCGGTGGTCCAGGGACCGGATCCCAATGTCTTCGGCGGCTATATCTATAGCGGCATCCCGGTTGTCGACTTGCGCACCTGCCGCGATCTGAACGGCATGAACCACGATGTACGGGAGCAACGGCCCGACCATCCAGTGCACCTGCTGACGCTGGATCAGTTTCTCCAGAAAGCCCAGGCCGCCGGCGCCCGGATTTACCCACTGCGGCCGGAATCTTTTACCCAACTGATCCATGACGCGATCAACGAGAGCCATTTGCGCGGCGCGATGGCAGCCAGTCATGGCCCGCAGCGGCTCAAGGTGGTCGAACGCATCCTGGCTCCGGAGCCGGTCCGGGAAATCCGTCCGGACATCGACTAAACCGCGCATGAACGCGATCCAGCACTCCCTTGCCAGCTTCAGTTTCCATGATGGACTGGGACAACCCCACGTGATCGAGGTCCGGAATGCGACGATCGCCCAAGCCATCAACCTGGTTGAAAACGGGATTCGCGCCTATCGCCGGCCCCTCAAGTTCATCTCCTTCACCCCGCAAGGCGGAGATCCGATCGACTTGACCGATCCGGCATGGTCCCTCCCCAAGGGGGACCGCCTCCGGGCGATTCGCCGCATGGAGTTCCTCGATCAAATGCGCACCTGGCAGACCCATTGCGCCAACGTCCCGCAGGCCATGAAGGCGATCACCCGGCGGGCGGACAACCTCAGGCGAAAGAGCACCGCGCCGGTGGCCATGCCGGACGAAGCGATGTTTTCCATCGCCGATATCGAACGGCAGACCGCGGAACAGCGAGCCCTCTTTTTCGAGATGGAAGCACGCCTGATCCACGCCTTGTCCAAGCCGGATCCGGACGTCCGGTTTGAATTACGCGCCTTCGACGGGGGCGCATTCATCCTATTGCCGGACGATGGCCCGGTGCCGCCCGGGGCCATCCTGCCCGAAAGCCTGCAGGCCCGGATGCGGAAGAAGAACTTCCGCGGAGCCATCACGAAGATATTCCGGCACGAATCCCGCCATCTGCGCTTCACCTGGCTCGTCGGATTCCATCCCGACGAGATCGGCGAAGTCGCGCCAGAGCTTTTTCAGGGCATCATGATCGTCTGCGGCCAAGCCGGAGTCATCTCCACCTGGCGGCAGCTGCTGGAAGCGCTGGCCAACGGGGATCCGGTCATGGACCTCACGGGGAAGCCAGCCGGCCTCTACCAGTTCGAGTACGACTGGCTCGATGAAGCCGGCCGCTGCCTCGCCGTGGTCCAGAACGGAGGCGTGCGCCCTCCGGTTCATGGTCTCGGCCATCGCCGGCCCGTGCTCCTGCGACCGGTGCCGCTGCCGCTCCCCCAGCACGCCCAGCTGGAGGAGTTTATCGGCCCGGAAGAGCGTCCCTGCGACAATGAGCCGGTATTCCCGCAACTCGTCGAATACGCCAACCCGTCATCCGAGAAAGCCCGTCGGGCCCAACTCATGGCCGGCGCCATCCCGGTCCAGCCGACCCTGAATCCACTGAGCAGCTTTCCCAAGCATCGCCGGCGGCGGCGACGGAACCACACTCCAGACGGCCCGGAGCGCCTCGCCCTGGTCGAACGCCTGATCGCCAATGCCGCGGCCCCCAATCTCTGCCCCTCGTAGATCGGGGTTTCCCACGACGGGACGGCGGCGGTGAGCCACCCAGGCCGGGTCCGGACCGGTCGTTTATTCCCGGCCGCTATCATGATGGCATGAGAAAACCGTTATATGCCATGGTCTCCAACGACGGCGGCCTCTGGACGGTCGTCTTCGAACCCCACGGGACCTGCACCCACGACCAGGTCCAGAGTCACGGGCCGGAGGTGCTCATCCGGCACGTGCAAGGAGAGATTCCGCTCATCGATCTGCGCCCGGCCAAAACGCTCCAGGGCCTGACCACGGAAGTGCGCGAAGCCCAACTTGGGCCCGGACGCATGGCCCTGCCCACCCTGGAGGAATTCATCATCCGCGCGCGGGCCGCCGGCGCCGCCATCATCACCCTCAACCATCCGCCGGTCCACGAGCGGCCCCGGACCATCCGGCAGGCCGTGGCGCACGACGTGCAGGCGATGCTGCCGCTCCAAGTGGAGATACCCTCCAAGGGATCCGATCCGGCGCCGTCGGGGATCGCCCCGAACCCGCCTCCTCCCGGGTCCGCGGCTGCGAGCATACCGACGTCGGTCGAGCGCCGGCTGGAGCTGCGTCAAGTCGAGGGCGGCCAATGGCAGTATCGCGTCATGAACGGCGCGTGGGAATTTGGCCCGTATGATCGCGCAGATGCGATTGCCCAGGCTCGGAACCGCTACGGAACCGACTTGGTCGTGACGCCGGATGGCCCGGCCGACCCGCGCCTTTCCAGCGTCGAAGAGAAACTCGCCCCGGTCATTCCGTTTGAACCCAACGTTGGTTGATCAAAGCCAACGGCTTCCCCCTGCAGTAACTATCCACGTATGGAACCGTTTCTCTCGCACCCGCCTAGCGAATACACCGTCCGGGACTATGGTTGCGGCATCGCGGTCTTTGGCTCCGTCCGGATGGATGCACTTGGTGATATGCTTCAGACCTGGGAAAAACGAGGCTACCGCTGGCTTCGGACAGACATTGCCGATGCCTTGGGAGCGTCCTTGGCGATCGTCCGCTCTGCGGAAGACGCCAAGGCTTGGTGCCAGATGCTCGACATCCGGCCGGACCACCCGGACTGGCTCAAAACCGGAGACACCGGGCGCTCGTCCCGAACCATCTATGCCACCTTCACCGGCCAATGGCAGGTCCTGCCCAACGGCCGGCGGGACGCCGCGGCTCCACGCGATGCCGACGATTTCGGGCGCTGCCATCGGCTCCTGCAGCGACACCCGGAGTGGCGCACCCAGCTCAGCCGGGTGGGTGAGCATTGCGCGGAATTCATTCCGCTCATCGCAGCCTGGGGGGAACTCGAAAAGCTCCACGACGCCAAGGAATGCGACCGGCTCACCGCTCGCATCGGCGAATTGACCACCGAAAAATAGCCTCACCGCGCAAACCTGAGCACCCGACCGAAACCACACCCGAGGAGGACGATCCCTTCGCCGCCCTCGGCCAGCTACTCGATGAAAATCACACTCACCAAGATCAGTTACAGCGCAGCTCTCTCGGACGAAACCAACGCGTTCTCGGCTACCGTCTGCATTGACGGCGTGCCCAGCCTGACCGTCTACAACCGCGGCACGGGAGGCGGTCATGACTACGGCCCCTTCGTTCCCAGGCGCGGACCCCGTCTCGACACCCCGGAGGGTCGCAAGCTCGCCGCCTACCGTGCCATGAAGCGGCTGGAGGAGTACGCCGCCTCCCTGCCTCCGCGGGCGCTACCCGGACCCGAGGCGTATACCCTTCAACCCGACGCCGACATGCTAGTGGACGACGCCTTCGAGGAGTGGCTGCGCGAGGGCGACGTGAAGCGCAACCTCCGCAAGCTGAAGACCCACGTGCTCATGGTCAAAGACGACAAGCTCTACTCCATCAAGCCGCACACTCCGCTGCCTGTCTCCATCGAGATGGTGAAGCGCAAGTACCCCGGTGCGATCATCGTCAACTGCCTCGACGCCGCGGCGGCTGAGGAACTTATCCGGCAGACGCTCACCCAACTGATCCATGACGCGACCAATGAGCGCCATTTGCGCGGTACGATGGCAGCCAGTTATGGCCCGCAGCGGCTCAAGGTGGTCGAACGCATCCTGGCACCGGAGCCGGCACGGGAAATCCGTCCGGACATCGACTAAACCGCTCATCAAACCTGAGCACCACGGCCCTTCTCCCCTCCGTCCTTTTATGAAAGCCCAGACCAAACCCGAATACTGCCCCTATACCGAAGCCCAGGTCCGCGAATCCGGCCTGCTCCCACCTGAACGCATGAAGCAGGTTGAAGCCGATATCACCGCCCGGATCCGGCCTTGCTTCGATGCCGGCGGCAATGAAATCCCGAACACCCGGATTGCGGACCTGGGCGACCAGGGCCGCGAGGTCTTCACGCGCCTCGATAGCGACTACAACGTCGAATACCTGCGACGGACCGTCATGGCCGCGGTCCTGACGGCGGAAGAGATCATGCTGATCCAACGCTCGTGCCTCGATGCCATCGAGGAGGCGCGGAACAAGGATCGCTTCGCCAAGGCGGAGAAACTCGCGGCCTGGGCCGGCGGGGTCTTCATGGACGACACCTACTTCCCCTCGTTGAACCATCTCCGGGATCATCTCGCGAATGAAGGCGACGAGGCGCCGGCCTACGTCTGGGCGGCGGAGCCCCTCACGGTCATACCCAAGCTGGAGGTCGCGGATGTGGTGGAATGCCCCCTCGCCGAAAATGGCTGGGAAGACATGGGAGTGGACGATTTGGAGGGCGTAAGCGAGCTCCAGGCGGCGCTCGATCAGTTCACCAAAGCCAACGCCGGCGTGCGTTCCTACCGCCCCGATTACACCAAGGCCATCCTTTTGGCGCCGCCGAAACCGGTCTGAATGGTGCCCGGCGGTGAAGCTATTCCAGCAAAGAGAACTCCCAGCCGCCTACGCCGAGGCGTTGGCCGGCGGACAGGCCCTGCACCTCATGGCGGGCTCGTTCGCCTACCTGCGGCCCGACACGCCGAGTTGCTTCAAAGGCCGGCGACAGATCGCCCACCTCCTTGATCAGGACCGGACGCGCTTGATCGCGACCGCCCGCCGCCTGGGCGTCCGGGTCATCCGAGTCGAAAAGGAAGGCACGCATCAACAGCACATCGATTTATGCGGCCATCCGCTGACCCGCGCCCTGGCTTTGGCGGGTTACAGCGATCCAGGCGCTGGCGTTCAAGCCAGCCGGTAACTTGTCCGCATGGCACATAAAAAGCGCGACACGCCACTCTCCCCGGACGCCAAAGCCGCGCTGCGCGCAGCCGAATTCACCGGCCGCAGCTTCCGCCTGACCAGAGAAAACCTCGCCTGCTATCCGGAAATCAAGGCGCTCGTCATCACCCTGGGCGGACGGTGGAACAAGCATACCGGGCAGCATGACTTCCCCGCCGGCGTCGATGCCCAGGCATTGATCCGGGCAGCCTGCGATCGGGGAGTGATCCCGGCGACCAATCCGCTCGATTACTACTCCACACCTCCGGACATCGTGAAGCGCATGCTGGGGCACGATTGGTTCCGACTACGGGCCGACGCCCGGACCGTATGCGCGGAGATGGATGGCCGGCCGCGGCGGATGCTGGAGCCCAGCGCGGGTTTGGGCGGCATCGCCCGCGAACTCGCGCTGCTGGGCGGTGAACTCACTTGCGTCGAAATCAATCCGGTGTCAGCCGGCGCCCTCCGCCAGAGCCTGCCTCAGGCCACTGTGTTCGAGGGCGATTTCCTGGATTTCACGCCCGCCGACCGCTTCGACCTCATCGTGATGAATCCGCCCTTCGCGGGCACACTGTGGCGCAAGCACCTGATGCACGCCTTCGGCATGCTCGACCGGCTGGGAATCCTTGCCGCCATCGCCCCGGGCGGCTTCCTAAAAGGCGGCAGCGCAGATCTCGAGTTCATGCGCTTCATCAACCTGCACGGGGAGATCGAGCGGCTTCCCGCGGGTTCATTCCCCGAGGTCAAGCTCGACACCTGCATCATCTATCTGGAGAACGACCCGTCCGGCAACTGGCTCGACCGCGAACATGAGGGCTTCTCGACCGGGCATGCGTGGGAAATCCACACCTCCCTCAATTCCGACGGCGATCGGCTCCGCGAAATCCGGCTGTGCCGTGATTTCCACGGCTTTCTCGAAATCCTCCATCGCTTCGAATTGAAGGCCAATTTCGAATACAACATCCCGGTGCGGGTCGACGAGCGGATCGCGGCGGAAGTGCTGGAAGAACTGATGGCGCAAACCCCGGAATGCGTCTCCGAGGAGTTGCGGACCGCGCGGCCAGCGCCCGAACCAGGCCAGGCCGAACTGAAGCTGGTGGCCTGACAACGTCCCGGATCTATTTCCCATGAATAGCTATGAACGTAGCATGCAGGCGACCAAGGAAAGGCGCCGTCCGACCGGCCGCATCATCCGCGAAACCTCATCCCCCTACGCATACACGACGCCTGAAGAACAGCGGGTGATCGAACACTACGAAGGTAAGGTCACGCTCACCATCGATGTCGATGCGATTGCCCGCGAACTCGGCCGCCGGGCTTTGCTCAGCCGGGGTGGCAAAGCCCAGTTCATGCGCGGCCTCATCGTGTGCAAGCGGTGCGGCAAGCCCTCCATCCGCGAGGAGGTCATGCCGCTCCGGCCATTGGCCAAAACCGAAAGCTACGCCTAGCGGCACCGCCGATTCCGGCCGGCCGCTATCATGGCGACATGCAGATTCCGTCCATTGCCCAACGCCTCGCCGAGGAGGCCCACGCCGCCCATGGCCGCGTCAT
>JAQTYQ010000047.1:0-11561 GCA_028688225.1 Opitutaceae bacterium | reverse complement strand
GGAAGTATTTGCCAACGATCAACCGCCCCGAACCCAGTGACCACTCGACCGCACGCGGTTAATTGAAGGTGGATGCAATGGGCTTTTTTGTTATCTTAACACCATGAAGAAAGAGAAGGACTTCGCTCACGTGGTTGGCGCAGGCGTTGCGCTCCAGCAGCAGCTCCCGTGGATGGAGTTGGTGGCCGTCGGCGGCACGGCGGCCGCGCTGCATGCCCATCATCGAGTCTCCTATGATGTCGATTTCGTGTCGCGCGGGCTCAAGGAGAATTTCGAAAAGGTCCTGAACGCGGTCAATGAGTGGACGGAGTGGCAAACCAACCGGGCCCAGTATCCGGTTCTGATCCTGGGGGAAGCCCATGCGATTGAAATCGGCATCCGGCAAGCCTATCGCGAGAAGCCCATCCAGACCATCTCCAAGCAGGGCTTGGTGATCCCGACCATTGAGGAATGCTTCCGGATCAAATCCTTCCTGCTGTTGAAACGGCGGGCCACTCGCGATTTCATCGATGTGTGTGCTTTGCTCGACAAAATCGGGGACAAGCGCGCGGCCGAGCTATTGGCGTCCCTGGACACCGATTTCCCGTCCCTGGACAAACTCTCCAATACCCACCATTTTGCCGCCGCCATCCGTGAGGCCCCCGTTGACCGGAACAAGATCCAATTGGCCAAATACAAGGGCTTGCAGGCGCCTTATACCGATTGGGGCTACATCGATCGTCGTCTGCAACAGGCATCCCTGGAATGGGTGGCCCGACGGCTGGCTCAACCACCGTCGCGCCCCCCGGAGACCCCATGAATCCCAATCGCTCCACGGGAGGCGAATTCTCCCCCCTGGCGTACCTGAACGTCATTGAACGCGGCACGGATACCGATTGGGCCCAATTGCTTCAGCTCTGCCGGATCGACCCGAAAGTGCGCAAAGAGGTCATCGATCTTTTGCCGATGGGAGACCCGCTGCAGCGCGGGGTCCTGCTGCTGTGGGCCGATTTGCTCGGGGTCCGGATCGACATTGCCGATCATCCCGGCCTTTGAAGGGAACGCGCCAGGCGGCCCAAGACCCGATCAGCCATCCAGGCGTTTGGCTGGCCGCTATCATGGCGGCATGCAGATTCCGTCCATTGCCCAACGCCTCGCCGAGGAGGCCCACGCCGCCCACGGCCGCGTCATCCTGATCGGCGGCACGGTCCGCGACCAGCTGGCCGGAGTCGAACCCAAGGACTGCGACCTGGAGATTTACGGCATCCCGGAACCACAGGTCGAACCACTCCTGTACCGGGTCGCAGAAAATGTTCAGCGGGTCGGGCGCGCCTTCCCGGTGTGGAAGATATTCGGAAACGGGCAATGCCAGGACGAAGCCCTGGACATCGCCCTCCCGCGACGCGAGCAAAAGACCGGACCCCGGCACACGGATTTTTCGGTTATCTTCGATCCCTTCATGGAATTTGCCGAGGCGGCGGCCCGCCGGGATTTCACCATCAACGCCATGGGCATCGACCTGCTGACCGGCGAACTCCTCGATCCGCACGGCGGCCGCATCGATCTGGCCCAACACCGCCTTCGCCATACGTCAGGCCATTTTGCCGAGGATCCCCTGCGGGTCCTCCGCGGCATGCAGTTTTGCGCCCGCTACGAACTCCAGGCTTCTCCCGCGACCATTGCACTCTGCCAAACGTTGGACCCGTCGCACCTCCCTCCTGAGCGGATATGGGGGGAATGGACCAAACTCATCCTGAAGGGGCGCAAACCGTGCGCCGGCCTCGAGTTCCTACGGCAATGCGGCTGGGTGAATCATTTCCCGGAGTTGGCGGCCCTGATCGGGGTGCCCCAGAGCGCAGAATGGCACCCGGAAGGCGATGTGTGGTCGCACACCCTCCATTGCCTTGACGCCTACGCCGGGACCCGGACCGGAATCGCACGCGAGGACTTGATCGTCGGCCTGGCCGTCCTCTGCCATGACTTCGGCAAGCCGGCCACGACCCTGCTCGATGACGGCAAATGGAAGGCCCATGGCCATGAGGCCGCAGGCGAGGCACCGTCCCGGCAATTCCTCTCCCGCATGACCGACGAGGCCGATTTGATCCAGGAGGTGGCCGCCCTGGTCACCCGGCACATGGTGCCCGACAACCTTTACCAACTGGCGCAGGGAGGGCAGGGGACGGACCGGGCGATTCGCCGGCTTTCCACGCACGTGCGGTTGGACCGGCTGGCCCGGGTCGTCCGATCTGATCATGGCGGCCGGCCGCCATTGCCGAAAGATGCGCCGGCGGCCGACTGGCTTGCCGCCGAAGCCGCGCGGTTGGGGGTGACGACCAGGAAGCCCGCCCCGCTCATGATGGGCCGCGACCTGCTCGCCGCGGGAGCATCGCCCGGCGCCCACTGGGGACCGGTGCTCAAAAGCATCTATTCGCAGCAGATCGACGGACTGATCACGACGAAGGATCAGGCGTTGGCCGAAGCCCGGCAGCAGCTGGACGCCCATCGGAAGCTGAACCAGGTCGAAACGGCGCTGCAGACCAGCATCGAACGCGGACCGTCGCTTTAGCCCGACCGGCAGGATTGCCGCCCCGGTAACTTGGCGTGGATGTCACGACCCTTTCCCACGCAGTCGCAGCTATTGCTCCCCGTCATGGAAACCATCGCGGAAATGGGCGGGTCCGCCGAGCCCTCGGTGGTGATCGATGCCGTGGCCGAACGGCTGGGTATTCCCGATGGGATCAAAAACGACTTTCGCACCATTGACACCGGCAAATGGGGCCTGCGCAAGAGGAGCGCTTTCCGGCAATGCCTGCATTGGGTGCGGATGACCGCCGTGACGGCAGGCCTGATCAGCCGGACGGAACGGGGACGATGGACACTCACGGACAAGGGTAAAGACAGCCTGGTGACCTGTCAGCCGGGTCTCATTCTCATCGTCTATGAGACGCCCGACGGACAGGCCGTCTGGGCGGACGCGATCACGACCGCCGGCGCCGTGGCCGATAATACCGTGAATCTGCTCTTCACCAGCCCGCCCTATCCGATCCTGAATGGGCGCAAATACGGGACCTTCACCGAGGCCGAAATCGTCGAATTGATCGTGCGTTGCGCCAGGGGGTGGCGACGCGCCCTGATGGACGACGGGAGCCTGGTCATCAATACGCGCGATTGCTGGCTGCCGAAAGCCGCCAGCGGAGGGACGGTCCGGTCGCTCTGGCAGGAAAAACTGCTGCTCGCCCTTTGCGAGGACGTGAAACTTTACTTCGCGGACCGTCTCTGGTGGCGCAATCCATCGCACCTGCCGGACAACCCCTGGGTGACGGTCAAGAAATGCCGCTGCAACTGCGACGTGGAATCCCTGCTCTGGCTCAGCAAGGGGCCCAACCCCCGGGCCAACAACCAAAACATCCTCGCGGATGCCGCGCCGTCAACCATCCAGGCTTATGTGCGCAAGGCCCGTCGGGGCGCCCTGAACCATGTCGGGCCATCGACCCATAATAATCTTTTTGAAGAGCAAATCGGGGCCGTGATGGCGGGGCAGTCGCTCAAAGTGATCCCGCGCAACCTGCTTGAATTCTCCAACGGGGACACCCACCACACGCTCACGCACGAACTCAAGGAACTCGGCCTGCCGCGCCATGATGCGATGATGCCGGTGAAACTCGCCGAGCACATCATCCGCTTCCTGACCGTGAAAGGCGACCTCGTGTGGGACCCGTTCTTCGGCTCCGGAACGACGGGCGTGGCGGCGGAGAAACTCGGGCGGCGTTGGATCGGCTCGGATCGCTCTCTGGCGCACTTACTTGGGTCGGCCCTGCGCTTCGAAAATACAACCTTTGAGCCACCGGGCCAGCCCGGATAGGAGCCGGCCGCTATCATGGCATTGCGTCACCACGTTTCAAAGATGCCAACCAATTCAGATGGATTTCCGAGTAAGCCTGTTTCCTTTCTGCATGCCGCCGGCTGTTTCCGGGCCGCCAATGGTCATGTTCTCAGCCGTTTCAACCTGCTCACGACGCGGCCGCGCGGCCAAGGCATGTCGGCAGATGACCGTGATGAATTAATCCATGCGGCCACCGAGATTCTATCAGCTTCCCGATGGGTCAGCACCCAACTCGACGAGTTTCTTGACCGATTCGAACCCGCCGCCGGCGACTGGGCTGAATTCTGCCGTGCCAACCAGGAGCAGGCCGATCAGATCATTGAGGAGATGCAAGACCACGTACAGTTCACCGGCTATTTCATCCGTCATTTCGATGATATCGCCGGAAAGCCCCCGCATACGTCCTGACGGCCGGTATCTTTACCGGCGATGCACGCATTGCGGATCGAGCTGATCAAGCCCGGGATTCCGGAATTACCCCTGTTTCATCGGGGCCGCTGGACAGCCTATGCCATCCGCCTTCATGGCCCCCTTGGCGAACAAGTCCTGCCATTGGTGCGGCGGGGGAAGCGCGGGCGGGTCCAGCCCCTCAGTCTTTATATCGCAGATGGCCCCCATCCGTACATCCAATGTCTGGCGGGCCGAAGCGCGTCGGTGGAGCCCGAGCGAATAGGCCAGGGCGATGTGTCCTGCCCGGATATATCAGATGAGGATCGCTCAAATATCGCGCAATGGGCCATGGAGGCAGGGCAAAAGGTCTACCAGCCCTGGTTGCTATCTTCCTATCCGGAATCCCAACAGCTTTGGCTGATCCCGGAGGCAGCCAAACGCTGCTTTATCCAACGCCTGAAAATGGAGGTTGGCGGGGTGGTCCATGCCTTCCTTTGCCGGAGGGTGCCCGATCCTGCTTTTGAAACCACCCTGCGATCTTGCGGCTGCTTGCGCTACTACCCAGGCGGTGGAGTCTATACCCTGCATTTATCAAACTGCTACGCGCCTACAGATTTGCATGATCTGGTCGGCCGTGGCCAGAATCTCCTGACGACCCAGGGGAAAGAGGCGCTGGAGCACTTCGCGGCGCGGACCGCGCTCATGGGGAAAGTAACTTCATGAGCATGCAAGTCATTACCCGCCATGACATCGTCAGCCGGCTGCTAAATCCAACGGGCATGGCATTCGACGTCAAACTCTGGGACTGGGCGGTCGAAATGTGCGCCCAAGATATATTGGTGGGCAAGCGTCCCAGATTCCGGTCTCTGCTACAAAAAGTGCTCAAGGAGCGTTGGGACAGGGTATCGCTCCCCGTCGCGAAACACATGGTCGCCACCGGGGAACCCATCGGCTTGTCGATGTTCGGTCTAGTGCAAGGCATCCCATTACTCGACGACCGGAAAGAAAGGCTTCGGGATATAGGGGTGAGATTGTCGGCCGTCTCCGGCGAGGATCTGAACCGGTTTTTCAATTACGGTAGTTGGGATGGCTCCACCTTTTGCCAGCGGCTGGCGCTGTGTCTGAGACTCGGCATGCCGTTGGCGCGCGCCCGCGAATATATCAGTGGCGCGGCCGAATTATTCGACACCCTGGGCGTGAAGTAGCCACGAAAGCCGGCCGCTATCATATCCCTATGGGCCTGCACACCAACATCGGCTACGCCGACAGCACCATCAACGGGACTTCCGGGTGCGTGGGCTGCGAATTATTCATGCCCGGCCATCCCGAACACGCGACCTGCTATGCCAGATTGGTGCACGAACACCGCCTGGCGGCGGCCAGGCCCGGACTTTACGCCTCATCGTTCGCCGAAGTTCGCCTGATCCCGGGCCGTTTTGCCCAGGCGGCGAACTGGAAAGACCTGCGCGGGACCGCCCGCCCGGACAAACCCTGGCTGGACGGCCTGCCGCGCATCATCTTCGTCGGGGACTTGGGTGACTTCCTGAGTCCCGCGGTACCCGATGAGTACCTTGAGCGGGAGCTGCTCGGCGCCATCCAGTCCAAGAATGGCCGGCGGCATTTCTGGCTTTTACTCACCAAGCAGCCGCAGCGCCTGGCGCAATTGTCCCTCAAGTGGGGCGGCCTGCCCGGCCATGTCATGGCCATGACCACCGTCACCACCCAGGCGACGGCCGATCTGCGCCTGCCCTGGCTCCTCAAAGTCCGCGCCAAGTGGAGAGGAATCTCCGTGGAACCCATGCGCGGCCCCATCCGCCTAGCCAAGGAATGGCTGCGCGAGGCCGTTCCTTATCCGCCACCCTGCCGGGGATTCCGGATTGAACCGGCCATTCATCAGGTCATCTGCGGAGGGGAAAGCGGGATGCTGGCCCGGCCCATGCACCCGCAGTGGGCGAGGGACCTCCGGGACCAGTGCCAGGAGGAGTGGATCCATTTCTTCTTCAAACAGCACGGCAACTGGCTCCATGAAAGCCAGGGCGGGCCGTGGCCGCAGCACACGCCGGCCCACCAATGGCCCGATGGCACGGTGAGCTACCGCGTGTCCGACAAATCACGGCGCGTACTGGACGGCTCCGAGTGGTCCCAGATGCCGGCGATCATGGAGGCCGCGGCCTAACTTCGCCGACAGCGATGAATGCACTCTCGGCAGAGGTTGATCGGAAAGTCCGCCAGGTCCTCCAGGACTGGGAAGTGACGGCGGGCGTCAAGCTCGCCCGGGGTGCCGGAGAGATGGCCCGGATCCCCCTCGACCAGTTTTCGAATTACACCCGCCTGCGCCACCTGCTGACCAAGGACACCACCGGAGGATTCGCCCTCGTCTGCGCCTTGGAGGAATTGGCGGAAGAGATCGGCGGAAACACCGTGACATTGCGCGAATTTCTTGCCGGCCCCTCGGCTGAGACCCAGTCCCGGCTCAAGCTCCTGGCCGAGGTCCAAACGCTCACCGACGATCCCGTGATCAAGTCGTACCGGCGGGCGGTCACCGGCCTCGTATCCGAAGTGCTCGACGCCATCGAGGTCAGCGGGGATAACCGGCAGAAGGTGGTGGACCTCATCCAACGACCCGACCTGGGAGACATTCTGCAGAAAGCGGGGGTATGGATTGAACACGCGGAGAAGCACCAGCTGAACCGGGGGACCGGCCGGGGCGACCGATTCCGGCTCAATACCTGGGTGCACGCCTTCACCAGCATCGACCTCGCGGCCCGCGCCATCCAAAGCCAGCCGATCGACGGCCTGACGCTCTGCCTCATTCTCGATCAACCGGCCGAATACTCCTTTTTCGCGCTCGGGCTCAAGGTGGGAGAGCGCGTATTCCTCTTCCATGAGGACACCGGTATCGATCACCGCGACCAGCTCTCCCGCCGTCGCAACCCCGGCCGCGACCTCGAGCGGCGCCTGCAGGACAATTATTTCCCCTACGAGAGCGCATTCAATTTCGCGGTGCGGCCGACGGCGAGCGGGAGCGGTGAACAGTATCGCATCACCCTGGGCAAAGCCGGGTCGACGAGCCTGACCGACCGCGACCAGCAAGCGAACCGCCTTCTGCGCGTGGCCGACCTCGATCCCCACGAGATTCTCTGGCTCGTGCTCCTTGCCTACCGGCTGCGGGAGGATTATTGGATCGCCGGCCGGGAGATGAGGGAACTCAGCTACACCGGCAGCATGGTCGCCCTCACGCTGCCCTCGGGAAAGACGACAACCACCGCCATCGCCCTGGCCCGCAATGACGGCATCAACCTGGGCTCCCCAACGCTGCAGGATGTGATGAACATCCGGCCGGAGGACTATCGGAAACTGGGCTGGAGCTACAAACCGGTCGGTCACAATATCCCCCTGCTCGGGGATTACGCGGATGTCCTGAACCCGGACATCCTTTGGGGCGATGAGAAGCTGCTCCTTGGCGATGGAGGGAAAGCATGCGCCGAAGAGGCGCGGGATGGCATTACCAGTGTCCCCCGCACCCATCTGGACAGGTTTGGCGGGACCCTGGGTTTCGAAAAACAACTGGCGGAAGGCCACTTGCTCGCGACCAAACACAAGATGGAGGCACTGCAGATGCACGAGGCCCGCAAGCGCGTGGCCAAGGCGCTGCAGGCCGCCCTCAACCTCGATTTCAATCAGAACCGGGACCGGGTGGGGCAGTGGATCCAAAATCAGGCCAATAACCGCGCCTTCGTCGACCGGGTGCGCATGATCGCCGTCAACGGTCGCTTCGACGATATCAAAATCTATCCGCAGGGTTCCTTTGGGACCAGTGAACATCCCAAGAAGCACAAGGCCAATGTGGTCGGGATGGACCCGCTTGCGAAGACGAGCGACGACTTCCACGTTTTTGGATCAAATTGCGCCATCGCCTTGTACCATCCGGCCTTCGAAGCGCCAAAGGGACCCAAGCAATGCTGCGTCATGCGGGGCAAGTGCCGGAAGGACAGCCTGATTTTCGTCACCATCAAACCAACCACGGCGCAAGGCCTGGCCGAATTGTTCGGGATCTCGGTTGCGGACTTGCCGCGCAGCCTGCGCCATTGGTCGAAAGCCGATCCGTATTACGGGAACACCATCCTTGATCATCTCGACCCCCTCGACCTGGTCGAGAATCCGTGGCTGTCCCTGAAGATTCAGGTGTCCTTCTATGTCTCGAAAATGGCCCTGGACGGCTGGAAGCAGGCGATCGCCGCCGGCAAGCCGCTGCCTTTATGCCCGGCCAAAGTTTGGTTCACGGCCCTGGACTTCGCCAAGCGCCCGGCCGACGCCCCCGCATGAACGCCAGGGAATTCAACGCGGCCGCAGATCGGGCTGATGCAGCCGCCTTCAAGCAATGCCAGGCGTGGATTGCCCTCACCGGGGGGAAGCGCCCGCGGTGGCTGAAGGCATGCGTCATCCGGGCACTGCAACGATGCTGGTGGAACCAGGGGATCGTCAAAATCCTCCAGGAGCTCGGGGGCGATTGGCTCACCTTCACCGTCGCGGTGGCCAAGGAGGATGAGCCTTTTGTCTACCGGATGCTGAAGAGGAAGCGGGATCGCCGCGACTGGGAGGACTGGGGGCGGATGCTCGAGTATGGCTTGGATAAAGCCGTGCGCAAACATGACCGGCGGCTGGCGCAGACAATCTTTTACGCCGATGAGTGCGTCACGCCCGATTATATCGGGCCCATGATCGCCCGCGAAATCGAGTCCAACCGGCACCGGGAGGCGCGCATGCTGGCCGGATTCGGCTATGAATCGGCTGGAGGCTGGCTGCATATCACGACAAGGGATCGAACCCAATACCTCACACGCGGCAGGGCGTACGATTGCGTTGAACGCGCGTTGTTCCTGTATCTCGTGCCGGAATTCACCGCGATCCGGCTGGTAGACACCGGCCAGCCATCCACCTGGCGGCGGGTCCGGCCATTGCGGCCGATGCGCATTCAATGCTCCCGGCCGCCCACGGATGACGAATTCAGCGAGATCCCGAGGATACTCCCCAGCCTGAAGGAAGCCATCCGGAATGAACTCGCGAAACGACGGGCCCAGCCGAAACCATGACGCCGCCGGATGCTAACTTCGCCCTCGATGCAGACGGACCTATTCCCTCCAACCCCCGTCCCGGTCGTTGCAGCAACCCCGCCGACCACCACCGGCCTCGGGCAGTATTTCACGCCCGCCTGGTTCGCGGAAATCCTCTACGACGCGCATTTCAGCCATCTGACCACGCGCGATCTGCTCTGGGAGCCCTCCGCCGGCACCGGGGCCTGCCTCGCCGCTGTGCCGGATGACGTGCCGGCCTTCGGCACGGAAATTGACCCTCGTCTCGCCCGGATCGCGGAACGCCGGACCGGGCGCAAAGTGTTCATCGGCGACTTTTGCACCGTGTCGCTACCGGAGGGCATCACCGCCGTATTTGGCAATCCGCCCTTCGAACTAGATCTGGTCGAGCGGCTACTCGCGCGTTGCGCCGCCATCATGCCCGAGGGCTCGAAATGCGGACTGATCCTGCCGGCCTACTTCTTCCAGACGAGCTCGACGGTCGTCCGCCTGAACCAGCAATGGACGCTGCAGCAGGAGATGATCCCGCGCGATCTCTTCAACCGGCCCATGCAGATGCAGAAGAACCTGATGTTCGGACTGTTCACCCGCGACCAGACGCCGCGCCTGGTGGGCCTGCGCGGATACCATGAGACCCATGCGATCCGGGCGCTGGATGAGGAGCGCCAGCGGCTGCTCGACGAATCCTTCCGCGGACCGCGCAGCGTCTGGCGCGAAGTGGTGGCGAACGTCCTGGCCGAGCTCGGCGGGGAGGCGCCGCTCGCCGCCATCTACCGAGTGGTGGAAGGCAAACGGCCGACCGGCAATACGCATTGGAAGGAACAAATCCGGAAAGTCGCCCAAAGCCGCCATTTCGTCCACGTGGCCGAGGGCGTCTATGCGCTCCCGAAACCGGCCATCGTCCCGATCCCGGCTTGACCTTTTCGCAAGCATAACCCTTCGCCCGGACCAAAAACAACGCCCGGCGATAGCGGCCGCGCGTACCTCGACCCGGAGTTCATCCGGACCACCCGCAACGCCAGACGGGGCGTCGATGCCTTCCGCGACCAGTTCGTCGTCCTGGAGTGGTGCACCAATGAATTTGCCGAGAGAATGACCGAGGGCGCCAAACGCGAGGTCCCGAAGATCAAGGACCTCGCGGCCTACCGCGCGCTGCTCGCCCCGCTGGTCAAGCGCCGGGTGGCGCAGGAACCGGCCGTGGCCGCGTACGTCACCATTCCCGTGCCGACAGAGGAAGTCATCACTGCCGAATGGGACGAGCGCCACCTGAAGCACTACCTCACCGTGGCCGCGGAATTCCACCACTGGTTCATGGAGGCCAAAGCCATGGCCGGCCAGCGGCGGCAGAACGTGAACCTGATCGCGCTGCTCGCCCGCATTGGCGCCGTCGAGGCGGCTTTGAACACCCCGGAGCAGGGGAGCAAGCAGGTCCACGCCTACACCGGAGGGCTGACCAGCAAGCAGCGGCTGGCCATCGAACGTTGCGTGCATCACGTAGCCGACGGGCACAAGGTCATCCTCTTCGTGCGCTCGCCCGCGAGCGCGGAGCTCTTCGCGCGCCAATTGCGCCGGCGCGGGATCGATTGCGCCGTCATGCATGGCGGAGTCTCCCAGAAGGAGCGCACGCGCGCCCTGCGCGATGATTTCCGCCTCGGCCAGGTCCCGATGCTCGTGGCCACGCTTGGAGTCGCTCAGACCGGGCTTAACATCCCGGAGGCCGACCGGGTCATCTTTTACGGCCGGGACTGGACGAGCAAGACCGAACGCCAGGCCAAGGCGCGGGTGTTGCGGCCCCAGCAAAAAAGGCCGGTTCTGGTCGAATACCTGCACCTCCCCGGATCGCTCGATGACTACATGGCCCAGATGGTCGCCTTCAAGGGCAATGCCGCCGATGCCGGCCTCGATTGGGCAAGTCCTGAATTCGACGACGTGGAATTCCTGCATCTGGACACGTTGCTGGGCCGGTTCTGCGAGCAACTCGCGGCCCTGCCCGGGTGCAAGCCGCACGAATTGAGAGAACGCCTCGCGGCCGCCGCCTAACTTCACGGGAGCATGAACTCCCCGCCCGACACAGACTGCTTCGCCTTCGGCACCAGGGCGGCTGCCATCGATCAGGTGCACGGCGCCACCGCCATCTACACATCCGTGGCCGTGGTCGACGGCTTGCTCGACCGATTGGGATGGCCGCGCCCCGGAGCCCGCCTGCTGGATCCCAG
>JAQTYQ010000081.1 GCA_028688225.1 Opitutaceae bacterium | reverse complement strand
AGAGGGAGAGAAACTTCGGGTCGCCGCCGGTGGCCCCGCCGGAGATGGCCCAGTTCCAGCATTCGTCCGTCAGGTTGAGGAAGGGCCGCTTCTTGTTGTAGTCGGCCCGCGACAGGCGCATCATGCACTCGGCCTGCGAGTCGAGCTTGAGGCCGACGCCGATCGTCTTGGCCAGGCTCTCGTACTGCCGGCCGGGGACGAGGCAGAAGATCCGGCCGCGGTTGAGGCAGTCGGCGAAGGAGAAGGTCGCCTTCGAGCAGAACGTCTCGTGCAGGGCCGGGTCGAAGACGAAATGCGAGAACGTGTTCGAGACCACGTTCTTGATCGTCGACTTCGGCTTGTCGTCCAGGTCCTTCCACTCCCCGGTGAAGAATTTTTCGAGGGCGATCAGGGGGGTGAGCTGGCGGGTCTCGAGCTGGGCGCGCCGGTCCGGGTCCTCCTCCTTGGCAATTTCCGAGCGCAGCGCGGTCAGCCGCTTGGAGAGGCCGCCCAGGGCCTGGGCCAGGTCCTTCTCCGTGGCCACGTACTTGAAGACATCCGCGCACGTGGCGTCGGTGTCGGGGGAGACCGCGCGGTGCAGGGCGATGCAGTTGGAGATCAGCTTCTGGGCGTTGTTGTACCAGTAGGCGTTGTCCCCGCCCTTGGATTCGCCCCGCCCGGAGACCGAGGCCATGCGGGTGAGCTTTTCCGCCGCCTCGTTCGGCCCGACCGACGGGTCGATCAGATTGTAGAGCAGCCCGTTCGACATCAGCACCCGGTCGACGAATTTCAGCCGCTTGGGCGCGGGAATCACGATCTTGTTCCCGTCGGCCCCGTGGAGATATTCCAGCTCCCGGAACCGGGGTGTATGCGAAACGCGCACCAGGTGATGCGCTCCCTGGCTGCGCCAGCCGATGTATTGCAGCTCGAGTCCGGCGGCCGGATATTCCAGCGCGCGCAGCGCCGGCAGGGCGTCGTTGAACTCCTTTTCCTGACAGGAAAAGATGTCCTCGCGGACATGCCTTTCCCGCGGCAGGTGCGCCTGCGAACGCAATAGCAGCATGCCGGCCTCGGAGCCGGAGGCGCAGGGCATGCCGTTGAGGTAGAAGTTGAATCCGGTGTCCGGATCCACGAAGCGCGCGACGGGAATCGAGGAATCGGGGCGGATGACGAAGAAATCCTCGTAGACATTGCGCCCGAGCCGGTCGAGCAGGTAGCCCACCATTTCGTAGAACTCACCCTTGACCTCGAAGACGACGCCCCCGATGCGGGCATACGGGTTCTCCTTGCGCACGAGCCGCCCGTTCTCGACCACCTCGATAAAATCCTCGCCCGTGTACATCCGAATGATCTGTTCGGCGATCGGCATGATGGCGCCCGAAGTCTTGCCGGCGCCCGGCCGGCCGGTGATGAGGATTGACGTCCAGAACGCATCCTCCGGGATGAACATGTTGCCGATCCAGATCCCGTGCGCCGCACGCGGGGAGAATAGGTCCAGGGCCTTGGCACCGTAGAAAAGGCCCAGTCCGGCCCCGAGGGCCAGCGGCAGGTTCGACGCACCGGGCGGCACCAGACCAGCGGAGGACAACTCCCGCAGCGCCGAAGGGACCACCCCCAGGCCGGGGGCGAGGAGCGCGCCGAAGCCCGTCACCTGGGCCGTCCAGGCCAGCCGGGTTTTGGCGGGCACCGCCCGCTGCAAGTCCTGCAAATTCGGATTCATGAATCAGCGCATGATGTTGATCTTGTATCGGTCGAAAGTGTCCGGGTTGCACAACACCGCGAGACGGCACCAGCACGCCAGGCCGAGAAACGTCCCCAATCCGACCACCCCCCAGTTCGCCCGGGCGAGAATCTCCGGAGTGACACCGGCTTTCTCCAATTCGCGGCCCAGCAACGGCATGTCGACCAGCAGGCGGTAGGACCCCGGCAGGACCGTCCAGCTCATCAGCCAAATAAACGACCCCATCAGGGCCGCCAGCGATGGCTGGGCGAACCCGATCATGTTTCCCATCTTGAATACCAACCATTTGCCAAATTCAATCGTACCCGAGTCTTTGCCGTAGACGCTCATGGTTATTGCCATGATAGCGGCCTGCCTCCGGGGCGCTTGCGGGCCGCTATCATGGTGTCATGTCGCGATTGGTACGCTGGATCTTTGCCCTGCTGGCAGGCACGGCCTGCGTGCTCGGGGGCATATCCCTGTCCATGCTGGTCGCCGACCGCCAGCTCACCAAACCGAGCAAGGATTTCGCCTTTGCCGCAGACTTGCTTGAGCACGATGGCTACGGCGCCCTGGCCCGTCTGATTGGCGGCGCCCGGAGCGAAGTCCTGATTTCCGCGCGCCAGCTCACCTCCCGGGCGGTGCTCGACGCCCTCAAGGCGGCCTCCGACCGCGGGATCACCGTGCGCATCATCCTGGACCCCGGATCCAATCCCGATCCGGCCGCAAGTGCGCTGGGTTTCCTGATGCAAAATCATGTCGGCCGGGTGCTGATCTCCAGCCGGCCCCTTTACGACCAGTTCGCGGTCATCGACCGCGAGACCATCGTCACCACTGCCGCCCCGTGGTCGGCAGTGGCGGCCAGGGACCTGGCTTCAATCGTGCTCCTGCGCCACCGGGGCGCCGGGGCGATCATGCGCAAGCATTTCGACATCCTCGCTGGAGACGCCCGGCCCGCTCACGGCTAACTTGCCCCACCGGCGTGAAAGTCACGGCATATAATCAAGGCTGGATCGTCTCCCTTCCCCCGGAGGAAGCTTTGGTGGTCCTGCGGCCCGAGGGGGCGATCGCCAATTCCCAAGCGAAGAGCGTGGAAGTGGAGTGGTACGAGCAGGAGGGCGTACTGCTCAAGGTGCCCGCCCAGCCGGAAACTGCCCTGCTTTCCACCGATCCGACCAATCCGGCCGATCTGACCCTGATCCGTCACCTGATTCCCCCCAACCCCGTCAACCAGCATGACACCTGAGGCCCTGCTCGAAAACATCCCACCCATCGCCCGCCGGCAGCAGTTGATCGACCTGTCCGGGACCGGTCGCAGCACCCACCGGCTCATCGTCCGTTTTAAGCGGGGTCAGCATTCGCTCACGGCCTTCTACGAGCGCGATCTCGCGATCTCGGGGCAGATCGGCCCCTGCAAGTTCAAGGATCTGCCCCTGAACGACGCCTATATCCTCCTGCTGAAGGCCTACATCCCCGAGGCCGACCGCGCGTTGCGCCAGGATGATCCCGAGGCGCTCTGCCGCGAGGTCTGCCAGCTGTTCCGGCGCTACTGCGCCTTTGGCCGGGAACTGCATCATCTCGCCGCCCACAGCGTCTGCAACGATGGCAGCCGGCTGACCACCGCTCTGACCCTGGCCAACAACTACCTCTTCACGATCATCCATCTCTCCCGTCGCCTCCTGGGCGACAATCTCGGCCCCAATGCGGACAACGAGATCGCGATCGATACGCACTATGCCGGCCTCGAGTCCTGGGATGGGCTGGGCATGAGCTGGGGGTATGATCCACAGCCCACCATCTCTTTTGTCCAGCGCACGGATCTCTCAAAGGGGTCGGATTTTTCGGTCAAAGCCGGCGCCCGGCTCGACGATCCGCGGATCCAGGCCCTGATCGCCCTCTGTCACGCCGGTCCACCCACCCAGGGCAGCCAGGTGCCCGACGGGCCGAATAGTGTCAGCGCCCGCGTTTCACTTTATTATCCGCTGGCCGATGCCTTTCGGGCCACGCCCGCTTCCATGGCCCTCGTGATGGCGGGGGCGGTATCGGCCTTCAAGGCGGCCGCCCTTGAGGACTTCGGCGAACCCTGAAACCGCAGCCTCCCGGGCAGGCGGCTATCATGTGAGCATGGCCAGACCTTATATGAACCCACCGGACCGCGCGGAGGGTCCACCTGCGCAGCAAGTCGTCCATACCGGCGTCCTGCGCGGCTTCGATTATGACAGCTGCATCGCCACCTTCGGCATCGTCCGCGACGGGATCGTCAGCGGCGAGATCTCCGTGGCCCTGCACAAAGGCGAGGCCCTCTTCGGCGATCTGATCCGCAAGCTCGCGGCCGGCATGGAAAAACAGGGCCAGCCGGTCGTCTGGCACCTGCGCGTCGCCCTCCGATCGGACCGCGAGATCCCCGATCTGCTGTATGCAGAGCCCTGCGCCCCGGAAAAGGACGTGCGTTTCACCTGGGCCGGCACCCAGTTGCGTTGGACCCGGGAGCTCGATGGCAGGGTTGACACCGACTTTGACTGGCGCAGCCGCCAGTTTGCCGCCGACTATCTGCACGAACTCGCCGACGGGGCCACGGCCGCCGCAGTTTTTCCCGGAATTGTCGCCGAAGCACGCCAGATTTTCGCCGAGCAGGCCAAGTCCGCCGGGCTGCCCGATTCGCCGGACGACATCAACCGCCAGTTCCATCCCCGCGGCTCCTTCCGCGAGATCATGACCGGCAGCGAACATCGCCAATGCGTCCGGTACGATACGCGCTACGCCTTCAGCCAGCAGAATGCTCATGTCCGCGACGATCCGGCGGCGATGGCGGCCGCCCTGGTCAACTATGCCTTCCAGGCCGCCGTCGTCGAACGGGGCGCCCGCCGCGCCGCGGCGGAAATGTACCTCGGCGAGGGCCGGAGCGGATCGCTCGCCCAGGCGCACCAGGCCGAACTCGTCAAGGAGAAGGTCCTGCTCGCGCCCAATCCCGGCCTGGAGAGCAACGCCGGCATCTTCGCCGCCTATTCCTATGAGGAAACCCGGCTGGCGGTCGCCGGACTTTTCGCCGGCGCGATGGACGCCGCCCGCATCCCCGCCGCCCGGCCCGAGCTCGACGAGATCGAGGTGGACAAACAGCACGGTGATCCGGCAAAAAGCCCGCACCAGCAAACCCTGCTCGCCCTGCCGCCCGAAGCCGACAACCCCGAGGATCCGCTCGTTCGCGCGGGCGCCTACCTCCAGACCGCCCACAATCTCACGAATGGTTACCGGCGGCTGAGCCAGCAGGCGGTCGCAGTCGCCCAACAGCAGGCCGCCCCGGACCGCAAGGAGACTCCGCGCGATCCGAAACGCGCCAGCCAGGTCGCGGAAACCTTCCACCATGGCGTCAAATACCTCGAGGGGATCTGCGACGGGATGTGAGCGCCATGAACGCCCCCGGACGAGTGCAGGCGCTGACCGAGGATCTGGGGC
>JAQTYQ010000013.1 GCA_028688225.1 Opitutaceae bacterium | reverse complement strand
GATGTAGGCGCGGAAGATGCCAAAGCGCGTGTCGAGGTTGCAGGTGGCGAGGTAGAGCGTGGTGCCGTACAGCGGGCGCTCCCCGACGGCCTGCAACCGGGTGACGTCACCGGCGGCGTGCTGCAGCTCGCGCACCAGCGCATCAAGATCGGGCACGGCGGCGCTGGTGGCGGCCATGGGCCGGCCGGCTGCGCCAAGCATCGTCGTCGCGGTTTTGCCATGGGCCTTCGGCATGACGGTAAATGTAGCGCGTCAGGCGCCGGTTGCACGGGGATTTTGCTTCCGCGGCAGCGCGGAGAGTTGGTAGCCAAATTCGTAAGAATTTGGATTCTCCCGGTGGATTCCCCGCGCAGCCCAAACTCTCACGAGTTTGGCTACTTTGAGTCGGGCCGCGGCGGAGGAGCAGTCGGAAAAGCGTACGGCCGCGCACCATCTGGAGGCCGCTTGCCCTGTGCGTCTGGTGGATTTACGCTCTGCCAGATTTTTCGCATGCGCATCATCGACGCCCATGTCCATTTCTATCCGCCGGAAGTCGGCCGCGATCCGGCGGCCTGGGCCACGGCGCGAGGCGAAGCCCGCTGGGCGGCGCTGTGCACGCGGCGGCGGCGCGACGGCCGGCCGGTGCAGACATACCCCGACCTCGACCGGCTGCTGCGTGACATGGACGCCGCGGGCGTGGAAAAGGCCGTGCTGCTGGGCTGGTACTGGGAGCAGCCGGCAACCTGCGCCTGGCAGAACCGGGTTTACGCGCAATGTGTGCAGGCGCATCCGGACCGGCTGGCGGCGTTCGCCACGATTCATCCCGCAGCCGGCGAGGCCGCCGTGCGGGCCGAAATTCTCCGCGCGCAGCAGGAAGGCCTGCTCGGCCTGGGAGAATTGTCGCCCCACTCGCAGGGGTACGCCCTGGATGACCCGGTCCTGACGGGAGCGCTCGCGCTGGCCGGCGAACTCAGCCTGCCGGTCAACCTGCACGCCGCGGATCCGAACGCCGGCCGTTATCCCGGCCGGGTCGAGACACCGCTGGAGGATTTCGTGCGGCTGGCAAAGGCGCACCGGCGCGTGACATTCATCCTCGCCCACTGGGGTGGAGGACTCCCTGCCTGGGAGGCCAACCCGACCGTACGGCACGACCTGGCCAACGTCGTCTACGACACAGCGGCCTCGCCGCTCACCTATGACGACCGCATCTGGCGGACGACGCTGGACCTGGTACCGCGGGAAAAGGTGCTCTTCGGCTCGGATTATCCGCTGATCCTCTATCCGAAGATCGAAGTCGAGCCGGGCTGGACGCGTTTGCTCGGCGAAGTCGACCATACCGGACTGACGCCGGAGGAAAAGGAACTGGTGCTGGCCGGCAACGCCGCGCGCGTGCTTGGGCTGTAGCGCGGAGATGCCCCAGTATCGGCGGTGCGCAATCTGCAAACTGGAGCGGCGATGCCCCCATCGCCGTTTTTCGTGGGATACGCGACGAAGGCGTCGCGTCCCCATGTGGGTTACGATCTGTGTGGGTCGCGGATGGTCGCGACGATTTGGAGGTGGGTCGCGTTACCGTGTCCGCCGTAGCCTCGGGCGAAGGCTGGATCCCTAACGCGCCGTTCCTGGGCATACCGGCACCCCGGCTTCGAGTCCGGCGGGTGATGGATAACCCGCCCCACCTCGCAGCCACTAAGCCGCGGCCGGTGCTTTCTTCATCACCGCGGCGAGGATAGCACCGGCGATGACATACCAGAGGATGCCGGAGATGGTGCTGATCCAGGTCAGCGCGTAGGGGTAGCCCTTGAACATGAGATGGAGGAAATGATACGCGGGGAAGGAGGCGAGCACGCCGAGGTAGAATCCGCAGCAGGTACAGCATCTTCACCCGGGAAGCGCGCACGCGGAAATCATAACGGTCCGCCCGCCGGCGCGGCATCCCGGACTTGCAATCAAACCCGACGTGGGCGACCGGTAGGACACTCCGCATGAGCGTTCAGCCGCCCATGGTACAATTCCGCGATGTGTGCAAGCGCTTCGGCGAAGGGCCGTTGGTGCTGGATCGCATCACCCTTGCCATCGCCGAAGGTGAATTCGTGAGCCTGATCGGACCGAGCGGCTGCGGCAAATCCACGCTGCTGCGGCTGGTGTCGGCACTGAGCCCGGTGACCGCGGGGGCGCTGTCGGTCGCCGGCACCCCGCCGGAGCAGGCGCGCGAGCACCTTGCCTTCGTTTTCCAGGAAGCCACGTTGCTGCCGTGGCTCACGGCGGCGGGCAACGTGGAGCTGCCGCTGCGCCTGCGCGGGATGCCCGCCGGGGAGCGCGGAGCCCGGGCCGCGGAGCTGCTCGCGCTGGTGCGGCTCAAGGCCGCGGCGACGCTTTATCCGCGGCAGCTTTCCGGCGGCATGAAGATGCGGGTCTCGATCGCCCGGGCCCTGTCGCGGGAGCCGCGCATCCTGCTGCTCGACGAACCGTTCGGGGCGCTCGACGAGATCACCCGCAATCATCTGAACGAGGAGCTGCTCGGCTGGCGCGGCAAGGCGCCGTTCACCGCGCTGTTTGTGACCCATTCCGTGGCCGAGGCCGTGTTCCTTTCGAACCGCATCGTGGTGCTCGCGCCGGCTCCGGGCCGCATTCACGCCGCGGTGCCGGTGGACTTTCCCTATCCGCGCGCGGCGGCGCTCCGCGAGCAGTCGGAATATTTCGCCAAGGTGGCGGAAGTGTCTCACCTCCTGCAGACCGCCGAGGAGGGCGGGGCGGCGTGAAACGGCGCGACCGGGTCGTCTGGCTGCTGCCGGTGCTGTCCGGGGCGCTGTTCATCGCGTGCTGGCACGGCGTGCGCGCGGCGACGGGACTGCAGAGCTGGATCCTGCCCACGCCCGGGGAGATTTTGCAGGCGGCGTGGACCGAGCATGCGACCCTGCTGCGGGCGGCGGGCGGCACGGCGGTCGGGGCGCTGGGCGGATTTCTGGCGGCGGCGCTGGCCGGTTTGGCCATCGCGCTGGGGCTGGGCGGCGCGCGCTGGCTGCGCAGCGGCCTGTATCCCTGGCTGCTGATCCTGCAGATGACCCCGGTGATCGTCCTCGCACCGATCATCGTGCTGTGGGCCGGCCCGGGCCTGCCCGGCATCGTCACGGTGACGTTTCTCATCAGCTTTTTCCCGATTGTGGTGAACACGACCCAGGGCCTGCTTTCCGCCGAGGCGCACATGGTCGACCTGTTTCGCATGTACGGCGCGACCCGCCGGCAGGAGGTGGGGCTGCTGCGGCTCCCCGCGGCCATGCCGTATTTCCTTGCCGGGCTGCGCATCGCCGCGACGCTCGCGCCCATCGGGGCCATTTTCGGCGAATACCTGGTGGGCAACGCGTCCGGCGGCACGGGCGGACTGGGCTTTCTCGTTTACGTCTACAACACGCAGATCAAAATCCCGGCCCTGTTTGCCACGGCGGCGGTCAGCTGTTTACTGGGCTTCATCTTCGTGGCCGGGGTTTCCTGGCTCAACTGGGCCGTGCTGCACCAATGGCACGACTCATTTGAACGGCCCGACCGCTAGGAATTTGTCGGCTTCGTCATAAGCGCTCGGCGTCAAACCCGGAAACTCCCTCTACCGCATGCGACAACCGCTCTCCGACAAATTCCTGAACCGGCACCGGGCTCAGGGAGGACGCCCGGCCATGATCCGGGCGTTTTGCCGCCGGGTTCCGGCCTTCTTTTTCGGCACGCTGCTGCTGGTGACCGGGTGCGGGAGGAAGCCACCCGCGCCACCGGCCCCCGGCACACGGGTCGCGGTGCGGTTCCAGACCGACTGGTTTCCAGAACCCGAGCACGGCGGCTACTACCAGGCGCTGGCGCAGGGGTACTATGCCGGCGAGGGTCTGGACGTGGAGATCCTGCCCGGTGGACCCAACTCGGGATCTCTGACTGCGGTGGCCACGGGCCGCGCCGACCTGGGCATGGGCAACGGCAACGATGTCATCACCGCCATCGCGCGCGGCGTGCCGGTCCGGATCGTGGCGGCCGAGATGCAGCATGATGCGCAGGGCATCCTTTTCCACGAGGAGCATCCGATCCGCACCGTGCACGACCTCGACGGCAGGATTATCATGGCCGGGCCCGCCTCGGTCTGGGTGCAGCTCATCCAGCAGCGCTACGGCATCAAGTTCAGCCTGCATCCGCTGGCGGGCGACCTGGCCCGCTTCATGAACGACCGGACGTTCCTCCAGCAGTGCTTCGTGACCAACGAGCCGTATTTCGCCCGTCAGCGCGGAGCCCGGGCCGACGCGGTGCTCGTATCCAGCCTCTGCCCGGACTACGACCCCTATCGCGTGATCTACGCCGGCCGCAGCTTTCTGGCTCAGCATCCCGAGGTGGTCGGCCATTTTGTGCGCGCGAGCATCCGGGGGTGGACGGATTATCTGACGGGCGATCCGGCTCCGGCCCACGCCATGCTCGGCCGGCTGCGCCCCGACCTGCCCGCCGGCTTCATGGCTTCCAGCATCAAGGCGATGAGGGACCACCGGCTGGTGCTGGGCGACCCGGCGCGCGGCGAGCGCATGGGCCTGCTGACGCGCGAGCGCCTGCAACGGCAGATCGCACTGCTGCGGGAAATGGGTGTGCTTGACAAATCCGTTACCGTGGACGACGTGGCCACGCTTGAATTCATCCCCGCGCCCTGAATACTGGCCATCCATGAGCGCCGAAGCCCGACTGGCCGAACTGGGCCTCAAACTTCCCGAACCACCCGCCGCCGCCGGCAGCTATGTGCCGACCGTGCGCACCGGTGATCTGCTGTACTGCGCCGGCACCATCTGCTCCCTCGCCGGGCAGATGACCCACACCGGGCCGGTCGGCCGCGATCAGACCGTGAAAACCGCTCAGGAGGCGGCGCGCATCTGCGCGCTCAACACCCTGGCCAACATCCGGGCCGCCACCGGCAGTCTCGATGCCGTGAAACGCATCGTCTTTATCAGCGGCTTCGTGAACGCGGTCACCGGCTTCGCCGACAGCCCCGCCGTCATCAACGGTGCCTCCGAGCTATTCGTCCAGGTCTTCGGCGAAGCCGGGCGGCACGCCCGGGCGGCGATCGCCGTGGCCGGCCTGCCCAAGGACTCGACCGTGGAAGTGTTGGCCGTGGTGGAACTGAAGTCGTAGGTCCGGTGCCCGCGGGAGGCGCCAGCAGGACGCGCCGCCGCCGTTTTCGGGATTGCTTCAACCGCGGCTTGGCCGCAAACACACTGGACCTTCACCCTCGGCATGGCGTTCAACCTCAAGCAAGTCCTGAAGGCGCTGCTGTTTTCCTCGAACCAGCCGCTTTCGATCAAGGAAATCCAGGAGACCTTCACGCGGTTTCACGAGCAGAACTCACTGCTCGCCGGGCTGGCCCCGGCCGGGGGGAAGTCGGAACCGGGAGCCGCGCCCGCGCCGGAAGCGGTTCCACTCTCCGGGGATGCCATCAGCGAAACCGCGGAGAACCCATCCGGGGTTCCGGAGGACGACGAACTGTATCGCGAGGTGCCGTCCCTGGTGACCGCCGCGCAGATCCGCGAGGCGATGGACGAGATCGGGCGCGAACTGAACGCGGCCAACGATGTGTTTCTGCTGAGTGAGACCGCCCAGGGCTTCCGGCTGGTGACGCAGCCGCGCTTCGCCCGCTGGGTGCGCGTCCTGCGCAACGAACCGCCGCCGGTCAAATTGAGCCAGTCGGCCATGGAGACCCTCGCGGTCATCGCCTACCGGCAGCCGGTGACGCGCGCCGAGATCGAGCACATTCGCGGCGTGTCCGCCGAGGCCGGCATCAACCGGTTGCTGGAGCGCGAGTTGATCTATGTCGTCGGCCGCGCCGACCTGCCCGGCCGCCCGATCCAGTACGGCACCACGGAAAATTTCCTCGAATTCGTCGGCGCGCGATCACTCGACGAACTGCCCGCCTCGGACGTGCTTTCACGCCGGCAGATCGACGAATGGCTGCAAAACGCGATGAATCCGGCGTCGCCTTCCGACCGCGACATGGGTCTCGCGGAGGAGGGCGAGGAGCAGCTTTCCCTCGACGATGCCGCCCGGGCGGCCGCCGCGACCAGATCGCCATCCGCGGAGCCGGCCGGGACCGGCCAGGCTGGATCAACCTAACGCGCCATGCACCTCGAATCCCTCCGTCAAAAAATCGACCGTCTCGACCGCAAGATCGTCGGGCTGCTCAATCAGCGCCTCGCCCTTGCCACCGAGATCGGGCGGCTCAAGCGCCGCAAGGACGGCCGGATTTACGTGGCCGAGCGCGAGGACCAGGTGCTGCGCAAGGTGTGCGCCCAGAACCGGGGGCCGATGAAGGATGCGGCGCTCCGCGCGATCTACCGCGAGGTGATGTCGGCAGCCATCGCGCTGGAGAAACCGCTGCTTGTCGCCTACCTCGGTCCCGAGGCGACCAACAGCCACCAGGCCGCGATCAAGAAGTTCGGCGCCAGCGTCGACTACCACGGCATGGCGACCATCGCCGACATCTTTACCGCGGTGGAGAAGGGCGAGGCGGACTGCGGCGTGATCCCCATCGAGAACTCCACCGAGGGCTCGGTGCGCGATGCGCTCGACCAGTTTGTCGACTCCGACCTGAAGGTTGTCGCCCAGATCTATCTCGAGATCACCCACGCCCTCATCTCCGCCTCACCGCTGGAGAAAATCGAAAAGGTCTATTCCAAGGACCAGGCGCTGGCGCAGTGCCGCCGGTGGCTGCAGCGCAATCTGCCGCATGCGCAGATCCTTTCCTCCGCCAGCACGGCGAAAGCCGTGCAGATCGCCCGAAAAACGCCGGGCGCGGCGGCGGTGGCGAGCCCGCTCGCGGCGGAGCATTACGGGGTGCCGGTCCTGGAGGCGAACATCCAGGATCAGCGGGACAACACCACCCGCTTCTTCGTGGTTGGCCGGCAGTCTTCCGGTTCTGTCGGCGGCGGGCGCGACATGACGAGCTTCCTTATTTCGCTGGGCGACGATGCCGCCTCGCATCCCGGCTCCCTGCTCAAGATGCTCCTGCCGCTGGCCAAGCGGGGCATCAACCTCTCGAAGATCGAGTCGCGCCCGAGCAAGAAGCGGCCCTGGGACTACTACTTCTTCATCGACGTGACCGGACACTACGACGACCCGTCCATGCGCGAGGCGGTCAAGCGCCTGCGCCAGTTCTGTCCGATGGTGAAATGGCTGGGCAGCTATCCGGTGGCGAAGTGAGGCCACTCGATGGCTGGGCGGCGGAACGCGTTTGCTGTCCCGCAGAGTAGACGCGAGCATCCGCCTTCGCATCAAGCCACGGCGGACAGGGTTCGCGATTCCGGAGGATCAATCGCCTGTCTTCGACTGACCTCCCTTTCGTTAATTGGGGTTCGCGTATCAGACTGAGGTCTGGAGGTAGGGCGTGACTGCTGGGCCCGCCGAGAAAACCGGACGGCCCAGCGGTCCGTCCCTACCCATCAGGCGATTGAGCGGGCATCGATAAATTGATGTGCAAAATCCCGGTCCCGGGCGGCGGTCAGTCCAGCACGTGCTGCCACTGGTTTTCGCGGGCGGCGTGGGCCGCCTTGAAGGCGCCGATGGCCACATAGCGCTTGTAATCCTGTCCGGCGAGGCGGACCCGGGGCGATTCGTAGCCATCGTCGGTCAGGCGCTTTTGCAGCACGGTGTCGATGCCGCGGATCTGGCTGCCGCCGCCGGTGACGATGATGTTCTGGAGCAACTGGACCACCGAGTCGGAGGAGGCGCGGGTGATAAGGGTGGTCAGCGCCGGATAAATGCGTTCGAGCAGCGTATTGCAGGCGCGCCCGATCGTTTCGCCCAGCTCGAGCATGCGCGCCTTGCCACCGATGATGACCTTCACGTCGGTGGGCTTGCGCACGGGTCCGACGTAGGAGTGCGCCTCCTTGATTTCGCGCACCGTCTGGCGCGAAAGTCCGTTGCCGGGGTACTGGCGGTCGATTTCCTCGTGGATGAGCGCGTCGATGGCGTCGCCGGCGAAGTCGATGCAGATCTGGTCTTCGCGCGTGGGGAAATAGCCCTGGATCAGGCAGAGGTCGCTGGTGCCACCGCCGATGTCGATGAACAGGGAGTTGATCACCGGATCGACGTAGTTGGGCTGGTTGAGCCGGGAGTCGTCGCGATAGCCGAGGGCGGCCAGGAAGGGCTCGGGGATGAGCAGCACCCGCTCGAAAACGCCCGTTGCGCACTGCCGGATGTCCTCCCGGGCCTCCTCCTCGACGTTGGCCGGAACACCGATGACGGCGCGGATCTCGGCCATGCTGCCGGCGTCGACCAGCCCGCGCATGTGGCGGAAAAAATCGCGCGCGGCCTGGGGATGGGCGACAACGCCGTTCCCGAGTGGAGTCACGAGGTTGACATGCAGAAAATTTTTCAGCGCGTCCTCACCGAAGAGAATGCTGGCGTTGCCGGCAATGATGCCGTCCACAATGCCGTCCTTCACATAGCCGACCACGGTCGGCACGATCTTGCTAACCGCAATGTCGTTGTTACTGGCCGGGCCGGCAAGAATGCACGACTTGTTGGTGCCGAGGTCGAAACCGGCGAGCAGGATCTTGCGATCGGCCTTGCGTGACGGGGTGGGGGGAGCCGGGGAGGCGGTGGAAGGAGACTTTTCGATGGTGGCGGTGGTCATGGGATCGGATGGTTCATGGATTGCGGAGGATGGATGGGCTGATCAAGTGCGGGTGCGTCGCGGACGGCGCGCAGGGTGAGGGCGATCCTGCGCCAGCATGCCGTCGAGCAGATCGGCAATTTCAGGCGTGGCGGCCGGCCGGGGACGGTGGCCAGACGGCGTGCCGGGGGCGGTACCGGCCGGCCGGTGCGGGCCGTCGTCGGGCGGTCCAGATGCTCCAGCAGCAGGGGAACGAGCAGTTCGCCCAGGGCCGCGGCATCGCCGGCCCGTTCCCGCTCGCTGGTCCGGATGCTCCAGAGCCGTTCATCCGGCAGCGCCGCGGCCCCATGGATTCCGCGGCAGTTTTCGATGAGCGGAGCGAGCATCGTCGTTTCCAGCCGGCCCGCCTCCTCGTCGCGTCCGGTCTCCTGCAGGAGGCAAATCTGCCGGACCGCGCGGGTGATTTCACGCAGCGCGGTGTCGATTCCGGTTGGATCCTGGGTGGGCAAATGATGGCGCAAAGGGCGCCGCGCTAGACCGCAGCGGCCGGGAAGAGTTCGAAAAAAAGGCCACCGGCAGGGGGAAGCGGCGCCCGATTCCCGCGGTCGTGCAGAATGTGGATGCGGATTACTGATGCCGGCCAGGGATGTGCGCCACCCTCCAGACTACTGCCGTCCGTGCCCTTTCAGGCGGGACCACCGGCCATCTGCGGTCGCAGTGCCATCAGCCGCGCTTCAGCGCACCGCCCTTAGTTAGGGCGATGATGGAAGAAATGGATTGCCAGCATGCTGAGGCCGACCAGCGCCAGGGCGCCAAGAAAATAAAGGAAACAGCCGCGCCTGACCTCCTGCTGGATTGACTGCGGACTGGTGCGATACTGGTCGAGCATGGCTTCCGCATCCGCCTCGATCGAGGGGGAAGCTGGTGGCGGCGGAATGGCCGGGGGTGGCGCCGCCACCGGCGCAGTCATCCCGGTCCGGGCCCGCTCCAGCACAATCTCGCGCTCCAGCCACGCGGCCTGCTCGGTGAGCAAGGCTTTCTGGTGCAACAACTCTTGAAGACGGTCGGACATGCCGGCCGGAAAGTAGGCGTCTGGCCGGGCAAAATCACGCCGAAACCGCCGCAACAAAAACGCGCAGCCGCATGGCTGCGCGCAACAGGACGAGGTGGCCGATCCAGCCTCAGGCGGTGATAGCTTCGACGCTGACGCGGCGCCGCGCCTTGTCGTACTTCACGACACCGTCCTTGAGGGCGAAGAGGGTGAAGTCGCGGCCCTGGCCCACGTTCTTGCCGGGGTGCAGCTTGGTGCCGCGCTGGCGAACGATGATGTTGCCCGAGATGACGGTCTGGTTGCCGAACTTTTTAATGCCGAGGCGCTTTGAGTGGCTCTCGCGCCCGTTGCTGGTGGTGGATTGACCTTTCTTGTGTGCCATGACGACAGGTCTCCTTAAGTCTTGATGGATTCGATCTTGATCACCGACAGCTCCTGCCGGTGGCCGCGTTTGCGCTCGTAGCCCTTGCGTTTCTTTTTCTTGAAGACGATCACCTTCTTACCGCGCTTGTTTTCCAGCACTTTGGCGGTGACGCTGGCGCCGGACAAAAGGGGGGTGCCGACCTTGAACGAGTCGCCTTCACCCGCGGCGAGGACCTCCTTGATTTCGATCGTCGCGCCGGCTTCCGTCTTGGGATAGCGGTTGACAATCAGGACGTCACCCTCGGACACGGAGAACTGCTGGCCCTGGGTCTTGATGGTGGCTTTCATGAATGGAAGCCGCGAAATAAGAGGTCTCGCGACAGCCAAGGCAAGGCTTAAGTTGGATTTGGCTTCGCCCGCCGGGCTACTGCGCAGGCGTCGGTTTGACGGCTTCCTGCACCTCGGCGTTGCGGAGATCCACCCCGATGTAATAGTGCTCCCGGCGCTTGTAATCGACCGGGTAGATCGAGCGTTCGAGCAACGCCTGCTTCAGCCACTCGGCCTCGAGGTCCCGTTGGTGTTTCAAGGCCGCCAGCCGGGCCGCTTCGCGATCGGTGAGCTCGCGCTTTTCCTGCTCCAGTCTCGCCAGCTGGGCCAACGCCGCCTGCCGGCGGGCCTCCGCCTCGGCAAATTCCTTTTCCCGCTCCACCGCCAGCCGGCGGGCCTCGCCCTCGGCGGCCTCCTTTTCGCGCGCCATGCGCTCGTGTTCGGCAGAAAGACGCCGGTTTTCCTCTTCCGCGGCCTTGCGGGCCGTCTCGGCGGCGGCCTGGTCGGCGCGCAACTGCGCCAGACGTTGCTCGGTCTCTTGCATCTCCTGACGGGTCTTCAGTTCGGCCAGTCGGCGGGCTTCCGCCTCGACCGCCGCCCGGTGTTCAGCCGCTTCGCGCCGGGTTTCGGCCAGCGCCCGCTCATTGGTCGCGCGGAGCTCCGCTTCCCGACGCTCCAGTTCGGCCTTGTAGGCCCGGTAACCGAGACCCATCACGAGCAGCAGGAGGATGGCGATGAGGGGAATGACAATGGCTTTTTTCATGATTGGGGCATGGCTGGGACGGGCCCTTGGCTGACGCACCGAGGCGGGGGCCTCAGCCGATGGACCCGAAGTCGGGGAGGTTGTTCAGTGGAAAGTCGGCCACCGTGGCATGGGCGGCATTGGCGGAGGCGTAGGGCAGGGCGATGGGCAGCGCTTCCGCCAGGGTCTGCCGGTGATGGAAGACGGCGTGAAGCAGACAGGCGTGGAGGACGTCGCCGGAGCCGGTGGGCGACACCTCAGCCACCGGCGGCGGCCGGATGCTCGCCGGCGTCCCGCCGCGCTCGGCAAACCACACGGGGTGGGGGCCATCCGTCACGATCCACGCTTTGGCCGGCCAACGGTCGAGGACGGAGCCAAGTTTTTCGGCCATGGGCTGTTCCCGCTCTTTTCCTCCGAACAGGGTGTCAAACTCGGTCCGGTTGACCTTGATCCAAGTCAGGGGCCGTTCGACCAGCCACGCCAGCGGCGGTCCATAGGTGTCGCCCACCACCGGTCCGCGCGCCAGCCAGCGATCGATCGCCGCTTGCAGCGGTTCGCCGGCCGCCGAATTCCAGCCTGGGATGCTTCCGCAGACGGCGAGGACGCCGCCGGCCGGGCAGGTGTCGAGATACGCGGCACAGGCGCGCGCGGCCTCCGGCGCCAGGGGGACATCGGATCCCAGGAAGGTGGTTTCCGGCCGATTGGGGACGCGCACCACCAGGCCTGCTCGCGTCGGCGCAGGGACGGTGAACGTTCGGGAGCAGATGCCCTGGGCGCGCACCCATTCCTCGCATTCGGCCCCGGTCAGACCTCCGGGAAAGAAGAGGGCGATGGTCGGCGCGCCGAGGCGGGTGAGCATTTTGGCAACAACGATGCCCTTGCCGCCGACCTGGAAGGACTCCGCCTGGGCCCGCTGGGTGCGGCCGGCCTCCCACGAGGCGAAGGTGAACGTCTTTTCCCAAAGCAGGTTGCCGGTGAACGTAAAAATATGCGGGATCATCGCGGAATTTTTCGGACGGGCTTCACGAAGACATAATTGGCGATGAAAGTCAGCCCCAGCATGGCGCCCAAGGTACGGATGTTGCGCATGGCGCCAAAGACGGCCGAAAGCGAGCTGGCCTTTGGCTCCTGCACGCGCAACAGCACCAGACAGGACAGCAGGGCCGGCACGATCTGGATCACGAAGGCGTAGCGGTAGACGCTCATCGGATCGAAGCCGCGGTTCAGCGCCCAGGTGATGACCGCGCCGCTGAAGATGGGCGCGATCGCGGTGACGGCCGACGTCACCGCGGTGAAGAGTCCGATGGCGGTGGTCTTGGCCTCGGGCGGGATGAGTTTCAGCAGCATGTTAAACTGCCCCAGCGTGAAGCCGGCCCAGGTGAAGCCGTTCCAGAGCCAGAGGCCGTACAGGAGCCAGGCGTTGTCGCGGTCGAGGAAGATCCACACGAGGTATTGAGCCTGCCAGAGGAGGATGGCGGCGGCCATGACGGACTTGTTGCCCAGGCGGTCGAGCAGCCGCCCCCAGGTGGGCATGGTCACGGCGGCGCCGATCGTGTTGAGGATGATCAAGAGGCTGACCTGGGCCAGGGAGAGGCCGAGCTGCTTGTACATGAACACCGGATAAAACGGCCCCAGGCTGTTGTAGGCAAAGCCCCAGACGGCGCCGAAGGCGATGAACGCGACCAACGAACGCGTGCGCCAGATGATGCGCCATTGTTCCCGCCAGGGCCGCGGGGGCGCGGAGTCGATGGTCGTGATGCCCAAGGGCAGCCGGTGCTGGGCGACGATCGACCAGACACGCAGCGCCACGGCGGCGACAAAAATGCCCTGCAACGCGAGGAGCGAGCCTTGGTACAGGCCGAACACACCCCAGACCGCCACGAGGAAGATCACGGTCGTGGCCTGGATCAGGCCGTTGCGAAAGCCGAAGTATTTCCCCCGGATGCGCTCCGGCGACCATTCCTGCGTCCAGGCATTCCAGGCCACGCCGTTGATCGAAGCCAGCAGGCTGAAGCTGAGGAAAAAACCGAAAAAGATCGGCAGGCTGGCGGACGGATTGTCGCGCGGCAGGAACGGCAGCGCCAGGGTCAGGGCCAGCCAGCCGGCGGCGTTGGCCCAGGCCCCGAACAGCGTGATGGTCTTGGCCGGCCAGCGGTGAGCCAGCAACGGCGTCAGGAAGATCTGGAGGAAATTCGCCCAGAACGGCAGCGATACGATCAAGCCGTAGGATGCCTCGGACAAATGGAAGAAACCCGACAGCAGCGCCGCGACGATGAAGTTGCCCGGGAGCCAGAGATAGCCCATCGGACTGGCGGTGACGCCGTCGATGATGCACAGCAGCAGCGATTGGCGGAGGCGGGAGCGGTGTGGATGGGTGGAGGTTGCGTTCAAGGCGGAGATCGGTACGAAAAACGCCTATACATAGTCCATGGCCCGTCTAGTTAAAGCTAAAGCGCTGCGCGCGCAAAATACGGTTGCAATCGCCCGCGGCCTGCTGGGAAAGTTTTTGGTTCGCGCCACCCCGCGGGGGCCGGCCGCGGCGATGATCACCGAGGTGGAGGCCTACGACGGCCCCCACGATCGCGCCAGCCATGCCAGCCGGGGGCGCACCGCCCGCAACGCGGTTATGTTCGAGCCCGGCGGCGTGTGGTACGTCTACCTTTGCTACGGTGTGCATGAGATGCTCAACCTCGTGACGGGGCCGCGGGATTACCCGGCGGCGGTGCTCATCCGTGGTGTCGCGGGAGCGAGCGGGCCCGGCCGGCTAACCCGGGCATTCAACATTGACCGCGGGTTCAACGGCGCCCCGGCCGCGCCGGCGGGCGGATTGTGGATCGAGGACCGCGGCGTGCGTCTGGCGCGCGGCGCCATCCGGGCCACGCCGCGCATCGGTGTCGCCTACGCCGGCCCGGCCTGGGCGAAGAAACCCTGGCGATTCGTGCTGACGGAATCCGCCGCGGCGTCCCGATCGCGTCCGCCGGGATGAAGGCGCGCCACCCCGGCGCTTCCTCCGGGGAAATTGCCCGCCGGGCCTGTGCCTCCCCGGCGACATGTCAACTATTGGTTGACATGTCGCCGGGGCAGGTTGCGCGAGGCGGGCGCGCGGGCACCGGTTTCAGTGATCCGCAGGACAATCGGCCTGGTTTGGGCGACAGCTCCTCAGCGGCAGAACACCGCCGGATTGCCGAGCACCACCCGGGTCAAAACGGCGGCATACTCGCAATATTTCTGCGCGCCCGCGGGCACGACGGTGCCGTCGGGTTGCGGATGATACCGCTCCCGCCAATAGCCGCCGGCCGCGGCCCGGCACACGAGGCGCGCTGTCTCGACCAGCCGCTCTGTCGCCTGCATGCGCTGGCAGGCCTTCGCTTCCAAATGCCAGACCCGTCCCATCGCGGCCACATCGTTGAGCGGAGCCATGGTCATCTCGAACGACAACGGCTCGCTGTATTCCCACTGCTCGTAGCTGAAGGGCTTGGTGACCGTCATCGTCGGCATGTTGCCATAGTGAAATTCCGGCTCGTTGAGCAGCCGCGGCCAAAGCATCTTGAGCTTCTCGTCGTCCGCGATACCGAAGGCGACTGCGGCCCAATTCACATCGGAGAGGCCGTGCCGGTCGACCACCCCGCGTTCGGCGTGAACATACTCGGCATAATGGTCGTTCCGCCAGAACGCGGCGGTGAACGCCCGGGTCAGCGCGGCGGCATGGGCGGCCCAGGCGGCGGCGCCGGGCCGGTCGCCCGCCGCGTCGCACAGCTTCGCCATCTGCCGGAAGGCATGGATGGCGTAACACTGGGTGATGCCATCCCAACCGTAGCGGGGCGGCAGCTCGGTGTAGAATCCCGAGCCGCTGATCAAACCGTTGCCGCTCCGGTGGCTCAGTACCTCCTTGGCCGCGGCCTCGATCGAGGCGATCCGCTCCTGGAGCCACGGCCCGGCCTGCGTGTGCTCGTAGATTTCGCCCGCCGTGAGAATGTAGCAGATGGTTCCCAGCCGGCTGAGGGGATTGGCCTTGGGCTGCCAGTGCACGAACAGCCCGATCCACGAGCGCGTCTCCTCCGCGGAAGCGGGCACACCCGCACGCTTCGGGGGTTGATAGGTAAACAGGTCCTGCGGATACCTGAGCCCGCCCAGATGTCGTTCTGCCGGCGTATTGCCCGGAAAGATCGCAAAGGGGATCGCGCCGTCCTGGCGCTGGGAGGCCCGGACGAACTCGAAATAATCGAGCACCAGCTGCGTGCGTCCGAGCAGCAGATAGGCCCCGCTCATCTGCCAGGAATCCAGTCCCGGCCAGCTCGCCCCGCCGCCAAAGAACCCGCCGTCGGCGGTGATCTCGTAAAATCCCGGGTAATACTGCTGGGTTGCCGCGGGCAGCAGGTTCTGGTTGATCGCGGCCTCCACCCCGGCTCGGATCTCCGGGTCGGTGATCTGGCTGACGATGGCCGATCCGTCCGCGGCGGGAAGGCGCAGGGACAAGGCCACCACTGCCGTGATCAGGAAGAAGAGAAGCTTAGTCATGGTTGACTCGGTGATTATGATTTAGTCGCCCTGCGGCGCCCGCCGCGGACCGGCCGTTCGGTTACGCCCGGCCGATCCTTCGCGCAAAGTAATCTTGAAGGCATAGGCATGGTCGCAAGGCATCCGGCGGGGAGTTTCCACCACCAGGCCGGTGTCATCCAGCCGCCATTTCAGGCCCTGCTTGGTGCCAAGCATGGTGATGGAGGCGATATCGCCGGGGTACAAGAAATGCCCGTCCTTGAAGGTGGCCATGCGCACCTCTTCGCCCGGCCGGCCCAGGCAGATGGCGTAGAGGGTGTTCTTCCGGGACGTGAAGCGGATGTCATGCGCGGTGAAGCGCGCCTCGTTCGTCTCATTGAAATGCCCGCCGCCTTCCGCCTTGGTGGGACCTTCGCCGGCCACGAACCAGGGGACGGTGTCGTAGATGGCTTCGCCGTTCCGGCTCAGCCATTTTCCCAGGCCGAGCAACGTTTCGCGCGCGCCCTCGGGAATGGTGCCGTCGGCCCGCGGACCGACGTTGAGCAGCAAATGGCCGTTCTTGCTGACCAGATCGACGAGGTTGTGAACGAGCCGCTCGACGGACTTGAATCCCACGTCCCGGACATGCGACCAGGCGCCGTCGGGGCTGGCGTCCACGCTGGTATCCGTCAGCCAGGGGTAAGGGGTGAGTTCGTTCATCTTGCCGACCTCCAGGTCCATGACCGCGCTCAGGGGCGGCAGATGATAGTTCCCCTTGGGCATCTGCTTGTAGGTCACGACGACCTCGCGCTGCCATGCCAGGGCCCGGTTGTAGTAATGAGCCAGGAACTCCCGGCGATACCGTTCCCGGATCCGCCCCAGACAGAAGTCGAACCAGATCATATCGGGCCGGTACTTGGCGATCACCTCGTACAGTTTGTCCCGCCACCGGTCGAGAAAGGCGTCGTCGGGCCATTCGTCGTCGCCATGCGGCTGCGCGTAGAGCTGGCGAAACTCCGGCCGGGCGCAATCGCCCGTCGCCTTGCCGGCGTTGAAAAACCACCAGTTGTAGGCGTGATGGAACGTCGTGAGGAACTTCAGGCCCTGGGCGCGGACGGCGCGTTCGAGGGCGCCCACCACGTCCCGGCGCGGGCCCATCCGGGCGGCATTCCACTCGGTGACCCGGCTATCCCACATGGCGAATCCATCGTGATGCTCGGCGACGGGGCCGGCGAATTTGGCTCCCGCCTTGGCGAACAACTCCGCCCATTCGTCGGCGTCGAACTTCTCGCCTTTGAACAGGGGAATGAAGTCCTTGTAGCCAAACGACCGCGGGTCGCCGTAGGTCCGCGTGTGGTGCACATGCTCGGGCGTGCCCGGGATATACATCTTGTTCGGATACCACGTGCCGTTCCTGCCATACGCGGGGACCGCATAGGGACCCCAGTGGGTGTAGATGCCGAACTTGGCCCGGGAGAACCACGAGGCCAGCGGATGACGGGAGAGCGAGGACCAATCTGCCTGATATTGCTCAATGGGCTTCATCTTCGGGCCTTTGTTATCTCACCGCTGCATCAACTGTCAAACGGGGACGGGTGGAGGCAGCTCACCGCATCGCCGCGATGGCGGCGGCCGACGCAGCCGCGGCGTCCTCCATCGTAATGGCGTCGAGGGTGTCGCCGCGGCGGACGACGCGCACGTGCCCGCCGGGCGGGGCCCACATGGCCGGATCGGTCGGGCCGAACAACAGGACACACGGCGTGCCTACGGCGGCGGCCAGATGACTGAGGCCGCTGTCGTGGCCGAGAAAAAGGCGGCATTGCGCCAGGCGCGCGGCGAGGTCGAGCAGGGGCAGGTTGCGGGACACCTCGACGGACGGCGGCAGGAGCCGGCCGAGGGACGGTGCGCTCCACGACTCCGTCTCCGCTTCGCCCAGCACGAGGAGCACCGGCGTTTCCAGCCGGCCAATGAGCTCCAGCCAGCGCGCGGCCGGCCAGTTCTTGCGCGGCGAACCGGAACCCGGATGAATCGCCAGCGGCCGCTGGCGCGATGCAAGACCGAAGCGGGAAGCGGGAAGACCAGCCGCCGATTTGGGCAGGGCGAGCCGGGCGCGGTAGTCGGTCGTGGACAGCCCGAGCGCCCGCAGGGGTTCGCAGAAGTGGCGGGCCGCGGGGGCCAGCGTGGGCGTGGCCGGAGCGGAAAGGTATTGCTGGCCGGCCCGCACCGGGAAGCGGCGGCCCAGCAGCCCGTCCGGGTCCGGCCAGTAGTTGAGCACCAGGTCGAATTCCGCCAGCCAGGCGGACAGCGCCGCCGGCAGGGGCGTGGCGCCGAACAGCGCGCTCCAGCGGGCCTCGTGCTGGGAATGCACGGCATCGAGATAGCCGCCGCCCACGCCCAGCGCGGCGGCGCGGGCGTTGCCCACCAGTTCGATGCGGGCGTCGGGCCATTTCGAGCGCAAGAGACCCAGCGCCGGCAGGGTGACCAGAAAGTCACCAATGGCCCCACCCTTGAGGACGAGGATTCTCATGATTTCCGGCAAAAAACCAATCCGGGCGGATCCGGTGAAATCCGCGGCCGAAACTCATCCGCCGGATTCGGCGGGCGCGGCCGCCGGCGTGTATTTCGCCAGCAGGAGGACGGCGGAACCGAACGGAAGCTTGAGTTGCATCTTCACGGGGAGTTTCTGTCCTTTTTGGGAAATCCACACCTTGAATTCGCCGCCGCGCTTGAAGATGCCCTTGGGGTTCTGCTCCATGCGCGGCACCAACATGAGCGCCTGATAAGTGTCGCGCGGCGTGTACACCTCCTCATAGCGGACGGCATGGATCGCGAGCGGAAAGAACTCATCGCTGAAATTGACCAGCACGTCTTTCTTCTGCCCGGGCTGGAGGTTCCAGTCGCGGGTCTGCACCAGGGCGCTGATGAGGTCGATGGGATCGCCGTCAGGAATGGCGACATCGCGGGAACGTCCGGGACGGTAATGGTCGACAAAATGGGCGATCTTCCGGTCGTAATCGAAGGTGGTCTCCGTGTCGGTGTGGTGCTTGCCGTCGGAGCCCTTTTCCCGCATGAGGACGACCCGGCCCGTCTTTTGGTCGATGACGGCCTCGGCCCGGTTGTTATAGGTGTAAAAGCTGCGGATGAAGCCGTGGGTGGCGGTGTCGGTCGTGATGCGAAACACCTCGGCGCCGCTGGCATCCTTCTCCTTGTGTGCCGCGATGACGATGTCGCCGGCATGAAAAAAGATGCCCCACGAAACCCGGTAGGTCAGGGTCTCGCCGTTGCCGAAGGCGATGAAGGGCGCGGCGTGGGCGGACGGATGCGGCATGGCGGCCAGGGCGAGGAGAGAGAGCAGGCGGGATCGGAAATTGAATCGCATGGAACGTAACAGGCTCTGACCGCAGAATCTCAGCAAGGTGCGGGTGATAAGGATTTTTTCGCCACCAAAGGCAAGGAACTTTGCGGCCGCCCTCATCGATCGATTCCGCCTGATCCATCGGCCAAGCCGAGATCCAGCTGATTAGGCGCCCCCAGCGCCCAGGCTTCGAATCCACGGGCGCGCAGCGTCCGGGCGAACTCCTGGGCAAAACCGTGCAGCGTGTAAACCAGCCGCGGCCGGACGCGGTCGACAAAGGCCAGCAGGCCGGGGAAATCCGCATGGTCGGACAACGGGAAGACGACATCGCACTGGTAGCGATAGACGGCTCCGGCATCGAGCGCCCAGCCGGTGACGGCGGCGGTACGGCGCCGGGGGATGCCCTGCAGGAAAACCGAGCGGCCTGACTGCGGCGGGCAGATGACGACGTGCCCCGCGATCTCGGCGGCGTCGAACACGCGGTAGGGAGGAAATTTCAGTCCCAACTCCTCGTAAACCCGCGTGAGCTTGTAGGTCTGCGGATGCAGCATGACCGGCAATTGCGCCGAGGCCAGGCCCTGCAGCAGTTCCTGGCTTTTGCCGAGGCTGTAGCCGAAAAGGACGGGCGTGGTGCCGTCGGCGACCGTCTGCCGGCAGAACTCCGCGATGTCCGCCAGCACAGATTCGGCCGGCGGAAAGACATAGCCGGGCCGGCCGAAGGTGGTCTCCATGATCAGCACGTCGGCGGGGGGAGTGGCGCACGGCTCGGCGGAAAGTCCCGGCCGCAGCTTGAAATCGCCGGTGTAAAGCAGCGTTCCGTGCCGGTCGTGGGCCAGCAGGCACTGGGCCGACCCGAAGATGTGACCCGCGGGATGCAAGGTCACCGTGATGGCGGCCGCCAGCCGCTCGGGCTGCCCGAAGGGCAGCACATGCTCGACCCGGGCGGCGGGCAGCCGCGCCCGCATCAGCCGGGCCGTGCCGGCAGAGCAGAGGATTTCCCGGTGACGGGCGACGTGGTCGGAATGGGCGTGTGAGACGAAGGATCGCGCGACCGGGCGGTGCGCGTCCAGCCACCAACCGGCCTGCGGCAGCCAGACCCCGTGGCGGAACTGAACATCCCAGGACATGCGAAGGGATCAGCGACAAGTCTTCAGCTTTGAACTTCAAAACCAATCGGCCGCACCGGGCACCAGCACGGCCGGCAGGGAAATTCTGCGGCCGCCCAGCTTCCTCCTACGCGGCCGCGAAATACTTCCGTTTTGCCAGCCGCCAGGCGGTGGCGAAAAAGGCCGTGAGCGGGATGGCCAGGATCATGCCCAACACGCCACCGAGGGCCGTGCCCCAGAAAAAGATCGCGACAATGATGACCGCGGGGTGCAGGCCGGTCTGGCGGCCCATGATCCTCGGAGTCAGAAACCAGCCTTCGACGGCCTGCACGAGCACAAACACCAGCAGCACCAGACCCACCGTGACGCTCCCGCCATCGGGCTGGAAAAACGCGAGCGGCAAGGCCGCGCCCAGGCCGATGATGGTGCCAAGGTAGGGCACAATATTGAGCAATCCGAGCGCCAGTCCGACGAACAGCCCGAACCGGAGACCAACGAGGGAGAAGCCCAGCGCGAGCAGCCCGCCCATGATCAGGCCGATAAGGAGCTGCCCCCGGAAAAATGCCACGACGATACCCACGAATTCCCGAGCGAGAAAAATGAAGTCGTCGCGCATGCCGGCGCTGAGAAAGGGGAGGTGCCCGGCCAGGCGGTCGGTGGGCTCGCCGCGCGAAAGCAGGAAGAAAAACAGATAGATCGGGATGATCGCAAGGCCGGCGATAAAACCGAACACATTGAGCACGCCCGTGCCGGCGGCCCGGAGCGAGGGCAGGGCCTGGGTGGCCAGCGCCTGAAACTCAGCCAGCAGGGACTGGAGGAGGTTGCGCACCGCCGGACTGTCCAGATAGCGCTGGCCGAGCTCCCTCCACGCGGGATACCCCTGTTCGACATAAGCCAGCGTCCGGGCCCACAACGTGGGCAGAAAAGAGACGAAATCGATGATCTGCCGGGCCAGCGGCGGCACGAGCAACAGGGCCAGCCCGCCGACGGATAACAGAAAGAGAACATAGAGAACGATGACGGCCGCCAAGCGGCGGAGCTTCAGCCGCCTTTCGATCACGTCGACCACCGGCCGCAGAATCAGCGCGAGGATGCCGGCCACCGCCAGCGGCCAGAGCACGCCGGCAAACCGTCCGACCAGCCAGCCCAGCGCCCAAATGACCAAGGCCAGCAGGGCGACGCTGAGCAGGAGGGCAAACAGGGCGAGGGCGAAACCCACCAGCCGGCGCTGCCCATCGGACAGGAAACGGGAGTCGGGGGTCATAGGAATTTGTCGGCCGGGGGAGGGAACGCGGTGGGAAATACGGGGAGATACTCTCCGCAATGCCGGTGCTCTGTCGACAAATTCCTTAGGTCTCGTCGTCGTTGTCGCCGAGTCCGAGCCGCCGGCGGATGTCCGGCCGCTCGGCGAGCTCGTCGAGCAACTCGTCGACGCTGAAATCCGCGACGACGAAATCGCCGTAGACGAAAGTCGGGACGTTCCCCTGGTCGCTCGCCTCGATGAGCCGTTGCATGTGCGCCTGGCTCTTCGAGACGTCCCGGATTTCGACCTCGATCCCGTGGGTGGAGAAGAACGCGGCGGCTTGGCGGCAGTAGGGGCACCCGCGCTTGATGTACAAGATCGGGCTTGCGTTCATGTACGCAGCTTAAGCGCCCGGCCGCGGCAGGCAAGGGCGGAGGTGAAAAAAGGGCGGGAAATCACCCGGCTGGCTGCGGGCCAAAGGGGTGGGTACTCACGCTCTTCCTCCGGTGATGCCGGTAGAGCCAGCGCGCCATCGCCGGCAGCAGCAGCAGGGCGCCGATCATGTTGACCAGAAACATGAAGGTCAGAAGCAGGCCCATATCGGCCTGAAACTTGAGGTCGGAGAAAACCCACAGGCTCACGCCGATCGCGAGGGTGAGGCCGGTGAAGAGGATGGAACTGCCGGTTTCCTTGAAGGCCACGAACATGGCGTCCTCGAAATATTCGCCATCCTGCAGCGCCTTTTGCAGCCGGGCGAAGAGGTAGATGCCGTAGTCCACCCCGATGCCCACGCCCAGCGCGACCACCGGCAGGGTCGAAGTCTTCAGGCCGATGTCCAGGTAGACCATGAGCGCGTAGCCCAGGTAACTGACGATGGCCAGGGGCAGCACGATGCAGAGTGTGGCGCGCACCGAGCGGAAGGTGACCAAGCACAACGCGATCACCGCGCCGAAGACCCAGGCGATGATCGGAAACTGCGCGGCCTGCACCACCTCGTTGGTCGCGGCCATGACGCCGTCGGTGCCGCTGGCGAGCAGGAATTTCGCCTTGGGCGAGGGGTGGGCGGCGCTGAAGGCCTTTACCGCATTGGTGACGCCGCGCAGCGTCTCGGCCTTGTGGTCGGTGAGAAAGATCATGACCGGGAGGGCGCTGCCGTCGGCGTTGAGGAGGCCGGTGGCCGTATCGATCGGCGTGATGGCCAGCGCCAGCGCCTGCCGGTTGCGCGGCAGGATGCGCCACTTGAGCGAGCCTTCGTTCCAGCCGGCGTTGACGATCTTGGCCGCCGAGGAGAGGGAAAGGACGGACTGCACGCCGGGCACGGCTCGCAGGTGCGCTTCGAACTGCTCCATGAGCGCCATCACGTCATGATCGACGCAGCCGTTGGGGACCGTTTCGACGATGACGGAGATGATATCCACGCCGATGCTGAACTTGCTGATGATGATCCGGGTGTCGCGATTGTAGCGGGAGTCCTGGCGCAGCTCCGGCACGCCGGCAAACAAATCGCCGATCTTGATCTGCCGCGACTGGTACCAGCCCCAAACCCCGACGGCGAGGCACACCGCGATGACCATCAGCGAGGGCCCCGGCTTCATTTCCTCCGAAATGCGCGCCCACATCCGCTCCGTGCCGGCGCGGCGTCGCGCCACCCACGCGCCGTAGGCCGGCGGCAGGCGCAACGACGAGAGGATGATGGGCAGCAGGAACAGATTGGTGATGAGAATGACGCCCACGCCGAGGCTCGCTGCGATCGCCAGCTCGCGGATCGATTCGATCTTGATCACGAGAATCGTGAGAAAACCGATCGTGTCGGTGATCAGCGCGACGCCGCCGGGCACGACCAGTTGGGCAAAGGCGCTCTTGGCGGCGGCCAGGCCGGTGTCGCAGCCAGAAAAAACCGCGGTGCGGAAGGCGCGCATCATCTGCACGCCGTGGCTCACGCCGATGGCGAAGACTAGAAACGGGACGAGGATCGAGAGCGGATCGATGCCGTAGCCCAGCGCGGTCAGCAGTCCGAGCTGCCAGATCACCGCGATCAGCGAGCAGAGCACGGGCGCACCGGAGATTTTCCAGCGGCCCGCGTAATACCAGACCAACAGGGCGGTCACGATGATGGACACGCCGAACAACACGAGCACGCCCCGCACGCCCTCCCCGATGTCACCCATGACTTTGGCAAACCCGATGATGTGCACCCGCACGGCGCCGCCGCTGTCCCGCTCCACCCGGGTGCGAATATCCTCCAGCGCCCGGGCGACGCGCTGGTAGTCGAGCTTTTCCCCGGTGGCGGGGTCGACCTCCTGCAGTTGCGCGCTGACGATGGCGCCGCTGAAATCGTTGGCCACGAGCTGGCCGATCTTGCCCGACTTGATCACATTCTGCCGCACACCGGCCAGGCCCGCCGGCGTGGGCTGGAAGTCGGGCGGAATGACATTGCCGCCGGAAAAGCCGTCTTCAATCACCTCGGTGTAGCGGACATTGGGCGTAAACAGCGACTGCACCTGGGCCCGGTCGACGCCGGGCAGAAAGAAGACATCATCCGTGACTTGCTTGAGCTGCGTAAAGAACTCCGGCGTGAAGATGTCGCCCTCCCGGGCCATGAGGGCGATCATCACGCGGTTGGCGCCGCCGAACTCGCTCTGATATTTGATGAAAGTGCGGATGTAGGGATGTTCGAGGGGGATGCCCTTGTTGAAGCTGGCATCGATTTTCAGATGGGCGGCAAACCAGCCGACCACCACCGTGAGCAGGCCAAAGACGATCACCAGGGGGGCCCGGTGGCCGAAAATCCAATCGCTGAAACGCTCGATGGTGGCCTTCACCTTAGCCCGGCTTTTTCACACTCCACTCTTCCTGACGACAGGCAACAGTCTGAACTGAGCCCCGGCTGCGTTTTTCCCGGCTTCTGCTAGCCGGGCTTAGGCAAAACCGCCCTTTGAAATGGCCGATCCCTGGACATTCCTTCGAGGGCGATTTGATGAATAATATATTCATTGGTAATGAATTAAGGCTTTTTAGGAGTGGTTTTGCTTATAGCCCGCATCGCGTGGGACTGCTGGCGGCGCTTTGATCAAGGGCTGGCAGTAGTCATGGCGGCGGCGGAGACTGTGAAAGATGCGGGCTAGGGGGCCGGCAGGTGGATCACGCCCTCCTCGCCGAAGGCCAGCAGGCCGCCATCGGGCGCCACGACCAGCTCGGCCACGCCGGTGGTCAGGCCGGGCGACCAGGGCGCGAAACTCCGGCCATCGTCCCGGCTTACCAAAAACACGCGGGCCTGCCCGGCCAGGACGATGAGTCCGCTGCGCAACCGCCCGGCGGTCGCCAGCAGCACGCGCTGCTCGTTTGGCACCGGCTGCCAGGTGTCGCCGTCATCCTCGGAGCGATAGATGCGCCCGCGCAGGCCGCATGCCAGCAGCGCCTTCGGGCCGAGCGGAAGCAGGCCATAGAACGAGCCGTCGTAGGGCGCAGGAATCGGCACCCAGGTGGCGCCGCGATCGGTGGACCGCATCAGCGTGCCGTGCTCCCCGGCGATATACAGCGTGCCGCCGGGGCCGGCGCTGATGCGGTTGAGGAAATAATCCTCCTCGATGATGCGGCGGGGCGACCAGGTGCGGCCGCCATCGGCGGTGGCGAGAAACAGGCCGTAGGCACCCACGGCAAAGCCGGTCTGCGCATCCAGAAAACAGACATCGAGAAAGGAATCCTGCAGGTTTTCTCCTTGATACTGCCGGGCCCAGGTCAGGCCGCCGTCCTCGGAGTGCAGGATGAGGGCGTCATGGCCCACCGCCCAGCCGTGCCGGTCATCGGGAAAGTGGATGCCGGTCAGCGTGGCCTGGGCCGGCACCCGGGCCAGCTCCCAGGTGGAGCCGCCGTCAGCGGAGCGCAGGATGTGGCCGCCGGCCCCGACGGCGATCACTGTCGGGCCGAAAGTCTGGGCGTCCAACAGGAGCGAGCGGGCGGCCAGCGCAGTCACGGGATCGGAGCCGGCGGCCGGCAGGGCCGTGACCGACCAGGCGGCCAGAATGATGCTTGCCGTCACCCAACGCCGGCAACGGTGCGCCGCTGGGCTTGCTTTGGCATCAACCGTCGCCTCCGCAATGGTGGAACCTGCCGTCCCGGCAGGTTGCAGCCCGCCCGGGACGGCGGGCTCCACCTGGGGTGTGCAACGCATCGAGGCCAAGGTCCGATAAATTCCTACCGGACGCCTTCGCGGCGAAGATTCTCGGGGTTGTTGTAATCAGCCACCGTCCGCTTGATGGTGAAATCGTACATCGGCCCTTCGTTGGTCAGACCGAAGGCCAGGTAGCGCCCGGCGAGCAGGTCGGTATGGACCTCAAGGGTGCTCCAGAAGGTCGGCACCTCGTAGTAGTTGATGCAGTGGGCCTCGGAGACGCGCCAGAGCTGCCCGCGGGAGTCGTACTGGTCGACGGCGAGCACCTGCCACGAGTCCTCGTCGATGTAGAACGTGCGGCGGGGATAAATGTGGCTCGTGCCGGGCTTGAGCTTGGCCTCCACCACCCAGACGCGGTGCAGTTCGTAGCGGGTGAGGTCCTGGTTGATATGCAGCGGCTTGAGGATGTCGGCATATTTCACCGTGTCGGAATGCAGCTTGTAGGAGTTGTAGGGCACGATCATCTCGCGCTTGCCGACGATCTCCCAGGTGTAGCGATCGAGGGCGCCGTTGAACATGTCGAGCTGGTCGCTCGTGCGCATGCCGTCGGAGGCGGTGCCGGGATTGTCGTAGGCGATGTTGGGCGCGCGGCGCACGCGGCGCTGGCCGGGATTGTAGACCCAGGCGTTGCGCGGCTCCTTCAGCTGGTCGAGCGTCTCCCGCACGAGCAGGATGGAGCCGGCGAGGCGGGGCGGGCCCTTCACCTCCTGCTTGAAGTAGAACACGGTGTTGCCGAGCTTCTCGGGGGTCATGCCCTCGCGATAATAATTGAAGAGAAACTCCTCGTCGAAATCGACGAGCGTATAGGTGCCATTCCGCGTCGGGGCGGCCTGGGCGATGCGCCGTTCGGCGATCACGCCGCGGAAGCGGAGCAGGTGATTCCACATGACCTCCTGGCCGGTCTGGGGAATGGGGAACGGGATGCCGCCGATCGCGCCTTCCACGCCGGCGCCGTCACGCACGAGGGTGGCATGGGCGGCGTTGACCTTGGTGCCCTCATACACCCGGGCCGGCGCGGAGGCGCTGCGATGGGTGGCATGCACCGGCAGCTTGTAGTCCGCATAGGCCTGGAGCAGGGCGATGGAGCCGGCCGTGAGCTGGTCGCGGTACTGCGCGAGGTTGGCGGCGGTGATGACGTAGAGCGGTTGGTCGGCCGCGTATGGATCCGGGTGGTGCCGGCCCGGCGCGTAGCCGGCGGGCGGCTGGGTGATGCCGCCCGTCCACCCGGGGATGGTGCCGGCGGCGTTGCCGGCGCGCTCGGCGCCGAGCGGAGTGAGATCCTGGTCAAGGCGCGCCGCCTGGTCGGCGCTGACGGCGGCGAAGGCGGATGCGGCGGAAGCCAGCATCAACAGGAGTGCTGATTGCGGAATACGCATGGCGAAAGAGGAATGGAAGTTCATGTTGGGAATTCGTCCGGCTGGAGGGCACGGCCGGAGTCCGTGGACTTAGAACGAGTATTTCAGGGTGGCGGAAATGTAGTCGCGGTCGGCGAGGAGATTGTAGGACCCGGCGCCGGAGAAGTTGACGTAACGCACCTCAAACGCCCACTGGTTCTGGAAGGTGAACTCGGTGGCCAGCGTCAGCGTCTTGCGGCCGTGGACGAAATTGCCCAGCGGCAGAGGGGTGTTGCCGCTCACATCATGGGCGAACGCAACCGATGGCGAGACATTGATGCCGGCGAAGAGATTGTTGTAATCGAGTTTGCCGACAATCTGGTAGCCCCACGAGGTCCTGTCCGGGAAACCGCTGAGGGAGGTGGCGGGGAACTGGCTGTTGCCGGTGCTGGCCATTTCCGCGGCATCACCCGCCGTACCGGTGCCGGAACCGTCGAAGCGCAGCACGCTCTTGGCGGGCAGATTGGGCACGTTGGTGACCCCCGCCTCGGCGACCAGGATCAACTGGCTGGCGCCGAGCATCGGGCCGAACACCTTGGTGGCGGTGGCCTGGGCCTGCCAGACGTCGAGGCGCCGGTAACCGGGGACTTCAAGGCCGAACTGGCCGTAAAAATTGCCGATCTGGTTCGCCGCGTAGGCCGGATTGAGCGAGGAGAGGGTGGCAAACAGCAGCTCCACGTCGTCGACTTGCAGGGGCACGTGGGATTTGTACGAAACCTCACCCTGGAGCGAAATGCCCGTCATGCCGACATCGGTGTTAAAACTGGCGCCGATCAGATCGATGTTGTCCGGGTACTCCACGAAATAGCTGCCGGTGGCGGCCGCGGCGAGGAATCCGATCTTCTTCGCCCCGGCGGCGATGGCGGCGGCGGCGGGATAAAAAGGCTGCAGACTGCCGGGCAGGGCCGAGGCGGGCACGCCGGTGAGTGCGGCGCCCAACAGGGTCTGCAGCGCGGCCGGCACGCCTGCGGCCGGGTAGCCGGCCGCGACCATGGCCGGCGCCAGCTGCGCCGCGGCGAGATTCGCCGCCGTCGTCTGCACCAGAGCGGAACTGACCGGGCCCGTCGGCGTGCGGGCGCTGATGACCGGCAGCCGGCTGCTGTACTTGAGATAATAGAGGCCGAACTCGGTATGGTTGAGTTCGGTCGCGAGATAGTGCATGGCCAGACCCCACTGGCTGAGGTTGCCCGGCTGGCGGTCGGGGGCGCGCGGGATGGCGCCGAGACCCTGCAAGTCCGAGAGGGCGCCGAAGCCCAGGAAGACCTGGCTGCCGCCGGGGCTGGCAAAGTCGTTGGTGCTGAAATAAGTGCCGTCAGGGTCGATCTCCATATGACGGAACTCCATCATCCAGACGGCTTCCAGCGACAGCTTGTCCGTGAGGGAGATGGAGGCATCCAGCGCATAGACCGGGAGCAGCGCCTCGCGCAGCTCCGAGCCGGGCGTGCGCAGGCGCGACACGTCGACAGGATTGATCACATTGATGCCATTGGGGATGAACGTGCTTTCACCCCAGCTGATGACCTGCCGGCCAAGCCGGACGGTCATGGGCATCGAGTTGAGCTCGAATTTGCCCGTGAGGTAGTGGTCGAGCATGATCGCGCCGGAGCCCACCCGGCCTTGGGCCAGCTTGGACAAGGGCACGTGAAGCAGCGTCGTATTGGCATTCTTGAAGTCGTAGAAGTAGTAGCCGCGCGCGAACAGGCCCAGGTTGTGCCACTTGAGTTCGAGGTCATGCGTGCCCTTGACGAGGAAGGAGGCGACGCCGGTGGGGTAGTTGAGATCGCCATCGTCGCCGTTGACCGAATAGGCCTGACCGGGCACTCCATTGAAGGTGTTGCTGAGGCCATAGAGGGCCGGATCGGGCTTCTGCAGGCGGGTGAGGAAACCCACCGAGAGCGTGCTGTCGAAACTTCCGTTCACTTCGCCGAGGGCAAAAACGAAGCCGTACATGGAGATCGCACCTGAAAAGAACAGGCTGGCGGCCACCGCCAGTGCGACTGGACTCCGCCGACAGGCAAAAACGGAAAGGGCAGGTCGGGATTTCATAGCTGGGTTGATAAGACGACAAAACCTCCACATCGGGAGGTCGGGGTTGGGAGGCTGGGGTTGGCCCGAGATCACAAGCGAGCGACGCGAAATGAAGCGATGATTGCGCCGCGACCGCAAGAATTAAAACCGGCGGCGGCGCCTGAATCATTGCAACTTATTTCTCATGGGGACATGACGCGGGCGTGCATCTCCAGTCGGATGGAGCCGGGACGCCCTCGTCCCGGCATGCATCGGTCTTCCCGCGCGCATTCCCGCTTTGACGTGCCGGGGCAAATCGTGACGTGATGGCGCGATGGAGGCGGCGTCGCACATTCACATCAAGGGCGCGCGAGAGCACAACCTGAAGAACCTCGAACTGCGCCTCCCCCGGGGCCGGCTCGTGGTTATCACCGGACCGAGCGGTTCCGGCAAATCGTCACTGGTCTTCGACACCCTCTATGCGGAAGGGCACCGCAAATACATGGAGAGCCTGTCCACCGAGGCGCGCCAGGTGCTTGAGCAGCTCCGCCGGCCGGATGTCGATTTCATTCACGGACTCTCCCCCGTGCTTGCCATCGAACAGCGCACCGGCGGAGGATCGCCACGCACGACGGTGGCGACGGTCACCGAGATCGCCGATTACGCGCGGCTGGTGTGGGTGCTGCAGGGCGAGCAGTCCTGCCCCAAGGACGGCGGCCGCATCGAGCCGCGGTCGCTCGATGACTGCGTCGAACGCGTGCTGCGCGAGGCGCCGGGCCAGCGCATCGTACTGCTGGCGCCCTGGATGCGGGCCAAGCCCGCCGTGCTGCGCAGCGAGCTTCCGGGCCTGCGTCAGCGGGGCTTCCAGCGCGTCCGGATCGACGGCGAAATCAAGCCGCTCGACGATCCTCGGCTGCTTCCACCGGGAACCAAAGAACTGGCGGTCGACCTCGTCATCGACCGGCTGGTGGCCTCGCCCGACCAGCGCAGCCGCCTGGCCGACTCGCTCGAGCTCGCGTTCCGGGAGGGTCAGGATCACGCCGTCGTGCTGGCCCAGAAAACGCCGGGAGATCCGGGGCGCGAGATCCTGCTCAGCCAGAGCCTGAGCTGCGCGGTCTGCGGCGAGGTTTACGACCGGCTGACGCCGCGGCATTTCTCCTTCAATCATCAGGAGGGAGCCTGCCCCGCGTGCGGCGGGCTCGGGCGCCAGATGACGTTCAGCGAGGAGCTGGTCGTGCCCGATCCGGGAAAATCCGTGCGTGAGGGCGCGCTCAAGCCGTGGCGCATCGGCGGAAAGAACCTCATCATCAAGCACAATGCCATCCTCAAGCAGCTGGCCGAGCAGCTGCCGTTCGACCCGGAAAAACCCTGGCGCGAACTGCCGGAGGACGTGCGGCGCACGCTGCTGCACGGGGCGGGGGAGCGGCTCTTCAGCTTCCGGCTGCGGCGCATGAAGCAGCCGAAGCTCATGCCCTTTGCGGGGGTGCTGGCCCTGCTCGACCAAAGCTGGCGCGAGACGCGCAGCGATGGCTTTCGCGCCCGGTTGACGACTTTTCAGGTCAGCGCCGAATGCCCGGCCTGCCGGGGCACGCGGCTTAATCCCCGCGCGGCGGCGGTGCGCCTGGCCGTTGTAGCCGGGGTCGGCGACCCCGGCCGCAGGAGCCTCAGTTTTCCGGATTTCATGTCGCTCGACATCGCGACGGCGCACGCCATTGCCCGTGAACTCGCAGCCGCGCACGGCGGCAATGACGCGCTCCGCGATGTCGTCACCGGCATTGAGCAACGGCTGCACTTCCTGCGCGAGACCGGTCTCGGCTATCTGACGCTGGACCGCGAGTATTCGACGCTCAGCGGCGGCGAGGCCCAGCGCGTCCGGCTGGCCACGCAGCTCGGCATGGGCCTGATCGGCGTCATCTACGTGCTCGACGAGCCCAGCATCGGGCTCCATGCGCACGACAACCGGAAACTGATCGATACCCTCGGCGAGCTGCGCAACCGCGGCAACACCGTGATCGTCGTCGAGCACGACGAGGAGACGATGCGGGCGGCGGACGAGCTGGTCGAACTCGGGCCGGGCGCCGGCACCGAGGGCGGCGAACTGCTGTTCCAAGGGTCGCCCGCGGCCTGCGCGCAGTTGCCCGCCTCGGCCTCGCGCACCGGTCCCTATCTTGCCCGGAAACTCGGGGTGACCAAGGAGGCCCGGACCCGCGTCCCCGACGGGCGCTGGCTGAAGGTCCGGGGCGCGCAGGAGCATAATCTCAAGAACCTCGACACCGCGTTTCCGGTGGGCTTGCTGACCTGCGTCACGGGTGTGTCCGGCTCGGGCAAGAGCACGCTGGTGAACGACATCCTGGCGGCCGCCGCGGCGCGGAAGCTCAACGGGGCGAAGATGCTGCCGGGACGCCATCGGGGGCTCGAGGGGCTGGAGCATTTTGCGAAGACCGTGCGGGTCGACCAGGAGCCGATCGGCCGGAGTCCGCGCTCGAATCCCGCCACCTACACCAAGCTGCTCGACCAGCTGCGCGCCCTGTTCGCGAAGTGCCCGCTGGCCAAGGTGCGGGGCTACAAGGCCAGCCGCTTCAGCTTCAACGTGCGCGGCGGGCGCTGCGAGCGCTGCCAGGGCGACGGCCAGATCCGCCTCGACATGCAGTTTCTAGCCGACGCCTACACCGAGTGCCCGAGCTGCGGCGGACGCCGCTTCAACCGCGAGACCCTCGAGGTGCGTTTCCGCGGCCGGAACATCGCCGACGTGCTCGCCCTGACCGTGCGCGAGGCGATGGAGCTGTTCCGGCACGTTCCGCCCATCATGGAAAAGCTGGAGACGCTGGACGCCGTCGGGCTCGGCTACCTCCAGCTCGGCCAGTCGGCGGTGACCCTGTCCGGCGGGGAGGCGCAGCGGCTCAAGCTTTCACTCGAACTCAGCCGGCGCCAGCAGGGGCAGACCTTATACCTCCTCGACGAGCCCACGACCGGCCTGCATTGGACCGATATCCAGCGGCTGATGGACCTGCTCTTCAAGCTGCGCGACGCCGGCAACACCGTGATCGTGATCGAGCACAACCTCGACGTGATCCATCTGGCCGACTGGATTCTCGACCTGGGTCCGGGCGGCGGCGACGCCGGCGGCGAGCTCGTCTATGCCGGTCCGCGCGCCGGGATCGAAAAAGAGCCGCGCTCGCTCACCGGCCAAGCCCTGGCGGCGTGGGCACAGCGAGGTGCGGCGCCAACGTAAGAGCCTGCTTGCAGGCGATGATCTGAGGTGCCCAAGCGATTGACCCGAATCGGTCTTTTGGCTTTTGTCGATGACAGCCAAAGGGCAACCTCACCCTTTAACATTGGCCACAAATGTTGAGCGGCCAGAAAGATTGATAATGGACTCCAAGGCGATGCCGGTTGTGTTCACTCCGAACAATGAACCGTATCTCGGGAGAGATCTGCTATTCCATTTTGACCAGATCATTAGTTCTGTGATGGAGCAAAATTCCATCACTGCGCCCACTACACATGGCCGCCCGCTCACCAATCATCAGCGGATGGCATGCCAGGTCATCCCGCAAGCGCTCAGCATTACACTGTCAATTCGGGAGCTCATTCGGCAAGGCTATCTGTTCGGTGCACATGTCCTAGTGAGGGCGTTGGTGGAGCGAGCAACCATTCTACTTTACCTCCATCTGTATCCGGAAGATATCGACCGCTGGAACCGGGGTTGGCATCAGCAGGACGCACCCGGTCTTGCGAAAATGTTCGACGCCATCCAAGCCAAGCAGCGTCGCGACCCTACGGTTCGCGGGCGTGATTTGACAGCTTCCATGAACAGTCTGTTGCACGCAAAGCCTGACTCCGCTCCTTGGAATTTGGTTTTAATGGGAGAGAAAGGACTTGGTCATGCCGTGTCAAAGATCCTGAATCGTCCCGAACTATGTGACGATCTCTGCGCAAACGTGATTCCGTGGGTCGTGGTCATTCAAGGAATGATGACGGCATATTTTCCTGATGAATCAGCCACCTAACCCGAAGAGTTATGTGCCGCGGTAGCCGCACACGACCCAACAACCGCCACAGCTAACGCCGCTCACTGTCGCGCAGCTGCGCGCGTGGCCAATCTGACTCCGCTACCGCTCCCTTGTGCCTTCTTGTGGCCAAGCAGGACTGGTCCGTTGGCGGTACGGGATGCTCATTGGCGTGTAACCCGGTATCCGGATAAATTCCCAAAATAATCGCTTGCGTTCCCGCGGCGGGCCTTCAGGGTCCGCCGCGTCCAGTGAACGGGAGGTCGCGAATTTCGCGGCAATAAGTTCGTTCGCTGCCCTTCGGGCGTTTCTTCGATGAGAGACCGTTCAGAGGTCCTTATCACTCATCGGAATAACCAGAACCTGTCCCAGGTGGCCTGATCCAGCCCGGCCCGCGCCTTACCGCGCCGTGCGCCGCGCATGTCAACGCCTCAGCCGGGTTTATCCTCCGCCCTCCGTCCGTCATCCCGACGGACCCCGCCGGACACGAACCGTGTCCGGCCACCGACAACTATGAATCAAGACACCACCATCACCTTCGCCTCGTTGAACCTGGCCGCGCCTCTTTTGCGCGCGCTGGTCGAAAAGGCTTACGTCCATCCGTCGCCCATCCAGGCCCGGGCCATTCCCCCTCTGCTGGAAGGCCGAGACCTGATCGGCTGCGCCCAAACCGGCACCGGCAAGACCGCCGCCTTTGCCCTGCCGATCCTGCAGCGGCTGGGCGCCCGGCCGCTGCCCCGCACCCCGCGCCGTCCGCGCGCATTGATCCTCACGCCGACCCGGGAACTGGCGGCGCAGATCGGCGACAATATCGCCCTTTACGGCCGCCACCTGCCGCTCCGGCATGCCGTCATTTTCGGCGGGGTGGGCGAGCACCCGCAGATCCGCGCTCTGGCCGCGGGCGTGGAGATCATCGTCGCTACTCCGGGCCGGCTGCTCGACCTGATGGAGCAGGGGCATGCCCTGCTCGACCGGGTGGAAACCTTCGTGCTCGACGAGGCCGACCGCATGCTCGACATGGGTTTTGCGCCCGACGTCAAGCGCATCATCGCCCGCCTGCCGGCCCGGCGCCAGTCGCTCCTGTTTTCCGCCACCATGCCGGAAGCGATCCGCGAGCTGGCCAACCGCCTGCTGCACGATCCGGTGCGGGTCGAGGTGACGCCGGTCGCCTCCACCGCCGAGCGCATCGAACAGCGGGTCTGCCACGTTCAGCGCCATGACAAGCACCGGCTGCTGGTGCACACGCTGACGCAGCACGCGCAGGGCTTGGTGCTGGTCTTTTCGCGCACCAAGCACGGGGCCAACCGCCTCGCCGACAACCTGGGCCGCGACGGCATCCGCGCCGCCGCCATCCATGGCAACAAGTCGCAGGGGGCGCGCCAGCGCGCCCTGGAGGACTTCCGCACGGGCCGGACCCGGGTGCTGGTCGCCACGGATATCGCGGCGCGCGGCATCGACGTGAAAGGCATCGCGCTGGTGGTCAACTTCGACATTCCCGAGGAGCCCGAGGCCTATGTGCATCGGATCGGCCGCACCGCGCGCATGGGCGCCTCCGGCCTGGCGCTGTCGTTCTGCGATCCGTCGGAGCGTTCCTCGCTGCGGGATATCCAACGGTTGATCCGCCAGTCCATCCCCGTTCATGCCGATCATCCCTTTGCGACCGGCGCACCGTCCGAGGTGCGGACGGAAAGGCCGGCTGGTCCCGCGGCTCCAATCGCGCCGGCCCGCCATTCCGGCTTCTGGCGCTCGAACCGTTCGCCGCGCCGGCCGGGATTTCGCGGCCTGGCACGGGCAGCGGGCGGGAGCTGATCCGTTCCCCTTACAGGCGATTCGATGATCCGATCGGATCATCGAATCGTCCAACCGGGCAGGGCATCAGACTTGGGGGTCCTCCAGTCGGTTAAAAAATCCGGCCCTTCCAGGAGTGCCGGACTCCAGCAATGCCAAACTCTGATTCGCCCACGTCAGTGCGATTCATTGATGTGGGAAAACTCCTGTTGGGCCATGTCGAGTTTCTGCAGGGCCTCCTGCATGGCATCGGCGGCACTGGTGGAGAAAAAGCGCACCTGCTCAGTGATGGCGGCAAGGGTGACGCGGATGATCTGCAAGTCTTCGTCGAGAATCTGGGGGTCGGAAGGGACTAAGCCGGGATCATGCAATTGAAGGCAAGATCAGCTGGTGAGGGCCGGCTCTGGCGGCGAGGGCGGCAACTGCATAGCAGTTGGATTCGTCTTTGGCAAAGCGTTGGAGCAGCGCGCGCCACCACCGGTGGCCTTGGGGTGTGGCGACGGCGAGTTTGAGGGTTGGTTTGCCGGTGGCGTGGCTGAAGACGGCGGCGCAGGAAAACAGCCGCCAGCGCAGCGTGGTCAGCTCTGCGCGCTGGGGCTGGCCGAGCCGGCGTTGCAGGCCGACGCAGAGGTTGTAGGCGCAGATCGCCAAGTGGCAGGCGGCCTCGGTGGCCCAGAACGAGCGGCAGCATAGTCCCTTCAAGCCAAACTTGGCGCCCAGTTCCTTGATGCGGTTCTCGATGTCGGCGCGACCGTTGTAGCGGCGCCACACCTCGAGGGCGCTGAGCGTCGGCGGCAAGTTGGTGCGCAGCGCCTGGAACTTGTAGCCGGGCACCTCCAGCAACTGCTTGCCGCCGGCCTGCGGCCGCTCGGCGATCTTCTGGCGCAGGACGACGAGCCGGGCGCCGTCGTGGGCGACTTCCTGCACCTCGAGGCCCGGCACCTCGGTCGGAGTCCACGCCGCATCGTCGTGCCGGCACAGCGTGCGCACAGGCGAACGCAGCGCGGCGGTCAGGATGTAGCGCAAGCCCCGCGTCTCCAGCTCGGCGATCATCCCCTGGGTACAAAAGCCGCTGTCGGCCCGCACGAGGGCGATCCGCACCGGCGCCGGCAGCCGCGTGAGGGTCTCGCCGAGGAAGAGGGTCGCCCCGTTAATGCAGGCGGTGTTGCCCGGCCGCAACCAGAAGTGCGCGATCAGCGGCACCTCGGCCAGGGCGGCCACGATCGGCCGGTGACAGGGTTTGAGGCCCTTGCGGGTGTAGCCCACCCGCACGCCCTCCTGATGGCCGTCCTCGTGGAGCAGCGAAAAGGAATCCAGATCCAGGGTGTAGCCTTCCGACCGGGCGGGCAGGTCTTGGAGGGCCCAGCGGTGCAGACCGGAGAGCGCCTCACAAGCGCTCCGCTGGCAGCGGGCGAAGAACCGTGAGAGGGTCGACTGGCTGGGGATGCCCTCGATGCCGAGCACCTCGGCGACGGCAGGATCGTGCGCCAAGTGGGCGACCCGCGCCAGCTTGTCGGCCCCGCACAGGATGCCGCCGATGAAGCCCAGGGCCGTGTCGCACGGATCGTAGGCGTTGGGACTCGTGGGCACGTGCGGAAGCACCGCCCGCAACTGGGCGCGTAGCCCTCGCTCCGTGACGAAGCGGGTCCACACCGCCAACCCGCCATGCGCCGTCAACCGCTGGTCGGTGAAGCCGATCCGCATCGACTTCACCCCGTCTTTGGTGCCCAAATCCAAGCGCACCGTTTGGTTCGCCGTCGTCCCGACGGCTTCAGTCGTTTTATGTCTCACACCATCAACGACGCCAAACGGTGCCCCCTTTGGCGACTATCTCTTCAACTGCATGAGGCCGGCTAAGGGCATCATGTCCGTCTCAGACGCCGGAAGGCCGGCACGAGTTCCAAGCCTGACGGAATTACCTCAAGAAAGGCGGTGCTGGTCCAAATATCGCAAACCGGCGGCGACGATGGCGGCCCAAGCCAGCACCTTGAACTCACCGCGATCAAGAGCCTGCTCGATGTCATGACGGTTCAGGAGGAGGAGTTCCTGCTGCTCGAGATCATCGGCCTTGCGACCGGACTCCAGCCGGGCATCCAACGCCAGGAAAAAGTGGGCGGTGCCGGCGCCGCGATTGGCATCCACCACGCCGCTGCCAATGGCATGCCAGGTCGGGGCGCGGTAGCCGGTCTCCTCGCTCAGCTCGCGCTGCGCGGCGTGCAAGGGCTGCTCTCCCGGCTCGATGAATCCTCCCATCGGGGCAAGGGAAACACCCTGGACGGCATACTTGGTCTGCCGGAAGCACAGAAAACGGCCGTCAGGGATCCGGGCCAGCACATTGACATAGTCGGGAGTCACCAGCCAGGGCCAGTCGTCGATGTGCCGTCCATCGGGCAGTTCGAGCTCATGAATCTCGACCGCAAGAAATTGGTTGGGGCGGCACAGGACACGCCTCGCCAGGGTCTTCCAGGGTTGCATGGCGGAGATCGGTGCGCGGCCGGTATCCTTCAGAGTAATGCGTCGCCGTGGCGCTCGCCGACCAAACGGTGCAGTTCCTTGAGAACCTCGGCGTCGTCTTTCCGGCAGATCAGCGTCGCGTCCGGTGTGTGGACAATGATCAGGTTTTCGCAGCCGATGGTGGCGATGAGGTGCCGGGGATCGCTGGAGGCGACCAACGTCCCCCGGGTGTCGAGCAGCAGCGGGCGCTCCGCGCCCAGCGCGTTGCCCTGGGCGTCCTGCGTGCAGGTTTCGGCGAACTTCGGCCAGGTGCCGACATCGATCCATTTCAGCGGCATCGGCACGGCCGCCACCCGTACCTGCGGATCGCGGGAGGCGGGCTCCATGACGGCATAGTCAACGCTGATTTTTTTCAGTGCGGGGAAGACCCGGTTCACGACGGACTCGCGCCGCGCCGTCGGCCAGGCCCGGCCGATCTGGGCCAGACCCTCGGAGCTGGCAGGTTCGTAGCGCCGGATGCACGCGAGCAGGGTCGAGGCCCGCCAGACAAACAGGCCGCTGTTCCACAAATAGTGCCGGGCTCCGGCCTGCAGATAGGCACTCGCCGTGGCGGCGTCAGGCTTTTCCTTGAATTGGGTGACGATGCGGGCCGAGTTGCCGATGGAATCACCCAGCTGCAGATAGCCGTAACTGGTGGCCGCCTCCGTCGGCGCGATGCCAAAGGTAACCAGCGTTTCGGGATGTTGCTCCACCAGCCGGAAACCGCGCTCAACGACCCGCCGGAATTCGGCGACGGGCTCGATGATGTGGTCGGCGGTGAACACGGCGATGACCGCCGCGGGATCCTGTTGGGCAATGACGGCCGCGCCATAGCCGACGGCGTTGAGGGTGTCGCGACCAGCCGGTTCCCCCAAAAATCGATCCGGCGAAAATCCGGGCAGCGCCCTGCCGACGGCGGCGGCATGCTGGCGGCCCGCGCAAACGTAACGCCGGGACGCGGGAACGAGCCCATTCAGACGGTCATAGGCCAGCCGGAGCAGGCTTTTGCCTCCGATGAACGGAATCAGCTGTTTGGGCTGGGAGGCGCGGCTCATCGGCCACAACCGGGTTCCGGAACCGCCGGCGATGATCAGTGCATATCTCATGGATCTGGGCCTGAAAGCAGGTTGCTGGGTTCGAGAACGTTTTCGGCAGGAAGCGGCTTCCCTGGCGCGGCAGCACTCTAGGGATCCGGCCGCAGGAATTTCAATGGTGAATCCTGATCGCATCGCCGCCCGGATGCCGCGCTCGCTCCCGAGGCAAAGCGGCCGCGTCATTCGACTTATATCTGGACTCGCGCGACACTATGACCGGGGAATGCTCCCCAGTCATGAAAGTCGCCTGCGCCTGGTGTCAAAAGCTTTTGGTGGAGGATGCTTCAGGCGACGCCAAAATCTCCCACGGCATCTGCGAGGATTGCCTGCGCCGGATGGTGGGAGGTTCGGTCAGGCTGGGCGACTTCCTCAATCGCCTCGACTTCCCGGTTCTGGTGACCGACCGCGACCTGACGGTGGTGGAGGCGAACCGCGCCGCCGAGACGATCGCGGGCAGTTCCCGCACGCAACTGAAGGCCGGCCCGACCGGCGTGGCCATCGAATGCTACTACGCGGGACTTCCAGGCGGATGCGGCCAGACGTCCCATTGTCATGGTTGCGCACTGCGGCAAACCATCGTCGACACCTACGCGGACGGGCAGGCGCGCTGCGGAGTGTATGCCGTGCCGCAACCGCCGGCCGACACCAAGGGCAGGATCGTGCAGTTCCGTTTTTCCACGCACAAGGTGGGCGACTCGATCATGGTCGTGATCGAAGAAACGAAGATCGTGGATCGTGCCGGTCCGTGACCCGCGACGCCGGCCGGCCGCGCGCACATCCGGATTTTTTGCCGGCGCGCGGCCAGGCTTACCGAGCGGGACGGGCGTTCCAAACGGCGAGCGCGTCCGGTGAACCCTGACTGCGAATGCCGTTGTCGGTCAGAATCTCCTCGGTGGCGGCAATCATCTCCTGGCGTGAAAACACGGGGGATTCCGCCATGCGGCCGTGAAATTCGACCGCGATAAATTCGTCCCTCGAATCGCGCAGGACCTCGACCAGGTGGCGGAGGTTCTTGATGGCGATGCCGTTGACGGCTTTGACGACCTTCCCGGCGGGGTTCGAATAACCTTGGGCGAGTTTGTGCGGGAAGAAGGGGGAGGAAACCACCACCAGTTCCTCGTCGAGGAATGCCGGCTTGTCGCCGGAGCGCGTGATCAACGGACTGCCGGCGGTACCGAGCCAACCGAGCAGGGTCGCATTGTTGCCGAACAAGCCGAGAAATTGCCGAGACACGGGAGAAAACACGAGCGGCCCGTAGATGAGATAAGCGGGATAGGCGCCCTGCAAATCCTTCACGACCGAGGGGCGATCCGGCGATACCGGCAGCTCGATCGCCAGCTCCCGGCCCGCCCGCACGATGGTCAGCGGGACCTTGCCGTCCTGGGCGAGCCTTTGAATCAGATAGGTGAAGTGAACGCGGATGTTATCGCTCAGTTTGCTCATGCCCTGGTCGTCCACCGGTGTGTCGCCAATCTTCGTGATGAGGTCCCATTCCTTCAGCGGGTAGGCGGAATCGTCGCGAAAGGGCTTGTGCACGACAGTGCCCTCAACCCGCTTGCCGAGCTTGAGGAACGCCCGCAGCGCCGGGTTCTCCAGCGTCTGGAGCTCGTCGAACATGGCCGGCTTGCCGTCGTAGCGACCGTCGGCGATGTCCCGGAGAAACAGCTCGATCTCCTCGCAGGGAATGATGTAGCCGATGTTTTCCGTTCCTCCGCCGAGGCGGCTGAAGGCAAGGCCGATCATCTTGTCGCCCGCCACGGCCGGCCCGCCGCTGTTGCCGGGGTTGATCGCGGCATCGATCTGGATGCGCAGGCCGGACACGGGGAAGTTGTAAACCGTGAATTCGATGCGCGAGACGATGCCCTTGGTGATCGAAAGGCTGCTGCCGCCCGTGGGATAACCGTAGGCCATGACCGGGTCCTTGATGGCGGGGAGGGTGTTCGCCCGCGTTAGCGGCGGGTGCGCATCGAAAAACGATTCGTCGTCGAGCGTAAGCACGGCCAGGTCGATGCCGGGCGCGATCGCCGCGACCGTGGCGGAGATCTTGTCACCGGCCTGGTTGGCCTGCACCTGCACCTGGCTGGCATAAAGCACGGCATGGGCGTTGGTGAGGATGCGCTTGCCTTCGATTACCACGCCGCTGGCGGTCACCTCGGTGGGGGACTGCTTGGTCCAGGGCCGCCCGAAATCAGGGTAGCGCATGGTGGCGAACACCTTGACGACCGAGTTCTCGACCTGCCGTGCAGTCGCCGGCCCGGCTTGGGCAGCGCCGGCCTCGCTTGTTTGCGCGCGAATGCCAACGGCAATCGGGGTCACGAGTGCGACGATTGCGAACAGGTCCACGAGCCCACGAAGCATACGCGCGGAATGATGCATGAGGTTATCGGTTAATTGGCAATAACAGGCACTAGTCTGTGAAGACGAGATTCTTTTCCGTGCCGGCGGAATCCGATCGAATCGCGACGACGATCTGGGTTAGCCCGGGTGGCAGCCGAGGGCGCCTTGGCTCGGCGCGGCGCTGCGCGAAGATGGCTGCACTCAGCCGTGTCCATGCAGTCGGATTTCGCAGAACCGCGTAGCAGCCGAGGTAACGAGGCTGAGAGTCAGCGGCGACTCATCTTTTGACAGCCTCCTGACGTCGGCTGCTTCATTCCGACTGCGTGGATCCAGCATACTCTGATCCCAAGGCTTACCGGCTTGGCCCCGCCGTCGCGGAGCGGGCCAGCAACGTGAGCATGGGCCACCACCAGACAATGCGGCCGTCCTCTTCGGCCAGCCTCAGGGTCGCCCGGACTTTTGCCGGCGCGGTGCGCACGGCCTCCAGCACCCGGGCGCGGTTTTCTTCCGGCGTGGCGGCGGTTTCAAAGTACCAGTGCAGGTCCGGCTGTTTTCGGGGGCGCAGTTCGGAGCGGAGGATCGTCAGATGCTGCCGCCGCACCAGCGCCTCCCAGGCGGCTCGCGACAGGAAGCGGCCGTGGCTCGGGTCACGCCACTTTTCAACCGAATGCAGCCAGGCTTCGGTTTCGGGATCGTCGTCCGGCACGCTCCCGTCGATCACCAGGAAATGTCCGCCCGGCCGGAGCACCCGCGCCGCCTCGGCGACAAACCGCGCGGGAGAACTGAAGTGATGCGGCGCCACACGCGCGGTCACGAGGTCAAACGTCGCGTCTGCAAACGGCATCTTCTCGGCGGGAAACAGCCGGGTGTCGATCTCCAGTCCGGCTTCCGCCGCCAGCCGCCGGGCATTCTCCAGCATGCGCGGCGCGATGTCGCCGGCGGTCACCCGCCAGCCGCCGCGCGCCAAGAACAAAGCCGCGTGTCCCCCGCCGGTCGCCACGTCGAGGGCGGTGGCCTCGGCGCCGGGCCGTACATCCCGCAGTGCCTCGGCCAGATCGCCGGTGTCGGCGAGAATGTGCGACCGGCCGTAGCGATCGCTCTGGCGGTCGAATTGCGCGGCGGAGGCCGACTGGGTAGGATCGAGTGGGAGCTGGCTCATGATGTGAGGGCGGGGCAAAAGCGGCGCCGGTCGCCGCTTGCACCTGCTTTATTCGCTCCCTCGTTTATAGCAGATCCGTATAATGCCCGGAAATACTTGTTCCGGCATCAGTGATGCCCGAGAGGGATCAGCGCGCTTTCGAGCCCGCCGCCTCGTCTGTGCCTGCGGGTGCGCGCGGCGCAGGAGGGCGATCAGGCCGTCGGAACGGGAGCGCCCGGATTTGGCTTCGGCCCCCCAAAAACACTCCCCGCTGCCCTCTGTCTCGTGGGGGCGGTGTGATCACGCCCGGTAGAGCCGGAACGCCTTTTCGGCCTGCGTGCGCTCGACGATCAGGTCGGCGAGGACGGTCTGGTTGGGACGCCAGAAGCTTTGGCCTGGCTGAAGATCCACGGGCAGCTCGCTGATGTCGTTGGCCGCGCCGGCGCTGTAGCCGACGATTCCGCTGAGCGGCGCCGCGGAGAGGCTGAACATGAGCTTCCGGCCGCCGGCGAGGGCACGGTTCAGGTCGGTGAGATCGAAGATCAGCGAGCGGAAGCTCGGGTCGTTGGTGCAGGCATGCACGCTCTCCAGGATCTCGGCATGCACCTTGACCATGAGATCATCCACGCGGAGGTTGTCGCGCGGCGTTCGCGGCGCTTCGTAGAATTCGAGGAAGTAATCGGGGACGGGATACCCGAGGTCGTCGGTCACGCGGGCGACGAGATTCTGGTAGGTGTGATAGATGTCGGCGGCGGGAGCGGCGGGAAGCGTGGCGGCGGTGAGCCGGTCGCAGCGCTGCCGGTAGGCGGCGTAGGCGGCCGGCGAGGCGAGAGTGAGGAAATCGACCACCAGCTCGCCGAGACCGGCGTCGCCCGTGTCCGGCCGCGTGATGGTGGAGTGATCGCGGTCGGGGAAGACCCCCAGGGCGATGGGCCGGGCCGCGCCCGGCCACACGGAGACCTCCGCCGGCTGAGTCTGCCGGTGGAAACGGACGCTCAGGCCGGTGGTGTTCAGGTTGGCGGTGCAGACGTAAACCGTGCCGTCGCCGCCGTTCTTGTCCACGAGCCGGCGCAGGCCCGACTGGTAGGGCCGGGAGCCGACGAGGACCGCCGCCATGCACACGTCGGGTCGGTAGAAGGAGCGGTCGCCGAAAAGGTCGCGCCGGGCCAGGCTCCACGTGTAGGGCGAAGCCAGTTCGAGGCTGTTCAGCACCTGGGTGCCGGACTCGAAGCCGGTTTTCCAGCCCTTGACGATGCGGCCGAACATGGTCTTGCCCAGATGCCCCAGCGGCGAGCCGTGGTTGGCGGGGGCCAGCATCAGGTAATGCGCCACGGGGCACTTCCGGCCGGCTTCGAGATAAAACCGCGTCATCCACTCCCGGGCCACCAGGCTGCCGGTGGAATGCACCACGAGGTCGAGACCGCCCGCCTGATCCACCGGCAGGCCGGTGGCGCGCAGGGCGGCATCAAAGGCCTTGGCCAGATCGGGGATGGTGATGGCGTCCTCCAGCGTGAGGTAGTCGCCGAGGTAAATCGGCACGACGTGGAAGCCCTTGTCCTTGAGAAACCGGGAGAGCGGCACGAAGGAACGCCGGTCGTCGCTGTAACCGTGAAGGATAACCACCGGGGCGGCAGGCATGGACGGGGAAGGTTGAGCCAATCTACCGTTCCGGGGCGTTCCGTCAATGCGGTGCTGCGATCTCTGCCGGCGGCGGGCGCGCGCTTCGGGTTTTATTTTCGGCCGGGACTGGTTTAGGAATTGCCGATCCCGGCAAACGTCTCATGCAAACCGATCTGCCCACCATCGTTCATCTCGACGCCGATGCGTTCTTCGTCTCGGTCGAACAGGTGCTGGATCCGTCCCTGCGCGGCCGGAAGGTGGCGGTGGGCGGGAGGCGGCGCGGGATCATCTCGTCCGCCAGCTACGAGGCGCGGGCCTGCGGCGTCTACACGCCGATGCCGACGGCGCGGGCGCTCAAAGTCTGCCCCGACCTTATCCTCGTCGAACACGCCTCCGGCCGTTATGGCGAGTACTCGCGCCGACTGTTCGCCCTGTGCGAGGAGCTGACGCCCGTGGTGGAGCGGCGCTCGATTGACGAGGGCTATCTCGATCTGGGACTGTGTGGATTCAAGACGCCGGCCGCGATCGAGGCCGCGGTGCGGACGCTCCAGGACCGCATCGACCGGAAACTTGGCCTCCCGGTTTCCTTCGGCATCGCCGCGAACAAACTGGTCGCCGCCATCGCCAGCAAGCTGCGCAAACCCCGCGGGTTCGTGGTGGTTCCACCCGGCACGGAGGCGGATTTTCTCGCTCCGCTCGGAATCGGACGCCTGCCGGGCATCGGCGTGAAGACGGAGGCCGCCCTCAAGGCGCAGGGCATCCACCTTGTCCGCGACCTGCGGGCACGGAGCGAGGACGAGCTGCATGCCCTCTGCGGGAATTTCTGGCGTGAGGTACTGGCGACCGCCCGCGGTCAGGATGCGAGCGCGGTTGAAACCGCCGCCGAGGATGCGAAATCCTACTCGCAACAGGAAACCTTTCCGCAGGACGTCGCCGAATTTGCGGAGATCGAGCGCATCGCCAAGCGCATGATCGACGAGCTCATGCCCAAGATCCGCGCCGACGGAAAGCGGGTGAGGACCATGACCATCAAGGTGCGCTATCCCGGCATGGAGAACGAGACGGCCGGGCAGAGTCTGGAAGCCGCCACGGAGCTCGAGACGCCGTTTTATCCGCTGGTGCGGTCGCTGCTGAAAAAGGCGTGGACGAAGCGGCGGCCGCTGCGGCTGGTCAGCGTGCGCTTTTCCGGCGTGGAGGAGGGCCCGGCGCAGCTGGAGATGTTTACGCAGACGGATGAAAAGCGCCGCCGGCTGGCGGCCGTGATCGATCAGATGAACCAGCGCGGGAAGCCTCCGGTCGTGCAGCACGGGCACCAACTGGGACGATCCGCCGCGCATCGCACGGATGCGCCCAACGCGGTGGAACCGCGGCGGGATCCATTCAGCCCAATGTCGCAGTCGAAGTAACGAGGCGGTAGGGAGACCAGTCCCCTCCATGAGGACCGCCAAGGACACACGGTGCCGGGTCCCACTTGCGAGGACGAAGAAGTTGTCTTGTATTGATGCCGATCAGTGCAATCTGTGGTCAACCAAGCCCGTCATGCCGATCTACGAGTACTACTGCCCGGACAATAACAAAATCTACTCCTTCTACGCGAAGACGTTCGCGCAGGGGCGGACCGTCCCGAGGTGTCCCGACAATCCGGCCTACCGCATGCGCAAGATCATTTCGCCGTTTGCGCTGACCGGACGGATCCGGAAAAGCGAGGCGCGGACACCGGATGCCGGGAAAGGTGAAACGATGCCCGCCGGTCCGGGTGGCGATCCGGCGGAGGAGGCACGGATGGAGGCGGCGATGTCGGCCATGGAGGGCGAGTTCGCCAACATCGACGAAAACGATCCGCGCGCCATGGGGCGCATGATGCGGCGCATGTCCGAGCTGACCGGGGAAAAACTCGACGGAGAGATGGAGGAAGCCGTGCGCAAACTCGAGGAGGGTGCCGATCCGGACAAGCTGGAGGAGCAGCTGGGGGAGGCTTTTGGCGGAGGGCAGGACCCGGACGATCCTGATGGCGGCGAGCCCGGTGCCGGGCCCAAGCCGGCGGCCGATCCCAAAGAGGCCCGACATCGCTTCCGTGCGCGCCGCGGCCCGCCCGTGCGCGATCCCAAGCTGTACGACTACGAATGACCTATTTCCCGCCTGTTGAAAATTGAATAGCCGTCTTCGGTGCGACAGGCATTACGGCGGGCCCATCGGTCCCGCCCTACCAACCCTCGCACTTTCCTATGGGACGATGCGCATTTTGGCGGTCTGGCGGATGTCCGCCGCCGAGGCGCCCACCTGCAGTTCGTACTCGCCAGGATCGACCACATAGGAGTTGGAAGGCGAATCCCAACGGCGCAGCGTGCTGGTCGGAAACGACAGGCTGACGACGACGCGTTGCCCCCGGGGCACCCGAACGCGCTGGAACGCGCAGAGACGCTGCCGGGGCAGGTGCGGATCATCCGCCCCCAAGCGATGGGCGTAGACCTGCATGATCTCGTCGCCATCGCGCGCGCCCGTGTTGGCGATGTCCACGCTCAGCCGGATGGCGCTGTCAGCCCGGACTTCCCCCGCGTCGAGCCGCACCGGGCCGTAGCTGAACTTGGTATAACTCAGGCCATGACCAAAAACGAAGAGGGGTCGGCCCGTGAAAAACCGATAAGTCCGGTTGGCCATGGCGTAATCCTCGAACGGCGGCAGATCCTCCGTCGACCGGTAGAAGGTGACCGGCAGCCGGCCCGATGGATTGCAGTCGCCGAAGAGGATGCCCGCGACCGCAGTGCCGCCGGCCTGGCCGGGATACCAGGCCTGCAAAAGCGCGGGCAGATGCTCCGTTTCCCATGGCATGGCGATCGCGCTGCCACTGCAATTGACAAAAATGACCGGCTTGCCCGTGGCCTGCAGAGCCTGGAGCAGGCGCGTCTGGACGGCGGGCAATTCGATGCGGGTGCGATCGCCTCCGCTGAAACCCTCGTAGTCGACCCGCATTTCCTCGCCCTCAAGCTCCGGGCTGATACCGCCGACATAGATCACGGCATCGCTGGTGCGCGCCAGCTCCAGCGCCGGCCGGAAGTCGGATGAATCCGGATCGGTCCTTTCGCCTTTTTTCTGCGCCAGGGGACAGCCGGGCGCCGCCACGACCTCGATGCCGGAGCCCGCGGCTTCCCTGATGCCCTGCACGATCGTGACCGGATGTGACGGCGTACCATGGTAGTTGCCCAGCAGCACCGGCACGGAGTCGGCATTGGGCCCGATGACCGCCAGGCGTTTCAGTCGGGTCCGGTCCAGTGGCAGGATGCCGGTATTTTTCAGCAGGACGATGGATTCCTGCGCCACCTGCAGGGCCAGCGCGGCATGGGCCGGTGAGTCCACCTCGGACACGGGGATCTGCGCGTAGGGCACCACCGCGTCCGGATCAAACATGCCCAGGCGGAAACGGGACAGGAAAATGCGCCGCAGCGCCCGATCGATGTCCGGTTCGGTCAGCAGTCCTTTCTTCACCGCCCGGGACAGGGCGTAATACTGGTTGCCGCAATTGAGATCGCAGCCGGCCTTGACGGCCCGCGCCGCGGCCTCCTCAGGCGTGGCCACCAGATGGTGGGTCAACCAGATGTCGGAGACAGCGTCGCAATCGGAGACGACGTGCCCCTGGAAGCCCCAGTGTTTGCGCAGCAGCCCGGTCAGAAGGAGCGGGCTCGAGGTGGCGGACTCGCCATCGACGCGGTTGTAGGCGCTCATGACGGCCCCGACCTGCGCTTCGCGGACGGCCGCCTCGAAGTGCGGCAGGTAGCTGTCGTGGAGGTCCTGCGCGGACGGCTCGGCGTCGAAGGTATGCCGGAGCGACTCCGGGCCGCTATGCACGGCAAAGTGCTTGGCACAGGCCAGGATCTTCACGTAACGCGGATCGTCGCCCTGCAGACCCGTGATGAACGCCACCGCCAGGCGGCCGGTCAAAAAAGGGTCCTCGCCGTAGGTCTCCTGCCCGCGACCCCAGCGCGGATCGCGGAAGAGATTGATGTTGGGCGACCAGAACGTGAGACCGTAATAGCCGGCGTGGATGCCCCGGCGGATCGCGTCGTGATGCTTGGCCCGCGCCTCGGTGGCGATGACGCCGGCGATCCCATGCACCAGGCCGGGGTCCCAGGTCGCGGCCAGGCCGATGGCTTGGGGAAAGACCGTGGCCACCCCGGCCCGCGCGACGCCGTGCAGACATTCGTTCCAGTAATCATAAGCCGGCACGCCCAGGCGATCAATGGCCGGCGCGTCGTTGACCATCTGGGCGACCTTTTCGCGCAGGGACATCCGCCGGATCAAATCATCGACCCGCGGCTCCATGGGTTGAGACGGATCGGCGTAGATGGGCGCCGGCTTGATGTCGGGAATCCGCTCCGCGCCGAGCGGCTCGGAGGCGTGCAGTTCATCGGCCGTGAGGCTGGCGATGACGGCGCCGGCGGCATTCCTGATCCGGATGGCGCAAAACATGGCGGCATCCCTCTGGCCGCGGAACGTGATGGTCAGGGGATAGCCTGGCGGATTTTCGTCCCGCTCCACCGAGCCACGGAGCCGATAGGCCTTGGCAAAACCGCCGGCGGCCTTGAAGACATCGAGGTTGCGGGCGAGGTAAACGGATCCGCACCAGACATCCATGAGCCGCTGGTCTTCAGCCCGGCAGACGATTTCAGCCAGATCGATTTCCACCGTGTACCTCCCGATGCCCAGACCGGGAACCATGGCCACAAAGGAGCGGCCAAAGGCCGTCTCGGCATAGGCAGGGCACTGATCCCAGGCGGCCTTCTCGATGCCCTCGGGCAGGCGGCGGTACTCGAGATCGCCAGTGAGCAGCATGACTTTCGGGCAGGTCGGGCAGTCCGCGTTTGCATTCATACCAAGCAGGACATTCATGGCCAGAGCGGCGACAAGCGGAAGGGGCAGGCGCATCGGGCTGAGCGCACCAAATGCGCAAACCGGACACAAGCGTGTTTCACTCAGCGTAGAAGGCCACAAGCGACCTGCATCGTGGCGCAGCGCTTCAGCCTACGCCTCGGAGCGGGAGATCCGCCGGGGACGAGGGCGTCCCGGCTTCATCAGGCCGGAGATGCGACGTTTTCGCCGTGGGAGTCGCGGGAGGATTCCGGGCTTGGTTCTTCGCGATTTCGTGTTCTTCGTTGCGGGATGAATCCTGAGCTCAGAAAACGCATCGAGGCCGCAAAGCGTGCCGTCCAGGCACAGACCGCGCTGCTGCACCGGGAATTCCGGCGCGCCCAAAGCAGCTGGAAATCGGACGGCACGCGGGTGACTGCTGCCGACCTCGCGATTTCCGCAGCCATCCTGGGAGAGCTAAAACAGCAATTCCCGGATGACCAGGGGTTCAGCGAGGAACTGCTGGAGGCGGAGCAGCCGATCGTGGCCACGGCGCGCTATTGCTGGGTGCTTGATCCGATCGACGGCACCAACAACTATGCCGCCGGCATTCCTTATTGCGCCATTTCGCTCGCCCTGCTGGAGGACGGCCGGCCCGTCTACGGCGTGGTTTACGACATGGCGCGCAAGACGCTGATCCACGGCGGACCGGGTTTCGGCGCCTTCGACGGAGGGGAAAAGGTTCACGCCCGGACGGAAGCGCCGCATGCCAACAGTTTGATCGGATTTCACAGTCCCTCTGAAAAGGCGCTCGTGCCGCAGGCGGCGCCGATCATCCAGCAGTTCAAGATCCGCGGGTTGGGCAGCAGTGCGCTGCATCTGGCTTATGTGGGCATCGGCCTGCTCGATGGCGTGCTGGACTACAACGTGCGGGTGTGGGACATCGCCGCCGCCCATCCCATCGCGCTGGGCGGAGGCGCGGAGGTCTGCTACCTGCAGAACAATCCGTTTCCCCTCCGCCAATTCGATCTCAAGATGCCGCGGAGCCACTATCTGGCCGGCAATGCGGCGGTCTGCGCGCGACTGCGCGAGTTGCTGACGATCCAAGGGCATTCGCCCGATTGCGACTGACACCGCGACAGGGTTCTGCGAACGGCTGAAGACCTCGCGCGTCCCGGCTTTCACGAGCCGGCCGCGGAAGCACGACGTGTGGCGCCCTGCGCCGGTCGATACGATTCGATGATCCGACCGGATCATCGAATCGTACGGCTCAAACCTGATAGGTTTGCAGCGGCTTGGGGTCGATGACCTTGGTCTTGGACAGCTTCCCGTCCAACGCCCGGGCCATCCAGGCACGAGCCGGAGGGTCGCCATGGGTGAGCACAATGGCCCGCGGGCGGCAGTGGATGGCAAAGTCGAGCAGTTCGTCGCGATCCGCGTGGCCGCTCAATTCGAAGCGCACAATGTGCGCCTTCAGCTTGGTCCGCAGGTTGACCTTGTCGAAAAGAAAGGTCTCGCCGGGCTGGGCGGCGAGCAGCCGACCGCCGGGCGTTTCCGGGTCGCAATAGCCAACGAAGCCGAGGGTATGGCGGGCATGGCCGGCAAGGGCGGCGGCAATGAGGTAGGATGGCGTGTTTTCCACCACCATGCCGCTGCTGACGATATAGAGGGCGCTTTCCGCGGGCAGGCGGCCGGGCTCGAGCTTGCGCGGGAGCGGGCGGACTTTCAGCTCCTTGAGAACCTGCCGGGTGAAGTTCACCTGCTTGGTCTTGCGCGCGATGTCGTCGTAATAATCGCACAGGTCGATCCCGAGGCCCGAGGCGTAGATGGGGCAGTCGACGACGCGGCCGAACTTCCGCGCATCGTGGACGATCGAGAGAATCTCCTGCATCCGGCCGAGCGCGAAGACCGGGATGAGCATCGAGCCGCCGCGCTGGATGGTCTCGTTGATGGTGGCGACGAGGCGGGCGACCTCGTTCACCCGTTCCTTGCCGGCGGGGCGCTCGGTGGCGCCCCGGGTCGTCTCCATGACGAGGGTGTCGAAATGGTCGACGGGGAACCGGGCGGCCGGGCAGGTGCGCTGCGCCTCGAAAAGCACGTCGCCCGTGAAAAACAGCTTCCGCTGCTTGTGGTGGATTTCCACGCCGGCCGCGCCCGCGACGTGGCCCGCCTGGTGGAACATGACCTCGATCTCCTCGCGGGCCCCGCGGATTTTTTTCGCATGACCGTAGGACAAAGGCGTGAGGCGGCTGGCGTGGCGGTCGATCTCGTCGTGGGTGAAAAGGGGATAGTCGGGAATATTGTCCTCCGCGCGCTGGCGCGCCATGACATTGGCGGAATTGTGCAGCATGCGTTCGATCAGCATGCGGCTGGGCGCCGTCATGATCACCGGGGCCCGCGGCTGCTCGCGGAGCAGCACCGGCAGGCTGCCGATATGGTCGAGGTGGCAGTGGGTGATGATGATAAGATCGAGGGGCACGCCCCGCAGCGGGCTGAAATCGGGGGTCGCGGCGCGGCCGACCTTCTTGGGATGAAGGCCGCAGTCCACGACGATCTTCAGGTCACCGAGCTGGACATAAAAGGAGTTGGCGCCGATGCCGCCGTCGCGGTTGAGGTCAATGAGCTTCATGCGGGCGCCTAGCAAGAGCGAGGGTGCCAAGCCGCGCAAGCTTCCTTCGCCGGGCCCGGGTGGCGCGGTCCGGTCTCCACCCGGGAGCAAACGCGATCATTCGTCGGGGATCACCATGTCAAACGGAGCCAGCTTCACGTGCACATGCCGGCCGGATTCGTCCACCCCATGAAAGCAACCGTGGGCAGAGGCGTTGCCGCCGGTGACATGGTAGCTGTTGTAGGAAAAATGCTCACCCGGCGCCAGGCGGGGCGTCTCGCCCACGATCTTGTCGCCCTCGACGACCAGCCGACTGCCGTCCCCATGCACAATCACCCATTTGCGGCCGAGCAGTGTGACGATCCGGTCCGATTCGTTCTTGATCGTGATGAAATAGACGAAGGCATGCGGCTTTCCCTCCGGCAGGCAGGGGCCGCCGTGATGATGGACCAGACGGTCGAGCTGGGCGGTGAGGCCCGGAATTTCGATGGAGGGATGCGCCATGCCTGATGAGCGTGAGGGATCTGCCGCAGCGGGAGCCGGAACGGGGGCTGTCCGCCGGCGGCCATTTTAACCATCTCCAGTCCACCGCCGTTTTCAAGCATGGGGGCCGTGATTTCGCTCCGCCGTGCACGGCGGGACATCCCGCGGGCGGCCGCGAAGCCGGCCGGAGGCGCATCACTGGTTTCACCGGCACCTGCGGATCGGCCCACCGGCGGCCGGCCCCTGGAATCCGCGCACCGCCATTGAGGCCGCTACCCGCACCGAGCCGCCTTTCGGCTTGCCGAAGCTATGGCCGCACCGCACAAACACGCCAGTTATGGAAAAGCTTGCACTCCTCTCCGTAAGCGACAAACGCGGCCTCATCGAATTTGCAACCGCCCTGGTGCAACGGTCCGGCTACCGGATCCTTTCCACGGGAGGCACGGCCAAGCTCCTGGCCGGAAAGGGCCTGCCGGTGACGGAAGTCAGCCAGCACACGGGCTTCCCCGAGATCATGGAGGGGCGGGTGAAGACCCTGCACCCCAAAATCCATGGCGGACTGCTCTGTCGGCGCGACAAGCCCGACCATTTGCGCCAGGCCGAGGCCAACGGCATCGCGCTCATCGATCTCGTGGTGGTGAACCTTTACCCGTTCGAGCAGACGATCGCCAGACCCGGGGTCGGATTGGAGGAGGCGATCGAAAATATCGATATTGGCGGTCCCTCGATGCTGCGCAGCGCGGCGAAAAACCACGAGAGCGTGACGGTGGTGTGCGATCCCGCCGATTATGACGCCGTGCTCAAGGCCCTGGAGGCACCCGCCGGGCTGGGCGAGCTCCGGCGCCGGCTCGCGCTCAAGGTGTTCCAGCATACGGCCGGCTATGACGCCGCGATCGCCCGCTTTCTCGAGGGACGGTTTGCCGAACCGGATCTGGACGCAGTCTCCGGCTTCCCGGCGGCGCTCACGCTCAACTACCGGAAGGCCTCCAGCCTGAGGTATGGGGAAAATCCGCACCAGAAGGCCGCGCTTTACGGGACGTTCTTCGAGCACTTCGAGCAACTGCAGGGCAAGGAGCTCAGCTATAACAACATTCTCGACATCACCTCGGCCACCTACCTGATCGGCGAATTCGAGCGGCCCACCGTCGCCATCCTCAAGCACACCAATCCCTGCGGCGTCGCCAGCGCCGACACCTTGGCCGCGGCCTGGGGAAAGGCCTACGCCACCGACCGGCAGGCCCCGTTTGGCGGCATCATCGTGGTCAACCAGACGCTCGGCGGCGACCTGGCGGCGGCGATTGCGGAGATCTTCACCGAGGTGATCATCGCCCCGCGCTTCAGCGACGAGGCCCGGGAGATTTTCCGCCGGAAGAAGAACCTGCGCCTGATGATCGCGCGGGGCGGGCTGGGCGCGGATTCGCTGCGTGAGGTGCGCTCGGTGGTCGGCGGGATTCTCATGCAGGACCGCGACACGGCGCTGGGCGACGTGGCCAATTTCAAGGTTGTGACCAAGCGGCCGCCGACGCCGGAGGAACGGGCGGGCATGCTCTTCGGGTGGAAGGTCTGCAAGCACGTCAAATCGAACGCCATCGTCTATGCGCGCGGCGAGGAAACCCTCGGCATCGGCGCCGGCCAGATGGCGCGCGTCGACAGCTCGCGCATCGCCGTGTGGAAGGCCGGGGCCGCGGGCCTCGACCTGCGGGGTTCGGTCGTGGCGTCGGAGGCGCTGTTTCCCTTCGCCGACAGCCTGATTGCCGCGGCCGAGGCGGGCGCCACGGCCGCCATCCAGCCCGGCGGCTCGGTGCGGGACGACGAGGTGATCAAGGCGGCCGACGAGCGCAACCTGGCCATGGTCTTCACGGCCATGCGTCATTTCCGGCACTAAGGGCAGACGGGCCCGCGGGAAGTCTTTCCACCAGGTAGCCACACGGGCAGGATCAGAAAAATCGTGAAACGAATCGCGGCAGTGGGCCTGGGCCTGGCGGCCCTGATACTGGGCGGCTGCTATACCGTGCCCGAAACCGGACGGCAGGCGTTCATCCTGCCGATTTTTGATGATGCGCAAATGGGCGCCCAGGCCTTCAGGGATGTCAAAGCCAGGGAAAAAATCTCCGCTGATCCCCAGGCGAATGCCCGCGTCCGGCGGGTGGGGGAGCGCATTGCCCGGGCCGTGGGAGCCGACCTTCCCGGCGCCAACTGGGAGTTTGTCGTCTTCGACGCTCCCGGCACGGTCAACGCCTTTGCCCTGCCAGGCGGAAAAGTCGGCGTCTACACCGGCCTGCTGCAGTTCACCGCCACCGATGACGAACTCGCGGTGGTCATGGGGCATGAGATCGGGCATGCCACGGCGAGACATGGCGCCCAGCGCATGACCGAGGCTGTCGGGGCTTCGCTGTTGGGCATCGGTCTTTCCGAATGGCTGGGGGACGCGCGCAATCGCGATCTCTGGCTGGCGGCCTACGGCGTGGGCGCGGCCGGCATGATCCTGAAGTACTCGCGCGACCACGAAGGTGAAGCGGATGAAATCGGCCTAATCTACGCCGCCCGGGCAGGTTATGACCCCCGGGCAGGCATCACCTTCTGGCAGCGGATGATGGAGAAAAACAAGGATGGCAGAAAGCTGCCGGTGCTGCTGTCAACCCACCCGGCCGACGCGAACCGGATCCAGCACCTCCAGTCGCTCATGCCGCGGGTCATGCCGGTCTACGAGCAGCACCGGAAGGACGATTGAGCGGAGCCCTGACAGGGCACCCGAAACTTCGGCGGCGCCGGTCGTTGAAGTCGTGATGCCGGAAGGTGGCGCTTCCATCGCAAAAAGACTTTGCCCGGGGCACGGCCTCGCACAACCTAGGGCATGTTTGATCCGGTTGAGAAACTAAAGGAGTTCGTCCGCCACCCCAGCGTCTCGACGGACTCGAAATACAGGGAGGGCATGCGCGGGGCGCAGGAGTTTGTCAGCGGCCTGCTGCGCTCGCTCGAATTCGTTGTCGAGGTCGTCAAAACGGACTTGCATCCGATCATCCTGGCCCAGCGCGCCGGCGAACCGAACTGGCCGCATGTGATCATCTATGGCCACTACGACGTGCAGCCGCCCGATCCGCTCAATCTCTGGCAGACCCCGCCTTTCGAGCCGGTGGAGCGCGATGGGCGGCTCTGGGGCCGCGGCGCGGCGGACAACAAGGGCCCGCTCATGGCCCACATCACGGCCGTGGGCCGCCTGCTGGAAAAAAATCCGCGGCTGCCGTTGCGGATCTCCTTTCTCATTGAGGGCGAGGAGGAGACCGGCAGCCCGAGTTTCCTGCCGTTTCTCGCGCGCCACCGGCACCGTCTGAAGGCCGATCTCGTGTTCCTTTCCGACACGGGTCTGCCGCGCGAAGACCAGCCGGTGGTCACGTGCGGCCTGCGGGGGCTGGTGCTGTGCGATGTCGAGGCGACCGGCGCGAAGTCCGACCTGCATTCCGGTCTCCATGGCGGTGTGTTGCGCAATCCGATCCAGGCGCTGGCCGAATTATGCGCCTCGCTGCATATGCCCGACGGACGCGTGAACCTCCCGGGCTTTTACGACGACGTGCTGGAAGTCGAGCCGTGGGAACGCGAGGAATTGCGCCAGCTCGGGCAGAAGGAGGAGGCCTACCGGGAATTCCTGGGCATCCCGGCCTTTCATGTTCCGCCGGGTTACACACCGTTCGAGGCGATCCGTTTCCTGCCCACCCTCGAATTCAACGGCATCGGCGGCGGCTACCAGGGGGAGGGGACCAAGACGGTGATCCCCAGCAAGGCCTTCGTGAAGATCAGCTGCCGGCTCGTGCCCAACCAGACGCCGGCGAAAATCCGGGCCGTGCTCTCGGCGGCCATCCGGGACCGCATGCCCCACGACGTCAGTTTTCGCATCATCGACCAGCATGAAGGAACACCTTACACCGTCGTTCCGCCGGATCGCTCCAACACGCCGAAAGGCCAGGCGCCGCTGCTGGCGAAGGCTTTTCGCGCGGTGGACGCGGCCGCCGTCGAGGTTTTTGGCCGGCGGCCGCTCTACCTGCGGGAGGGCGGGAGCGTGCCGATCATTGCCGACATCAAACGCGTCCTGGGCATCGATTCGATCCTCCTCGGTCTTTCCCTGCCGGAGGACAATCTCCACGCACCCAACGAGAGCTTCAATCTGCGGGTCATGCAGAGGGGCTCGGCCGTGTCGGAAAAAGTGCTGTCCGCGCTGGCATGCGGGTGAAGAGCCATGGACCCTGGCAGATCACCCGCAAGCGCCGGCAAAAAAGCCCCGGACCTGCCCGGGGCTTGGCAAATCGAGGCGGCTTCGGCGCCGGTTATTTCTTGAGGATCACAAACTCGACCCGGCGGTCCTTGGCCATCTGGTCCTCGGTGCCTTTCTCAACTGCGCCGAGGGAGCCCTTGGACAGGATCTGCAGCTTGTCGGCCTGAACGCCGAGAGTCTGGAGGAACTGTTTCACCGCCTGGGCCCGGCGATCACCCAGTCCGAGATTGTACTCGGCGGTGCCGCGCCAGTCGCAGTGGCCTTCCAGCAGCATGCGGTATTGCGTGTTCTTGCTCAAATAATCGGCGGCCGCTGAAATTTTTGCCTTCTCGCCCTCTCTGACGGCGGATCGGTCGAAGTCGAAGTAGACCGCTTGGAGGAGCCCGTGAATCGTGTCGGCGTCTTCGAAGTAGCCTTCCGGACGCGGCTGCAGGCCCGCCGCGGAAGGTTCAGTCAGATTGCCGAGGTCTTGCGGATTGATGGCACCGCCGGCCGTCGGGCCGGTCGCGGTCGTATCGGCCGGGGTGGGGCGAGGTTTCTTGGTGCATCCGGCAAAGAGCACCACGAGGCTGAGAAGCGCAAAGCACAGTTTCCGTGGAATAGAGTTCATGTAGGGCGCGTGACGGTGGTAGAGCGACGTTATTGTCCAAAGGGTTTGCCCTTCGCAAGGAATTTGTGGACACCTGACCTCATGGATGCATCCGCGCCGGCTCCGCTGTGTGTCTTGTTCGACAACGGCTCGCTGCGTCCCGAGGCAACGCTCCAGCTGCGGCTGATCGCGATCCAACTGCAGGCCGCGACCGGCGCCAGCGTCCGCCCCGTCTCCCTGCTGCACTCCAGCGCGATCGCCCCCGCGGAACTGGGCGGGGTGCCGGCCCAGATTCTTGAGCCGGCGCTGCGGGCGCTGCTGGCGGCGGGTGCAAGCCGGATCGTGCTGCTGCCGTTGTTTTTTGGCCCCAGTGCCGCCCTCACGGAATACGTACCCCAGCGGCTCGAACTGCTGCGGCGGGAGCATCCGGCCGCATGCGTGCAGCTGGGACGCGGCCTGGTGGATGTGGAAGATGAAACCGACACGCGGATCGCCGCCATTCTCGCCGACCACGTGCGCGCGGTCATCCGGCGGGCCGGACTGGCGCGGCCCAACACGGTGCTGGTCGATCATGGGAGCCCGCGACGTGAAGTTGTGGCCGTGCGCGATTTCCTGGGCCGCCAGCTTTTCCGGTTGCTGGCGCAGGAGGTCGGCCGTCTGGCCGTCGCTTCCATGGAGCGCCGTCCGGAGCCGGAGTATGATTTTTGCGGACCGCGGCTGGCCACGCTGCTGGGTCAGCCCGGATTTTCCCGGGGAAACGTGGTCGTGGCGCGGCAGTTTTTCTCCCCCGGGCGGCATGCCGGCCCGGAGGGGGACGTCGCCGGAATCTGCGCGGCCGCCGAGCGCGCCCAGCCCGGGCTGAAATGCCACCTGACCGATCTCATCGGCGGAGACCCGCGCCTGATCGCCGTGCTGGCCGATCGTTATGCCGAGGCGCGGACCCGCGGTTGATCAGAGACCGCGTTTCTGCTCGATGAGGCCGATTTCGAGGGCATAGCGCGTGAGGCTGGCCACATCGTGCAGGTTGAGCTTGCGCATCAGATTCGTCCGGTGGTTGTCCACGGTCTTCACGCTGATGCTGAGCTTGGCCGCGATTTCCTTGGTGCTGTAGCTTTCCGCGACCAGCTGGAGGATTTCGCGTTCGCGATCGGTCAGGAAATCGGAACTGGTGCTGGCGCCCGGGTTGGCCACCACGTTGCGCAACAGGGCGGCGACCGCCGGGCCAAAGTAGGTGCCGCCGTTCGCAATCGTCTCGAGCCCCTTCTTGAATTCGAAGAGTCCCGCCGTCTTCTCGACGAAGCCGTGTGCGCCCGCCTCGAGCATCTCCCGCACCAGCACCGGATTCTCGTGCCCGGAAAAGACAAGCACGCGGACGTTGTTCAGGACCTTGGTCAGCCGGCGGAGCAGGTCGACGCCGTTGAGGCCGGGGAGCTTCGCATCCAAGACAATGACGTCGGGCTTGGTTTCCAGGCAGAGCTGGTAGGCGCTCTGGCCGTCGCCGCTTTCGCCGACTAGCTTGAAGGAGGGATCCGTGCGGAGGATTTCCGCAAGCATCTCCCGAATCGCCGTCTGGTCCTCGATGATGACAAGTCGTTTCATGTTGTGGCAGGCACGATGTGGAATATCAGGGAAGGCAGCTGAGGTGCCGCTGCAAGAATGGGGCTGAAGCAAAGAAAGCATGTCATACTTCTCCGGCATTTTACAAGTGAAGCTTTTCGGCCAAAATTCCACCGGTGCTCCGGGCCCGACGCGCGGCCTGGCCGCCATCGCGGCCCTCGGGTCCATCCTGGGCTGGGGCGGCGGATGCGCGACGGCGCCGTTGACGCCGCCCGAGCCGACGGTTGCGCCCTCCGCCAACGTCGACGTGAATGAAGCCTGGCGCGATGCCAAGCTGGTGGCGGCGCGCGAGCCGGGACGCATTCCGGTTGTGGGGACGGGTTCCTCGATGCAGCCGGTCTATGGCGACAACACGATGCTGGTTGTCCGTCCGGTCGACTACGACGATCTCCGGGCCGGGATGACGGTGGCGTACGTTGACCACACCGGTGTGCGCGTAGTCCACCGCCTGGTCGAAAAAGTGGCGGACGGATGGCGGGTGCTGGGACTCAACAACGAACGCGTGGACAACGAACTCGTGACGCGGAAGAATCTGATCGGGGCGGTCTATGCGTCGTTCAATTACGACGCCGAGGAACCTCCGAAAAAATGATGCGCAGGGCACCAAGACTCCGGCATGCTTGAGGTTGCCTTGCCAGACGCAGTCCCAGTCGCCAGCGGAGAGAAACGCCATCCTTCGCCAAGCCTACGGACGGCAGCCTTCGCCCCCGTGGTCGGTATCAACCAAAGGGCTGGTCTGCCAACCGTAGCCCATGGGGCGAAGGTTGGTGGGTCGACCGGGACTCGAACCCGGAACCAACGACTTAAAAGGACGCTGCTCTACCATTGAGCTATCGACCCCCAGACTGATGCCGACGGACTAGATTTCCATTCCGCGCAGGCAAGGATAATTTGAAGGCTGCGAGGGGAGCGTGCAAGCGATGTTTTCCGGCCGTCCTGCGGCCAACCCGCGCCGGACTAATCAGTTGGAAGCATCGGCCGCGGCCGCAGGTTCACGGGCCCGGGAGCGCTCCAGGTCTCCTTGACCCCGGGGCGAATCATGCCATATCGCCATCACCGTGCCATCCGGGGCCAAAAAACTGGGAACAATTCAGAGATTCGCCCATCAGAGCGAAGCAGAACGTATGTCATCAAAAGCCCAGGAAGTTGCGCTGGATCACCTGCTGGTCGCCCGCTTCAAGCAGGGAGATCAATCCGCCTTCGAGCAGATGGTCTCGCGCTACTGGGACCGCATTTATGCGATGGTGAACCAGCTCCTGCGCAACCCGCAGGACGCGGAAGAGGTGACCCAGGACGCCTTCATCCGCGCTCATCGCGGACTGGTGAATTTCCGGGGCGAGTCGGCGTTTTCCACCTGGCTCTATCAGATCGCCACCAATCTGGCGCGCAACCGCTACTGGTATTGGTGGCGCCGCCGCCGGGACCAGACCATTTCCTTTGACCAGCCGATGGGAGCGGAAAATGAAACCACGCTGGCGGAGGTGTATCCCGCCGAAATGGAGACTCCGGAGGACGCCACGGTCACGCAGGAGTTCGTGAACCGTGTCGCCGAGTGCATGCACAAGCTGAGTCCGAAGCATCGCGAGATCCTTGTTCTGCGCAACATCAAGAACCTGTCCTACGAGGAGATCGCCGAGATCCTCCACATCAGCGTGGGAACAGTCAAAAGCCGAATTGCCCGCGCCCGCGAAAGCCTGCGCGCCAAAATGGGGGCTGAATTCCAGTGAAAGAATCCAAGTTCATCGAGCTGCTCAATCTCTACGTCGACCAACAGATTTCGCCCGCCGAGGCCACGCAGCTGGAGGAGGAGATCATGCGCAGTCCCCAGCATCGGCGGACGTATCATCAATACTGCAAAATGCATCGCGCCTGCGCGCTGATCTTCGAAAATTCCCGCGCCCACTCGGATCAGGCGGTCGCGGGGGTGGAACAGCTGGCGGACCAAGGCGTCGCCTTCGAGCCGCGCCCGCGACAACGGCTTTGGGGATATTATGCCGCCGGCATGGCAGCGGCGGCCGGTCTGGCGTTGGTGGCGGTGCAGGTATTGGTTCACCCGGCCAAAAGTCCGGTGCCGGCGGAGCTCACCAGATTGCAGACTGACAATCCCGCCGCCCGGCCGGGGCTGACCGTGGCCGCCGTGCCGGTGCGCACGGAGGCGGTGGGCCCGCGCCTGGATTTGCTCGAGAGCTCATTCGTCACCCAGCGACGGATCGCGCTTTCGCCATCGCAGTTTCAGAGCGGTGCGCCCCTGATCCTTGTCCGTTCGACGTCCGGCCGGGCGGCGGCCCGGCCGGGGCTCCTGGCCGAGGACTCCGCCGGCACGCTGCTGAACCCGAGCATCGAGCAGTTTGTCTTCGAGCAGGCGCCCTCAAGCCCGAACACGCCGCAGAGCTACCGCGCGCGCCGGCAACTGGATGGACAGACGGAAATGACAGCTTTTCAATTTCAGCGCTAACCGGCTTGGTTTCGCGTAAACGCCCGGCAAGGCGCGTCCAGACAGCGGGCGCGCTTTTTTGTCAGCCCAGCGCCCGCTTGATCAGTTCCTCGGTGCTGGCGGACGGTCCGAGTGCAATCCAGGCCTGCCGTACCACTTTGTCGGCATCGGCGGTCTTGTAACCGAGGGCGACCAGCGCTTTCACCGCGTCGTGCTGGAAATGCGCAACTGCCCGGTCGGAGGAGGAGGCGCTGGCCGCGGGCAACCCGGCGGCACCGGTGAAATGGCTCCTGAGCTCCACGATCAGCCGCTCGGCTGTCTTTTTGCCGATGCCCGGACATTTCGCGAGCATGCCGACATCGCCGGCGGTGATGGCACCCTGCAACATGGGCAGCGAAAGCCGGCTCATGATGCTGAGGGCCACTTTGGGGCCGACACCTGTGACCTTTTCGATCATGAGGCGGAAGAAATCCCGCTCCTCGCTGCTGGTGAAACCGTAGAGGGCTTGCGAGTCCTCGCGATACACCGCCAGCGTGTGCAGTTTGACGACGGCGCCTGGAGCGGGGAGTTTCTCCGCCGTCGTCACCGGGATGTTCACCTCGTAACCGAGCCCGTTGGCTTCCACCACGACCACAAGCGGTGAAACCGCGACCAGGGTCCCGTGGATGCTCGTGATCATTCCCTCAGTCCTTCAGGCCCAGGACATCCTGCATGTCATAGACGCCGGGTGGCCGGGTCGCCACCCATTGGGCGGCGCGCAGGGCGCCGCGGGCAAAGATCGCGCGATCAGACGCCTTGTGGGTAAGCTCAAGCCGTTCGCCCAGCGCGGCGAAAAGCACGGTGTGGTCGCCCACGACATCGCCGCCGCGCAGTGAATGGATGCCCACTTCCTGCGGTGAACGTCCGCCGGTGATGCCTTCCCGGCCATGCCGGAGCGCCTTGGCCGTGAGCTGGCGCTCCTGCAGGATGATCTCGAGCAGGCGGGCGGCGGTCCCGCTCGGCGCATCCTTCTTGAAGCGATGGTGCATTTCCACGACCTCGGCGTCGTAGCCCTCGTCGAGGATGCGGGCCGCTTTCCGGGTGAGGTAAAACAGGAGGTTGACCCCGATGGAGAAATTGCTGGCCCAGACACACGGCACACGGGCGGCGAGCGCCAGCAGGCGCTTTTTTTCCGCCGGCGGATGGCCAGTCGTGCCGATGACCACGGGCTTGCGCTGCGCGACGGCGAGCTGCAGCAGACCAGCAGTGGCGGTGGGGGCGCTGAAATCTACGATCACGTCGCAGCCGGCGAGATCCGCGGCGGGGTCGTCCCCCGCGTCGACCGCCGCGCCGATGCGCAGGCCCAGGTCCGCCGCGGCCGCAGTCACGGCCTGGCCCATGCGGCCGCGGGCGCCATGAAGAAGGATGGTGAGGGGCATGGGAGGCTCAGGTCGCGGCGGCAAGCGTGCGCTGGAGCGAGGCGAGATTGACCGCGGCCAGCTCGCAAAGCGGCAGGCGGACCTCCGGCGAGCGGATGCGGCCGGCGGCGGCGAGCGCCGCCTTGATCGGCACGGGGTTGGTCTCGATGAACAGCGCCTTGAACACGGGATAGAGCCGGCGGTGGAGCCGGCCCGCCCGGCGGAAATCGCCGGCGAGGGCAAGATGGGTGAGTTGGACGAGGGCCCGGGGCAGAAGATTGGAAGCGACGCTGATGACGCCCTCCGCTCCCACGGCCATGAAGGGCAGCGTGAGGGAATCGTCCCCACTGATCACGACCAGATCGCTGCCGAGCGCCTGCTTGAGCTGGTCGACCCGGTCGACGGAGCCGCCGGATTCCTTGATGTAGCGCACGTGCGGAAACCTCGCCCGCAGGCGCTCGACCACCGGCACGCCGATTTCCACGCCGCACCGGCTCGGAATCGAGTAGAGGATGATCGGCCGATCGGTCGTCTCGGCGACCGCGGAGAAATGCCGGAACAGGCCCTCCTGGGTCGGCCGGTTGTAATAGGGCGCCACGACCAGCATGGCATCCGCCCCCGCCGCGTGAGCCGCCTGGGTCAGCTCCCGCGCCTCCAGGGTGGAGTTCGAGCCCGTGCCCGCCACCACCGGCACCCGATCGCGGGCGGTCTCGATCACACAGCGCACGACGTCCATGTGCTCCTCGTGCGACAGCGTCGCCGCCTCACCGGTGGAGCCGGCCGGGACCAGGCCGTTGATGCCGGATTTGATTTGAAAATTGACCAGCGCGCGGAGCTCCTCATAGGCAACCTTCTGCTGCCGGAAAGGTGTGACGAGCGCGGTCAGAGTGCCGGTGAGCGGGCGCAACTTCATATTTAATTCGAAGGAGAGGGTGGAATGTAGCCTTGCTGACCAAAGCAGACCCGGCTAGAAAAAGCACATTCTTTTTTCACCCCGCCCGCAACCGCACCCTCTATGGAACCCGTCGAACTCTTCCAGGAAGTCCTCAAGCTCGCCGTGGAGACCAACGCGAGCGACATCGTCGTCAAGTCGCACAAGCCCGCCTTCTTCCGCATCAGCGGCAAGCTCAAGCCCGTCGACATGGATCCCATCTCCGGGGAAGCCGTCCAGGGCTTCATCGCGGCCACGGTGCCTCGGAATTTCCAAGCGACCTGGGAGCGGGACGGCCAGGTGGACTACGCCTACTCGGCGGAGGACGTGGGCCGCTTCCGCGTCAACGCCTTTCACCAGCGCGGCACGGCCAGCATCGTTTTCCGTTACATCAAGAGCCGGCCGCCGACCTTCGAGGAGCTCAGCCTCGATGCGGCGCCGCTCATCAAGCTGGCCCAGTCCAAGGACGGCATCCTGCTGGTCTGCGGCGCCACCGGTTCGGGCAAGAGCTCGACGATGGCGGCCATGCTGAACTGGATCAACCAGAACCTCGACCGTCACATCGTCTCCATCGAGGACCCTATCGAGTACACGTTCACCGACGACAAATCCGTCTTCGAGCAGCGTGAAATCGGCATCGACGTGCCCGACTTCGCCCTGGCGATCCGGGCCGTCCTGCGCCAGAACCCCGACATCATCCTGATCGGGGAAATGCGCGACCGGGAGACGTTTGAGACCGCCATTTCCGCCGCCGAGACGGGACACCTCGTGTTCTCGACGATGCACGCCGCCACCGTGCAGCAATCCCTGACGCGCCTCTTTGAATTCTTTCCGCCCGAGCAGATCGTGCAGGCGCGTCGGCAGGTCTCCGGCGCCCTCCGCGGCTTCATCTGCCAGAAACTGATCCCCGCCCTGGAAGGCGGCGGCCGGTATGCTGCATTTGAAATCCTGGTGGCCGATACCACCGTGAGAAACCTCCTCCTCGAAGGTCATTTCGACAAGATCCAGCAATTGCTGGAGACGGGCGATGAGGCCGGATCGCAGTCGTTCAACAAGGATCTCTACCGCCTGATCAAGGCCGCCAAGATCAGCAAGGCCGACGGCCTGCGGTTCTCGCCGAATCCGCAAGCCCTCGACATGAATCTCAAGGGAATCTTCATCAAGTAAGGCGGTCCCGCGCCGGGGACGCCTCCCGCCCGGTCCGCACGCGCCATGTTTTCTTTCGCTACCTTGACTTTGCTCCGCTTCTGTCGGCCGTGGCGCGGATCGGCGGCGATGGGTGCCGCCTTTGTGGCGTTGGCCCAAGCCGCACCGCCGGCCGCAGAACCTGCATCCGCGCCACCGCTGGAGGAAATCAAGGGCGAACTCAAGGTCCTGAAGGGCGGAAGCAACCCGGATCTTGCCGGGTTGTCCTCCGGGCCGAAATTGTTTGTCCCCGGATTCACCGCGCCCAAGGACGACTCCGGCCCGCCGGCCGCGCCGAGGGGAACACCTGATTCCCGCGAAAAGAAGAAATCAACGAACGCCAACTGGCTGCTGGATGCCATGGCGCTCCAAACCAAGACCGGATCAGGCAAACATCCAGACACGGACGGACGGGGGCAGGATGCACTCCCGGTCGTGGACCTAGCCGATCCTGCGTATCTGCTCAAACTTTACCTGGCCCAACGGCCGGAAGACCAGACCGCGGCGCCGGCCACCGCGCGCCTGGAAGATCCCGGTGATATCGGCCAGACGGAGATCGGGATCCTGGATGAATTTCTTAAAGCATGGATTTCTCCGCGCGATCAGGCGCTGCTCAGACCGGGAGGCGCATCTTCCACCGGATTTTCGGACACATGGCCGGCGCCCACCACCGTTCCGGAAGTCGCGTCGATGACGACATTCCCCCGGGCGGACGCACCCAATCCATTTATCGAGGCACTGCAATCCGACCTGCCGCCGCCGGATCCGACCGGCGCCGCTCCGCCCGTCCACCAGCCATTCATGCTTCCGCCCGCCGCTCCGCCCTCCGAAAATCCGACTCCCGCCGCGATTCCATCGCCGGTCCCGAGCGATGCGCCCGTGCCTGTGACCCGCAAGCCGCCCCCTAATCCGACGGACGATAAAAAATACTTCCCGCAGCTCGACCGTTTTTAAGACTTGGTTTTTTACCGGGCCATCGGTTTAACGACCGCTTTTTCCATCATGTCGCGCGCACTCCTCTTTGCCGGCCAAGGTGCCCAAAAAGTAGGCATGGGCCGGTCGCTCCATGAACACTCCGCCATCGCGCGGGCACTCTACGAAGAGGCCAGCTGCGTGCTTGGCTGGGACCTGGCCCGGGTCAGCTTCGAAGGGCCCGAGGCCGAGCTCACGCAGACGCGGGTCTGCCAGCCGGCTCTGTTCGTGCACGGCCTGGCGCTCCACGCGCTGCTGCGGGAGCAGGGCCGGCTCGCGGAGGCGAAGTATGCCCTCGGCCTCAGCCTCGGCGAGATCACCGCGCTGACGGCTGCCGGGGCGTTCGATTTTGCCACCGGCCTGCGGGTGGTCGGCGAACGCGGCCGGCTGATGCAGCTGGCGTGCGAGCAGAGCAGCGGGACCATGGCGAGCATCATCGGCGAGGAGCGGGAAAAGGTCGCGGCGCTCTGCGGGGAATTCGACGTGGAAATGGCCAACCTGAATTGCCCGGGCCAGATCGTCATTTCCGGCGACAAGGTCAAAATCGGGGCCGCGGTCGGCGCGGCGAGGGAGCGCGGCATGCGGAAGGTCATCCCGCTCAACGTGGCCGGGGCCTATCACAGCCGCCTGATGGAGCCGGCCCGCGCCGCGTTCGCGGCCTTTTTGGAAAAAATCCCCGTGGCGCGGCCGGGCCTGACGGTCTTCACCAATACCACAGGCCGGCCGGTGTCCGAGCCGCACGAGATCCGGGCTGCGCTGGCCCGGCAGGTCGTTTCTCCCGTGCTCTGGGAGGATTGCATGCGCCAGGCGGCCGCGGCCGGCGTCACCGGCTTTTGGGAACTGGGGCCGGGCGGGGTCCTGGCCGGCCTGGCGCGACGCACCAACCGCGACTGGCCCGTGCAAAGTTTTGCGGAGTTTGCCGATTTAGCCGCTTGAAAGCGGCTGTGGGCGGCCCCACATTGGCCGTTTGCACGCATCCCGGCGCCCGCGGCCGGATTGCTTCCCGGCCAATCCGCATGGACGTCTCACTCAAACGCATCTTCTGCATCATTGCCCACGTCGACCACGGCAAGACGACGCTCTCCGATCGTCTGCTCGAGCATACCCACACGGTCAGCCAGCGGGAGATGAAGGACCAGCACCTGGATTCGATGGACCTCGAGAAGGAGCGGGGCATCACCATCAAGATGCACCCGGTCACGATGTCCTATCCGGCCAAAGACGGGAAGCTGTACCAGCTCAACCTCATGGATACGCCGGGCCACGTGGATTTTTCCTACGAGGTCTCCCGATCGCTCGCGGCGTGTGAAGGCGCGCTCCTGCTGGTGGATGCCGCGCAGGGCGTCGAGGCGCAGACGGTGGCCAACGCCCACCTGGCGTTCGCCCAGAAGCTCAAGATCATCCCGGTCATCAACAAGATCGACCTGCCCAGCGCCAACCTCGAGCTCTGCACGCGGCAGCTGGAGGACATTCTGACGATTCCGGCCGAGGAGGTGATCCTGGCCAGCGGCAAGGCCGGCATCGGCATCACCGACATCCTCGAAGCGGTCGTGGCGCGGGTGCCGCCGCCGCGCTGGGCGGATTACCAGGGGACGCGCATCCTGGTCTTCGACTCCAAGTACGATTCCTACCGCGGCGTCATCGCCTTTGTGCGCGTTTTTTCCGGCACGATCCGGGCCGGCGAAATGATGATGCTCATGAGCACCGGACAGAAGGCCGAGGTGAAGGAGGTCGGCAACTTCCATCCGAAGATGGAGCCCTGCGCCGAGCTCAGCGCCGGCGATGTCGGCTACATCGTCAGCAACATCAAGGCGACGGAGGACATCAAGATCGGCGACACGATCACCCATGCGAACCGGCCGGCCGGCGCGATGCTGCCGGGTTACAAGGAGGTGCATCCGATGGTGTACTGCGGCCTTTACCCCCTGGAGACGCAGGATTACGAGAAGCTCAAGGCGGCGATCGCGCGCCTGCGGCTCAACGACTCGGCGTTTGTCTACCAGCCCGAGACTTCCGTCGCACTCGGCTTCGGCTTCCGCTGCGGCTTTCTCGGCCTGCTGCACATGGAGGTCATGCAGGAACGCATCCGGCGCGAGTACGACGTGGACATCATCTCGACCTATCCGAGCGTCGTCTATCGGGTGAAGGTTCATGGCGGGGAGACGCACGAGGTGGACAATCCGATCAACCTGCCCGACCCGGCCTCGATCGCGGCGATCTACGAACCCACGATCAAGGCCTCGATCCACATTCCCAACACCTGCCTGGGCGACATCCTCAACCTGATCATGGAGAAACGGGGCACGTGCGACCACACCGCCACGCTGGACGCCCTGCGCGTCATGCTCACCTGTACGCTGCCGCTCAACGAAATTCTTGTCGATTTCAACGACCGGCTGAAGAGCATCACCCGCGGCTACGGTTCCATGGACTACGAGTTGGGCGAGTACCGCGAATCCGACCTGGTTCGGATGGACATCCTCGTGAACGGCGAGCCGGTCGACGCCTTCGCCAGCATCGTGCACCGGTCGAAGGCGGAAGGGCAGGGGCGCGCCCTGTGCGAGAAACTGGCCGCGATCATCCCGCCGCAGATGTTCAAGATTGCCGTGCAGGCCGCCATCGGCGGCAAGATCATCGCCCGGGACAACGTCCGCGAAATGCGCAAGGATGTCACCGCCAAATGCTACGGCGGGGACATTACGCGGAAGAAAAAACTCCTTGAGAAACAGAAGGAAGGCAAAAAGAAGATGAAGCAGATCGGCCGGGTTTCGATTCCGCCCGACGCCTTCATCCAGGTCCTCAAAAACAACTGAACCCATTCCCGACGTGTTTGGATTTTTTCGCACTACCGAGCGCAAGATGCGCGAGAACGCCGAGAACTGGCTCCAACTGGCCGACAAGATCCATCATTACCGGCGGGACCAGCTGACCGTCACCCAGGGGCAGGAGCTCCAGCAGAAAAGCGCCGATCTCAGGCTCAAACTCAAGCAGCGGGCCGACGGAGGCAGGCTCAAGCTCGGCATCGAATCCCTCGAAGGCGTGCTGCGCCAGGTGGGTGGCACCTTCTACCCGAAATCGGCGCTGGTGGAGAACGTGGAGTTCTTCCTCGTGGCGGCCATCATCGTGCTCGGCATCCGCACCTATTTTCTGCAGCCGTTCAAGATTCCGACCAACTCGATGTGGCCGACGTATTACGGCCTGAAGGGGGAGAGCTTCCCGCCGGGGGCCGACGCGCCCGGAATGGTCGCACGACTCTTCCGGCTGGTGGCCTTCGGCGCTCAGCGGCGGGAGGCGCTGGCGCCCCGGAGCGGGGAGGTTTCCGCCAGGTTTTTCTCCAACGGGATGATGGCCTATACCGTGCGCAGCGATCGCAAGTGGCTCGTGATTCCGACCCAGGTCAGGGAATACACCTTCTCTGTGGACGGTGCCGAATCCACGGTGCGCGTGCCGGTGGATTTCCACGACTTCGACCAGTTGGTGCAGCAGACGTTCTTCAACGGGACCGACGTGTTCCACTTCGTCCAGGGTGTCGGCCAGCGCAACGTGGAGCGCACCGAAATCCGATTGCGCGAGGGTTCCGGCGACGCAGTGCCCGTCTATCTGGTCCGGCTCGGGAAAACCGTGAAGACCGGCGAACCCATCATGCGCTTCGACATCCTGACCGGCGACCAGTTGTTCGTCGACCGCCTCAGCTACCATTTCGTGCGGCCCCGCGTCGGCGATGGCTTTGTTTTTCGGACCGGCAGCATCGCCGGCATCGGGCAGGACCAATATTACGTCAAACGCCTGGTCGGCAAGCCGGGTGACGTGCTGGAGATCAGGCAGCCGGTCCTGTATCGCAACGGTCAGCCCATCACCGGGGCCGCGGCGTTCGGGAAAAATGCCCGCCAGGAGAGCAAATATCCCGGCTATCGCAACCAGCGGTCCGGCGACAACCGACAGCTGTACCTGCGCGCGCCGGGGGAGACGTTGACGGTCCCGGCTCATGTCTTCTTTGCGCTCGGCGACAACTCCGCCAACAGCGAGGACGGGCGTTACTGGGGCTTCGTGCCGGAGAAGGACGTCGTGGGCCGCCCGCTGTTCATCTATTATCCGTTCACCCGGCGGTGGGGTCCGGCGCACTGAACCAGAGCGTTCAGCGGGCCAGCATCTACCAATCGGCAAGGTCAGTCGGCCTTGGTTGTGAAGAGCGACAGGTCGATCACGTTGGCCATGGCCCAGCCGCCGAGATCATTGGGGTGAACGTGATCACCCGGGTCGAACTTGGGCAGCATCCGTTCGGGATCTGATGGATCCCGGATGGCGGCGTCAAAATCAACGATGCCATCGAATGCGCCTGACGTGCGGATCCAGCGGTTCACCGCTTGCCTGATCGCCTCCTTTTGCGGGGTATGCGTACCTGGAATCTCGGATTGCGGATCCTTGCTCGGCGTGATCGTGGCTCCGATAATCTTGATGCTTTTCTTGTGGGCCCGGGCGATCAGTTGCTGGTAAGCCGATATCAAATCGTCAGCGGATTTCACCTTGCTTGGCTCGCCCGGCAGATACGGCACATCCGTGAAGGTAATGTCGTTGATGCCGAGGGCGATGATGAGGAATTTCACCCCGGGCACCGCCACCACATCGCGATCGAAGCGTTGGAGGCCCGACGATCCGACCCCCGAAGCCAGCAGGCGATTGCCGGAGATGCCGGCATTCACGAGTCCGCAGGGCGGACCACCGTGGGCATGCAGTCGCTCTGCCAAATGATCCGCCCACGGTGTGGGGCCGCCAAAGCTGCTCCGGTTGTCGGTAATGGAATCGCCCAGCGCAACGATCGTCAACGCCGGGCGGGTCGCCAGCACATCGACGCGGGTCACGACTGACCTCACCTGGATCGCTCGCGCGGCGAGCCAGACGGGCAGATGCGTCCCATCGCGATCAGCCAGGTGCGGGACGATGGCGAACAACCACGGCGTCAGCTTTGCCTCGGAGGGGAAATAGACACTGACAAAAGCCTCGGCCCCCGCCGGCAGGTGCAGGGCAATAGGGTCGCTCAACTTCGCGCCGCCGGCTGGAATGGTCACCTGCGCTGAACCGTCGAACGCGAGCGGCTTGATCGAGTCGGGCGCCACCAGACCGTCCGATTCCGCCAAGGCCACGGTGGCCGCGCCGATCGTCATGGATTTCTCGCCGAGCTCGTTCGAGAAGTTGATGCGGATTTTCTCGCCCCCAACGGTGGCCCGGATCTTGAAGCGCACACTGCCGGTGATTCCCACCTGCACAACCGTCGGCGGAACGGTGTGGATCTTAATTGGACTTGCCCCCCAGGTTGCGATCCACGTCTGCGTCGTGCTGTCTTCGGGTTGGGACCGCAAGCAGGTACCGGCGATGACGATGGCGGACAGGGCTGTCACTCGACAGGTCAAACTGATTGGATGATTGATCATAGCCTCGGAGGTTGGGAGTATCTGCGACCTCACGCTTACTGGTGGCACTTGGACCGGCACAACACCAAATTCCCCAATGACGGGATATTACGCACAATAGTTACTGCGGTCTAGTGCGGGATTGGACATAAGTTGAGGGTTGGTTTCAAGAACGGACCCGCGACGGCTTGGCCGGGCGGGACGACAAGGGGAGGGGGCGGATTTCGAGGTAGTCGAGCAGCGCAAAGAAGTCCTCGCGCGTGCCGACGTAGCTGCCGTTTTCCCGCACGAAGTTCCGCACGACATTATGGCCGCCCTGCCGCAGGGCCGGAGCCCGCACGGCCTGGTTGATCGCCCAAAGCCCGAGCGGGCCAAGCTGGCAGCCGCGCCAGGAGAGGCGAACCACCAGGCCGCCTAAACGGTAAAGATTCTCCAGGTGCCGGAACAACTGAAAGGAGACCCGAAAGGTCTGACTGACCAGGTGCGCCTCATCGCCCGGGAAAACGCTGACGACCCGGATGGGGTCGGGAAACTGGACCGCCCGCGGCGGCCGGTGCGGCGTGTCCGCCATCCCGTAATCCCGCAAGATGCGATCCGCGCGGGGAGAGTCCTGAAGGTTGACGCGGTGGACGCTCATCGATAACTATTTTCTCCGGCGTGATGAGACCAGCCGACAGTCTGGACCATATTGAGCTCTGAAAGACTCAGCACAGAAACGCATTTCTGCGCTGCGCATGTCGAAACCGCTCGCGGCATGTCGCGTCTTCATAAACCGGGGACAAAGCCACAGATTCCCGATCCAAAGGTAACGGCCGGCGCGTTCAATGTAGGCAATGGCGCTCATAGTTTTTAGTCCCGGAGGATTTCGACGGTGCGGCGATGGCAGCGGGTGCAGACGCGCACCCGGTAGATCGGCTCGCCGGTGATGAGATGCGTCGCCGTCGTCACGTCGCGGTGCCCCAGGATGGCGCAAAAAAAATGGGGAAACAACGGACGCGCGGGCGCCTCGCAAGTTTGGATTTGGGCAAGAGGCAGAGCCCGGAGGGAATTTTTCATGGGCTAAAGGGGCCGCACCCACCCGGCGCCGATGTCCTTTAGCCAGGCCACCGGGCTGCCAGATGGGGCGGTGGCCTAGGAGAACTATAGCTTCTAGCCCTTTGCAAGCTTTTTGTGGTAAATGAAGGGTTTACCTGTTGTGAAATAGGGCGTGGGCAAAATCGCGTCCGGCCGCCGGCAGGTTGGTATTGTGATCGATGAACGCTTGGCCTCTGTGATCGACAAACGGGCCAAGGTGCTCGGACTTGCTCCAAGCCGTTTCGCTGCACTCATCCTCCAAAAATGGGAGACTGAGGGCTGTCCGCCCGTCAGTGAGCCCGACCGTTTAATGCAGATCGCGGCAAAAACTGAGGGCAGCCCAAAGGTGGGAAAGAGGGCGGGTTGATCCTCAATTTCCCAAGGGGGAATATTCAATTATGATAGCCATGTGGATTAGCGGTGACGAAGCCACTTGGCTTTTTTTCTCGGTAGGTACATTGGCTGCCGCCTCAATAGGATTAATCTCAGTCGCCCTCTGGGCGGTTGGGGAAATTCGGCATCTACGCGCTCAAATCGAGCAAGACCGTCAGCAATTGAAAGATGAGATTAAGGCAGCGGAACTTCGCTTAGCGGCCCTGGAAGGGACTCGTCTCCTCAAAACGGAGGGGAACCATCCCGACGCCAAAGGAAGCGTGCCGCCGCTTGCGCCGCCTGATTCTGAAACCTAGTTCTGCGCTTTCCCACCGGCGAGCCGCTATGAGCCAAGATTGGGAACGAGGATTCTGGGCCGGCGTAATTGCGATGGCGCTTGGCGCCGTCACCGCGGCCCTGGTCTTCCTGCATCTCAGGCCCAAACCTGCCCCGGCGCCCGCGCCGGAGTCGGCAGAACAAGCGATGGAGCAAGTGAAGCTGCCCCATCCGATTGGCTTTGCTTCGACCGGCCAGCCGGCGGTTGCACCGCCAGAGATTCCCGCCGGTCCTCCATCTCCAGAAATAAAATGACCCCCAGCGCCGCCATTGCCAGCGCTACAAAAAGCACTGTTCTTTCGAGCAGACTCATTTTCAGGCGCTAGGCACCGGCAGCTTGGCCTTGATCGCGGCGATATACTCCGGGTGATACTTGCGGAGGATGAGCCAGGCCAGGCCGATGCCGGCGGCTAACGCAAAAATCGCAATCGCCACCCGCTGCGCCCAGGCGGAGCCGACGAAATTCCCCACCAGGGGCAGCCCGACCGCGCCGGCCAGGAGGATCGTCCCGTTGACCGGATGCCCGAAATAGAACGCGGCCAGGGCCGCCAGGCCAGCCACGGCGCCGGCAATGTAGAACCAACGCACGCCTTCACCCTTGGCGATTTCAGCCGGGGAGGGCGGGGCAGGGGATTCCGGCCCTTTGACGGTTTCCGTGACCGTGGAAGCCCGCAGGGCGGTTGGGGCCGAAACCACTACCGCGACGGCGCCGGGCGCCGCTGGCGTTGAATCCTGCCCGGCTGGCGGGGCGGGCGGCGACCAGGTCACGGTGGAACCCGCCGGGATTGGGATTTCCGCGGTCGAGGTGACCGTTTGGACTGTCCCCGGCGATTTTACGTCACCTGACTGGGTGACGGTGGTGGTGGGCGTGTGGACGACCATGCGGGCCGCCCGGCCGCGGAGGGAGGTGCAGCCGGGAAGAAAGACGAGCGCGGCCAAGGCCAGCCAGACCTTCATTTGCGCTTCCTGAGCTTGAGCCAGATCGAAACACCCATGAAGGCGGCCGTGGCGAGTGATGCCAGGATCGAGGCGGCCTCGGAGGTGTTGGAGATTGTCCAGCCCACAGCCGTGCCGAAAATGCCGGCAGCGATGCGGTGTCCGTCATTCATCAGCTTCTGAAGGTGAAGGTTTCGGCGATGGCCGCGCGAACCACGCCTTGGAAACCCAATAGAAGATGGCCACGATCACCGTTGCGCCCAGGAGCCAGAGCAAGGTTGTGTTGATTTTCTCCGGGTCGAGGGGATTGATCTTCCGTGCGTTGACCAAGGCTTCGTCCACGAATTGCCCGAGGTCGTATCCGGTGCCGGTGAGGGCGCCGTGTTCGCCGGACTGCAATTCGACGCGCGCGGCCTCCAGGACGTTGGGCGCAAAACTGAGCGGATACTGGGTGATGTAGGCGGCCAGCGCCTTCACGAATTGCTTGCGCTCCTCAAAGGTGAGGTTGGACGGATCGACCCCGAGCCGTTCACCCACGATCCGGCGGGCGGTGACCAGGTTGGCCGCGAAATTCTCGACGGTGAGGGGCATAGCGTCAGTTGGTGAGCACGCGATTCCAGCCGAGCCGGAAGGTGATCGCCAATGTGTGGCTCGAATCCTTCGTCTCCGCGGCGTCGAGCAAAACGCGCAGGGATCGGCGGCTGTTGCCGTTGCGGTGAAAGCCGATGGAGCGGATCGAGGTGGAATTACCTTCTGAGAGCGCAAAATTGGCGGTGAAGAATCTCTCGCGGGAACCGGTGATGTAGGAGGACCCCGCGGCGGCGTTTTGCTTGAGAATCCCGGTCAATCCCAAATCGGTCTGCGTGATGGCTGAGATCGCATCCGTCATGGTGCTGAGCGTGACCAGGGCGACTGCCGCGGCTGGATCGAAAATCCCCGGGCTGACGGTCGACCCGGCCGCGTCGACATAACTCATGGTGTAAATATCGGTCGGGACACTTTCGATCCCGAAAGCCCCATTTTGCGACCAGCCCGTGATGACGTTCGTGTACGCAGTGGAAGACTTCGGGCTAAGATCGATGGAGAGTTCGACGATGATCTTGAGCTGCTGGCCAGCGACAAGACTGACTCCACCGCTGATGATGTCCCTGCCAAACAGATTGTTGCCGGCCGAGGCGGTATAAGACCAACCGACTTCGTTGTAAGTGATGGGCCCGGTTTCCGTGGAAAACAAAAACGTGCGCTTCATGGTGAAGACGCCGGCGGCATAGCTGGTGCCATTGTCGCCGCTATCCGTCCCGAAAGTCCCCGTGCGCTTGGTCTCCGTGGTCAGGCCAGTTTGGTCGACATACCAAATGGTCCCTTCGCTCGCCGCCAGCGTCCCGGACGTATCGACTTCGACGTGCGTGCTGTCCGTGAAGGTGATGACGTACATTTCCTCACCGCTGTCGAATTTCAACAGCCGGCCCACGTCGCCCGCCTCGAAGAATCCAGCGGAGGCGGTGACCGTGGTTCCCGAGCGCGAAAAGGTCACGGCGGCGGAATCTCGCTTGACCGCAGTGGTTCCGGTCCCGACGACGGCCTGAGCGAACAGGTTCGCCCAATAATTCGTGGCGACGAGATCGAGGCCGCTATCGAGGATCAGGTTGTTTTTGGCCGGAAGCCGGCGCACGATCCGACCGGCCTGGTCGAGGACCTGCACGGCATAACGGACGGAGGCCCCGAGGTTAAACGAGAACATACGAGCCGGAGTGAAGCGAGGCCGCGACGGGACAGGTTTCCACAAAGGTGCCGCCGGCGACCACGGCGAGGAAGTAGTCGCCGGACGAGAGACGGCCAGCGAGGCCCGATGGCTCCGGTCCGTAGCTGCCACCGGCGACCACGGCGAGGAAGTAGTCGCCGGATGAGAGACTCCCGGCGAGGCCCGATGGCTCCGGTCCGTAGCTGCCGCCGGCGACCATGGCGAGGAAGTAGTCGCCGGACGAGAGACGGCCGGCGAGGCCCGATGGTTCCGGTCCGTAGCTGCCGCCGGCGACGACGGCGGGCAGGTAAATGCCGCCGGTGAGGCTGGCGGCGAGAGCGCTGGCTTCAGCGAATTCATAAACAAGGAGTTCATCGACGAAAAAGATTCGCGGGGAAGGGCGGGCTTGGATTTGTCGGTAGTTACGCACACGGGAAAATCAGAGTGTCCACCAGATTTCCGAGATGTTGCAGGCCACGGCGGACCCGTTGGGGTTGTAGAACTCGACACTTTCGGAGATGGGCAGGATGTAGGTCTGCTCCTTGAACACCGTGGCGAGGATGTTGCCTGAAGAATCACGGATTTGGAGCCGGAGATTAGGGTCAAGGTTCGTCAGCTGGATACTCTTCCGGCGGATGAGCAGACCGGTGGGAATTCCGTCCAGGGTCAGGCCGCTCGTCGCCGCAAGGCTGGCCGCGGCTTGGCCAATGCCGGCCGTCTTGGGTTCCATGACCGCGGCCCGGGCATCCCGGTAAAGCGGCCCGCCGACGTAGATGACAACCGTGATTGTCCCCAGCGTCGGGTTGCGCACGGTCAGGCGCTTGAAAGTCTCGCCGTTGGGGAGATTGTCGAGTCCGGTCCCTTGTTCGTAGGTCCCGAATTCGCCGCCGGGGTACATGACTTGCACCGAGACCGGAGCGAAAACTATCCAGAAGTTCTTCCCCTCGGCGTTGATCGAATCAATCGCCCCGGGGCCAAGTTTGAGGGTGGAAAAATGGGAGAGGGCGCTCATGAACGGGAAGGCCGGCGGAAGGCGAAAATCAGGGCGAGGGCGAAGGCCACCCCGACCGCGCCGGCGACATACAGCAGCGTCTTGGTGGTCTGACTGTCCGGGGTCTGGCTGCGCTCCAGGGCGCCGGAGGCCAGGGCGGCGAGCTTGTCGGCAATGCCCTGCTGGCTCTGCAAAGCGGTGTTGGTGGTCTGGAGCACGTCGCTGCGCTCCTGACTCGAGATCTGCGCCAGGCCCAGCGTCGTATTCAATGCCGCCTCGGTCACGGCGCCAGTGGTTTTTATCGCCGTCTCCGCCGTCCGGCCTGTCGTATCGAGGGCCTGGACAGTGACGCCGCCTGCGGTTTTCAAGGCTTCGACATTGGCCGCCAGGGCCATGCCGGCCGTATCGCGCTGCGCCTCGACGGAGGCCTTCACGGCCTCCGGATCGAGCGACTGGATCGAGACCGTCGCACCGGCGCCAACGCCCAAGCCGCCCTGCGCCAGGTTGACGGATTGATCCGTCACCAGGTTTTGAGTGGTTTGGGTCGTCGAGGAACTGGAGCCGCCTTTGGCCATGTCAGTAGTATTTGCGCAGGACGATTTCGGAGGTCTGCCAGCCTTGCTGGTGCCCGTGCAGCACCAGACCGGGCCGGGTGGTATGGAATCGCGCCGAGCGGCATTGCTGCGCAGCGGCGAGGGCGTCCACGGCTTGGGAAAGGAATTGTTTCATGTCGATTTTCGGATCGGAGGAGGAGGCCGCCATCAGCACGAGTTCCCGTCCGGCGTCCTGTTCGATGCGCCAAATGAGCGTGCCCACCGCGCGCCCTTCGAAAGAGACCGTGGAGAGGTGGATTTCCCGGTGCGCGAGCTTTTCCCGGAACCACTCCATCCAGAGGTCAGGGAAATCCAGCGGCAGTTTGCGGATGCGGGTTTCATGGTCGGGGTCGATGCTCTCGGCTTCGCGGAGGGAAAAACTGTTGAGGGAAAACTTCATTGCTTCCGGCGGCGCGGCGGTAGCAGGGCCACGATGAGCAGAAACCCGGCCGCCGCGGCGGCGATCCAGGTCCAGGGCGATTGCAGCCAGGCGGGACCGCCGGCTACGGCGCTGCCAGCTGCCGGGACCAGGGACATGGTTTCCGGAACCGCCGGGGAGGGGACAGAGGTGGCAGCGGAGCCGGACCCGACAACCTTGGAGCCCAGGGAAATTCCGCCCGGGGCATAGGTGCCGGTGCCGGAATAGGCGGCGCTGGGCTGCGATTGCGGGATGAACCCGGAGACCGCGCCCAACGCGGCGCCCGCCAGCGAAGTGAGCGGATTCGCCGCCAAAAGCGGAACGGCTGCTGCGGCTGCGGTTGGTCCAGCCATGTTAACGCCGGCGGATGAGCACCAGGATGAGCGCAAGCACCAGGGCAAGCCCCGCCGCGTAGGGCAGCCAGGCCGGCAATTTCATTTGAGTGGCTTGTGGCTGCTGCTGTGCCTGCGCGGCCAGGCGTTGCTGCTCCAGCTTGACCTGTTCGAGCTGCTGCGCGGACTGATTCTTGAGCAGTTCGCCTTGCGCCCGCAACTGGTACACGTCGGCCGCGACCGGGGCGGCGGCCGTGACCAGGTTGGTCAGGCCGGAAAAGAGGGAACCGAAAAAGCCGCCGGTCGAGGCGGAATTCTGGGTGGTGAGGGGAGCGGTTTCTTGACCCATGGCGTGTCCTTTCAGGAAAAAGCCCGCCGCGCTCGTGGCGGCGGCGGGCTCACTGGCGATGATAACGCGAAAATCAGATGTAGGCAGGAGCGTGGTTTTCGATCAGGGCCTTGATCTGGCCGCCCAGATCGGATTCGACCGTGACCCGCAATGCCTGCGGCGGATTCAGGGCCGTGAAAAACTGCTGCTCGACGTCGAAGATGAGCGGATACATGGCGCCAGCGGCCGGGGTCGGCGCCACCAGCTTGTAGTCCTTGAGGAACGCTGCATTCTGAGCCGGCGTCATCTCATGGATGGTCTGGACATTGTTGAGGATCGCTTTGACCTTGGAAATCGTCGTCCCGACCGGCGGATACAGGTAAATTCGGTGAATCGGGTAAGCGATGTCCAGCGTCATGATGTCATTCACCGTGCCGCCGGACTGGTAGTTCGGGCTGTGCTTGACGATGTTGAGGACGCGCTGGTTCTGCGCGTTGGTCGTGAAGCCATCGTCATGATCCATGACCGCCGCCAGCGTCGGAGTGGTCAGGCCCGTCTTGAGCTGGACCTTGAGCGTCATGTCGTTCTGCCCCCACAAATCCCAGGCGGTGACCTGCTCGTCCATGACACTCGCGCGCCACGGTTCCGAGAAAAAGATCGGGATGCCGTCCGTGGCTTGCACCACGGTAAAGCCGTTGAGGGTGGCAATATCCACCAGCTCCTGCGCGGTCACCTGCCGGATGAGCTTGCTCCCGACATAGATGAACACGGTGTCGATGACGGCCGTGCCATAGATCGGCCCCGCCGCCGCGGCGAAGAGCCGCAGCAGATGCAGGCGGCGGTTGACCGGGATTTTGATCGAGGCCGAGGCGCCGGAGGCGACGCCCTCGATGCCGGAAACGGGTTCGTAGATGCGCATGGTACGAGCTCCTTGGGTTGAGTCGCCAGGCGCTTCAGGCGGCGGGCTGCGAGCCGGGGAGCTTGGTCGCGACCTTCTTCAACGGGCCGAAGAACCGGCCGTAGGCGAAGGCAGCGAGAATCCCGACAACTGCGCCCGTCGCGAAAAGGACGAGAGGCTTGCGGAAGAATTCCTTCATGGGTGAGGTGATTGCGGCCTCACCCCTACGCCCATCCGCCCGGCTGTCGAGCATGTGCGCCGCAAAGTGCGCCGCAAATCTGGTGCGCACTTTGCGGCGCACACTACCGTCCGAATAATTCGCTATGGCTGCCTATCCGGCGCAAGCAAATCGTCGCTTCCGTCCGTTCGTAAATCACGACCAGGTCCGGCCGGAGATGAAAATCACGGAAGCCGGCCAAAGGACCGCCCAGGGAATGGTCCCGGTAACGCGGCGGCAGGTTTTCGCCTTGGGCAATGAGCGCCAAGACGTCGGCAAATTCCGATTCCAGGGGCGTGCCGGCGACTCGCCGCTGGAATTCCCTGCGGAACCGAGCTGACCATTGGATCGTTCTCACGCTTGGCTCATGGCTCGCAGGAAGCCCCGCACGGTCCGACTTTTGCCCTCTGCCGGTTCGCGCAGACTGGCCAGCGTTTCCGCATTGGGGACATGCGGAAGATAGCCGTCATCGGTGAGCGTCAGCGGGAAGGGCACGCCCTGGCGGACGGCTACCTGAGCAAACATCGCATTCACGACCTGGCCGGGCGTAAGCCCGAGGCGGCCAAGAATCTTTTCAGCATTGCGTTTGCGGGCGGCATCGACACGGGTGCGGAACATGACAGTCTTAGGCATAGGCTCAATGTTGCTACATTTGTGCCCTAGTCAACCATTAGCCGCTGCAACTTTTCGTCCACCAGCCGGTTTCCTTCCTGGAGCAAGGACAACCGGCGGCGCAAGCGTTCCACCGCCTTGGCTTTGTCGGTTTTCCGCCGGTCCTCGTCTTTAATCAGTTTGATGGCGGCACAAGCGGTACAGGTCGCATGACCAGGCCGCGCCAGGCTTTCCCCACAGCGGGTGCAGAGTTGCTGGTTCCGGAGTTTTCTCCGGCGGGCTTTGAAATACCGGGAGCGCGGGTTCATGCGGCGAGGGTCATCAGGCGGGCCGGGGTGTAGCGGTCCGGCTTGAAGTAGAACCAGCGCGGCGGCAACTTGACCGCCCCCAGCAAAGCCGGGTCGTTGAATTCGACCGCCCACATTTTAGCCGCGTTCTGCGGCACGGCGAAGAGATGCAAGCTGGCGCAATTGTCGCGGATGGCCGGATGCACGAAAGCCGCCCGCTGGCTGATGTAGTAGCAGCGATGTCCATAGTGCCGTCCCTGGGTAAAGCAGCGCCAGAATCGCTCATCCCACTTGTCTACCAGAGCATCGGCCAGCTCCATGAAGCAGGCGCAGCCGCGCGACCGTTCCCACTTCCATAGGTATTTTTCGGGGTCTTCAGTCTGCCAGGTCGCCGACGATCCGGGCCAAATCTCCAGTGGCTTGTGCAGGATCAACGTTTTTATTGGGTGCGGGCTTTGGTGGCGAAAACTTTTGGCCGATTGCTGCGCGGCGAAAGTTTTTCCGCTCCCTGTCGCGCCGATAAACATTCCGTGCGGGTTCATAGTCCCCTCCGGAACCACAGCAGCAGGCAGGCCGGCACAAAGAGCCAGCCGGACTCACCGCGCCAAAACACCAGGTAGGTGCAACCGCAGAAAACTGATAGCGTGTAGAGCCAGCGCAGCAATCTGCGCCAGAATTCGTTCCAATCCAACTGATGGATCCAGAAGGTCAAGTTCTTGGGAGCGTCGGGGGTTTTTTTCATGGATCAGGTTTTTGCGAGTGGCGGGATATTGGCCGGAATATCGATGACCGCGCCACCGGCCGGGACACTGGATGTCCCACCCGGCCGCTCGCCCTCGGGCGTTACGTCCCGGGCGTGGTTCACCTTGGCGTCCTGAAACCAGCCGCGAATCTTCGCCATCGGCTTGGGATGCTGAAAGACCTTCAGGAGCCAGGCCGCGAACATGAGTACGAGCCCCACGCCGGCCGCGGCCTGCCAGCCCTTGGCGCGGATGTAGGCCGCCGTGGCCTCGACCATGTGCTTGTGCTCCGTCACGGCCGGCGTGCAGGCCTCGGGCGCGTCAAAGACAATCCCCAGGGCGAACTGTGCCGAGCGGCAAACGACCTCCGCCGCATCGCTCGAATGATCGACCGCCGGTTCCGGAGGCGGCGTATCCGCGGGCGGGGCGGCCGGTGGTTCCTCCGGCGGAATGAAGCTTGCCGCCGGCGGCGGGGAGGAGGGAGATCCCGCCGCGCCCGTTCCGGCGCTGGCGGCCGCGGCCCGGGGTTTTCGCCGGGGCATCCAGGCGCCGGTTTTCGGGTGCAGGGTGTGCACATGCCGCGCGGGGTCGAAGGGCTTCCCGTGGCGGTCCACCTCGCCGGATGCAGGGGCCGGGAGTGGATCAACCGGAGGCATCGGCACATCGCAATCTACCGGGACCGCGGACGGGGCTGGCACGGTCGGAGCCGGCATGTCCGTGGGCGTGATGGCGGCCGCCGTTACCGTTTCGGGTTTTTCGTCGGGCATAGTTCGTAGGGTTGAAGGTCGCGGCGCATGACCTGGAGTTTTTCGTAGGGCGAGGGCGGCCGCCCGAGTCGCCGGGCGATCCGCGCGAAGCGGATGCAGAGCAAGGCCACGTCAAGCTGCTCGTGGCGCGGAGCGCCGGGCAGGATGCGGCCGGCTTTGGCTTCCTCGGCGATATGCAGGGCGCCGGTGATGTAGGCGCGGAGTGGACTCATCGGCGGGCCTTTCTTTTCCCACATAGCCCCTTGTGTCCTAAGGGCCGTGTGCAATGACGAGTTCCCGACCGTTTCCATCCATCGATTAGGACACGATAACGCTGGCCGCATAATTGTTTTTTCATGGGAAAGAGGGCCGCGGGCTGAGTGGGCGTCAGCCCGCGGCAGTTACCGCGGTGTCCGGCTGAGCCGGCCCAGCCACAGGTAGCGGCGGTTTCACCGCGGAATGTTGGCGGTCGTAGGGCGTCAACTCCTTAGGCCGCAAAAGTGCGATCATCCGCGCGGAGGCTTTCTCCGGCGTCGAGACCAGGTCGCCGAAGGCGATCCAGGTTTTGAGCCGGAAACTCCCGGTCAAAATCTCGATCTGTGCCGTGCGGCTGACGGGGTTCAGGTCCAACACCGTGCAGGGCGAGACCAGCACGGCGCCGGAGTCGGTCCGGCGGATTTCGTAGGCGCGGAAGGGCGGCTTCATTTTCGGAAAATCGCGAATTGGTTCCCCTGAATTTCCACCGGAACGCCTCCAGCCTCGGCATAGACGGCGCTTTCAGCCGCGGCATAGACGGCGCTTCCAGCCTCGGCATAGACGGTGCTCCCAGCCCTGGCATAGACGGTGCTTCCAGCCGCGGCATAGACGGTGCTTCCAGCCCAGGCGTGGACGGTGCTTCCAGCCTCGGCATAGACGGTGCTTCCAGCCCAGGCAAAGACGGTGCTTCCAACCCTGGCATAGACGGTGCTTCCAGCCTCGGCATAGACGGTGCTTCCAACCCAAGCATAGACGGTGCTTCCATCCGCGGCTTTAAATGGAGAGATTATTGGAGTATTCATGATTTTTTGTGCTAGGCTGACCAGAAAGCCAACGGGGAAGGGCGGTTTTATTGGAGGTTGCGCAGACTCCAGCGAACAAAGTGTTGCAGTTGGTGGCGCGAGCAGTGGATCGCTCTGAGCGGCGCCTCGCCGGTGTGGAAATTCATCCGGTACCCGCGGCCGCGCGCGGTGAGGCCGCCAAAGTGCCAGCCAAGCGGCTCGATCATGCCGACGAATACTTTTTCGCGCTCCGTCAGAGCCGGAGCATTTTTGGGATCGATCAGAATTTGATTCATGGTTTTTTTAGGTTAATGGCCGGTCGGAAGCCCCGGCGGTGAGGCCCCGGGAGGTCCGACCGCCGATGCCAGGGCCTCGGGCGGGCTTTCGGCTGTGCAAGTTGGGTGTCTATTGTGAACGCCTACTCCAGACGCAGGCGCGGGCGGGCGCGCCTGCGTATACGCGCGAAGGGTGCGGGCGACGGGTGCGCGGAGCGCAAGCTCCGCGGCCGTGGTCGGGTTGCAAACGACGAAGCGCGGCCGGCCGTCTGCGGCCACAAATTTGGCCAATAACCGGTTCCGGACCGGTCCGACCGGTTGGGGATCGGTTTTGGGCAACCGGTCTGTCAAACGGTCCGGAACCGGTGCGAAACGGTCTATTCCGTTATTTTTTTCGACAATGGAACCGGCGGAACCGGTCCGGAACCGGTCCCGATCGATGACCGTTTCGAGGACGGATCGGCGCCGGTCGGAGATCGATTCGGGATCGATTTTCGCCGTTTCGGGATCGATTTCGGCCGGATCGACCGGAATCGGCCCGGAACCGGTCATTCCGTTGTTTTTTTCGACAAAGCAACCGGCGGAACCGGTCCTGAATCGGCGTCGAACCGGTATTCCGGTAATTAAATCGACAATGGAACCGTCCGGCAACCGGCGAACCGGCGACCGTTTCGAGTTATGATCCGGGCCGATGATCAGGACCGGTTTGCCGTTTCCATCGAAACGGCGGGCCGGTTTCTCAACCGACCGGCGGCAATCGGCGCGGAAACGGCGCAGGCCGGCCCGGGGCAGGACGATCTTGAGGCCGGCGATGGCCTCGCTGACTTCGATCAATTGCCGCCCGGATAGCAGGTCAAGGTCCGCCGGCTTGGCCGGATACTTGATGGCCTCCCGCAGGTTCTTGATGTGGGCCGTGCCGTCTGCCCTGGTGCCCCGGTCGCACACCCGGCCCCACCAGGCCCGACAGTGGCGCCAAAATTCGCGCTTGGCCTCATCCGTGACACCTTCCCGGAAAACGACGATACAATGGGCATGGACATGCCAGAGCGGTTCCTTGCCCAGCCGGTCGGGCCGGATGCGCCAGGCTTCCGGGTTAAGGTTCCCGGCCTGGTAGGCAGCCGGATTCTTCACCCAGCGCACGGCGCCGTCGATCCCGACCGCTTTGACCTGCTCCGGGATGCCGCGGCGCTCGTTCAAGTCCAGGGCAGCGCCAGGGGAGAGCGTCAGGCCGCCGATTTCTTCGCCGCGCCAGACCATCTCCGCGACGTCCTTGTACCAACGCTGCCGGGAGAGGTTGCCCAGCTTGCGGGAGATGGCCTTGAACGTGTGGCGCAAAAGGCCTGTGCGGACGCGCCTACCGGCCGTGAAGGTGTGCAATTCAATCCGGCGGGGGTCCAGGTGCCGCAGATAGTATTCGGCAAAGCGGAGCTGGTCAGCGCGACGGGAAGCGGCCACGGCCGCCAAGAAGTTCCGGCGGCGCACGCCGGGCAGCATTTCAATCGTCTCTGCGACCGGGTCGAAGATCCCGAGCCGCATCCGGTTTTCCGGGAACATATCGGCCCCGGCCTCAGCCATTTTTTTCGCCGTGCGCAGGGTTTGATCCCAGAGGATACGCTCGCGCTCGCGCATTTTGGCGAGCTTGTCGACGGGCAATTCCGGACCGGCCGCGCGGTTTTCGACTTGCTCAAGCCAGAACGCCCAGCGGGCGCGCATCATCGCCCTGGTATCCTCAATGTAGGTCCCGGGTGCGGCCGGCAGCGGGGCAAAACAGGGCGAGGGGGCGAGCCCGTGCCGCGGGTCGTTGGCAAAAGAATCGTCCGGCCAGACGAGCCCCGCTGGTTTCTTCGCCTTGGGCTGGTAGGCGAAGGCCTCCTGTAGCCGGCGATTCCATCCCGAGCGTTTGGCGGCCAGTTCTTCCGCCAGCGCCCAGCGGTCAAACTTGGCCTTGGTCTCGGGCGTCAGTTTCGTCGTCAGCGCCGCCCAGCGGGCGCGCATGAAGGCACAGGCGGCCTGGTCCTGTGAGGCCGGGGAATTCATCGGCCGGCCTCCGCGATGTGGTATGCATCGGCCTCGTTCTTTTTCCAAAAATTCGGGCGGGATGCTTCTACGTGAGTCTTGGTCGGCTGTCCCGAGAGCGTTTGAATATCAATCTTGTCCGCCGGACGGGGTGCGGAGGGGTCCACAATTAACACCGTTGAGGTGCATGTAGTGGACGAAGAACTGGAGCCGCCTTTGCCCATGTCAGAGGCCGGCCTCCGTGACGCTTGAAAGACGCGCAACCGACAGCAGCCAATTAGCCAGGCTGGACGGCGTTGCCGATCGAAGGCGTTTGCTTAGCTCGATCCGATGTTCCGGGTGCTCGCGCGGATAGCGGGCTATCGTTGCTACGACGTAGTCCGACTCTCCAAGGCGTAGGGGAATCTCCGGCAGGTCGGCCGGCTCAACGCCGACAATATAAAACCACGACGCCTTGTCGGCCTTGTGGCCCCACCACCATTGTGGAGCGGCTAGGGTCCAGCCGCCAAACTCATCGCGCCTGCCCGGTGTTGGTAGGTTGGCGGCCGTCCAAAGCAGACTGCGCGCGGGATGCTCCAGGATTCCGCCGCTTTCGCGCACCCGTACGGCACAGAACAGACCTAACGCCTTTTCCTTTTCGGCATCGGGGCATTTAGCCAAGCCTCGCATGCGGCCCCACAAACGACAGGGCGGATGCGCAACCACCGGCATCCCGCCCGAGAAAGACCAGGCGTCCCGGACCAGGTCGTAGACTTCAACCCCCGGAAGCGTCCCGTAAACGCTCCGCGGCATGGCGCAGAGCACGGCAACCGTCCGGAGGGATTCGATGCAGGGATTTGCTACCGGCACGCCGAGCTTTCCGCCCGAATCGACGCACAATAGTTATTATGTCCAATATAGCAATGGACGTAAAACCAAGACTCCGGCCCGAGGCAAAACCGCCTCTCGCCGCCTGTGCCGCAAGTAGCCTCTGCCCTTCGCCCGCTCACGCCCAAGGAGTTCAGCGCCGCCCTGGGCGGCGTGCGTTCTGTTTGGTGGGTCCGGAAAGCCTGTTCCCGCGGTGACATCATGACCTTGGATCGGAAACGGCCCTACCTGATTCCCGCCAGCGAGCTCACCCGCTTCCGCCCGCCGCTGCGGTTTTTGGAGGTCGCATGATCGTGCGCGACTTCCACTCCGGGGGCCATCAGGAAATCCTACAGGGGGCGGACCGCATGACGGCCGAGAACTAAGTTTGACCCCGCCTTGGGTGGCCCGCCGCTGGCGCGAGGTTAATCGTGAAAGGCCGGACAGCGTCCGGGAGATCGTCCAGGACTTCTGCGATTCAGCGACCGGCGAACGACTTATGGATCGGATGGCCCGAACCAAGGTAGTTCCAAGATTTCGGTCGCTCTTTGCTCTCGAGAACATGCGATGATAACCAAGGGATCATAATTGACAGCAATATTGGCGTGTGATTCTTTTTCACGTTCGATAAAAAAAATACCATCGTGACGTGTTTCTTTTCTTCAATCGCACTAGCAGCGATGGCTACCTCCTTACCAATAAGCATTAGCCAGAAAGACGAAACTCAGGTTTCTTCACACTCCTTTGGTGCGTCATGCCTCTCGGCCAATGCCCCGGCATGGCCACATTGCGGGAACGATATGCCGAGGGCGGCCCAATCCCCACCCTGTAAACCCAGAAATTCGACAATCCATCTTCCTATCAGTTGACCGAAGCCAATAGAAGAGGAGCCCAGTTCCATGCAAATGCTACCAATCGCGCTGAGTAGAAAACTGTATGCGGCCCTGTTGCCTGTTTCGAACCGCCGGCGAAATCCTGGCGCCATCTTTGCACTGGCAACGGGTTTTTTCCTGCTGGCGGTTCCCACGGACCTCGCGGCTGTCGAGTCTGCCCCGAAGGCAGAGGCGATTGCCCGGAACACCACTACCCTCCTGAGCGACGCCAATTGGAAACTCGGGGCATTTCCCTTCGGGGATGGAGAGCGCCAGGGGGCCTACCTGCCCAAGTTCGACGACAGCTCCTTCCGGACGGTCACCGTGCCGGGCGAGGTGCAGTTGCAGATCGGGCTCAAGGGAATGGACCTGTACTACCAGAGCAAGGAACTGACCCTGGTGAACGAGCAGGAGTGGTGGTACCGCAAGCAGTTCACGGTACCCAAGGGCTCGGCGGGCAAGTCGGTGCACCTAGTCTTTGAGGGTGTGGATTACTTCACGACAGTCTGGTTGAACGGCGAAAAACTGGGCGAACACGAGGGGGCGTATGTGCCCTTCGAGTATGACGTGACGGCCAAGCTGAACCCCACCGGCAGCAACCAGCTCACCTTGAAAGTCACCTGTCCGTGGCTGCCCAAAGGGCGAGGTTTCCTGGAGTACATGAAAGGCGAGTTCGCCGAGACCGTGCCGGGGTGGGTGCTGGATTTTCCCTTTCCGCCCTTTGTGCTCGGTCCGACCTGGGATGGGCTGCCGGCCGGAGGCAACGCCGTCTTCCCCATGGGACTGTTCCGCGACGTGAAACTGGTGGTGTCGGGCACCACGGTCGTCGACGACCTCGCGGTCGCCACCAAATCGCTCAACGCCGACGGCAGCGCGACGTTGACTGTCTCCGGCAAGATCACGAACTCCGGCCAGGAAAGCTTCCCGGCCACGGTGGAACTGAAGATCGCGCCCGATAATTTCCCTGGCGAATCGCTGAGCGTTCCGGCGCGCCCGATCGAGCTCCGGCCCGGTGAAAACACCTTTGCGGCGGAAGTCATCGTGAAGCATCCGCAGCTGTGGTGGACCTGGGATACGGGGGCGCAAAACCTCTACAAGGCGACCGCGACGATCACCGCTCCGGGCGCCGCGGGCGCGGACACGCGCGAGGCGGTCTTTGGCATCCGCACGATTGCCCGCAAGGATGACATGAGCTACTGGCTGAACGGCCGGCGCCTGTTTCTCAAGGGCGCCTGGTACCCGATTGCGGACTACTTCGGCTCGAAGCCGACCCGTGAGACTTATGAACAGGATTTGAGACTGTATCGGGCGGCCAACCTGAACCACCTGATTAATTTCACCGTGGTGGAAAAACCGGACTTCTACGACCTTTGCGACCGCCTGGGGATTCTGAACTTCTTTGAGTACCCCTTCATCCAGTTCGGGGCCATGGCCGTCATGGACCACTCGAATCCCCGGCGCGAGACCTACGTCGCGCAGGCGCTTTCGCAGGTTCGCCAAATCACCGTCCAGCTGCGGAACCATCCTTCGATCGTGGTCTGGGCGCCGTTCGCCGAGGCGCAGATGAAGGGCAAGGGCTGGGGGGCGTTGGGGCAGGATTTTGAGCCGTATGGCTACCAGGAGTTTGCCGACATTATCGGCCGGATGGTCGCGGAGCTGGCGCCGGGGAGCGTCTACCATCCCAGTTTTTGCGATCTGGGCGAGCAGCACTTCTGGATGGGCAATGCGGGTCCGTGGCCGACGTCGAACTACCAGGAGCATTTCCAGGCCAACACCGGGTTCGTTTCCGAATACGGAACCATCGCCCTGCCGGTGCTGGAAACACTGCAAAAGATGCTCACGCCCGATGAGCTCTGGTCGGAGAAAAACCGCGTTCCCGGCCAATGGTACAACCTTCCGATCGATGTCGCCGCCTACAGTTATCAGACCAGTTTTGATTACAAGGGTCTCGCCAGCGTCCTGGACCGAATCAACCAGTTTGTGGATCGGGATATCAAGTCCGCCAAGGAACTGGTGGAGGACTCCCAGCTCTACCAGGCCTTTCTCTTCCAGTACGCCACGGAGGTGTACCGGCGAAGAAAATACCACGACATCAACGGGACCCGGATCTGGGCCTACGGTGAAGTCACCCCCGGAATTCGGTTCAACTTTCTGGACTACTACCGGGTGCCCAAGATGGGCTACTACTACCTGAAAAAAGCCCAGGAGCGGTTTGCGGTCAACTTTGCCTACGAGGAAGCGCTCGAATCGCAGGTCTCCGGCAAGCGGCTGCAAATCCCGGTCTGGCTGGTCAACGACTACGTGCGCGATGTTCCCTTCGAACTCCACTGCGAGATCGCAGAGGTCAGTGGGCAGAAGCTCTGGAGCAAGGATTACCAGGGCGAGATCGGCAGCGATGCCAGCCGGGAAATTGGCGTCGTGGACTGGGTGACCCCGGGAAAGCCGGGCGTCTACGTGCTGCAGGCTCAGGTTCGGGAAAAGAACGGTGTCCTCCGCGCCGAGAGCCGGACGTTCATCAAGGTGGCCCCGGCGCTCCTTTCCCGGCCGGTGCGCATGCTGGTGATCGGCCAGGAGAAATACAGCCGTCCGATTTCCTGGATGGCGGAAGGCATGGGGATCAAGGTCGACGTCATTGCCGAGCCGTCGATCCACGAACTGGCGAAGCTGCGAAACCCCGGGGAAATCCGCCGGAACTACGACCTGGTGTGGCTGACCTCCTTCGATTCGCTCTGGAAGCTGCTCGACGCCCCGGCGGCAGAGGGGCTGAAACAGGCCATTGGCCAAGGCGTCGGGTTCATTCATTCCGGCGGCCCTGGAAGCTTCCATGGCGGGTCCATCCGGGCCGCTCTCCTTGGGGTCACCCCGCTGGCGGAGGTATTGCCGGTCCAACTTCGAAATCGGGATGATTTGTTCCTGAGCCAACCGCTTCCGGCGGTCTTCAATACCGAACAGACTCATCCCCCGATTCGCGACATGCAGCGCGCTCCCGGCGCTGCCGCCGAATGGGAGATTGCAGGGTTGAACAAATGTGGATTGCCGGGATTCAACCGGGTGGAGGTGAAACCGGGCAGCACGGAGGTTCTTTCGATCATGGGGCAGCCCCTCCTGGTCACCGGCCAATACGGCCAGGGGCGCACCGTGGCCTTCATGGGGTTTACGCCCGAATACGCCGAGCGGCGCTCGCCCTGGGATCCCAAGATCGTGTCGACCTGCCTGCTGGACCAGGAGTTGGCTTCCCAACCGGAAACGCGAATCTATTTCGCCCTGTTCATGAGAATGATCGCGGCGGCGGTAGGCGAAAACCCGGCCACGCCCTGCGACGAGATCCTTGCAGCCCGGTGCAAGCCGCTGTTCGAGACTCTGCAGGACCAGCCGGCGGCGGTCCTCCAGCTGCCGCAGGCGGTGCAGCTGACCGCTTCCGGCGGCCAGGCCCAGGGATCGTTCAGGCTTTCCAATGGGACGGGCTACGCGCGGCTGGTGCGGGTGCGGGCGGTATGGAACGTGCCGGAAGCGCAGGCGCCCTACCTGGTCATGTATAGCGACAACTATTTCGACCTGATGCCGGGAGAAACGAAGGAGCTTTCGCTCGACTTGCGGCTTCCGGCGGGGATGAACAAACCCGTGCAGGGCCGCCTCATCGTCGAGGGCAGCAACGTTGCCGTCTCCGAGATCCCCTTTGCGCTACTGCCACCGTAGATCACGAAACTCCGCCCCCACCCCACCGAGGTCTAGGCGGTTAAGAATGCCGCGATCTTGGGGATGATCTCCTCGCCTGCGTCCTCGAGGATATAATGTCCGGCGTCGGGCAGATGGCAGGTCGTGGCTTGCGGATAGATCTGCTGCCAGCGCTTGAAGAAGTTGTCGCCGAAGCAGAAGTCCGCCCCGCCCCAGGCGATCAGAATCGGCCGGTCCCTGAATTGGGCCAGTCCCTGGGCCACGACTTCCAACGTGGCCCGGCTGGGATGTTCGGGCCGCATGGGGATGTCGGCGACAAACCGCGCCACTCCGATGCGGTTCGTCCACGAATCGTAAGGGAAAAGATAGCCCCGCTTCACGTCCTCGGTCAGCCGCCGGCGATGCATGGCCATCCACGTCGCCGGCCCGGCAAAGCTGTTGCACCCGCGGACCAGCCATTCCCCCAACACGGGAGTCCGGCACAGGCTGATGCGCAGCGGAATGTTTGGCGATGGAAACGCCGCGGTGTTGAGGATGACGATGCGCCCCACTTTGTCCGGCTGCCGCGCCGCCCACCCGAATCCGATCGCCCCGCCCCAATCGTGCACCACCAGATGCACGCGGCGCAGACCCAGGGACGCGACCAGCGCGGCGAGATTTTCAATATGAGCCCCCAGGCAGTAAGGATACTCCTGTGGCTTGTCCGAGAGCCCCATGCCGATGTGATCGGGCGCCACGCAGCGCCGCCCCGCCGTGACCAGCGTCCGGATGAGGTTCCGGTAATAAAACGACCAGGTGGGATTGCCATGCAGCAACAGCACGGCTTCATCCGCGCGCGGCCCCTCGTCGATATAGCTCAGGCGGACTTGTCCGCACGGGAAGGCCTTCGGCTCAAACGGATAAAGCCGGCGCAGCCAGTCGGGAAGCTCTGCCGTCGTCACCATTCGAGGGCCAGCATCATGCAGTTGATGCCGCTGCCAATGCCCAGCAACCCCACCCGGCTGCCCGGGACGACCGCACCGCCATCGATGGCCTTGACCAGCGTGGCCGGCAACGAGACCGAACCCATGTTGCCCAAAGCCTCGAAGGTTGAAAAATCCTTGGTGATGTCGAGTCCGAGGGTGTCGTAGAGTTTGCGCCGGTGCATGGAGCCGACCTGATGGCAGACAAAGCGGTCGACCGAGGTTCCCGTCCAGCCGGTCTCCTCCTGGAACGAAATCCAGGCGCGGTGCGCCACCTTGACCCCGGCAATGAGCAGCTGCTCGGAATCGGTCTGCATCTCCAGTCCGTCATCGCCGGCCGCATCGCCCCGGCACAGTTCACTGTGCGCCGTGGCCGAAAGGCAGATGCCGCCGTGCAGCCGGTGCGCCGCGCCCTTGACCAGCGCGCGATGGCAGACGATGGCCGCGGCCGAGCCCGAGCCGATGGTGAGGTTGGCGAAAAAGGGTTTGATCTGGTTGCGGTCCAGGGGCGTGGTCAGCAAGTGTTGCAGCGTCCGCTCCACCAGGGGCCGGCCGTTCTCCCCCGCCACCACCATCCCGCACCGGATCTGGCCCGACTCGATCATGGCGGCGAGGATCGTCAGACTATTGAGAAAACCGAGGCAGGCGTTCGACACGTCGAAGATCTGGGCCCGGTCCGGAAGTCCGATCTTCCGATGCGCGAACGCCGCCGTCGCCGGTTCCAGCATGTCGCGGGAAACCGCGGCGTGCATGAACGTCTCGATCAGCTCCGGCGGCAACGCCGACTTCGCCAGCACCGCCCGGCCGGCGGCCGCGCTGGCGTCGGAAGGCATCGTGCCCGGCGGCCAGAAGCGCCGTTCCCGGATGCCGCTCATCAATTCGAGGCGGCCGAACGGCAGCCGCAGGCGCTCATACAGCGGCCGCAGGCGCTCCTCGATGTCGGCGGACGTCCACACCTCCCCCGGCAGGGCCACGGCGATGGATTCGATGCAGACGTTCTCGAAACGCATGGGCTAAATCTCAAACGCCAAAACGCCAAAGGCCAAACAAATCCCGTCGACACCAGGATCTCTACCGCGGTTTAAGTTTTTTTGTCGCCGTCCTGGCATCGGGTAGCGCAGGCATCCTGCCTGCTCCCTCGACTGATGCAGGCCGGAAGCCTGCGCTACTTTTACGGCCACACTTCAATTTAATCCGCTCTAGTCCTTTGGCCCTTGGGATTTTGGCTTGGGGCGTTGCGCTGTCGACGCGGCTTCAGGCCGCATGGCCAGCCGGATCACTTCCTTGTCGAAGTAGTTGCTGCCGAGGCCGGCATCGACGACGAGCGTACTGCCGTTGAGTCCGCTGCTGCGTTCGCTGAGCAGAAAGACCGCGGCGTCGGCGACCTCCCGGGTTTCGAGGGCGCGCTTGCGGTAGGTCAGCTTTTCCGCGTAGAGATAGCTTTCGAGGTAGCCGGGAATGCCCGCCGAGGCGCTGGTCTTGAGCGGGCCGGCGCCAACCACGTTGAAGCGCACCTCGGTGTCGGCGCTGAAGGATTTGGCCAGAAACCGGACCGTGGAGTCCAGCGCGGCCTTGACCGGCCCCATGTAGCCGTAGTTATCGGGCGTGACGAGCAGGGACGAGATGCCGATGGTGACGACGGAGGCGTTGAGGGCGAGGTGCGGCTTGAAGGCGCGGGCGATTTCCACCAAGGAGAAGCAGGAGATGGTCGTGGCCTGCAGGAAATCGGCGCGTTTGGTCTCCGAAAATGATTTGAAGCCATCCGCGTAACTGGCGAACGCGATGGAGTGCACGAGTCCGTGCAGCGGCCCGTACTTCGGGCCGATCTCGGCGGCCAGCCGCTCCGCGGCGCCCTCCTGCTCCACATCGCACACGCAGACCGGCCGTCCGCCCAACAGCTCCGCCAGCGACCGTTTCCGCTCCTCCGAGCGGACGCTGTAGACGACGCGTGCGCCTTCTTCCTCGATCGTCCGGCCGATGGCCCAGGCCACGCTTTTCCGGTTGGCCACGCCGAAAACAAGAAACGTCCGGCCGGTCAGCGCGAGAAAACTCATGACGCGGACGGTTGGGCCGGCGACGCGCCGGAGCCGTTGCCGGCGGTTTCGACCAGCGCGACGCCGAAATCCACCGTGAGGACCTTCCGGTTGTCGGCCGTGCGCACCGATCCGCTCAGGAACATGAAACGCCCCAGGCGATCCTTCACCTTGACGTCGATGATGAGTTCGTCGCCGGGTTTCACCGGGCTTTTGAATTTCACCTCGGTGATGCGCGTCAGCACCGGGGTATAGCGGCTCAGGTCCTCCCCTTTGGCTGCGAACTGCTTGGAGAGAAACACGCAGCCGGACTGGAACACCGACTCGCAGATGAGCACGCCGGGCATGATGGGGTTGCCCGGATAATGCCCCTTGAAGAAATCCTCGTCGGGTCGGACGCGGCGGCGGGTCGTCAGCATGTCTTCGGTTTCCGACACGATCTCGTCGACAAACAGGAAGGGCGGCCGATGGGGAATGAGCTTTTCGATGGGCTCCATGGTGAAAAACGGGCGAAGGAGAAAAGAGCGGCGGGTGGGTCAGGATCGGGCCAGAATGGGTTCCGGCGCGGCGGCGGCGCGCCGGCGGGCAAGGAGATACTTATCGATGTTGTTGGCGGCAATCACGCCATAATTGATGGTTCCCAGCCAGCCCGACATGATGATGCCAACCGAGCCGGCATGATGCAGACCGGGCAATTGGTTGGGCAGTTCCATCGAGACCTTCAACCCCTCGAACTTCGTGCCGAACGACGTGCCCATCCAGTGGCGCGTGTAGTGCTCGATCGTCCGCGGCGTGGCGGCCTCGGTCCAATCGATCTTGGCCCGCATGCCGGGGATGAAGCGTTCGAGGCAGACAATCGATTCCTCGATGAGGCGCGCCTTCTCCCGCTGATACTCCTCGGCGGACAGCCGGTTCCAGTCGTCATAGCGGCCGTTGAGCGAGCAGACCACGGTGTAGCGCTCCGAGCCGGGGCGGGTCTCGGGATAATAGACCGAGAACGTGCGGCTGCGGGTATGGAAATCGACCAGCTCCTCGCTCGACAGCCGGGGCGAATCGGAAACGAAAATCAGGTCGCCGATCTGGGGGATCGATTCGCCCTTGCGGATGCCGAGATAGACCTGGCAGGAGCTGGTGTTGATGCGCACGGCCCTGGCCTGGGCCGCGAACTCCGGGGTGAAGTGCTCCTCCCCCACCAGCTTCAGGATGGTGCCCTTGATGTTGGAATTCGACAGCACGGCCTCGCAGCGGATGGTCCGGCCGTTGGCCACGACCCCGGCCACCCGTTTGGCGCCGGCCGATTCCTCGACCACCACCTTTTCGACCACCACGTGCTTACGGATCTCGACGCCGTTGCGCTGCAACTCCTCGGACATCTTCCGGATGAGCAAATCGGTGCCGCCGCGGAAGGTGTACACCCCCTTGCTCATGAAATTCGAGAACACGATGCCGTAGGTGATGGCGGGATCCTCCAGCGTGGAGCCGTTGGCATAGGCGATGGGCTCCATGAGGAAACGCTTCACGTCGTCGCGACCCGGGAAATAGCGCTCCAGCATCTCCCCGGTGGTCTCGGGATTGTGGTCGTAGAAATTCATCGCCCGTAGGTCGGTGAAGAACTGCTCCACGGTCGCGGACGAAACCTGGAAATGCTCGATGAGCAGCCGCGTGAAATCCGTGCGGTCGAAGGTTGTCGTCAGGTTGAACTGCGGGTTGACGAAGCGGATGCCCTTGAGCTGGACGATGGAATCGGCGATCTCCTGCGTCCAGTATTTGCGGGCCGACTTGATCATGCCGACGGGGAATCCGTGTAGCGAGATGTCGAAGATATGTCCGCCCTTGCGGGTGAACCACGTGGCCAGGCCGCCCAGCTGGTAGTGATGTTCGAGCAGCAGGACCTTGCGGCCGCACTTGGCCAGGCAGTTGGCGCCGGTGAGTCCGGCGAGGCCGCTGCCAATCACCACGACATCATACCGGTCATCGATTCCATTGAGCCAATCGTGCGCCATGAAGCACTTCACTAAGGACGGTCGCGGTAGAGGGGGCAACCGGGAATTTGTCAAAGCCGCGTGAGAGAGTGCGGTGGTGCCGTCAGACGTCCGCCCCGGGCCGCAGCATGTGCGCGTTGGCCATGGAGATGCCGCTGAGCATGCTGCCGACAATGCCGAGCAAACCCTGGTCGGTGCCGCAGAGATAGAGGTTCGACAGGTGCGTGTGTCCGTCGCGGATCTTGTGCGGCGCGCCGTAGACGGCGCCCTCGCGATGGCCGGTGAAGCGCAGGATGGTGCGCGGCGTAAAAAGATCGGTGGCCAGCGTGGCTGCCACCAGGGTCTCATCCGCCACCGGCGGCAAAAACCGCCGGGCGCTGCGCGTCGTCTCGTCCAGCCAGTGCTGTTTCTCGGCCCGGTAGCGCTCCTCCGGCAGGCCCGCCCACCGGTCGTAATTGGCCAGACAGGTGATTCGCAGCAGGCCCTCGGGCGGCCCGCCATCCTGGAAATCAAAGTTGTTGGGGAAGCAGATTACCCCGCTGCGGGGATCAACCGGTCCGGCGGGCCGGGTGTATTCGAAGCGCCCGGAATCGTTGAAGAATACGATGGTGTCGTCGCCCCACCCCAGATCCGCCGGCGGTGATTTCAGCACCCGGATGCTCTCGATGAAGGAAAGCCGTCGTGGGGCGTCTCCGGCGGCGGCCGGGGGATGGGCCGCCGCCTGCGGCCCGCACAGGGCCATCGTCTCCTCCGCGCCGATGGAGGAAAGCACGTGGGTGGCGGTGATCTCCCCGCCGTCGTCGAGCACCAGGGCCGCGGCGCGCCCTTCCCGTTCGATGATGCGCGCCACGCCGCATTTCATCCGCCGTTCGCCGCCGGCCGCCCGGTATTTTTCGAGCAGCACCCGGATGATCCGGCGGACGCCTTCGTGCGGCCGGGCCAGACCTTCCAGAAAAATGGACCGGAACATCACCCCGAACTGGACAAAATCCATGTCCTGTTCCTGCGCACTGCCATAATACATCAACGGACAGAAGATCATATCCTCGAGCAGCTGGTCGGAGATGTACCGGCGGAGCACCGCACGGGCCGACATGGCGGGCGCTTCGGTAGCAGTGTCGTCATAGCTGCCGAGGGCCCCGAGCAGCCGGCGGAAGCCGTCGATCTGGGCCGGGAACTTGGACGCGATCTCCGTCTCCAGCACCGTGCGGTCGTTGGTGAAGCGCAATTCGATCCCGCCGCGAGGGCCGAAGACGACGCGGGACTGTTTTTGTGGGCAAAGGTCAAACTCATCCCGCTCGATCCGCAGCTGGCGCAGGAGCCGGCCCAGCGGCGTTCCCTTGACCCCGCGCGGCACGTAGTTGGTCACCGCATGCAGGCCGACATCGTATTTCCGCCCGTCGATGCTGTAAAAGCTGTTGAGTCCGCCGGGGGCGTAGTGTCGCTCGAAAATGCAGACGCGCCGGCCGAAATGCGCCAGACGGATGCCCGCGGCCAGGCCCGACATGCCCGCGCCAATGATGGCGACGTCGTAGTGTGAAGCGCGGTTCACGGGAGAGGGACTGGTTTCCGGTGTTCCTGCATAAAAAAGGCCGGGACTGCTCCCGGCCGTCAAAGCTTCATCGGCTGCGCGGGTCAGGGCTTGGCGGCAAGGGCGTTGAATTTTGGGGTCAGATACTCCGCGCAACTATCGAGCGAGGCCAGCTGGATGTAATCGGCTTCGGGCACCTCGATCCCGTGGCGCTTCCGTAACTCCATGACAATGTCGAGGAAGTCCATCGAATCGAGTTGCAACTGGTCGCGCAGGCGCACGCCGGGCTGCAGGTGACTGAGATCCTCGTCGGGCGCGATGTCGGCGATGATGTCAGTGACCAGCTTCTTGCATTCGTCTTTCGTCATGTGAGGAGGCGGCGTCAGGCGCGGTAGCGGGAGATGATGAGCGTGGAGTTGATGCCGAGCATACCAAAGGAGTTGTTCAGAATTGCGTCAACCCGTTTTGCCTTTTTCGGCTGGTTGAGCACGAGACCGGGCACATCGCACTGCGGATCGAGCTCGTCGACGTTGATGGTCGGGTGGACCATCAGGTCGTTGAAGGACGGCAGGTTGCCGGCCAGCTCGAGCGCGCCGGCTGCGCCCATGGCGTGCCCGATGAAGCTTTTCGTGTTGTTGATGTTCACGTCCGGACAGCCGGCGAACACCTCGGCGATGGCCTGGCATTCCTGGATGTCGCCCTGGGGGGTGGCCGTGGCGTGCGTATTGACGATGTCGATGTCGGCCGGGACGAGTCCGGCGTGTGCGATGGCCTTGCGGATGCACTCGGCCTGGCGCACGGCGTTGGGCAGCACGTAGTCGGTGGCGTCGGAGTTGACGCAGTAGCCGGCCACCTCGCCGTAGATTTTCGCCCCGCGCGCGAGGGCGTCCTCCAGCCGCTCCATCGTGTAGATGCAGCCGCCCTCGCTCACCACGATGCCGTTGCGTTTCTTGTCGAACGGGCGGCTGGCCTTGGTCGGATCGGGATGCGACGCCAGCGCCCCCTGGCTCTTGAACGCGGCGAAAATGCCGAAGGTCTGGATGCTCTCGCTCACGCCGCCGGCGAAGGCCAGGTCGATTTCGCCGAGGCGGAGCATCTGCGCGGCGTGGATCAGGCCGAGGTTGCCGGCCGCGCAGGCCGCCCCGAGGGTGTAGGCGGGGCCGGTGATGCCGAGATTGAGGGATACCTCGCCGGCGGGATTGTTCGCGACCGTGCGCGGATTGTGGTGGTGCGACCAGAAGCGGGTGTCGTGCTTGAAGAGCGAGATGTTGTAGATCTCGTTCTCGGTCTCGACATTGCCGTGCTCGGTGATGCCGAGGTAGATGCCGGCGCGCGACTTGTCGAAGGCCTCCCAGTTCACCCCGCTGTCCGCCACCGCCTCGCGGGCGCAGTAGATGCTGATGCTGCCGGCCCGCGTGCCGATGCGGATGTCCTTTTTCTTCTGGTGCTTGAGCGGATCGAAGTGGCAGACCCCCGCCGGCTGCGAACCCATGTAGCGCACTTCGATCAGTTCCACGCCGGAGACGCCGGTGAGCAGGTTCTGCCGGAATTCCGACAATTGGTTGCCGTTCGGCGCGGTGAGGCCGAGACCGGTGATGACGATGCGCGACTGCTTCATGGGATGCTTCAGTGATGCTCCGCGGCGCCCAGACGGCGCGTGGAAGAGAGTTTTGCCTAGCCATTGCTCCGGGAAAATCAATACAAGTCTCCACGGATGAATGCACTCGTCGTTGGTGGAGCCGGTTACATCGGCAGCCATTGCGTGCGGCAGCTCTCTGCCGCGGGCCACCGGCCGGTGGTCCTCGACAACCTGGTCTACGGGCACCGCGGCGCCGTCGCGCCCGACGTGCCCTTCCACGAAGCCGACCTGGGCGACGAGGCGGCGGTACGCGCCGTGCTCACCCGGGAGCGGATCGAGCTCGTGATGCATTTTGCCGCCTACTGCTACGTGGGCGAATCGGTCACCGATCCGCTCAAGTACTACCTGAACAACGTCGGCGCCACCCTGCACCTCCTCAAGGCCATGCTCGACGCCGGGGTGAGGAAATTCGTCTTCTCCTCGACCTGCGCGACCTACGGCATGCCGGCCGCGCTGCCGCTCGTCGAGACGATGCCGCAGCACCCCATCAATCCCTACGGCCAGACCAAGCTCGACGTGGAGAACATCCTGAAGGCGCTGGCGGCGGCCCACGGCCTGAGCTTCGCGGCCCTCCGCTATTTCAACGCCGCCGGGGCCGCCGAAGACGGCGCGATCGGCGAGGATCACGATCCCGAGACGCACCTGATTCCGCTCGCCATCGACGCCGCGCTGGGCCGGCGCCCTCCCCTGCGGCTTTTTGGCGCCGACTATCCCACCCCCGACGGCACCTGCCTGCGCGACTATGTGCATGTCGACGACCTGAGCCGCGCGCACATCGCTGTCTTCGGCCGGCTCGCGACCCCGGGCACCGGGCTCTTCTACAACCTGGGCACCGGCCGGCCCTCCTCCAACCGCGAGGTGATCCGCGCGGTCGAGAGGATCGCGGGGAGAAAGGTGCCGCTCGTCGCCGCACTGCGCCGGGCCGGCGATCCGCCCGCGCTTTATGCCGACTCCACCCTGGCGCAGCGGGAGCTTGGCTGGAAAATCAAGTTTCCCGACATCGAGTCCATCATCGCCACGGCGTGGCAGTGGCACTCCACCCATCCGCACGGGTACGGGGACCGGAAGCCGAAGCCGTGAGGCTTCAATTCAGGCCGGATATTTGCTGGAGCCGCGACGCCCTCGTCGCGTGGTCACTCGTTCTGCTGACCAGCAGACCGGCGACGGAGGCGTCGCCGCTCCAGTTTGCAGACCGTCCCGCGGCCTAGATCTTCAGGCCGAGCGCATCGATGCGCTTCCGCAACGTCGTGCGGGTCATTCCCAGACGCTCGGAGGCGCGCACCAGATTGCCGTTTTCGTCCTTGAGCACGCGGCCGATCATTTCGCGCTCCAAACGCTCCAGGACCGGTTCATCACTCTCGGCCTTCAGCCGCGCGTAAACGAAATCCAGGGCATCCTGCAGGTTGAGCGGCGTGGATTCGGGCGCGGCCGGGCTCGTCGCCGAGGCGGCCGCCGGTTCGACGGCCGCGGGCGGGATCGCAGGCGCCGGCCCGGCCGGCGCCGCAGACGGGATGGCAACCGGAATGGACGGTGTCGTCGCCCCACCCGTCCAGGCCGCGTCGCGAATCTCCGCCGGCAGATCCTTGAACAAAATCGTGTCGCCCTGCGCGATGACGGCGCTGCGGTAGATGACGTTTTCGAGCTCGCGGACGTTGCCCGGCCACCGGTGCCGAAGCAGGACGGCCAGGACCTCGGCGGACACCTTCCTTACGCGCGCCTTCTTCTGTTTCTGCAGTGTCTGCAGCACGTAGTCGACGATCTGGGGAATGTCATCGAGGCGCTCGCGCAACGGCGGCATGCGGATGCGCACCACGTTGAGCCGGTAGTACAAATCCTCGCGGAAGGCCCGCGTCTTCACGATCTCCTCGAGATCCTTGTTCGTGGCCGCCAGCACGCGCACGTCGACCTTGAGCGTCTCGGTGCCGCCGACGCGCTGGATCTCGCCCTCCTGCAGCACGCGGAGGATCTTGGTCTGCGTGGCCAGCGCCATGTCGCCGATCTCGTCGAGAAAGATGGTGCCGCCGTCGCACAGCTCGAACTTGCCGATGCGCTGTCCGGTCGCGCCGGTGAAGGAGCCCTTCTCGTGGCCGAACAGCTCGCTTTCGATGAGGTTCTCGGGAATGGCCGCGCAATTGACCGCGACAAAGGGCTTCGCCGCGCGATGGCTGTGCTGGTAGATGCTGCGCGCCACCAGTTCCTTGCCGGTGCCGCTCTCGCCCGTGATCATCACCGTGACGTCGCTGGCGGTGACCTGACCGATGGTCTTGAAAACCTCTTGCATGGCCGCCGAGCTGCCAACGATGCCCTCCTTGTAATCCTCGGTGTTGATGGTCGGCTTGTACGCCCCCGCCGCGGTCAGATCGGCGTGGGTCTTGAGTGCGTTCGCCGCCAGGGCCAGCACCTTCTGCGGATCGAACGGCTTCATGATGTAGTCCAGCGCGCCGTATTTCATCGCCTCAATGGCGGTCTGGGCCGTGCCGAAGGCGGTCATGAGGATGACCAGCTGCCGCGGATTGAGGGAGCGGATATGCTGGAGCGTCTCGATTCCGCCCATGCCGCCCATGCGGATGTCGAGGAACACGACGTCCGGCGGGCTTTTCCGGACCGCGGCGATGCCTTCCTCCCCGCTCGCCGCGGTGCTCACCGCATAGTCGCGCGAGGAGAGCACGCGGGAGAGCGAGTAGCGGATCTCGGAGTCGTCGTCGATGACGAGGATGGTCGGCCGGACTGCCATGGAGAAAGGTCGGAACAAACGCGGGCGGAGATTATCGATTAGCTTTCCGCCCGAAACGGGCCTTATTTACGTCAAATGCTAGGATGGTCAATTAACTTGTTCCGCGTGTTCGGCATTCGCCTGGCCGTCCATTTCAGCTTTCTCCTGCTGCTGGCCTATGTGGCCTGGGAGGGCTGGATGGATGCCGGCTGGCTGGGCGTGGCCTGGAGCGTAGCCTTCATCCTGCTGCTGTTCACCTGCGTCGTGCTGCATGAACTCGGCCACTCGCTGACCGCCCGGCGGTTCGGCATCGGCGTGCCGCGCATCCTGCTGCTGCCCATCGGCGGCATGGCGGAGTTCGACTCCATCCCCCGCCAGCCGCGGCGCGAACTGCTCATCACGCTGGCCGGCCCGGCGGTGAATTTCGTCATCGCCCTGGTCTTGTGGCCGTTCGTCACCATGCCCGCGTCCTGGGCGGATGGCGACGTGCCGCTCACGTTCGCGGGACTGGGCTGGCAGCTGCTGCTGGTCAACCTCGTCATGGGCGGCTTCAACCTGCTGCCGGTGTTTCCGATGGACGGCGGGCGCATCCTGCGGGCGCTGCTGGCGCTACGCTGGCCCTACCTCAAGGCCACCTTCTGGGCGGCCTCGCTCGGCAAGGTGCTGGCCGTCTTCGGCGCGACGTTCATGATCCTCGAGCTGCACAACTACCTCGGCGCCCTGCTCTTCAGCTTCATCTTCGTGGCCGGCGACATCGAATATCGCGCCGTCCGGCGCCGGGAGGAGGAGAACGTCCAGTGGGAGCTGCTCATCCGCCGGCTCTACGGTAAACCGGACGGCGACGGCCGTCCCGCCCCCGTCAACATCCTGCACGGGCCCAACTGAGCGCACGCAAGACCGGCGGTGGCCGAGATGGTGAAACCTGATCCGGGGCGACGGCTCCGCAGCGTCGCTCAACCAAGCGACAGCTTATACGAATAGAACTCTTCGCCCGCGCCTTGCGTCAGGCATTTGCGTTCGCCGTTCGGGAGCACGACGCCGGAGCGACAATTCATCGGGGCCCCGTCGGCATTCCCCGCGTTCACCGAGACGATCGGAATGTTCAGGGCTCCCGCCCACAGTTCCTCGTTGGATTCGTGATAAGGGCGGTACAAGAGCGGCGTCCCCGCCGTATTGACGGCATGAAAAATCACCTGGGCGCCCATTTCCTTGAGGCGCCAGGCGAGATACGGATTGGTTATGGTCGTCGCACCCGGCGTCGCCCACAGGTCATTGCAGATGAGCACGCCAAAACAGATTCCGCCCCAGGTGAATGTGCGCAGCGTGCCGCCCACATAGGTCTTCATTTCCCCGGTGCTGGGATGCCCGATCGGGCTCGTCAGCAGAATCTTCGCGTAGGAGCCGAGGTAGTCACCGGCCGGCGCATAGACCCGGACTTGGTCGTAGCAAAACTCCTGCCGCTTGAGGATAGGCTCGGAGCCCACGATCCCTTCCTCTTCCGTCTTGTAGCACGTGCCGAGCAGCAGTCCCACCCTCGCTTCCTTCGCGTACCGCGCCAGCCGCTCGACGGCCTCAACCACCGTCACTCGGTCGAAATCAGGATAGTAGCCGCTCAGGCTCCCTTCCGGCGTCAGTAGAAAATCAGCCCTCGCGGCGGCCGCCTGATCGATCGCCCGATGGATCGCCTGCTCGTTGGCTCCCATATCCTTGGACACCAGCATCTGGAACCCCGCCACCGTCAGTTCGCGCCCCGAAGCCTGCGGGCGCGACGCCTCGGCCGAGGTGGGAGTGAGCGCCTTCCCCGGAGGGGCCGCGACAGACTCGCCGGCCGGTGCGAGCGTCTGTCCGAGCAGGAGCGCCGAGCCCCCCCAAAGGGTGCCATTTCTGATAAAATCACGTCGGTTCATGTGGTGGGTGTTATTGAAGAAATCTTTGAACTCAGACGGTCTTATGCACTGCCGCTACCGGCAGGCAATCCTGCTTTGCGATCAATGGCGCCGGGCGCGACCGCATTCAAAGCAACGTCCCAAACGGAATATCCGCCCTGCTCGCAGGCATGCTTGGCCGCCTAGGAGCCTGTCGGGCTTCGCCCTCCAGGCTCCTAAACAAACGGCGGACGCCGTTTGGTGCAGCACGGCGAGTTTTCTTCCGATGCAGCGGGGAAGGATTGAACTTTGGCGCAGGGGATGCGTCAGAGAGGCAGGCCCGCCCGTTCTGCTGGCCAGAATGACCGTGGACCGCGAGACTCCGCTGCGGTTGCCACCCGATCTGCGCGACGGGGTGCCCGCGGATCATCTCGGGCACTTCGTGATCGAGGCCATCGGAGAGCTGGACGTGCGGAGGGCCCGGGTCAACGAGCCGGGCCGCGGGAGCGAACACTCTGCTGGCCAGCAGAGCGCCGGCGATGATGCTCGGGCGGCTCAGCGACCGCTCTGCGACCGGGGTGTTTGGCCGTCGGCGCCTCGAACCAACGGCCGATGAGAACGTGGCGGGGCGGCTGCGCGGCGGCGATCCGCACCCCGATCACGACCCGATCGGCTCGTGCCGGCGGCAGAACCGGGAGCTGCTGCGCCGCCGCTTCGCTCCGGGGTTGGAACTGGCCGCCCGCGGCCGGGTGCTGCAGGTCGGGGCCATCACGGTGGCC
>JAQTYQ010000001.1 GCA_028688225.1 Opitutaceae bacterium | reverse complement strand
GCCAGCCGGCTGAGTACCGGCGCGGCGTGATGGACGAAAAATGCCTCCTGGGATTCAAGCACCGGCGCGGCGAATCCATGGGCGAGCAGCGCCTCGACGAGCCAGTCCCAGCAGACGTGACAGGTGAGATCCTGTTCGCCGGGCTGCGCGAGCAGATCGCTGCTCTGCCGGTGCCGGACGTAGGCGCGCGCCGTGCCGGCCGGGGTATCCTCCGTCAGTTCGCGCCATGTTTTTCCATAATCGAAGGCGACAAACAAACCCGTCCACGGCTGCGCGGCGATCTGCGCGGCCAGCCGTGCGGCGGCGAGCGGCAGATCGATCCGGTAGCCTTCGGGCGCCGCGGCCGGCAGACGGTCCTGCACGGCGCGCACCTCGGGGGAGGGATCCGGCAGAAAGATTTCCTCCAACGTGTGACCGCGCAGTGCGACGCCGATCTCGTGCCAGCGGCCTCCCTGGCGAACCAGCCGGTGGCAGGGCTGGGCGTCGAAAAGTTCGTTCGAGAAAACGACGGCCCGCGGCGGCAGCGTGAGCGGCTGCCCGAGCGCAATCGACGCCACCGCGGCGAAGGGATGCGCCACGCCGGCCAGCACGCCGCCGGTCCCGCCCTGCGGGTCATCGCCGGGTTTATGCGGTTGTGGGAGCGAGCTTGCTCGCGATTGTCCAGGAGGGATCGCCTGCAAGCAGGCTCCTACACCATCCACCGAATGAATTCCAGAGGATGGAGCGTGATCAGGGGTCCATGGTATTGTCTCGGTAGAACGCTCCGCGCCGACTTCGACAAAGACATATCCGCCCGGCGGCCGCGGACGGAGCAGGTCGGCGCCGGCCGCCGCCACGAGCTCGCCGAACAGCGGCCCCAGCGAGGTGGCGGTGAAAAAATCGGTGTCCGGCTCGCGTCCGATCCGCCGGCGGCGGCGGGCATAGTAGCCGGTCGCCGGATGATATAGGGCCAGTTCCATGAAGCGGGCGAAGGGCATGACTCCGCCGACCCCGGCCTGCCGTTGAAAGGCCGTGAGAAACTCCGGGGAAGGCGGATTGGCGTCGGTTTGAATCATTGCGGCAAATGGGAGACGTGGATTTTGACGACTGATGCACACTGCCGGTCACTCATCGAGGGGGTGCCGGGACCATACTGCCCTGGCAAGCTTCCCCCCATGTCGAACAGGCAAGCCTGTGCATCTGCGGGCTATTGATGATGAGAGGGCTTATTTACAGGAGCCGGGAAGGACGGTGAGTCCGACAGGCTCCTGGCGGAAGCCATTTACAAGCATGACCAGATGCACACAGTAGGGGTCATGCTCAAACGCATTCTCATCGTCGTCTGTGGCGCGGCCTTTGGCATCATCCTGGCCACGGCGGTGACGCGTTTCAACCCGGCGTGGGACCTGTGGCCCGACCGGGCCCTTGGCCGCAACGCGGCCTATTTTCGCAGCGTCCTCAGCCTCGTCGGAAGGAACTATGTCGAGGAAAGGGATGCCGATTACGACAAGCTCACCCGGGCGGCGCTGGAGGGAATGCTCAAATCCCTGGATCCGCATTCGGAGTTCCTCAAGGCGGCCGGTTATCGCGAACTGCGCGAGGAGATGGACGGCAAGTTCGGCGGCATCGGCGTCCAGGTGGAGCGGCGCGGCGGCCGGGTGATCGTGATCGCCCCCATCGCCGATACGCCCAGCGAGCGGGCGGGCATCCGCCGCGGCGATGAGATTGTCAAGGTCGACGGGCAGTCCATCGACCGGCTGGGCCTGGACAAGATCATCGAACGTCTGCGCGGCAAGCCCGGAACCAGGGTGAACGTGACGCTTTTCCGTCCGGCCCCCAAGGAGACCATCGAACTGGCCCTGATCCGCGAGGTCATCAAGGTGGAGAGCGTGCGCGACGTCCATCTGCTGGCGGACCGCATCGGCTACATCCAGCTCACCCAGTTCAGCGAGCACACGGGCGCCGAGTTCAAGGAGGCGTTGCAGCAGCTGCAGGCCGGGGGCGCGCAGGCCCTGATCCTCGACCTGCGCAATAATCCTGGCGGGCTGCTCGATGCCGCCGTCGACGTGGCGGAACCGTTTTTCCGGCCGGGTGAGCTCATCGTCTACACCCAGGGCCGGACGGCGGACAGCCGGGAGGAGTTCCGGGCCGGCGCGGCGGCCGGCGGATTGAATCTGCCGATCGTGCTGCTGGTGAATTCCGGCACCGCGAGTGCGGCCGAGGTGGTGGCGGGCGCGCTCAAGGACACCGCCCGCGCGGCGGTGGTCGGGGAAACCACGTTCGGCAAGGGTTCCGTGCAAACGATCTTCCGGCTGAAAAACGGCGAGGCGCTGCGCCTGACGACCGCCCGCTACTACACCCCCGGCGGAGTGAGCATCAACGAAAAGGGCATCGAACCGCAGGTGCCCGTGACGGTTTCGCCGGAGGACGAGGCCCGGGTGCGGCTGCAGCGGCTGCGGCGCGATCTCACCGACCCGAAGGCCTTTGCCGCGCGCTTCGGCTTCGAACCCGTCGCGGACCGGCCGCTGCAGGTGGCCATCGATGTGCTGCAGGGGGTGGATCTCTTCGCGGCTCGGAGCCGGCCGGCGGCTGAGGTTGCAAAGCCGTGAATGAGCTCCTGCCAGCAATGGTTGATGGGGGGCCCGGATTTTGTCCGGCCATGGATGACGCGCGGGAGCGCGTCGCTCCAGTTGAACATGAACCAGCGACGCAGCCGGTGAGGTGGAGCCGCGGCGCCCTCGCCGCGGTCCGAGAGCCACACGCGACGAGGGCGTCGCGTCCCCACGCAATTTCCGAGTCGGTTCGATCCCATCTCCGCGGCTACGCCTGAAACCATGATCCTCGCCCTGGAAAGTTCCTGCGACGAGACGGCGCTGGCGGTTTTTGATCCGGCGCTGGGGCTGGGGCCGGAACTGGTGCACAGCCAGATCGCCCTGCACGAGCGTTATGGCGGCGTGGTGCCGGACCTGGCCACCCGCGAGCATCTGCGCAACTTTCCGCTGCTGCTCCGGCGGCTGCGCGAGGGCGCCGACCTGGAGCGCATCGGCACGGTGGCCGTCACCCACGGACCGGGGCTGGCCGGCTGCCTCGCGATCGGCCTGGCGGCGGCCAAGGCGCTGGCCCTGGAACGGCGGGTGCCGCTGGTGGGGGTGAATCACCTGCGCGGCCACGCCTGGTCGCCGTTCATCGCCCTGCATGCGGCGGAACCCGCGACGTTCGACCGCCGGCTGGCCGCCGTGCTGCCGCACCTGGGGCTGATCGTGTCGGGCGGCAACACCCTGCTGTTCGAGATCAATCGCGAGCGACGCATCTCCGTGCTTTCCACCACACGGGACGATGCAGCGGGCGAGGCGCTCGACAAGGGGGCGAAATTGCTGGGATTGGGCTATCCGGGCGGACCGCTGATCGAACAACGCGCGACCGCCGGCCGGCCCGACGCCTACCGGTTCCCCCGCGGCATCCAGCCGGGCGGCGATCTGTCCTTCAGTTTCTCCGGCCTGAAGACGAGCCTGCGCTATCTGGTGGAAAAAATGAGCACCGACGAGGTGACGGCGCGGATGAACGATCTCTGCGCCAGCTATCAGCAGGCCGTGATTGACGCCCTGGTGAAAAAAACCGCGGCGGCCCTGGCGCGCGGCGCGCATGCGAGCCTGGGTGTGTCAGGCGGCGTGGCCAACAACCGCCGGCTGCGCACCGCCCTGGAACGCTTGGCCCGGGAGCAGGGGATGGCGTTTTACGCGGCCCAGCCGCGGCACACCGGTGACAACGCGGGCATGATCGGCTTCGCGGCGTGGTGCGATCCGGACGGCGTGGCCTGCGATGGCGAGGGACTGACCATCCAGCCCGACCTCGCCCTGACTTGAGGCGGATGCACGCTTTGCGGGGCGGCAGTCAAACCCGGCGGGTTGCGGAAAACCCGCCCTACCACGGGTGACAGGTGGGGCGCGTTACCGTGTCCGCCGTAGCCTCGTGCGAAGGCTGGATCTCCAGCGCGCCGTCCTCCGCGGTCACGAATATTCCCGGCGCAGGTTGCTCGGCAGGTGGCCCAGCTCCTCGCGGTATTTCGCGACCGTGCGCCGGGCGATGTTGATCCCCTTCGCCACCAACCGGCCCACGATCTCCTGGTCGCTCAGCGGGTGGGCCTTGTCCTCTCCGGCGATGAGGTCGCTGATCATCTCCTTCACGCTGGTGTTGGAAACCGCGTCGCCGCCCTGGGCCTGATAGCCCGGCGTGAAGAAATATTTGAACTCAAAAACCCCGTGCGGAGTCCGGATGTATTTGTTGGCGATGGCCCGGCTGACGGTGGTCTCGTGCACGCCGACGACGGCGGCAATCTGGGTCATGGTCAGCGGCTTCAACTTGGAGACCCCGTGTTCGAAGAACTCCTCCTGCACCTTGAGGATCTCCCGGGTGATGCGCTCAATCGTCTGCTGGCGCTGCTCGATGGAGTTGATCAGGAAGCGGCCGGAGCGCATGCGTTCGCGCAGGTACTCGCGCTCCTCCTTCGACAGCTGGCCCTTGGCAATGAGGTCCCGGTAGGTCTGGCTGATGCGCAGACGCGGGATGTAGTCGCTGTTGAGATGGACCTGCCATTTGTCGCCGTCCTTCTCGACCGTGACATCGGGCACGACGACGCGGTTGCTGTCGTCGGCAAACCGGCGTCCCGGCGAGGGATCGAGGGTGCCGATCTCCTCGATCGCCGACTGGATCTCGTCGACCGTCGCGCCGAGCCGGCGGGCCAGATCGGGGATGCGGCGGCGGGTGAGCAGGGCGAAATGCCCGCGAATCACGCGGGCGGCGAGCGAGGCGCCGCGGCCCTTGGCCTCGAGCTGGAAGAGGAGGCATTCCTCCAGGCTCCGGGCGCCGATGCCGGGCGGATCGAAGGTCTTGAGCAGCTCGTGGGCGGCCTGCACGTCCTCCAGCGGCAATTCGGACATAAGGGCGATGTCGGCCGGCGCGGCGGTGAGAAAGCCGCGATCGTCAAGACTGCCGACCAGGTAGCGGATCGCCGCCAGCACCTTGGGCGGGCAGTCCGCAAGCTCGGCTTGACGCATGAGATGCTCCTGCAGCGAAGTCTCGCTGACAAGCGAATCGAAGAAATGCTGGCGCTTCTCCGCCGCCTCGGAGGTGTAGGGCTGGGCGCCGCCGGCCTGCGCCAGGTAATCACGCCAGTCGTCATCGAGTTTGTTGAGAACCTCAAAGTCCTTGGAGAAATCCAGTTCCTCCCCCGGCTCCGCCCCGTCCTTGGCCTCGGCGTCGGGCGGCTCGGCCGGGCTGTTCTGATCGAGGCTGACACCCTCCATCGGCAGCTCCTCGAGGGTGGGGTTGTTTTGCAATTCCTCCTGGATGACGGAGCGCAGGTCCAGGGCCGCCACCTGGAGGATCTTCAGCGACTGGCGCAACTGCGGCGCCAGCACCATCTGCTGGGTCTGGCGCTGGCTGAGATGTTGATGGAAGCCTGGCCCGCTCATGAGTCAGGAGGTGCTCGCGAGGGAGGGATGCATTAAAGCACCGGCGAAGGAGCGGAGGTGAGCAGCGCGCCGGAGGGCTCGGGCTGGCCGAACAGCTCGCGCAGATAGACGCCGAGCTTTTCGTTGGTGGGACCGTAGCGGTCGCTGTACAGATAAAGTTCCAGGTCGGTCAGCAGATCGGAGGCGGCCTGGTAACGCTGGTTCCGGTCGCGTTCCAGCAGTTTGTGGAGAATGGTCTCGAGCTTCCCGTCGATCTCCGGACGCAGCTTCGCGAAGTGCGGAATGGGCATGGTCAGGACATTTTTCCGCGATTGCAGACGGTCATCGGCCCGGAAGACGTTGCGACTGAGCAACAATTCGGACAGCACGATGCCGAGCGAGAAGAGGTCGGCCCGCGCGTCGGTGACGGCGTAGCTCGCCTGCTCGGGCGAGCAATACTCGTCCTTGCCCGGGATGACCTTGCCTTCCTCATTGTACATGAGGTTGAACGCCTTCGCGATGCCGAAGTCCGTCAGTTTGACGTCGCCCTCGTAGGCCAGCATGACGTTCTTCGGGTTGACGTCGCGATGCACGATGTTGAGGTGATGGCCGTCCCGGTCGGTCTTGTGATGGGCGTACGCGAGGCCGCGGGCGACGCGGGAGGCGACGAAGACGGCGAAGTCGACGGGCACGGGGCGGTCCAACTGGCGATGCCGCTCGATGAACTGTTCCAGGTTGATGCCGTTCACCAGTTCCATCACCATGAAATGCTGTCCTCCGACCAGGCCAAGATGATAGGTCTGGACGATGTTGGTGTGGATCAGGTCGGCGACCAGCCTCGCCTCGCCGATGAAGTTTTTCTGGAATTCCGGGATGCTGGAATACTCCTCCCGAATGAGTTTGATGGCCACGACCTTGCGGAAGTTTCCCGTGCCGTGCTGGAGAGCCTCATAGACCACGCCCATGCCGCCTTCCGCGATTTTACGGACCAGTTCGTAATGGTTCTCGTTGAGGATGAGTTTGAGGGCGGCCACGCTGGCAGGGAAGCGAAGTCGGGGGCGGCTGGCAAGTGTACAGATGCCGATCTAGCACGGAAACTGCTTCAGCCGCGACGATGGGGCCGATTTTTTGGGTCCGCGTCCGAACCGGAAAATATCGGACCTGATTTCAGGCCGCCGCCTCATGCAGGGCGACAATGCCCAGTGCCATCGCGGTCGCACGGATTTCGCTGAATCCGCCGGCGCGGAGTTCGTCGCCGAGCTGCGCCCGGCCGGGGAAATCTCCGATGGAGCGGCCCAGGTATTCATAGGCGGAACGGTTGCCGGTGATGAGTCCGGCCAGTCGGGGCAGCACCCGTCGGAGGTAATAATAATAGATTGGGCGGAACCACGGCTGCGGTTGGGAGAATTCCAGCACGAACAGCCGCCCGCCGGGAGCGCGGAGCACGCGGTGCATCTCGCGCAACGCCTGGCGGCGGCCGGCCATGTTGCGCAGGCCGAAGGCAATCGTGATCGCGTCGACGGAGGCGTCGGCCAGCGGCAGCGCCAGGCCGTCGCCCTGCCGGAAGCTGACGTTGGGATAGCCGCCGGTCCGGCGTTTTTTTGCCTCCGCTTCCTCCAGCATCGGCGGGCAGAAATCCATGCCGATGATCTGCGTGTCGGGCGGGAGGGCCCGGCCCAGCGCGAAGGCCACGTCCCCGCTGCCGGTGGCCAGATCGAGCACCGCCTGCGGCCGGGCGCGGCGCACGGCCGCGACGAGCCGGCGCCGCCACCGGAGGTCGGCGCCGCCGCTCAGGAGCCGGTTGGCAAGATCGTAGCGGCGCGCGATGCGCGCAAACATCGTGTTGACCGCGGTGGGATCGGGCGTGGGCATCGTCGTCGGAGGTTCAGGCCGGACGGAACAAGGCAACGGGCGGAGCCGCGCCCGCATATTTCGCAGCGCGGCAGGGCCGCAACCAAAGGTAGGATGGCTTATCCTTGAGCCGCCGAGTCGCTTGCATCCACCGTCCGACTCTGGAATCTCGGCGCGTTAAGGATAATGCGCCCCATCTCCCCATCGTCGTGAAAATGCACGATCCGCTGAGATGAGAGCATGGGGACGCGGCGCCCTCGTCGCGTGTTCCCTCGAAAAACGGCGACCCGCCTTCGTCCTCCGGGCTACGGCGAGGCTGCGTTTGCCGGACGGGCCACGCCGAAGTCTTGGCGGAGGCTGGCGGGGGTGTCGCCGCTCCAGTTTGCAGATTGTCCGCGGTGTCCACTGTGGGAAACATCCGGGCTAACTCTTCTCCTGCTTGAAGCGATCGACCACCCAGCGCGAGAGCATCTTGTCCGGCGCGTCGATGACCTCGCGCGTGATGTCGAAGCGGCGGGGTTCGCCGTCGCGGGCGATCAGCTTGAGGCCGTGGTGGAAATCGCGGAACTTCTCCTCGCACAACGCGCGGATGGTTTTGTCGGAGGCGAGGCTCAATTCGATGAGCCGTTCGATCGCGGAGCCGGCAAAGACCAGCTCAAAGCCATAGTCCTTCTGGAAGCGGGCGGCGAAGGCGGCGACGTCAGCCTGGAGGACGGCGTGCTGCTGCGCCGCGTTCTGCTTGAGCAGGGTCTGGAGCGTCTCTCGGGGCCGGGCGATCGTGTCCCGGTCGATCTTGAAGGACTTGATCGCTGTCGAGGGCAGTTCGAACTTGAAGTTGCGCAGCACGCGTTCGAGCACCGTCATGAGGCCGCGGGCCCCGGTGCTTTCCGCGTGGGCCTGGCGGGCGATCTCCCGCACGGCTTCGGCGGTGATTTCAAAATCGATGCCGTATCCGGAGAAGTCGGCGCGGTACTGCTGCAGGATGCTGCCTTCCGAGGTCAGGAGGATTTTTTCCAGGTCGTCGGCGGTCAGCGCCCGGCAGGCCACCCGCACGGGCAGGCGCCCGACAAATTCGGGTTCCAGGCCGTAGTCGATGAAATCGCGGCTTTGCGCGAGCGGGAGCAGGCTGGAGTCGTCCGCCGGTCGATCGGGTGCCGCGGCGGCAAAGCCGATCTGGCCGCTCTGCACGCGCCGCTTGATCTGCTCGGCGAGCTTGTCGAACGCGCCGCTGACGATGAAGAGGATGTGGCGCGTGTTGACGGTGCGCTTGCGCGGACGGGAGCCGCGCTGGAAATCCATCAGCGCCTGGAACTGGCCGGCGATGTCGGTCTGGCTGTGCAGGTTGACCTCGGTTTCCTCCATGAGCTTGAGCAGGTTGATCTGCACGCCGCGCCCGGAGACGTCGCGCCCGACGGTGCCGGCGGCGGCGGAGGCGATCTTGTCGATTTCGTCGATGTAGATGATGCCGTACTGGGCCAGCTCGACGTCGCCGTCGGCGGCCTTCACGAGATCACGGACGAGATCCTCGACGTCGCCACCCACATAACCGGTCTCGGAAAACTTGGTGGCATCGGCTTTCACGAAGGGCACGCCTATAAGTTTGGCGATGCACCGCATTAGATAAGTCTTGCCGACACCCGTGGGACCAAGCAGCAGGATGTTTTGTTTGGCGTAATCGCGCTCCCGGAGCAGCGCGTTCTCAAGACATTGGCGGACATGATTGTAGTGATCACAGATGGCGACCGAAAGGACCTTTTTGGCCTCATCCTGCTGGATGACGAAACGGTCGAGATAATCGCGAATCTCACGCGGCTTGAGATTGAACTCCCGGATGCGTCGGAGCGTGGCATCATGGGCCTGGTCGACCTCGTCGGTCGCCTCTTCTGCTGGCGAACCGGAACCTCGATCCGGAGGGATGAAAAACGACTTAACGTTCGAACCCTTAATGAGTTCCTGAATATGCTTCGGGAGATGTTCAAAAGGTTCAGGTGGAGGTTTGTCGCTCATTTTCGAGAATTGTAAGCCTTTGATGTTGACGGGGTTTACTGTTCGAATACCTTAAGTCGTTTTCACTTAGGATTCTCGAGAAAGGAAATACCATGTCGACCAATCTGACAAAACGCGAGATCGTGCTGCAAATCTACGAGAAGACCGGATTTCCGCAGAAGGAGGTTCAGACCACGGTGCAGATGACGTTGGATATCATCATGAATGCGCTGGCGGCGGGCCGGAATGTTGAATTGCGCAACTTCGGCGTGCTGGAGGTGCAGGTGCGCAAGGCGCGCGTGGGCCGCAACCCCAACAAACCGGAAACAGAGGTCATCATCCCGCAGCGGGCGGTGGTCAAATTCAAATCCGGCAAGATCCTCAAGGCCAAGCTCAAGAAACTGGATCTGGCTTCCCTGCAAAATAAGGGTGGCGAAACGCCGCCTCCGCCTGCAACCTGAACGGTTGCATGCCTTTGTTTCAGTCCCTGCCCGGATTCCGGGAGTTCTACCCTGAGGCGCTGGCGCGCCGAAATCATATTTTCCGTCTCTGGCGCCAGACCGCGCTGGCGTTCGGCTTTGTCGAATACGATGCGCCGGTGCTGGAGCCGCTCGAACTCTACAAGGCCAAGTCGGGCGACGAGATCGAGCAGCAGTTGTTCAGTTTCACGGACAAGGGCGGGCGCGAGGTGGCGCTGCGTCCGGAGATGACGCCCACGGTGTGCCGGATGGTCGGAGCGCGGGCCGGCAGTCTCAAGCGCCCGATCAAATGGTTCAGCGTGGCCGAATTTTATCGCTATGAGCGCGCGCAGAAGGGGCGGGAGCGCGCCTTTTTCCAGTTCAATGCGGACATTTTCGGCGAGCCGGGCGTCGAGGCCGACCTCGAGCTGATTGCGCTGCTGATCCAATGCCTTGCGGCCTTCGGCCTGACCGCGCGGGATTTCTGTGTGCGGCTGAGCGACCGCGACCTGTGGTTTTACTATCTGGAAGCGCTCGGGTTCGACGAAGCACGCGTGCGGGCGCTGCTGGTCGCCATCGACAAGTATGAACGGCTCGGTGACGGAGCCTTCAAGATTTATTCCGACCAGTTCGGCCCGCTGGATGCGGGGTTGAAAGGGAAGGTGCTGGCGTTTCTGCAGGTCAAGAGCCTGGAGCAGATCGAGGCCCTGCTGCCGTCGCTGGGCGATGGGAAACTCGGCGCCCGACTGGCGGACTGGCGCAAGCTGCTCGCCGGGCTGGCGGCGATGAACCTGGCCCCGTTTGTCGAAGTCGACCTCGGGGTGGTGCGCGGTCTGGCCTATTACACGGGCTTCGTTTTCGAGGCCTTTGACCGCAAGGGCGAACTGCGCGCCATCGCGGGGGGCGGGCGCTACAACGATCTGGTCAAAAAACTCGGCGGCCCCGACCTGCCGGCGGCCGGCTTTGCCATCGGCGACGTGACGATGGGCCTGCTGCTGGAGGCGCGCGGGTTGATGCCGGCCTACGTGCAGGCGGCGGATGTCTATGCCGTGCTCGGTGGCGAGGCGGAGCGCCAGGTCGCGTTCGGCGATATCCAGGCGCTGCGCGCCGCCGGCTACCGCGTGGACTACCCGCTGAAGCCGCTGGCCTTCGGCAAGCAGTTCAACGCCGCGGTCGAATCGGGGGCGAAACTTGCGCTCATCTACGGCGGCGACGAGCTGGCGCGCGGCGTGGTGAAGCTGCGCGACCTGGCGGCGCGCACGGAGCGCGAGGTACCGCGGGCGGAGGTGGCGGCGGCCGTGCGCGACTTCTTTACCGGCGCCTGACATGCCGAGGCCGCCGGTCATGGCCCTGCTTTCGTACCTGCAAGTCGCGGCCGGGGCCGTGGTGTTCGCCTACGCGGCCCTGCTGGCGTATGCCTGGCTGTCCTCCGATCGGCTGATCTTCCTGCCGCCGCCGCCATCCTATCCCGACGGCCCGGACATCCTGAAGATTCCCGCGCCGGACGGCGTGCAGCTGGCGGCGCGCTATCTGCCGCGTCCGCAGGCGAAGTACACGCTCATTTACTTTCACGGCAACGCGGAGGACCTGGGTCAGGTGGAGCCGTTCCTGCGCCAATTGCGCGACCGGCTCGGCGTGTCCGTCGTGGGCTGGGATTACCGCGGCTACGGACTCAGCGGCGGCCGGCCCGGCGAGCCGGCGGTCCTGCGCGATGCACACACGATGCTGGCCTATGTCACCGGCCCGCTCGGGGTGCCGCCGGAGCGCATCATCCTTTATGGACGCTCGCTGGGCGGCGGGCCGGCGGTGGAAGTGGCCGCCAGCCATCGCGTCGGAGGACTGGTCCTCCACAGCGCGTTCACCAGCGCGTTTCGCGTGATGACCCATGTGCGCCTGCTGCCGTTCGACAAGTTCGTCGTGCGGGAGAAGCTGCCGCGCGTCACCTGTCCGGTGTTGGTCATCCAGGGCACGGCGGACGAGATGATTCCGTTCCGTCACGGGCTGCAGCTTTACGCGGCGGCGCCGGAGCCGAAGCGCCACCTTTGGATCGAGGGCGCCGGCCACAACGATCTCATCGAAACCGCCGGCGAGGAGTATTGGCAGGCGCTCGCGAACTTCGTGTGGCAGTTTCCCTCGCCGGGTTAATCAGACGGCAAGGGTCGCATGATGGCTGCTCGCGATGCCGCCGGAATCTGATCCGGTCGCCACCGGGAGGAATCAGGCGCTTGTCATGCTGTGCGCTGCTCCTATCTGAGGCTCTTCCGGCCAAAGGCGGCGGGCAACAGGCGGTCAAGGGTCGTTTCAATCCGGCCGCGGCTACGGCAGGCGCAAATCACCGTCATCGCCGGGCCAAACTCATGGAGGACCTGGCGGCAGGCGCCGCACGGCGGGGTGGGTTTGCGGGTGGGCGTGCGGACCGCCAAGGCGGCGATCGTGCGTTCGCCCGCCGCCACCGCCTTGAAAACGGCCGCGCGTTCGGCGCAGATGCTGAGCCCGTAGGAGGCGTTTTCCACGTTGCAGCCGGTGTAGATTCTGCCGGAACCCGCGAGCACGGCCGCACCGACGCGGAATTTCGAATACGGCGCGTAGGCGGCTTGGGCGACCCGGCGGGCGGCGGCGGCCAGACGGCGGCGCTGGACGGGGGTAGGGTGCATCGTGGCGGAAAGCATGACCCGCGGTGACGGAATCACAACCCGAACTCGCGCTTGACCTCGGCAAACTGCCCGATCGCGAAGGCGAGGTCGTCGCGGCTGTGCGCGGCCGAAACCTGGGTGCGGATGCGCGCGGCACCCGCCGGCACGACCGGATGGAAGAAGCCGATGGCATACACGCCCTTCTCCAGCAGCCGGGCGGACACCTTCTGGGCGAGCGCGGCGGCGCCGATCATCACGGGCACGATGGGATGCGTGCCAGGCTTGATGGTGAGGCCGGTCCGGCCCAGCCCCTCCCGGAAGAAGCGCGTGTTGGACTCCAGCCGGTCGCGCAGCTCGGTGGAGCGGCTGAGGATGTCCAGCGCGGCGATCGAGGCCGCAGCCACCGCCGGCGTGAGGGTGTTGGAAAAAAGATAGGGGCGCGACCGCTGGCGGAGCAGCTCGATGATCTCCCGGCGGCCGCTCGTGTAGCCGCCGCTGGCGCCGCCCAGCGCCTTGCCCAGCGTGCCCGTGATGATGTCGATGCGCCCCATGACGTCGCAGTGCTCGGGCGTGCCGCGTCCGTGCCGGCCCAGGACGCCGACGGCATGGCTGTCGTCCACCATCACCAGTGCGCCGTATTTCTCGGCGAGGTCGCAAATGCCGCGTAGATGGGCGACCGAACCGTCCATCGAGAACACGCCGTCGGTGGCGATCAGCCGGAAGCGCGCCCCGGCGGCCTCCCGGAGCCGGGCCTCGAGCTCGGCAAGATCGTTGTTCCGGTAGCGGTGGCGCCGGGCCTTGCAGAGCCGGATGCCGTCGATGATCGAGGCGTGGTTCAACTCGTCGCTGATCACGGCGTCCTCGGAGGACAGGAGTGTATCAAACAGGCCGCCGTTGGCATCGAAGCACGAGGAATAAAGGAGGGTGTCGTCGGTGCCGAGAAACGCGCTCAGGCGCGCCTCCAGCGTCCGGTGGATCTCCTGGGTGCCGCAGATGAAGCGCACCGAGGCCAGGCCGTAGCCCCAGCGGTCGAGCGCGGCTTGGGCCGCGGCTACGACCTCGGGATGGTCGGCGAGCCCCAGATAGTTGTTGGCGCACAGGTTGAGCACCGGCGGCCCGCCGGCGACCGTGACGCGGGGGCGCTGCGGCGTGGTGATCACCCGTTCCCGTTTGTAGAGCCCGGTCCGGTCGATTTCCGCGAGTGTGGCGCGGAGCTGCTCCGCGAAACCCTGGTTGAACATGCCGGGCAGTATGGCAGGCCGGCGCCCAAAGCCTAAGCAAAAATGCCGCGCCGCCGCGAGCCCCGGGCCGCCCCGGGCTTCCGCGGCAAGGCTGGACGGCGGCGAAGGTTTGTGTGATGAATACCGGCGTCGGACCTTCAACCCTCAACCCCGCCGTCCCATGAGCCTTGTCTTCCTCGTCTTCACCAATCTGGTTCTTATCACCCGGCTTTGCTGTCAGGTGCGCGAAGGCGGGGTGAACTGGCGGCTGTGGGGCACGAAGATGGGTGTGGAGCTGGCCGGGCTGGCGCTCTTCGAGTGGCACTCCTGGCTGCTCGCGGCCGCGGCCACGGTGGTGATCATGAACGTGGCCGGCGTGCTCTGGGAGGCGCTGGGCTGGCGGCGCAATGCGGGGCATTTCGCGCTCGGCGTGGTCTACCTGCTGGCGCTCAGTGTGTGGTTCTCCCCGGCCTTCGGCCTGAAATTCTGGCCGGCGATCGAGTCGGCCTTCGCGGGCATCGGCCAGTGGACCGCCTTCGAGACGATCTTCCAGAGTTCCTTTTCCACCACGGCCATGCTGGTGCTGTTTGGACTGCTGGTCGCGATGAGCGAGATGAACCTGGCGGTCCGCGCCGTCTTCGACTACCTGAACCTCAAGCCGCGGGCGACCTCGGATTCCGATGAGGTTGATGTGGTCGCCTACGACCGGGGCCGGGTCATCGGCTTCCTCGAACGGGCGCTGATCTACTTTTTCGTGCTGGGCGGCCATTATGACGCCGTTGGGTTTTTGCTCGTGGCCAAGGCGTTTGCGCATATTCGCCATCGGGAGGACCGGATCTCGTCGGAATACGTGATGATCGGCACCCTGATGTCCGCCGGCCTGGCGATCGCGGTCGGTGAACTGGTGAACCACCTGAGCACGGGCTGAGGGATCGCGCGCCCGCTGCTGCCTCAGTCGGAATCATGCAGCCGGACGCCGTATTCATGCGAGGATTTCGTGACTCTTTGGTGCCCCGCAAGGGCGCTCTTAATTATGAGGTCGTTATGAAACGGAAGACCCGGCGGCTTGCGGCCAGTGTCTGAGCTGGAATAGAGCGGATTAAATTGAAGTGTGGCCGTAAAAGTAGCGCAGGCTTCCAGCCTGCATCAGCCGAGGGAGCATGCCGGATGCCTGCGCTACCCGATACCAAGACGGCTACGAAAAAACTTAAGCCGCTGTAGAAGGACAGGGGAGCCAGAAGCGTCTCAGGGCGCCAGCGCACCCGCGGTGTGCTGGCCGAGACCGTCCAGCGGCGACCTGACGCCCAGCCCGGGTTTCTGCATGACATGGTATAGATCCTGATGGTCTCCACGTTGGCGTGACCCGGGAGGTACTCGAGATCGAGGGTTTGACGCGCCGGGACGCGCGTCTCCGGTAGGCTTGATCTTCAAGATATTTCCTGTCAATGAGAACGGACTTCGGGCGGCGCTGATGTCGCAGTGCAAGGCGCCACCGCCGGATTCTGATAGAACAACAACCGCCTTGAGGCATAATTACACTGTTCGGCAAACGATGTCCACCGAGGTTCAAATCGACTTCTTCAAGATATACGATACCGCCGGACGAGGAATCCGCCGCGCTGCCGTGTTTCTTGGCCTCGGCGTGAACTCATCCGAGTCGGACGCGATTTCTGACTATCATCTGTCGAAGCACACCAATTTTCACATTCTTCCTGAGATGGTTTCCGGCGAAGTTTTGTCTGAATGGAAGAAGGAGTATCGCATATGGGTCGTCGGTTGCGGTTTTCGGGAGCTTGTCGATCGCTTCTGTGTTTTCCTCGATCAGATCCACCACGTTAGTTGTTTGATCGGGCGGCGATTCTCTGAAAAAGCACAGACCGATTTCAAGTGGCTCGGCTTAGACAAGAAGATCGAGAAGCTGAAGTCAGAGTTCGGCATCTCCTATGTTTATGGAGCACAGATTGCGTCATTCTACCCGGTCCGAAATTGCTTTGTGCATCGATTAGGGCATGTCGGGACCGACGATCTCAAGGGAGGCGCATCGTTGACCCTACGATTCATGAGGCTGGCTTCGGTATTCACGGGATCTTCCGGCGTACCGGAGAGGATCCCGGATATCTTTGATCCGCTGAGTCCGCCGTTTATCACACCGGAAGCTGGTTCCTTAGGTTTACAATGGTCCGAAGAGATTCTGTCGTTTCGCGAGAATGAGTGGGTCGCACTGACTCCGAAACAGCTGACCGACATTCTTTTCTTCGCGGATCTAGCCGCGCGGCAATTTACGATGTCCGCCGTAGACTACGGCCGCTGGAATGGGCTTATCATCCGTGAATAAGCCGAACCAACCGCCCGACCCACCGGCCTTGGCTGTCAAGCCCGCTGCTCCAGCCTCCGCCACGGCTTCGGCCGGCAGGGACGCACTGGTCGCGCCAGCCGGCGGCCGTGGATCGTCTTAGCCGTTCGGCGGCAAGAAAGGAGAACCAGTACTATGCGTATTGTTGAAATTCTCATCTGGTTCATGGGTCTGATATGGGCGGTTGCTCAAGGGCTCAACATTCGTCAGAAAGCGAAACGTGAGCAAGCTACAGAGCACACATTTGAACTTCATGCATTGCTGCTTGCGGTATCGGTAATCATCGTACCAATCCTGTCCCTGTCGCCGCTCCATTTGCTGTGGATGATCCCCGCATCATTTGTGCTCGGTTTAGCCAGTGTCATACCGCCCCTCAATCTGCTGTGGTTTCCCGCTTCATTGTATGGCCACTTGTGGTATGTCGGGACGCGGAACCGAGCTCGGGCCTTATACCTGGCCGGCGACTACGCGAAAGCCATTGAGGCCTACGAAGAGACGATCCGGTTGAAGCCGCAATCCGCGGAGGCCCATTTCAATCTTGGAGTCGCCTATGGGAAAGTTGGGGATAAGGAGAAAGCAATCGAGTCCTTCAAGAACACCATCCGGCTAAGCCCGGACTCCGCAGAAGCGTACTGCAACCTCGGATTTAACTATAAGGATTTAGGGAGTCTGAGTGATGCGGTTGATTCCTTTCGGGAAGCCATCCGTATCAGACCGGGCTACGCCAGAGCGATCTGGAATCTGGGCATGGTCCATGTAGAAATGGGTGATCTTGATAATGCCCTGAAGCAATACGATGCACTGCTGGCAATCGATCGGAAACACGCCGATGAGTTACATGCTGCAATCACAGCAGCAAGGAAGAGCGTGTAGAGCGAGGAACAGAAATGAGATCACCGAACAACGGCACGGAGGCGACGTGAGTCCGCTGGCGCGTCCTCACGCGCCTCATGCCGGGCGTTCGGCAAAAACTCGAAATATGACAGGATGGCTATTAGAGCAAATCGAGACGGTTTGGAAGCATAGCAAGAATACGCGCTTAGGCCAATTGTGCGGTTTGATGGCCATAGGATTCTTACTTGGCTTACTCGCCTTGTTTTCCAGAAGCATCGACGCAACCCCCCAGGTCCGTATCAATATTTGCCTCGGACTTGGAGGAGGCACCGGCGTGATGCTAGTTCTAATGTTACTTGTGCCATCGATATTTAGATCTTTCATCGCCCGAAAAGAGAAAGAAGGGAAGAGTGTCTGGTTTCATAAAACCATTTTGATCGCCTATTTCATATTGCTCGTTCCAGGACTTTTCGCAGGAGCGGTCGCCGCATGGGCATATACTCAAAATTGAAGGAGCCGAACCCAGAGGGTCGTATCACGCGGAGCGCAGCGGAGCCATGATACAACACTTGTTGAACTAGGCGCTACTGCCAACGACCATGTCCGTCACGCCTCGTGCTGCCGCACGAGTCGCGCCGGACACGGTCGCGGCAGACCTTTAACGTTGGGGCAAAGGATCACTTGCCATAGCAGTGTCGGTCGACAAAATGACACCCGATGAGCACGTCTCAGTTCATCACAAAGCGACGCCTCCACGAGCCTCACCGGCGGACAGAGTTTTGGGCCGCCCAAACGCCCGCTGCCCGTCTCGAAGCCGTTGAGATGATTCGCCGCCGCACGTTCGAACCCGATGATCCTCAACAAGCATTTCCGAGAGTTTATCGAGTTACTCGAAAAGCACCACGTTGAGTACCTCGTTGTCGGCGGCTATGCTGTTGCTATACCGTTTATTGCCCTCGACGATTTGATAGCGAATAAGGCGGCGACGCATCGCGGCAAGGACAAGATCGATCTGGAAGAACTACGGAAGATTCGGAGTGAGAAATCCCCCTAACCAGCCCTCGCTGCCAATTCGGCTGTCGTTCACGCCTCGTGCCTGCGCACGAGTCGCGCCCGCCCGCCTCATGGCAGGCTGGTAGCGTTCGGGCCAATGTGCCGCTAGCTTCATACGAAGGCTGAGGCTCGCTCCTCCTCTGCTGCCCAGCAGAGCATGATTCCGCGTCACACGCCCTCCCAGTCGAGAATGATCTTGCCCGACTGGCCGGTGCGCATGAGGCGGAAGGCTTCCTCGAAGGCGGTGAAGGAGAAGCGGTGGGTGATGACCGGCGTGATGTCGAGTCCGCCCTGGATCAGGGCGGTCATCTTGTACCACGTCTCGTACATCTCGCGGCCGTAAATGCCGCGGATGGTGAGCATGTTGAACACGACCTTGTTCCAGTCGACCGCCGCCTTTTCCGGGATGATGCCGAGCAGCGCGATGCGACCGCCGTGATACATGTTGTCGATCATGTCATTCAGCGCCTTGGGGCTGCCCGACATCTCCAGCCCCACGTCGAAGCCCTCCTTCATGCCGATCTCGCGCTGGACGGCGTGCAGGTCCTCGCGCGAGACATCCACGACCCGGGTGGCGCCCATGCGTTGGGCCAGGGCCAGGCGGGCCGGGTTCACATCGGTGACGACCACCTTGCGCGCACCGGATTTCCGGGCGATGGCCGTGGCCATGCAGCCGATGGGTCCGGCGCCGGTGATGAGCACATCCTCGCCGACCAGATCCCATTGCAGTGCGGTGTGCGTGGCGTTGCCGAGCGGATCGAAGCACGCCAGCACGTCGAGCGGGATCGCCGGATCGACGTGGACGGCATTGCTGGCCGGGAGGCACAGGTATTCGGCGAACGCGCCGTCGCGGTTCACGCCCACGCCCTTCGTGTCCTTGCAGAGGTGGCGCCGGCCGGCGAGGCAGTTGCGGCACTGGCCGCAGACGATGTGACCCTCGCCGTCCACGAGGTCGCCGGGATGGAAGCCCTGGACGTTGGCGCCGGTGGCAACGATCTCGCCGACAAATTCGTGGCCGATCACCATCGGCGGCTTGATGGTCTGCTGGGCCCAGGCGTCCCAGTTGTAAATATGGACGTCGGTGCCGCAGATCGCGGTCTTCTTGATTTTGATGAGCACGTCATTGACGCCGGGCCGGGGCACGGGCACCTCGGTGAGGTCGAGTCCGGGGCCGGGACGGAGCTTGGCAATGGCGCGCATCGTCTTGGAAGCCATGGGAGATTAGTTTACCTGGAGACAGTAGCCACCTCCAGGGCGGAAACAATCACCAAGGCGGTCAAACCCGTGGCTGACGCCACCAGCGCAGGGCATGCGATGAACCACCAAGACACAGAGACACAAAGAAGCAGGACGATAACAGCCGCTTTTCTTCGTGTCGCGATGGTTCAACCCGCCGGTGGAAATCTTCTCCACCCACGATGCCGTGAAGGGACGATCAAACGAGTAGCGCCGGTCGCAGACCGGCGCTACTCCGCCAGCAACTGCGCGCCCTCGATCGCCAGCAGCCGCGCCTTGGTGCGCACCCCGCCGGCGGCGGAGAAGCCAGTCAGACGGCCCTTGGCGCCGAGGATGCGGTGACACGGCACGATCAAGGACCAGGGGTTGGCTCCGAGAACGGCGCCGATCGCGCGACTCGTCCCCGGCGGTTCCTCCAGCGTCCCGGCCAGATCGCCGTAAGTGCGCGTGTGTCCCGCCGGCACCTGACGCGTTGCCTCATAGACGCGCCGGGCGAAGGACGACACCGCGCCATAGTCCAGCGGCACCGCGGTGAAATCCTGCAGTTCGCCCGCCAGATGTCGCTGCACGCGCGCCACCAGCCCGCGGATCCACGCGGGCGCCTCCGCCAGACGCGCGGCGGCCTCTCCCGGATCGGGGCGATCCGATCCCGGCAGGTTGAACGCCGTCAGCCCGGCGTCGTTCCAGGCCAGGCCGCACGGACCGATGACGGTGGGAAAGGAAAGGTGGGGCATGAGGAAATTGACGGATGCAGCCTCCGCCAATTTCCTAAAGGAAAGGCCTCCCGCAACAAAGCGAAAAACGCTGCTGGAGACACGAGGCCGCTTGGCTCGCTGAAGCACTCTGGCGAAAACGACCCGTCGCGTCGGGATGTCTGACAGGCTACCCCGATCATTGCGATTCCACTGGCGGCGCGCACCAAAGGTGCGGCAAGGCTGTTTCAGTAGTGAGGCCGGTCGTCCGGGGTCGGCCGTCTTCGCGTCGCGTTTCGCCGAGCCAAGGCGACCTCGGCTACAACAGCGCAAGCCCCAATCGTCGCAACGATTCGAGCAGGCAGCGCATCGGAAATTCGTTTGCACCGCCCGGCAAGCCCCCTATCAGTTTGGCACACCCAGGGTGTGCCAAACTGCGCCATGCCGAACACGTTTTACCGCGCCTTCGACGCCGAGACACTGGGCGGAAAACGCAAGCCCGACTACCGCAGCGCGTTCCAGGTCGACCGCGACCGCGTCATCCATGCGCACGCCTTCCGCAAGCTGCAGTCGAAGACGCAGGTGTTCCTCTCGGGCGAGTACGACTTCTACCGCACGCGGCTGACACATTCGATGGAGGTGGCGCAGATCGGCCGCTCGATCTGCCGCTACCTGCGCAGCCGCGGCCGGCCGATGCGCGAGCATTTCCACATCGATTCCGATCTGGTGGAGGCCATCTGCCTGGCCCACGATCTCGGCCACCCGCCGTTCGGGCACTCGGGCGAGCGCACGCTCCAGGAGCTGATGCAGCCGCACGGTGGCTTCGAGGGCAACGCCCAGACGCTGCACCTCCTGACCGAGACGATCTATCAGAACGAGGACGGCGTGCGCGGCATGCAACCGACCCGGGCCCTGCTGGACGGGGTGCTCAAATACAAGAAACTCTACCGCGAGTTCCCGCAGCCGCCCGCCCAGCATTTTCTCTATGATCCACAGGTTGTGTATCGCGATTACGTGTTTGCCGGCGTCGCGATCCCGGCCGCGCTGCGGGCGGGCGGGGCGCTCAACGCCTGCAAAAGCATCGAATGCCAGATCATGGACTGGGCCGACGACGCGGCCTACTCCCTCAACGACATTGTCGACGGCGTGAAGGCCGGCTTCCTCACCATCGAGCGCATCGAGCGCTGGGCGGCGGGCGAGGCCGTCGACGCCGCGCAGCAGCGGTTGCTCGACGCGCTGTTCGACGCCATCCGGAGCGACCGGCTCGAGAGCGCCTTTTCGGTGAAGATCGGCCGTTTCATCCAGGCCTGCCGGCTGCGGGAGCGCGACCATTTCATGGCGGCGAAGACCAACCGCTATCGTTTCGAACTGGTCGTCGCGGCCGAGGCGGAGCGGGAGGCGCAATTTTTCAAAAAGCTCGCCAACGACATCATCTTCGAAAGTCCGCAGCTCCAGCAGATGGAGCACAAGGCCCGGCTGGTGCTCTCCAGCCTCTGGGATTCATGCTGGCGCAACTACGTCGCAACGGGGTCGCGGGTGATCCACATCCTGCCGCCCAATATCGGTGCGCTCATCGCCGCCGAGGCGACGGCGGCCGGCAAGGCCCGGCGCATCTGCGACTGGCTGGCCGGGCTCACCGACGGCATGATCGTGCACACCTACCGGCGGTTGTTCGATCCGGAGTTCGGCTCGATCCGGGATCTGAGCTGAGGGATTTGCCGAAGATCAAGTAGCCAAACTCGTGAGAGTTTGGACCACTCCATCGGCTGGAACCAAACTCTCACGAGTTTGGCTACGGCCCGGCTACGGTTTCGAGGAATTGGTCGGGCCTGCGCCGACCAATTCCTACGTCGTGGCGAAGTCGATGATCTGCGGCCGGACGAGCTGCTCAAAATCCCGGTAGGCCATCTTGATGGCGTCGGTATGCGTGCCGGCGTTGAAGGTGATCTCGGACTCCTCCGCCAGGCTCGCCGCCACATACACGGGCATCCCGTACAGATTGCCGAACGGGGGCATGGCCCCGAGCTCGCAGTCGGGAAAGGCGCCTTTAAATTCCTCCTCGGTGGCCAGTTTGATCCGGTCGGTTTCCAGCACCTCCCGCAGGTCGGAAAGGACCAATCTGCGGCTGGCCGGAAGCACGACCATGGCCATGGCTCCGTTGATTTTGATGATGATCGTTTTGGCGAAGTCGCGGCCCGAGACATGGGCCGACGCGGCGATTTCCTGGGCGGTGTAGGCCGGGGAATGCTGGATGCTGACGTATTTGACGCCACGGCTGTTCAGGAACTCCTTCAGCTTGGTCGCTGGCATGGGTACTCCTGTTGTTTGGGTTTTTGGCGCGGACACCCCGTCGAGGAGCCGCCGGCTGGCCGTTGGCGCAGCCGCGCCCCTCGATGCCGACGGGGGACAGTTTAGGCCTGATTGCGCCGGTGTAAATAGCGGGAAGGCCGCCGTACAGGCGCTGACTATTGATGGTCGCTCCACAGCCTGACGGGTAGGGACGGACCGCCCGCCTTCGCTAAAGCTATGGCGGGCTGACTCGGCAGTGCGTGGCCTTCGAAGCCATGGCGAAGGAGGCTGGGCCGTCTGTGCTTCCCGGCGTGCCCGGCGGTCACGCCCTACCTCCAGACGTCCGTCTCATACGCGAACCTCAATAGATCCGCTGCACCGAGAGATACTGTAGGGCGGGGTCGCCGACCTCGCCGGTTTTTGGGATGGAACCGCAGCGACATTCGCCGGGCCCGCCCTCCAACCGCGGTGCGGCGATTCTACGGGAACAACGCCGGCCGCCGGGATTGACGGGAATCCGATTGGGGCCTCAGCCCAGGCGCACGGGCTGGCGGCGGGCGCCCCACTTTCCCGGTTGCCGCTCGAAGTGACCGGCAATCTCGCTTCCACAGGCCCGGCAGCGGCTGCCGTCGAGGCGGTAGGCGCCCAGTTCGTACCAGTCCCGCTCGATCAGCAGCGTCCCGCAGGCGGGGCACCACGTGCTCCCGCCGTCGCGGTCGTGGACGTTGCCGGTGTAAACGTACCTCAGCCCCTTGGTGCGGGCGATCTCCCGGGCCCGAGTGAGCGTGGCGGGCGGCGTCCGCGGGGTGTCGAGCATCTTGAAGTCGGGATGGAAGGCGGTGAAATGCCATGGCACATCCGGTCCGAGGTTGGCCGCAAACCAGTCGGAGGCCCGGTCCAGTTCCTTGGTGCTGTCGTTCTCACCGGGAATCAGGAGGGTGGTGACTTCCAGCCAGACGCTGGTCTCCCGGTGCAGATAGCGCAGGGTGTCGAGCACCGGCTGCAGCTCGGCAAAGCAGAGGCGGTGATAGAAATCCTCGGTGAACCCCTTCAGGTCCACATTCGCCGCATCCATGACCTCGTAAAACTCGGGCCGCGCCTCGGCGGTGATATAGCCGGCCGTCACGGCGACCGTCCTGATGCCCAGCGCGCGGCAGGCGCGGGCCACGTCGATGGCATATTCCGCGAAGATCACCGGATCGTTGTAGGTGAAGGCGACCGACCGGCAGTCGAGGCGCTGCGCGGTGGCGGCGATGTGGTCCGGCGTGGCGGTCTCGCCCAGCCGGTCAAATTCCCGCGCCTTGCTGATGTCCCAGTTCTGGCAGAAGCGGCAGCCGAGATTGCATCCCGCCGTGCCGAACGACAGCACGCTCGTGCCCGGGAGAAAATGGTTCAGCGGCTTCTTCTCGATCGGATCGACGCAGAATCCGCTGCTGCGCCCGTAGGTGGTCAGCACGAGCCCGTCGCCGCTCCGCTGCCGGACAAAGCAGAATCCACGCTGCCCGTCCTGCAGCTTGCAAAAACGCGGACAGAGCCGGCATTCCACCCGGCCGTCGGGCAGCGTCGCCCACCAGCGGGCTGGATGGTCGGAGGGCCGCGGATCTTCAGTCATGCTCCCGGTCTCCCTCCTCCACGAACGACGGTTCCTTGCCGCTTCTGGCCGTGAACCGCTGGATGCCGATCCACTCGCCGGGCGCGATGCCGGCCTTGCGCCGGGCCAGCGCGAGCTGCTGCTCCACGGAGCTGATCCCCGCGATCGCCGGCAGCAGCACGCCCTTGCGGCCGTCGATGGCCGTCACGACCACGCCGTACACCGCCGGGTTCAGTTTCTCCGGCGAGGTCACCGGCTCCAGTTCCCCGAGCACGGTGACGCTGAATCGCAACCGAGGCAGTTCGGCGGCCTCCACCGGCGGAAAGCGATAATCGTCCCGGGTCGCCGCCAGGGCGTTGTGCCAGGTTTCGCCGACGAGACCCTTTTGCTTCGCGGTCAGCGTGCCAATGCATCCCCGCAGTGCGCCGGTCTCGGTTCGCACCGTCACAAAAACCCCGTGGCGCTCCGTCAGCTCCCCGGCGGCCTGGAACGGAGGCGTCTTCGGCCCGCCGGTGAATCCGGTCTCGACGGCGCGGCGCGCGACCGCCGGCAGATCGTTCAGATGGGAGACGGTTTGGGCCGGACTTTCCTTCGTTGTGGCGGCCGGATTGCCGGTGCCTTCCGGCTCAAACAGGATCGCCACGCCGTAGCCGACGCCAAACGGTCCCTCGTAACTCAGCACGGCATGGCCGTCCGTCCGGTCCCCGGTCGCGGCGAGGGCCACAATCGTGGAATCGACGACATCTTCCGCCGCCAGCTCCAGCAATGCGGGATCGATCCGCCGGAGGTCACCCGGTGTGCCTTTGCGCAACAGCGCGATGAAGGTCTCGTCGAAACGGCGGGCGCCGGGATGATAGCCGCCTGGCGCCGATCGCGTGAGCCGGTGGCTCATGTCGCCGCTGGCGATGATGGCCGTGCGCCGCTGGAGGGACTGCGCGGCGGCGGCAATGGCTTCGCCCAGTCCGTCGAGTCCGCCTTCGCCCGGATAGTTCAGGCTCAGGATCACCGCGGGTCCCTGCCATCCGGCCGCGATGAGATAACGGAGTGGCACCAGGGCGCCGTGATCCAAGGTGGCCTGGGTGATTTCCCAGGTGCGCAGTTTCCGGTGCGCCGCTTCCTTTTCCAGCTGGTCGGCAAAAGGCCGGTCGAGCGGCAGGTCAACCCGGTCCGCCGGGGAGCCAAAATCCGCCAGCGAGCCGCGCAGCCTCGGCGTATGCCAGATGCCGAACGCACCCGGCCGGCGGGGCGAGTGGGGGGAGATGAGCACGACGGTGTCCGGATGCGCGGCGATCGCGTGCGCCGCCACGGCGGTCATCGCCCGGGCAGTGGCGCCGGCTTCCGCCAGGCGGGCTCCTCCCACCCCGGGCACCAGGATCGGCGCGTGGGGCATCAGGCCGGCAAAGACGATCGGACTCTTCAGCATTTGGATGCCTCCAAGGGCGCAGTCTAGCCTTCCGGACGGGGTTCGCCAAGCAGGAGTTTCGCGCGAGTTTGGAACGCGGTGCGCTTCGTCACCAGAAATGGTATGGATTACCATCCTGCCGGGCTGAAAAAAGCATTTTGGTTGGCCACGAGAGAACTTAGCGCGGCGGAGCCGCAACCAAACCCGGAAGGACTTTTTTGACCACCGATTCCGCGGATGGGCACGGATAAAACCAAGGCGCGGCATTCCGTATTAATCCGTGTCATCCGTGTGATCTGTGGTTAGTTTGGGATTGAGAGGATCTGGGTAAATCATCGCGGCACGCGAGGATTTGGCATTACAGCAGTCCAAAGAGCTCAAAGCATCGCCAGATCAAAAGGCCTGGGCTTTGCGCTCCTTGGTGGCCGAAAAATCCCGCTCTCAACGCTTGGGTTGCGGCTTTTTTCACCGCGCCCGCTGGTACGTGCCCATCAACTGCGCCTCGGCCAGAACATGGCCGGCCATCGCGCGCAGCAGTTCCGGCTTGGTTGCCCGGGGCGGTAGCGTCAGTTCGGCGTCCAGCGCGTAGAGTTTGAAGCAATAGCGGTGCGGCCGGCCGGGCGGCGGACACGGCCCGCCGTAGCCGACCCGCCGGAAATCGTTCACGCCCTGTTTGGCGCCGTTCGGCAGCGATGCGGTTGGCGCAACCATTTCGGGTAGCTCCCGCGTCACGGCGGGCAGTCCGTAGATCACCCAATGCACCCACGTGCCCACCGGCGCGTCCGGGTCGTCGCAGATCAGGGCGAAGCTCCGGGTGTCGGCCGGCGCCTCGCTCCATTGCAGGGGCGGCGCCATGTCGGCGCCATCCGCGGTGTATTGCCGCGGAATCGGCTGTCCTTCCACAAAGACCGGGCTCGTCAGTTTCATGGTGCTGTCCTCCTTTCGCTCCGGGTGAGATCCGGCGTCCGCCGCCTGGCCGGTCACCCAGCCGGCCGCGGCGATCCCTGCTGCCAAGCAAACAAGCTGGTACGCTTTCACGATTCCGGTGGTTCTCCGTCGCGCACCTTCGCCTCACGCGAAGGGCGCAAGGGCTTGCCGTCTATCTGACGATTCGACCATGGAAACCGATGCGTTTGTTTTCACAGGAAACGGAGATAATGGAGAGCGTAGCGGACATCGGATCGTTTCACTCTGTTTCTCTGTTGCCTTCTGCAAAATGGTTGGGCTTTCGGTTGTGCGCCTGAAAAGGCTCACAGTTTGTAGCCGATCTTGCGCAGCAGATCCTTGCGCCAGGCGATGTCCGCGTCGCCTTCCACACCTTTCGGCACAAAACCGTCGACCACGCCCAGCACGCCGCGGCCCAGGTCGGTCGTGGCCACGATCACCTCGGTCGGGTTGGCGGTGGCGCAGAAGATGCGGCAGACCTCCGGCACCGCCTTGAGCGCGTTGAGCACGTTGACGGGGAAGAACCCCTCGCCGAGGAACACGATGAACGTGTGGCCCGCCCCGATGGCCAGTGCGTTTTTTTTGGCCAGCCCGATCATGGCGGCATCCGTGCCCGACCAGCGCACGAGGCACTTGCCGGAGGCCTCGCAGAACGCCAAGCCGAACTTGATGCCCGGAGCCGCGTTCACCAGCGCCTCATGCACATCCTCGACCGTCTTGATGAAGTGGGTCTGGCCGAGGATGAAGTTGATGGCCTCCGGTTTTTCGATCCGGACCGTCGTCAGTTGCATGGCCTTTTTCTCCTTTCTCCTGAACAGGTCGGTCGTGACCGGCCAACACCGCGGAGCGTAAGGCCGTCACGACGCCGCGCGCAAGGCCGTAACCGCGGCGGCGTGTCCCTTGGGTCGATCCGAAAGCAGGATCAATATCCGCGGGTTCCATTTTGGGGCTCTCGGTCATCCCGATCACGAACAAATTGGGGAAGGGCGGATTTGAAGCAAAAATGCTTCCTTCGCGCTGGCTTTCAATCCAGATTTCTATCGAACGAGCGCAACTAGCTTCAAGAGGATTGTCCATGCTGCAGGAAAAAGGAAAACGTATCGGGACGATTCTTGAATACGCGCATCTGTTGCTGTCCATTAGGCACGAGGAGGATGAAGCGATCGTCAACCAGCACGGGATAGTCACTGACATGGGCGGAGAGCTTCTCATGCTAATACAGACTGCGCCTGGGCTCTGCCGATTGATGCCTGGCCCTGAATTTTCCCCGAGACTGTACCGCGGTCAAAACCAGTATTTCGAACACGGCAGTCCGTCTTTGCATCGCGAGGGACTAAGACAGATTGATCGCCTATATTGGATGGCAAAGATCGTGGAGCTACAGGCCGTGCTGACCAAGCACCCTGCCGTGTTGGACCTTGCAGCCTGTCGTTGGGAAGGGCTGGCGTTCGATATCGATTTCGAGGCGTTGGCCCAGCATTACGGTTATTGCACCACGCTGCTTGACTTCTCCAGATCGAGAGATGTGGCGATGTTTTTTGCCACCTGCGCCTACGATTCTCAACATAAACGCTACGCGCCTTTGTCACAAGGGGACGCAGTGCTCTACACGGCTGATCTTCGATCGCTGATCTTGCAGCGCCACGGTCAAGTGTTCCCTCTCGGATTAGAACCATTGCCGCGGCCGGAGGCCCAGCGGGCACTGGCCGTCCGGCTTGCGCCCAAAGAAAATCTCAATGAGATGCCTTGGATTCATCGCACGAAGATCGAAATTACTCCTGCGCTTTCGAGGAGATATTTCGATATGTTCGATGGTGGAGGTGCCTTGTTTCCTGAGGATGAGTTTGACGACTATGTAGACAAGCTGCGCGAGAGCCGAACGATTCCGCTCGGCGTGATCCAATTCGCTATTGCAGACAGCCACTTGCCACAACACCCGGAAGGTCTGAGAGGCGCCGTGAGAGAGTTGCATAGGGCCGGCTACACGGTAACCGATTCGGTTCCATCCATGGATCCAGAAACCGTCGAAACCGCAGGTCGTGACTGGCAACAACAGCGGTCCGGATATTTCGCCAGAGTTCGAGTGCGAGGTATGTGCGATCACGTGCAGACTTCATGATTTCCGGCTATGGCGACAGGTGAGAGCGAGGATGATGGCGACCAACGACTACGTCCAAACTCTCTCCAGCCGTCGCGCTGCGCGCTATGGCTGGCAGGCGAGTTTGGCAAAATGACTGACGTCTGACATCTGATCTCTGACGTCTCCCACCGTCCTCCCGTCTTCGCCCAAGCGCTTCCGCCTTTGCCAAGCCTTCGGCGCGACAAGTCGGCGCGACGCCGCTGGCTCCTCCTATTCCTTCAGATTTCCCGCGGCGACGGCCTCCGCGATCATCTTTTCCGCAAACTCCCAGAGCGCGGCGGAGCCTTCGGCGATGTACGAGTTGCGGGCGAGCACGCGGTCGCGGGTGATGCCGTGGCGGCGCCACGCCGCGCCTTCGGTGCGGCAGTTGAGCAGCATGGGCTGGAAACGGTCGACGGCCGCGGCGAATTTGGACTCGGGCGTCTGGCGCGCCTCGAATTCGTCCCACAGCGCGCGGAAATCGTGCTGCTGGTCCGGCGGCAGCAGGCCGAAAATGCGGTCGGCGGCCACCGCCTCGCGCTCGTGCTGATGCGCCATGGCCTGCGTGTCGTAGGCAAAGGTGTCGCCGGCGTCGATCTCCACCAGGTCGTGGATGATCACCATCTTTAGCACGCGCAGCACGTCGAGCTGCGGCCGGTTGGCGTGCTCGGCGAGCGTGATGACGAGGAGGCAGAGGTGCCAGGAGTGCTCGGCGTCGTTTTCGGCGCGGCGGCTGTTGATGAGCACGGTTTGCCGGAAGATCTCCTTCAGCTTGTCAACCTCGACGATGAAGCGGATCTGCCGGGCCAGCCTGCCTCCCGCATCGTCATGCCCGTGGCCGCGGCCGTCCGCCGGCTTAGGTCCCTGCGCTCGCTGTGTACTCATAGGGGAGGCAGGCTAGAAGCAAGATCCCGTGGTTGAAAAGACTACATGCAGGCCGCCGATGCTTCCTCCCGCGGGTGCCTCGACCCGGTCCATGCCCCCGTTCAATTCAACGGCAGATGAACGCGGGGTGGCGCGAAGGAAACCACGCGGAGGAGAAATTGCCTGCCAGTGGGCTCCGGCAGCCCCGCCAAACATCCTGAAAGAATGCAGGCGAGAACATGGTTCAATTACATGATTCTGGCTCAGGCCAAACTCGACGATCCGCTGATCCGGTCGGATCATCGGATCGTCGCCAGGTGGAAAGCTGCTGATGCATCCCGGCGGTGGCGAAGAGCACGGCGACCAGCCCAAGGGCGGTGAGGGTCCGGCTGGCGAATGTGGCGAAGAGATCCGGCTGGGTCAGCACCAAGGCGCAGACGACGGCTTGGACCGTGAACACGGCCAGGGAATGTCGTCCGAGAAAGGCGAGGGGCCGGAACGCGAAGAAGCCGGGCCGCCGCACGGCCACGGCTGCGATCAGGTAGGCGACGACGATGAAGTTCAGGAGCCGGAGCGGAGCCAGGTGAGCCTTGTCAGCCCAGGCCCACACCATGTCCATCGTCACTCCCGGCCAGGGGAGGTGCTGGTACTTTAGCAGAAACCAGAGCGGCACCGCCACGACCAAGCAGAGCAGCAGCATCGCGGGCCGGAAGGACAGCAACGGCCGCGACGGCTTCGCCCAGTGGTAGCCGAAGCAGGCACCGAGCACAAAGAGGAGCTGCCACGCCAGCAGGTCGAAAACGCCCAGGTTCACCGGGAGGAAGCGGGCCAGCCCGGCTTGCAGGTAATCGCGCAGGCCGGCTTGCGCGAGCAGCCAGAGTCCGCCGCTGACGGCGAAAATCCAGCCCCAGCGCCGGGCCTGCAGGCCGGCCAGCACCGTGGGCAGCAGCAGCATGAAGACGCAGTACATCGGCAGGATGTCGAACAGCCCCGGCTGGTAGAGCAGTAATGCGCCCATGGGCACCGCGGCGACGGGATGTTGGAAGAAAAGCGCCGGTGAAGTCGTGGAAATCCTGCCGGTCAGGAGGGCCAGCAGTTGCAGTCCGAGGAAAGTGGTCATGAAGCCGCCGAGATGCCACAGGTAGATTTCCCGGGCCCGCCGGCGCGCCCGATCCTGCCAGGCCGCAGCCGGATTACCGACGGCCCGTCGGGTGTACACCAGGCCGGCGACGAGGCCGGAGAGGAACACAAAACCCTCGGCGGTGGAAACGAAGCCAAAGGCGTGGTCGGTAAAAACGCGCAGCTCGGTGTTGAGGTGATTGACCGCCATGGCCACGAGCATCCACCCGCGCAGCGTGTCGAGCCGCAGATCACGCCCGGCGGAGGCAGGCTGCGGCCGGGGAGTCGCAGGGTGCCGGTGGACGGCAGGGCCGGGCCGGCGGAGCGGAGGGTGACGGATACCTACGGGCATGCGACCTAGTCAGAAGGAAAGGGAAAGAGTTCCCTCGGTTGGGAGGGCGCGTTATCCCTAACGTACCGTGTACGACGGGGTGAACCGACCCGGGGTGCAAACTATTTTCAGCGGGCAAGGATAGCCCGCACTGCCTCAATACCAGGTCGCAAGGTAGTACGCGAATTCCGGCGCGTTCTGCTGTTTGGCCCCACCGCCGCAACGCGGGCCAGCAGAACGCAAACCACCGGGTTTGCTGGTTTGATTGATCGGGAAACGCCCCGCCATCGAAACCCGTTACGCAGGGCGGCAAATCCTTCAGCCGCCGAAACAGCTTGATCTCCAGTGTTGCGTTCCGGGGCGGGGGACTTTTGCGTCAGGTTTTACCCATGAAAGTCCTTGTTGCTGACAAGATCTCGCCCAAGGGAGTGCAATATCTTCGCAACCAGCCCGGTTTCGAAGTCATCGAGGCATACAACTCTCCGCCGGACAAGCTCCGGGAACTGGTCAGGGACGTGCAGGCCATCGCCGTCCGGAGCGAGACCAAGATCACGGCGGAGGTCATCGCGGCGGCGCCGAAGCTGCAGGTCGTCGGCCGGGCGGGGGTGGGCGTCGACAACGTCGACGTCACGGCGGCCACGGAGCGCGGCGTGGTGGTGATGAACACGCCGTCGGGCAACACCATCGCCACGGCGGAACTCACCTTCACCCACATGCTCTGCGGCGCCCGCCCGGTGCCGCAGGCCGCCGCGTCCATGCGCGGGGGCAAGTGGGATCGCAAGAGCTTTTCGGGCAGCGAACTCTACCGGAAGGTGCTCGGCATCGTCGGCCTCGGCCGCATCGGCGGCGAGGTCGCCCGCCGGGCCCAGGCCTTCGGCATGCGCGTCCTGGCCTACGACCCCTACCTGGCGCCCAGCCGCGCCAAGGCCATGCAGGTCGAGCAGATGGATCTCGACCCGCTGCTGCGCGAATCGGATTACATCACCGTCCACATGCCGCTGACCGACCAGACCCGCTACATGATCAACGCGGCGGCGCTGGCAAAGACCAAGAAAGGCGTGCGCCTCTTCAACTGCGCGCGGGGCGGCATCATCGAGGAGGCGGCGCTCATCGCGGCGCTCAAGTCGGGCCAGGTCGCAGCCGCCGGCCTCGATGTGTATGAGGGCGAGCCCCTGGCCGCCGATCACGAGCTGCGCCGGCTGCCCAACGTCACCCTCACGCCCCACCTCGGCGCCTCGACCGCCGAGGCGCAGGAAAGCGTGGGGATCGAGATCGCCGAGGCCATCGCCGACGCCCTCCGCGGCGGCGTCATCCGCAACGCCGTCAATGTGCCGTCGATCGACGCCGCCACCCTCAAGGTGCTGGGTCCGTATCTCGACCTCGGCGCCAAGCTCGGCACGCTCGTGCAGCAGATCGCGCCGGCGCAGGTCGACCGCCTCGGCATCGCCTACTGGGGCCGGATCGTGGACTTCGACGCCAACGCGGTCACGCGCAGCATCGAGCGGGGTTTCCTGCGCCGCATCAGCGGCGAGGAGGTCAACTTCGTCAACGCACCCGTGCTGCTGCAGCGGTTGGGCGTGCAGGTGGAAGTCATCAAGCCGGCTTCCGACTCCGATTACACCGAGCTCATCCAGGTCGAGGCCGTCGCCCCCGACGGCAAGGTCTACTCGGCCGCCGGCACCCTCATCGGCAAGGGCAACCGCCCCCGCATCGTGGCCATCAACGGCCGCGACGTGGAGGTCGCCGCCGAGGGCAAGCTGCTCGTCCTCGAGAACGCGGACGTGCCCGGCATGGTCGGCACCGTGGGCACGATCCTGGGCAAGGACCGCGTCAACATCGCCGACATGTCGCTGAGCCGCCTGACACCCGGCGGCACGGCCTACATGGTCGTGCGCGTCGACAACGAGCCGAGCCCGGCGGCCCGGCAGGAGATCAAGTCGAACCCGGCCATCAAGCTGGCGAAGTTCGTGCAACTGTGAACGCGCAACCCAAGGTAAGGCGGGTCATCCTTGACCCGGCACAACGCTCATCAGGGAACGGCGCGTTAGGGATAACGCGTCCTACCGCGGGGCCGCTTGTTGTGGCAGGGCGGGTTATCCCTAACCCGCCTTCCTCGATGGCCTGGCCGGCGCGATCTGCTGGCCAGCAGATCGCGCCCTACCACCCATGATCCTCTTCCTCCTCGCCGTCGTCGCCGGCTATTTGCTGGGGGCGCTCCCGTTCGGCTACCTCGTGGCGCGGGCGCAGGGGGTGGATATTTTCAAGGTGGGCAGCGGCAATCCCGGCGCCACCAACGTCAAGCGTGTGCTCGGAGCGAAGGCCGGCTACACCGTCTACGTCCTCGACGCGCTGAAGGGTGCGGTCGCGGCCGGCTGGCCGCTGCTCTATGCCCGGCTCCAGCATCCCGCGATCACGACGGATGACGCCGGCTCGAACCTCGGAGCGATCGATGGCAGTCTCGCCGCGGCCGTTCTCGGCCTGGTGGCCGCGGTGCTGGGGCATTCGTTTTCCTGCTTCACCCGCTTCAAGGGCGGCAAGGGCGTGGCCACGGCCTCGGGCGGGCTGCTGATGCTCATGCCGGCGCCGATTCTGATCGGAGCCGCCGTCTGGTTCGTCATCTGTTTCACCTCGCGGTACGTCTCGCTGGCCTCGATTCTGGCCTCGATCACCGTGCCGGCGGCGGCCTGGATGCTCGGCCTGCCGCTCATGCTCAAGATCGTGGCCACGCTGCTTGGCGTGGTGGTGATCCTGCGTCACCATGCGAACATCCGCCGCCTGATTGCCGGCACCGAGCACCGCTGGGAACGCCGGCCGGCGGACCAGAAGGATTCATGAGCAAACCGTCCGTCATCAACATCGGTTTCTGCGGCCTCGGCACGGTCGGGCAGGGGGTGTGGAAACATCTTTCCGGCAACCGCGCCCTGCTCGAGGCCCGCTTGGGCTCGAAGCTCGAGCTTTACCGCGTGGCGGTGCGCCATCCCGCCAAGGCCCGCGGGGTCAAGATTCCCGCCGGCAAGCTGACCACCGATCCGCTGGCGGTCGCCACCGATCCGGCGGTGCACATCGTGTGCGAGCTCATCGGAGGCACGACCCTGGCGCGCGACGTCACGCTCGCGGCGCTCGCGCAGGGCAAGATCGTCGTCTCGGCCAACAAGGCGCTGTTGTGCGGCTTCGGCGCGGAAATCTTCGCCGCGGCGCGCAAGGGCGGCGGCCACTATTTCTTCGAGGCCAGCGTGGCCGGCGGCATCCCGATCATCAAGGCGCTGCGCGAGGGCCTCATCGCCAACCGCTTCGGGCGCATCTACGGCATCCTTAACGGCACGTGCAACTACATCCTCACCCGCATGGAGCGGGAAGGGATCTCCTATGCCGACGCCCTGGCCGAGGCCAAGCGGCTGGGCTATGCCGAGGCCGATGAGTCGCTCGACGTGCAGGGCTGGGACACCGCGCACAAGGCGGCGATCCTCGCCTTCCTGGCCCACGGTGTGTGGGTGAAGACCGACCAGATGCTCGTTGAGGGCATCACCCGGATCACTCAGACCGACATCGTCCATGCCGCGCAGCTCGGGTACGGCATCAAGCTGCTGGCGGTCATCACCCGCAACTTTGAGACCAACCAGCTTTTCGTCCGCGTACACCCGACGCTGCTGCCGCGCCGCCTCGTGCTCGCCAGCGTGGACGGAGTTTTCAACGGCATCGCCGTCACCGGCGACGTGGCCGGCACCACGCTCTACATCGGCTGCGGCGCCGGGCAGGACGCCACCGCCAGCGCCGTCATCGGCGACATCGCCGATGCCGTCACGTTGCTCACCAGCGGCAAGTCGGTCGTGGTGCCCGACGAGGCTGCGGCGATCCACGCCGGGGGCCGCCAGGGCGTGCAGCTCGCGCCGCTGGAGAGCGTCGGCAGCCGTTATTATCTGCGCCTGGAGGTCCGGGACCAGCCGGGCGTGCTCGCCCAGATCGCCACGGTCATGGCCCGGAACCGCGTGAGCATCGAGAGCGTCATCCAGCGCGGCAACCGGGGGCCGGAAACGGCCACGCTCATCCTCACCACCCACCAGAGCAACGAGCAGGCCATCCGCGCCACGCTGGCCGGCCTCGCGCAGCTCGACAGTGTGCTGGAGGCCCCGCTGCTGCTGCGCATCGGGGATTTCGACGAATGAAGGCCACCGCCGGTTTTCCGCCGTCCCGACCTTCGACCTTCGACTTTCAACTTTAGACCGCATTCCATCCATGGCACGCATCGTCCAGAAATACGGCGGCACCTCGGTGGGGGACATCGAACGCATCAAGAAGGTCGCCGAGCGCATCAAGGCCGTCCGCGACGAGGGCCACCAGCTCGTCGTGGTCGTCTCGGCCCGCTCGGGCGTCACCAACGAGCTCCTGGCCCGCGCCCGGGCGATCCACCCGCATCCCAGCGAACGCGAGCTCGACATGCTGCTGGCCACCGGCGAGCAGGAGACCATCGCCCTCACCGCGATCGCGCTGCATGCGCTCCAGGTCGACGCCGTGTCCTATACCGGAGCGCAGGCCGGCATCTTCACCGACCGGGCGCACACCAAGGCCAAGATCAAGACGATCAACGCCCGCCCGATCGAGCACGACCTCAAGGCCGGCAAGGTCGTCATCGTCGCCGGTTTCCAGGGCATCAACGAGGACGGCCAGATCACCACCCTCGGCCGCGGCGGCTCCGATCTCACCGCCATCGCGCTCGCCGCCGCCGTCCAGGCGGACCGGTGCGAGATCTACACCGACGTCGACGGCGTCTACACCGCCGATCCGCGCGTGGTCAAGGAGGCCCGCAAGCTGGATGAGATCAGCTACGACGAGATGCTGGAGCTCGCCAGCAGCGGCTCCAAGGTCATGCAGTCGCGCTCCGTCGAATTCGCCAAGAAATACAACGTCGTCTTTGAAGTCCGCTCATCGTTCAATCACAACCCGGGAACCATCGTGAAAGAAGAAGTCGCCTATATGGAGCAGGTCGTCGTGCGCGGCGTGGCCGTGGACAAGGATCAGAGCAAGGTCGTCGTCAGCAACATTCCCGACAAGCCGGGCTCGGCCGCCAAGGTGTTCCGCGCCCTGGCGGACGCGAACATCATCGTCGACATGATCGTACAGAACGTCGGACGCAACGGCGTGGCCAACCTCACCTTCACGGTGCCGCAGGGGGATTCGCACCGGGCGAGGCAGGCGCTGGCGCCGGTGTTCACGGAGCTTGGGGGCGGGGAGGTGGCCATCCACGACCAGATCGCCAAGCTTTCCGTCGTGGGGGTCGGCATGAAGACGCACAGCGGCGTGGCCGCCACGCTCTTCCAGACCCTGGCCGCCAAGGGCATCAACATCGAGCTCATCAGCACCTCCGAAATCAAGATCTCGGTGGTGATCAACGTGGCCCGCGCCGACGACGCGGCCCGCGCCGCGCACGCGGCGTTCGGCTTGGACAAGGCCGTCTGAGTACGGCTCAGCCAGACAGACTGGAACTGCCTCCAGAAGGCGCAAAAGGCACAAAGAAGAGTCGAAATCCGCATCATATTTTTGCGCATCCTGCGCCTTTTTGCGGCTACCACTTTTCCGGATGAAATACATCAGCACGCGCGGGCAAACCGGACCGGTCGGCTTCTCCGAGGCGGTCGCGATCGGATTGGCCCCCGACGGCGGCCTGTTTCTGCCGGAAACGCTGCCGGATCTTTCGGCTGATCTGGTGCGCTTCGCCGGACTTGGCTATGCGGATCTCTGCCACGAATTCCTCCGCCGGTTCGCCACCGACGTGGACGCGGCGGCGCTGAAGGACATCATTGTGCGCTCCTACCGCGGCTTTACGCACCCCGGCATCGCCCCCCTCGAGCAGCTGGGCGAAAACCTGTTTGTCCTCGAGCTGTTTCACGGGCCGACGCTCGCCTTCAAGGATTTCGCGCTGCAGTTGCTCGGCAATCTCTACGAGCACCAGTGCCGGGTGCGCGGCCAGACTCTCAACGTGCTCGGCGCCACCTCGGGCGACACCGGCGCGGCGGCCATCCACGGACTGCTGGGAAAGCCCGGCGTGGCCATCTTCATCCTCTATCCCGACGGGCGCGTGGCCCCGCTGCAGGAGCGGCAGATGGCCTGCACCGGCGCGGCCAACGTGTTCGCGCTTGCGGTGGACGGCACGTTCGACGATGCGCAGGCGGCTTTGAAGGAGGTGTTTGGCGACCAGGCCTTCCGCGAAAAACACCGGCTGTCCGCGGTCAACTCCATCAACCTGGTGCGGGTGCTGGCCCAGTGCGTCTACTACCTTTATGCCTGGCTGCGCCTGCCCAAGGAGAAGCGGCTCAACGTCGAGTTCGTCGTGCCCACGGGCAATTTCGGCAACGTCCTCGCCGGCTGGATGCTGCAGCAGATGGGCGTGCCGATCCGCGGCTTCAAGGTCGCCACCAACCGGAACGACATCCTCTACCGCCTCTTTACGACCGGCGAGTACCGTGTCACCGCGGTCGCGCCCAGCCTGGCGCCGTCGATGGACATCCAGGTGGCCTCGAACTTCGAGCGCTTCCTCTACTATCACGCCGGCCGCGATCCGGTGCACGTCCGGGAGGTCATGCAGGCGATCAAGGACACCGGCACCTACCGTTTCGAGCATTTCGACGCCGACAGCTTCACCGCCTCGCGCTGCACCGACGCCGAGATCAGCAGCCTGATCAGGCACATCTACCACAAGTACGGCTATGTCTGCGATCCGCACACGGCCTGCGGTTTCAAGGAGATCAGCCGCGACCGGGTGAGCGTGGTGCTGGCGACAGCGAGTCCGGCGAAATTTCCCGAGGTGATCCGGGCTGCCATCGGCCAGGAGCCGATCCATTCCAGCCTCGAGGCCCTGAAGTCCCGGCCCGTCGTCAAGCATCCGGTGCGCGCCGCCGCCACCACCATCAAGGCGTTCATCGGGCAGCACGGGGTGTAGGAACCTGTCGGACTTCGTCTCCAGGTTCCTTATTCAAAATGGCGCGGCCGTCTTGGCAGGTAGTGGAACAGGGCGGTCAGCCATGACGCCCGCGGCGTTCTGCTGTCCAGCAGAATGCTGGCTGGACGTCCTGCCCGCGTTGCCTGACCAGTGATCCATTCATGGTTTTGCGGTAGCAGCCGACGTCAGCAGCGGTGTCAGTCGCCCAATGCAGCCTCGCGACCTCGGTTGCTACGTGATTTTTTTTGCGACTGCGACGGCATGGATGCGGCCTGGGTATTGCGCCGGGGCGTTGCGCGGTGTTTATTCGTGGTCACCCATCATGAAAACGATCACCACGCTGCTCTTCCTGGCCGCTGCGCTCACCGGCTTCGGCCAGCCGCCGGTCCCCGGCGCCCAACCGCCGGTCAACGTCTACGTCGCCACCGAGGTCGAGGAACTTGCCCGCGGCTACGCACTGGCCTTCCCGAGCATTTCCACCACGCCGGTCTATCTGACCCTGAGAAAGGAAGGGGCGGTGGTGACCCTGGTCAGCGTCAAATCGGTCAAGGCGGCGGCGGGCGTCCTGATCGTCGAATTGGATCAAGGTCCCATCTATATCCTCAACCCGCAGGACATTCTTTCGATCACCAACGCGCCGCCGGCCAAGGGCCCGTAAACAGCCGGGCGGTACGAAGCGATGATCTCTCTTCCTCGTGGGCTAGCCCGGCTATTTTATGGGGATGCGACGCCCTCGTCGCGTGCTCCCGAGAAAAACGGCGACGGGGCGTCGCCGCTCCAGTTTGCAGACTGCCCACGGCGTACGCTGCGGGGGTGTTACTATAATAGCCAGTCAGCCCGATCGCCAGTGCCGACGTGATCCCGGGACAGCCGGAAAAACAGGGTGGACACTGGGCCGGGATTCACCTTTCCTTCCATTGTTTTACTCCCGCGTCATGAGGCTTAGTTCCACCATCCGTAGCGCGATCATCGGCTCGATTATTCTGGGCCGCCGGCCCGGGCATGGAGACATGGCGTAAGCCACCGCGTTAACTCGCACGTCACTCTCAATGCCCCGGGCCAGAACCCCGGGGCTTTTTTATGAAAAACCCACCGCTCAAGATCTACGACACCACTCTCCGCGACGGCACGCAGGGCGAGGGCATCTCATTCTCCGTGACCGACAAGCTCCTCATCACCGAGCGGCTCGACCAGTTCGGCGTCGACTACATCGAGGGCGGCTTTCCCGGCTCCAACCCGCGCGACATCACCTTCTTCGCCGAGGTGGGCAAGCTGAAACTCCGCCACGCCCGGGTCGCCGCCTTCGGTTCGACCCGGCGGGCGGGCGCCACCGCCGCCCACGATCCGCAGCTCAAGGTGCTGGTCGATGCCGGGACCCCCGTCGTGACCATCGTGGGCAAGACCTGGCTGCTCCACGTCACCGAAATCCTGCGCACCACCGCCGAGGAGAACCTGGCCATGATCGAGGACTCGGTGCGCCACCTCGTCGCCCACGGCCGCGAGGTCATCTACGATGCCGAGCACTTTTTCGACGGCTTCAAGAATAACCCTGACTACGCGCTCCGGACCCTGGCCGCGGCGAAGCGGGGCGGCGCGGACAACCTCACGCTGTGCGACACCAACGGCGGCACGCTGGTTGACGACCTCAAGGAAACCGTTGCCCGGGTCGTGCGCGAATTCGGCGGCGGCAGCGTGGGGGTGCACTGTCACAACGACAGCGGCCTCGGGGTGGCGGTCTCGCTTGCCGGCATCGCGGCCGGCGCCACGCTCGTGCAGGGCACGATCAACGGCTACGGCGAGCGCACCGGCAATGCCAACCTCACGACCATCCTGCCGAACCTCTTCCTGAAGATGGACCGCACTGCGTTCTGCCGCCCCAACCTGCCGCAGCTGCGCGAGCTTTCCCACTACCTCGACGAGCTGGCCAACCAGCGCCCGGATCCGAAGGAGCCTTTTGTCGGCACCTCGGCCTTTGCCCACAAGGGCGGCCTCCATGCCAACGCCGCCCAGAAGGTCGCACGCAGTTACGAGCACATCGACCCGGCCACGGTCGGCAACCGCACGCGGGTGCTGGTATCCGACTTGGCCGGCCGCAGCAGCATTGTCATGAAGGCGAAGGAACTGGGCTTCGCCCTCGACGAGAAGGCGCCGGAGTTGAAGGAGATCATCGAGGAACTGAAGCAGCTGGAATTCGAGGGGCACGAATTCGAGGCGGCCGACGCCTCCCTGAAGCTGCTGCTGGCCAAATGGCTGAAACGGCACGTGCCCTCGTTCACGTTCGAGGGCTACCGCGTGATCATCGAGCGGCGCGGGCCGGAGTCCTCGGTTGTGGCCGAAGCCACGGTGAAACTGAAGGTCAACGGCAAACCCGTCCACACCGTGGCCGAGTGCGTCGGTCCGATCGGCGCCCTCGACAAGGCGTTGCGCCTCGCCCTCGAGAAAGCCCATCCGGTCATCAAGGACACGGCCCTGAGCGATTACAAGGTGCGCATCCTGGACAGCCGGCGCGGCACCAATTCCCGCACCCGCGTGCTGATCGAAACCACCGACGGCCAGGAAATCTGGGGCACGGTCGGCGTGAGCGACAACATCATCGAGGCCTCCTGGGAGGCGCTCCGCGACGCCGTCGAGTACAAGCTCCTGCTCGAGGAGGAGAAAACAGGAACCGGAGGCCGGAAGCCGGAGGCCGGATGACAGTTGCAGGCGATCCCATCCAGAGCCGGGCGGGCGTAGGGGCGCAGGCTGGCTGCGCCCGATTGCATCCATCCGGCCTCACAGCAGCGGCGCCAGCAGCCGGCTGACGTCCTCGGCGACGTTGCCGTAGGGGCGCAGACTTGCTGCGCCCACCAAAATCGCCAAACTGACCGGTACCCCCTATGCAACCGCGCCGAACGGACGCGCTCTCGGCCCATCGCTGGTCGCAGCCCGGAACGAATTATTTCATCACCTGCTGCACGCGCTTTCGGACCCTGGGTTTGACGGAGGCTGCAATTGCCGCGACCCTGAGCGACATTATCCGCCGGTCGGACGAAGGCGGAGACTCCGAAACCTGGGCGTTCACGATAATGCCAGATCATTTCCATTGGGTGCTCACTCTCGGAAGTCGATTGTCACTGGGGCGGGTTGTGGCGCGGTTTAAAGCGCAAACCCGGCCGGTGCTAGGTGCCGCCGGGCTCGTTTGGCAGAGGGATTTCTTCGAGCACCGGCTTCGGCTCGCGGAGTCGATGGAGTCCTACGGCCTCTATGTGTTCCTCAATCCGTATCGGGCGGGGTTGATTGCTGCGGATCAGGCATGGCCGCATTGGCGTTGTCCGCGGCCGGAGACCTTCCTGTTCATGTCGCAGCTGAATCCCGGAGCGGTGCCGCCGTGCGAGTGGATTGGGTTGCCGATTCCGCCGTCGCTGGCCGTCGGCGAATAGCGAGGCGGGCGCAGCAAGACTGCGCCCCTACAAGCTTGGTCGCGCTTTCCAGATTCCGGCGTCACAGCAGCGGCGCCAGCAGCCGGCTGACGTCCTCGGCGATGTTGCCGAGCAGGCGGCGGCGCGAGGGTTTCCCCGCCGCCAGCGGATGGCTGTGGCCCATGAGTTCTTGGGCCCAGGCGCGCATGGCGTGCACCTCGGGCTCGGAATAGACGAACACGCCGATCTCGAAGTTCACGAAGAGCGAGCGCAAATCGAAGTTCGCCGAGCCGAGCAGACCCACGCGGTCGTCGATGATCATGCCCTTGCAGTGCATCATGCCGGGCCGGTACAGGAGCACCTGCACGCCGGCCTTCTGCAACTCGCGCAGGTAGTGGCGCCGCGCCTGGTCGGCGATCGGATGGTTCGAGCGGGCCGGCACCACGAGTTTCACCTCGTGTCCCGTGCGGGCCTTGACCAGCAGCGAGCGGAAGATCACCTCGTCGGGGATGAAATACGGCGTGATGATCCAGATGCGCCGCTTCGCCTCCTGGAGGAATGAAAGGATGCCCTCGTACAAGGGATCGCCCGTGACGTCGGGTCCGCTGGCGATCACCTGCAGCTCACACGCGCCGCGCGGCTCGAGCACCGGGGCGCCGCTCTCCGCGTGCAGCGTGTCGACCGACTGGCCGCTCGCGTAACACCAGTCGGCGAGGAAAACCTCGTTCAGCAGCTCGACGGCGGGACCCTCGATGACCGCGCCAAAGTCGCGCCAGCGTTTTTTCAGCGGCAGCCGCCCCATGTACTCGATCGCCAGATTGTGTCCGCCGAGGATGGCGCTCTGCTGGTCGAACACGGCAATCTTGCGGTGGTTGCGGAGGTTGGCCGAGCCGCGCCACTGCAACGGCAGCACGGGCATGAAACGGTGCACCTCACCGCCGGCCCGCCGGATCGGATCCACGAAACCGCGGCTGCTCAGGAAGCAGCCGACGGCGTCGAGCAGCAGCCTGACCTTCACCCCCTCGCGGGCGCGCTGGGCCAGTAATTCCACGATCCGCTTCCCCGTGTCATCGCGGCCGAGGATGAAAGTCATCAGATGAATCGTCTGCCGGGCTCCGCGGATCTGCCGTTCGAGTTCGGCGTACGCCTCATCGCCGCGGGTGAGAAAGCGCACGGCGTTGCCGCCCACCGGCGCGCATCCGCCCTCGCGGACCAGGGCCTGCGCGATGGCTCCGGTCGCGACCGGGGAGGTGACGGCGGTCACCGCCGACGGCACGGGTGACAGCCGCGACTTCCGCGCCACCAGACGTTGGAGCTTGCGGCCTCCGAAGAGCAAATACAGCGGCACCCCCACGTAGGGAATGAGCACGATGCCGAGCAGCCAGGCCACGGTGTTGCCCGGCTGCCGTTTTTCGCTCATGAGGCGGGCGATCAGGAAGACCGCGAGCAGAAAGCCGCCGACCGTCAGCAGGTGGCGAAGAATTTCGGCATACAGCGGGGATTCCGTCTCCATGATGACCGATCCCATTTTGCCGCCCGGGGCGATGGAGGGAAGCGCATTCGCCGGTGGCCTAAGGTGGTGTCCTAGTTTGAGTATCCGTCCGCAACTTGATCGAGACGGAGGTGCGGAATGTACCTCGACCACTTCGGCGAACTTGTTTATCAGCGGATCGTATGGCGCCTCAGCAAATCACGCGGTCCCTCGGGCGACAGTTTATTGGAGCATTTTGGCGACATTGGGCGGGAAAAGTGACCAGTGGCTTCATGGTGCTGGCTGTTGTGCTTTCCGCCACGCCTTTTGACGCTCACTGGAAGTTCGTATGGTGGGCGTTTGCTGTACTCGCCGTTATTTTCACGGCATATGACCTTTGGGCGAGAGAACGAAAGAAGGTGTTGGATCTAGAAGAACGGAACAGGCTCAAGCTCACCGTTGAGTGCAACGAGCAAATCTCCGGATGTCACACGGGAAGGGATGGCGCCTCTCATCAATTTTTTCGCGTGGCTGTTACCTTGAATTGGACGCAACCCGCAACTGGTTGTTTCGGGAAGTTGCTGAAGATTGAGAAAGACGGGGCAGTAGTCAGGGACCACGATGTGGAGCAGTTGCCATATGCGCGATCACACGAGCCGGATGCATTGAGCAAGACGCTGAGTCCAAGGGCGCGTGAATTTCTCGATGTGCTCGTCATCGGGATTCAGCACACTCCTCAGCAGGTTTTCGCTCCCAGTAAGTATGGGAGAGAACTGACTCTCAGGACTGGGTCTGGGCGAGACGTGTTCTCTGCGCCGGGCACGTATATCCTCACAGTCGCACTCTGCGGCAGTAATATTCCAACACAAACTTACAGGCTTCGGTTTGACTGGACCGGAAACGGAGACTCTTCGTCACTTACGCTGGCTGAGCGTATCCTTCAGGATTAAGCGGGGGTTCTCTTGTCCAAGAGAGTGTCTGAATTGGGGATTCAAATCAGGCAGCCGTCCCTTGCCAACCCCGGGGAACTGTGTGTTAGTTCCACTCCTTGATCATGGCCTTGCTCTCCGCCGCCACCACGCAGCTCAAACGCCGGCTCGGCGCCGCCGTCCGCACCGACGAGAAGACCCGGTGGGAGGCGTCGTTCGACAGCGCCAAGCTGTCGTTTCTGCCCGCCGCCGTCATCCGGCCGCGCCGGATCGCCGACGTGGGTGCGGTACTCGCGCTGGCCAACCGTCATCGGGTGCCGGTCACGGTGCGCGGCCGCGGCACGTCGCTCACCGGTTCGGCGTCGCCCCGGCACGGCGGCTGGGTGGTCGACCTGACCGGCCTGCGCCGCGTCCGCATCGACGCCGAGGCGGGGCTGGCCCACGTGCAGGCCGGCGCGACCAATGCCGCGGTCAAGGCCGCGGCCGAGGCGCAGGGCTGGTTTTATCCCCCCGATCCGTCTTCGCGGGAGTACTGCACGATCGGCGGCAACATCGCCTGCAACGCCGGCGGCATGCACGGCGGCAAGTACGGGGTCACCCGCGACTATGTGCTCGCGCTGAAGGGCTTTCTGCCGACCGGCGAAGCGGTGGAGTGGGGCACGGCCACGAAAAAGTTTTCCGCAGGCTTCAACCTCCGCGACCTCTGGATCGGCAGCGAGGGCCTGCTCGGCGTGGTGACGGAGGCCGTGCTCAAGCTCATCCCGCTGCCGCCGGTCCGGTGGACGCTGCTGACGGCCTTTCCGGGCGAGACGTCCGCCCTCGGCGCCGCCCGGGCCCTGTTTGCGCGGCGCATCCAGCCGGCGATCTGCGAGTTCATCGACCGGTTCAGCGTGCAATGCGTCGAGCGCGCCACCGGCAAAAGCGTATTTCCCGGCCAGGCCGGCCGCTCGGTCATCCTGATCGAACTCGCCGGCTCGGTGAACGAGATCGACGACCAGAAGCTGGAGGTCCTGGCGTGGGCGCAGCAGTACGCCGCGGCCTTCCGCGAGGCGCGCAGCCGCGCCGAGGCCGAGCAGCTCTGGGCGGTGCGCCGCCAGTGCTCCAGCGCGATGTACCAGCTCGGCGATGCCAAGCTCAACGAGGACATCGTCATCCCGATGCGACAGTACGAACGCTTCGCCCGTTTCCTCGACCGCCTGCGCCGGCAGTCGGGCCTGCCCATTCCCACCTTCGGGCATCTGGCCGATGGCAACCTGCACGTGAACATCCTCTTTCACCCCGACCGTCCGGCCGAAAGCCGGGCGGCGGAACGGGCCGTGCAATGCCTGATGGAGACGGTGGTGGCGATGGGCGGCGCGATTTCGGGCGAGCACGGCATCGGCCTGGCGAAGACGCCGTTCCTGCGACTCCAGCACCGGCCGGCCCAGGTGCGGGCCATGCTCGCCGTCAAGCGCGCGCTGGATCCGCGCGGCATCCTCAATCCCGGCAAGATGTTCGAGGTGTTCCAAATCTGGAAACACCCGCGGGTGCAAGTCCGCCTGCCGTGGGACACCCAGTAAGCAATGCGTTCTGCTGGCTCCTGTGGTGGAAAAAAGGAGCAGGGAAAATGCGCCGGGCTACAGCGATTTAAGTTTTTTTGTAGCCGTCTTGGTCTCGGGTAGCGCAGGCATCCTGCCTGCTCCCTCGACTGATGCAGGCTGGAAGCCTGCGCTACTTTTACGGCCACGCTTCAATTTAATCTGCTCTAGACGGCGGCCGGACCCCGCTCGTCGGTGCGGATGCGGACCGTTTCATCGAGCGGCGCAATGAAGACCTTGCCATCGCCGATCTTGCCCGTCTTGCCGGACTTGACGATGGCCTCAACCGTTCTGGCGGCGAGCTCGTCATCCACCGCGATCTCCAGTTTCACCTTGGGGAGAAAATCGACGGTGTATTCGCTGCCGCGGTAGATCTCCGTATGCCCCTTCTGGCGGCCAAAGCCCTTGACTTCGGTGACGGTCATACCCTCGATGCCGATGCCGAAGAGGGCTTCCTTCACTTCCTCGAGCTTGAAGGGCTTGATGATGGCGATGATCAGCTTCATGGATGAGCGGGGCGGTCGTGGTGGGGTGGAGCGAAGGGTGACGGCCATGCCGCCCGACCAGGGTCGGGCCATGACGATGCGCCGCAGGCGACTTTACTACCGGAAATTTGCTGCAGGGGAAAGAGCTTTATTGGGGCCGGGCAATTGACCGCGGATTTCGCCCCGCCCGCGGCCGGCTCCCGGCCGGCCACCGAAGCGCCGTGATCCGACGAATGCCGTGTGAACAAGTCGATGCACTTTCCCATTGCGGTCGCAATTTCACCCCACTCTAGTTTGCACCTTCAAGTCGCATGTACCTCAAGGCGCTCAAGCTCCACGGCTTCAAGTCCTTCGCCGATCCCACCATCCTCCGCTTCGAATCCGGCGTCACTGCCATCGTCGGCCCCAACGGCTGCGGCAAGAGCAACATCGCCGACGCCGTTCGCTGGGTGCTGGGCGAGCAGAGCGCCAAGGCCCTCCGCGGCGGCAAGATGCAGGATGTCATCTTCGAGGGCGCCGAAACCCGCCGGCCGCAAAATCTTTGCGAGGTGTCCCTCCTCCTGACCGAGTGCGAGCAGCAGCTCGGCACCGATTTTCACGAGGTCGAGATCCTGCGGCGCACGTCGCGTGACGGCCTGAGCGACTATTTTCTCAACGGCCAGTCCTGCCGCCTCAAGGACATCCACAAGCTTTTCATGGATACGGGTGTCGGCCGCACGTCCTACTCGATCATGGCCCAGGGGCAGATCGACCAGGTGCTGTCGTCGAAGCCCGAGGAGCGCCGCGCCGTTTTCGAGGAGGCCGCGGGCATCACGCGTTACAAGAGCCAGCGCCGCGAGGCCCTCGGCAAGCTCGCGCTGACCGATCAGAACCTGGCGCGTGTGACCGACGTGATCGCCGAGGTCGGCCGCCAGATCGGCAGCCTGCGCCGCCAGGCCTCCAAGGCCATGCGCTACAAGCGCCTGAGCTTCCGGCTGCGCCACCTCAGCCTCGCCCACAGCGCGTGGCAGTGGGGCCAGCTCAGCGCCACCATCGCCGGACTGGAGGCGGACGTGTCCGCCCTCCGGGGCGCGACGGAAGCCCAGCGCGCCACGCTGGAGGGGCACCAGCGCGAACTGAACGAGATCAAGGCGCGCCGCAGCGACTACAACCAGCGGGTGCAGGAGGCGCAGCAGGCCGTCTTTGACCTGCGTTCCCAGAAGGAGCAGGCCGAGAACCAGGCCGGGGTCGCCCGCATCAAGCGGACCGGCCTCGAGGAACGCATCCAGTCGGGTCGCGACGACCTGGCCGAGCTGGAGATGCAGCTGCGCGAGGTGTCGGCCCAGGTCGACAGCGGGGCGCAGGACAAGCAGCTCCAGCTCAACCTGCTCGGCAGCTCCGATGCCGTTTTTCAGCAGCGCAACCGCGAACTGGCCATCGTCGAGGGCGAGCTGGGCCGGCTCGACCAGCAGCTCCAGCAGGCGAAGTTCGCCCTGCTCCAGCGCGAGAGCGCCGTGGCGCGCCTGCGCACGGACTGTTCGGGCTACGAGGTCGAATCGAAAACCAGCGTCGTGCGGCACGACGAACTCGCCGCGCAGATCGCGGAGGTGCACCAGGCCCAGGCCGCGGCCGCGGCCCGCGCGGACGAGGAGCAGCGGCGCCTCGAGGCCGCGCGGATCGACCAAAGCCGGGCCCACAACGACCTGCAGGCCGCCCAGCATGCCCTGCAGGAGTCCACGCAGCGTTTCCGGGAGGGACAGCGCCGCCTGCAGGAGCTCGACCGCACGCTGGCTCAGCGCGCCGCGCGGCTGCGCCTCCTGCAGCAGCTGCATGAAAAGTGGGAGGGTTTCGGCGAGGGCGCCAAGGCGCTCCTGCAGGGCCGGCTCGACTCCGTCCTGGCCGGCCGCCCGATCGCGCCCATCACGCAGGGGCTGGAGGTGAAGCCGGAGTTCGGCCAGGCGCTCGAGACACTGCTCGGGGCCGCCGCCGAGGCCATCGCCGTGGCCGACCTGCCCGTGGCCCAGCAGATTCTCGCGTCGCTGGAGGAGCAGAAGATCGGCCGCGCGTGCCTGCAGATCGCGGAAACCGGCGGTCGCGCGGCGGAAGGCCCCGCCGCCGGGCTGCCGGCGTTTCTGCAGCCGGCCACGGTGGCGCTGACCCGCCTCGATCCCGCGCATCCCATCACCGGCCTGCTCGCCGCGTGCTACGTGGCGGACAGCCTGCCGGCCTTTCTCGAATTCTGGCGGACGAACCCCGGCTTCACGTTTCTCCTCGTGGCCACGCCGAAGGGCGAGCTGGTCGACCGGCGCGGGCTCATTTACGGCGGTCATCAGCGCAAGCCGGCCGGCGGCATCGTCCAGCGCGAGATCGACCTGCGCGAGACGGCCCGGGAACTGGCCCGCGACCAGCAGCTGCATGACGAGCAGCGCGCGCTCATTGAAAAGCTGAACGCGGCCCTGACCGCCGCCGAGGCCGCGCTCGAACAGCGGCGCAAGCAGGTGCTGGCCGCCACGCAGCAGGTGGCCGCCGTGCAGGCCGAGACGCGCAACGCCGACAAGGCCAGCGAGGAGGTGGCCGGCCGGATCCAGCGCATGGAGCGCGAACTGGCCGCCCTTGAGCAGGCTCGGGTCGAGGCGGAGCAACGCCTGGTCCGCGCCCAGGCCGGCCTGGCCGAAGCCGAGGGAAAGGTGGCGGCGCAGAAGCAGGCTATCGAGGCCCTCGAAGGCCAGATCGACGCCCTTCGGACCGATCGCGATCAGAAAAAGGAGACGCTGACCCAGGCGCGCCTCGAGCTGGCCGAGCGCCGGCAGAAGGTCGAGGTGCTCGACCGCGGCCTGGGCGAAATGGAGCGCCGCCGGGCCCAAATGGGCGAACTGCTGGCGCAGCGGCAGCAGGAGATCGAGGTCTGGACCGAGCAGACCGCCGCGTTGGAGCAGGACGCGGCCGCCCAACTGGCGCGCGCCGGCGAGATCAGCCGCACGCTCGCGGTCGCCCAGGAGTCGGTGGAGAAGATCCGCGGCGAACTGGCCGGAATCGAGCAGCAGATCGCCGTGATCGAGGCCGGCCAGCAGGATCTGCGCGCGCAGACCGACGCCCGGCAGGAGGAGCTCAGCCGCGGCGAGGTGAAGCTCGCCGAGTCCCGTTCGCGGCTCCAGTTCATCACCGAGGAGGTGCAGCACGAGTTTCAGGCCGACCTTGCGGCGACGGATTGGAAGCTCCTGCTCTGGCACGCCGAGGATGATCCACCGGATCTCAAGCCCCTTGATCTCGATGACGAGGAAGAAGCGGAGACCGGAGACCGGAGACCGGAGACCGGAGAGGCGACCGGGGACGGGGGAAAATCCAAGGCGCCAGGCGCCAGGCGCAAAACCAAAAAGCAGAAAGGCGAACCGACTCCCGCCGACCTTGCCGCGCTCGATCAAACAAACTGGGAAGAGGTCAAGGCCGCGGCCGAGGCGCTGCGCCAGCGGCTCGGCAGCATGGGGGCGGTCAACCTCGTCGCCATCGAGGAATACGCCGAGCTGCGCCAAAGGTACGATTTTCTCCGGACGCAATGCGACGATCTCACCAGCGCCCGGGCCGAACTCCTCAAGGCCATCGACGAAATCAACCGCACCTCCCAGCAGCAGTTTGAAGTCACCTTCGGGCAGGTCCGGAAGAATTTCGAATACACCTTCCAGACGCTGTTCGGCGGCGGACGGGCCCATCTGGAGCTGATCCAGGCCGAGGACATTCTCGAGAGCGGCATCGAGATCGTGGCCCAGCCGCCCGGGACGCGGCTGAAGAGCATCTCGCTGCTTTCGGGCGGCCAGAAGACGCTGACCGCCGTTGCGCTGCTCTTTGCGCTCTACATGGTGAAGCCCTCGCCGTTCTGCCTGCTCGACGAGCTCGACGCGCCGCTCGACGAGTCGAACATCGGCCGTTTCACCAAGCTGCTGCGGCATTTCACCAAGGATTCGCAGTTCCTCATCATCACGCACAACAAGCGCACGATCGCCGCGGCCAACGGCATCTACGGCGTGACGATGGAGGAGCGGGGCGTGTCGAAGACCGTTTCCATGCGTTTCAACCACGAGCGCGGCGAGGCCGAGGCCGTGGCCGACGCGGTGCGCCTGACCCGCACCTCCCTGCCGGAGGTGGAAAATCCGTCGCCGGCCCCGGCCGGCGCGTAAGGCGGTTGCCGGTTGTCCGAAAAGCCTGGCGGGGCGTAGGGGCGCAGGCTTGCCTATTCGACTTCGCTCAAGGCCCCGAGCCTGTCGAGGGGCTGCGCCCTGCAATTTCGGATGCAGAGGTTGTTGTAGGGCGGGGTCGCCCGACCCCCGCCGGTCTTGTCTGCCGGCAATTGGCTCAGTTCTTTTTCCCCGCGAAGCGTTTCACGATGAACGGGGTGACGTCGACAACGCGCGCCCCCGGCGCCTGGTAGAGCGGCGGTTCCACGATCAAGTCGACGCCGGCCTCCTGGGCGATGGCCGGCCATTCGGCCTTGAGCAGGTCGTAGATGTTCTTCAGCGGGATATCGCCGGAGAGCTGCTTCTGGGCGAGCGCCTGCATGGCATTGAGCTGGCGGTCAATCTGGTCGACCTTGGCGGCGTCGCCGGCCCGGGCGGCCTCGTTCTGCTCCCCGGCCAGGGTCCGCACCTGCTCTTTCCAAAGTTCCGAGCGATAGAACACCTGTGCGATCATCGGGCGGCTGAATGTGCCGACGGTCGACTTGGTCTCCGGTCCGGATTGCGCGCGGGTGGGGGGCGAAAGGCTGCAGATGAGTCCAGTCAGGACGATTGCTCCAAGAGAAGTTGCCGGGAAGGGTCGCAGTTTCATGGCTATATCCTCGGTTGCAGGTTGCCGGCCAAGACCGGCCATCGGCTTCGGCGGCGCCTGTAGTATGCACCGGTGGGGGGCCGGGAGGCGAGCGTGAATTCTCGCCGGAAGGTTTATTCCAGTTCGGTCAGCAGCACGAAGGATTCGGCGGGCAGGATCAAGCTGGGCGGGGCGTCGCGGCCCAGAGTCAATATGCCTGCTGGACTGAGCATCTGTGCCCCGGCTTGCGCGACGGCTGTCCGGGTAAATTCGTAACGGCGCAGCTCGATCGGCCCGCTCGATCCGCCGGTCAGTTTCACTTCGATCGGCCGGTGGTAACGGTTGACCGCCAGCACGGTTTGTTTGCCTTCGGGCGAGACCAGCGCCACGGCACGTACGCCGGGGGCCGCCGGCTCGGATTCGACGGCCACGATGCGGCTGCCCCGTCGGGTAAAGCGGGTCAGCAGCGACCAGGAGTAGAACCCCGGCCGGGGCGCCCAGTCGGCGTCCTTGTATCGCCACAGCCCGTATTCCTGCCGGTGTTGATCGTCGTATTGGGTGTCGAACAGACACCACATCAACACGCTGGCGGTCCCCTCGCGCAGGGCGGTCACGGCGAAGTCGGCCAGAAACAGGCCGTTTTCGTACGTGTGGTTCTCCGGGTTGGTGAAGGTGTCGCCGTAGGTGTTGAATTCGGTGATCATGAGCGGCAGCGGCGGCCGGCCGGCGGGAGCCTGGGCCTGGATCAGTTCCCGGCGCGAGCGGATCCACGGCATCAGCGAGGGAACACCTTTGTGGCCGTACGTGTGCACGGCGCAGGCGTCAGCGTAGTCCAGCCCGCGCGTGACGATCTCGTGGAACCAGGTGCCGGGGTAAGCCAGGCTCCAATCGCTGCCGTCGACGGCGATGACACGGATCTCGTCGCGGAGGCCGCGCTGGCGCAGCATGTGATCCAGCAGGCGGTAAAGACGGACAAATTCATCGGGATCGACGCGCCGCCAGTCGTCATTGTCCGGCTCATTCATCAGCGCGACGTAGCGGACGTTGTCCAGCCCCTCCTTGTGCCGCAGGTGTTCGAGCAGATCCACCAGCGAACGGACCATGGCCTCTCGCTTGGCCGGTCCCGGCAGTTTGCTGCTGGGGTCGAGCTGCATCCAGGAGCTGTAGGCAAAATAATCGCCGAACGGGTTGACCAGCACCTGGCAGTCGATGCTTTTGAGGAAACGGCACCATCCGACGTAATCGCGCATTTCCTGGCTGTCGGGGGTTTGCCGCCCCTCCTCGGGTTCCCACCACTTGTAATTGAAGAAGGTGCGCATCAGTTGGGGGCGCATGGCGGCGACGCGGGCGTTGACGAGATCGCGGTCCGCCTGGGTCACGCCGTGGCTGGTGTTGAAGTCGCAGGTCAGGAAGTAGTCGCCCTGGGCGCCGCATCCGAGAAAGTCGGGGCAGAGCACCCGTTCGGGGTGGAGGGTCAGATGCAGCCGGTCGCCGTTGAAAGGCGGCGGGGCTTCTTTGACCCGTTCCAGCCGGGCGTCGTCGAAATAGACATCGCCCTGGCCATGAACCATCAGGCAGAAGAAGATCTCGGTGGTTCCCTCGGGCACTTCGCCAAAGATGATCAACTGCCGCCACTCGCTGTCGCCGAGCGGGGAGTTCTGGCCCGCCGAATACGAGAGCCGCTCGTTGCCGCGGTTATATTCGATGACCGGAAAGCCGCCCCGGCCGATCAAACCTTGGGTGCGGACCCAGACCGAGCCGCGATACTGCTCGCCGGGCTTAACCTGATCCAGGCGGAACTTGAAAGCGGGGTACTCCTTGGCGCCCTGGGCGTCGCAGCGGATATGGATGGCGGCCGAGCCGGTGTGGGCCATCGAAGTCACCCGCTCCAGCGTGGCGCCGGCTGTGATGAGAGCCTGCCAGCCGGCCGGTTGTTCGGTGCCCTGTTCGAAAGAAGGATTGGCGATCAGGTTCGGCTCAGCCTCGGCGGCGCGCGCCGACGGGAACAGGCAAAAGAACACGAGCAAGCCGGCCAGTCCCAGGGTTGGATTCCATGCGGTTGAACGGATGCGCAACGACGGGGTCATCATATGATGGAGAAGAAAAGAATCGGGAGAAGTGATTCGATACCATTGACAGCATGCCGGTCAATCAAAGCCGGCGTCGGAGCGAAGTTCGGTTCCCGCCCCGGCGCGGTTCAGGCGGCAGCGCGGGGAGATGGGGATGGTCCAACCGGCAGGATGGCCCGCAGGGTGGGGCGAGCGCTAATTACGGCCGTCGCTCAGACGGGATCATGCTCTGCTATCCAGCAGAATGCTCGCGACCGGTCCTCCTGCATAGCAGCCTGGGCGGAGGATAAATCGCTTGCCCCTCGACGATTCGACAAGCTCACCCCAGACCGGTTCGGGATTTCGTAGCTAAAGCCGTGAGGCTTTGGACAGACGATCCGCTCAAACTCTCACGAGTTTGGCTACGTGGCTTCATACTCTCACCAGCCGCCGCTCCTCGATCTATGATCGGCAGGCGAGTTTGGCACCGTCATGATCGAGGACAGATTGGCGAAGCCTTTTCGGTTGGCGTAAACGATCAGCTCGGCGTGATCTTTCAATCCCAGCCGATGTAGGAGTTCCTTGCAGTGCCATTTGACTGTAGCCGGAGCGATCCTCAGCTCTGTGCCGATCTGCGCATTCGACCAGCCCAAGCCGACCTTGCAAAGGATGGCGGTTTCTTGCCGGGAGAGTATCTTGATAAAACTGTCGGGAGCAGCCTCCAGCCTGCGCAAAACAGCGGTCACCGCCGGGGAGTAATATCGCTTGCCGACGGTCACCACCTGCAACGCCTGGAGCAGATCAGCGGCACTCTGGGAAGATTTGTCCAGGAAGGCGTGCAGCGGCGACGAGAAGATACGCGAAACCGTGTATTCCGAGCAGTCCGCACTGATCCCGATAATCTTAAGGTTCGACGTCATCTGTCGGGCCTCCTTCGCAAAATCGAATCCGTCGCCATCGGGCAGGTGGATATCCAAGATCATCAGGGTGCAGCGGTACTTGAGCAACATGCTCCGCGCCTGGGCCACACAATCTGCCGCAACAACTTGTGCGGCTGTCAAATAGGCACGACACACCTTGGTCAGCAAGTCGCGGACTATCGATTGATCCTCGACGATGAGCACTCGCATGGGGTGGAGTTGGATTGGACTGCGCTGCGCAAGACCTGTTAATAGTGAAGACGGATAAGGTTCGATTTTCCGCCACCGGCCATCGCTATAATTAGGCGCGGTTGAATGCAGAATAAGAGCGCTAGGCGGCGCGCTAACAGTGATCCATACGGATCAATGAAATCTCTACGCGCTTTGTCCACATCCCAAAGCACCGCCAGCGCATACCGTCACGGCGTACGTTGAAACGGGCGACAAAACCAGCGCGGCTATTCTCCGTTTTTTGGGAAAATCCAGCCCTATAGGGCTGGATTTGATGGTTTCTCTTGTCCACGTGCAGGCTTCAGCCTTAACGCCGCCAGTGACATGGAAAATTTACCTCCCTCAAATTGGCGGCGTGGCGTGCTGGCGGTTGTTCTCTGCGCATCGGCCGTGGTTATCGGGACAGTCTTCTGGCTGAGAAGCTCACATCCTGTCGCACCGGATAAGGCGGCCATCCCCGCTGCTCCGCAGGCTCGGCTAGCACGGACAATACTCTCTGCACCTGAATCCGGCCCGATCGCGGATGCACGCGTTGCTGGCATTGAATTCAACGGGCGCATGCAGCAGGTCATATCCAATGTGCGCGGTGAGTTTCACCGCGTGCCGGTTCCCGCCTCAACGGTCATCACGGCTTCGGTGCCGTTCGCCGACGCGGTGCCGGGCGAATCCATCCGCGTCCAGGCCGAAGACGGCGGGTTATTGCAGGGAAGGGCGGCGCAAGGATCGGTCGCCGTCGGTTCCGATCATCGCGCCAGCGTGGCTTTTCAAACGGCGGCGAACGACGGCTTGTACCGCGTGACCTTGCGCCGCGGCGGGGAGTGCCGGGTGCTTCAATTCTGGGTCGGCCCAGAACCGCCGGTCCTCGTGCGCCAGTGATCATCATCCCAGCCCCACGCTGCCCCTCGATCCGATTTCTCTTAATCCCTCCATCTTCGAACCTCATCCTCCATGAATACCCGAGTATTTTTCTTTGCGCTGGCGCTCACGGCGGGCGCTGGCTTTGCCCAGGTGCCGTACCCGGGTAACGATGCCGATGACGGTGTAAGCCGGGCGGCCGATTTCATCGATCCATATACCGGCAATCTGGCCTTTTCCACTTATGATATAGTAGTGGCGGGAGCGGTGGGTCAGTTCGACTTGACGTGGCAACGGCACGCCACAAGCCGCGCGTCGCAAACAGAACCGCTGTTCGGGCTCGGCCATAACTGGACGCATAATTGGCAGTGGGAAATGGTGGATGAGGGCGCTGACAGCCAAGGACGCCCGAGGGTTTCCGTGCGGGAACCCAAAGGCTGGGTGCATCGATTTACTGAAATGTCACCGGGCCAGTGGTGGCCGACTCCTGGAGTACGCGACCGGGTGGTTTCCGAAGGGAAATTGTTTCGCGTCCTGCGACCGGATACTAGCGAGATTCGCTTCACACGACAAAATGGCGTCTTTACGTTGAACGAAATCATCGACGCGCTTGGTCGCGTTTGGATGCTCGCGTGGGAGGACGGTCTTTTGGTACAAGCAACCGAACCTGCGGGGCGCTGGCTTAAGATCAATTATAGTAAGCTCGTAGCACCCACAGGTGGACAAAACTCAAAGCCTTTTACCGTTATCACATCTGTTGTCGCCAGTGATGGCCAAAAGGTAAGCTATATGTATGGATTTCCGGCCGGAACGGACTACCCTGTGCTTTCAAGAGTAGATTATTCCGATGGTACGTCGGCCAGTTATAGCTACGCTTCACCACGGAAGGGCGATCGTCTGCTGTTAGTCGAGGCAAACGATTCTCACGCCGATATAAAAATGAGGGGGCGCACCTTTCACTACCATACGGAGAGTGAGGCGGCCTTTGGCCAAGTCCTCAATGTTCGCGCGGCCGAAAGCGGCGCGATTATGGCTGCGATCGCCGTCGATCTGTCCGACGTGCGCAGTTATGCAACAAGAGAGGAAAATGGCTCAACTGTCTATCGCCGGTATAATCCCGGAGGAAACATAGCAGAGGAGATAGATGGGCTCGGGTTTACGAGAAGTTACGCCTACGATGCAGCCGGACGTGGCCTCAGAATCGCTCTAACGGACGAACTTGGGCATGTCGCTCGATTCGAGAATGACGCCAGCGGCGGCATCATTAAGCTGACCATGCCAAATGGATCGATTGCTTCGTGTCAGCGCGATTCACGTGGGCGCATTCTCGTTAGCACCAACGAATTAGGCTTTACGCGAACCTGCAGCTACGATGCTCAGGGTCGATTGACAAAGATACAATACCCTGACGGAGCGACAAGGGAATTCACATACAACACCTTGGGGCAATTACTGTTCAGCAGGGATAAAAACGGAGTAGAGACTGTCCGCACTTATGATGACCGAGGTTTGCTGATCAAGACCACTGATCCACTTGGTGCGAGCACGCTGATATCGTACGATGCTCAAGATCGGATCGCGGCCGTTACGGATGCGCGCGGCAATGTGGTTCGTTACAGCCGCGACGCAGGCGGACGGATTACGAGGACAGATTATCCCGATGGCTCGAATTCAGCATCCGCTTACGATGAGTTTGGCTTTCTGACCAAGAGTATCGATGCCGTAGGTGCAGTGCGTACCTACGCTTATGATGCGTTCGGGCGATTGATCACGACCGCCGATGCTTTAGGAAACATAACCCAGTTAATCTATGGATCGCCAAGCGCTGGGACAGCTCCGATGGACCGTCCCGTGAGACTAATCCTGCCTTCCGGGCATATAATGGAAACAACCTATGACGCCAAAGACCAACTAATAGCGCACACCGTGGCAGCCGGCACCAAAGAGGCAGCGACCATACGCTACGCATATGATGGAGCCGGCCGACAGATCAGCTTTACTAATGGTCGCGGCGACACAGTGCAATATTTCTACGATGTGTGTGGGCTTTGTACCAAAACAGTGAACGCCGTTGGTTATGAGCAAACCTACGCATATGATGCCACTGGTCGGAAAATCAGTGAGAGCGATGCTAAAGGGGAATCAACGTTTTGGACTTATGACGCTTTAGGGCGTGAAATCGCGAAAACTGATGCAGCTGGTCATGTAACACGACGAGAATATGATGACGCCGGAAGAGTCGTGTCATTGACCGACGGCAATGCTAATTCTTATCGGTTTGAGTACGACCGACTCGGTCATCGTACAGCAGCTATCTACCCGGATGGGTCACGTGAAACGATGACATACGACGAAGCCGGCAACAAGAAGAGTTACACCAACCGGGCTGATGCAGTTTGTGTCTATACGTACGACAGCCTTAACCGCGAAACTTTATCTGAATGGAGTGACGGCAGCCAAAGGGCGACAAAAACCTATGATGCGGTGGGCAGAGTTAAGGTGGCAGATAACGGGCTCAGCAAAATCATTTATGGATACGATCCTGCCGGACGGCTGATATCGGAGACTCAGGACCTATCGCCCATCGTAACCGGAGGCGTAGCTGATCCCAAACCACAAACGGTAACCTACGCTTACACGAAGAGCGGGGAACTGGAGGCGATGGGCTATCCTGATGGTACGACCTTGAACTACCGGTACAACACACTAGGCCAATTACAGGACATCTCGGGTAATAATGCTCCCCCACCCATCGTGACATACCAGTACGATCCAGCTGGAAACGTAATATCGACGCTGCGTGAAAACCAAACAACAAGCATCCTAAAGTACGACCCGGACAATAGAACGACGGCCATTACCGAGTTAGCCTCCATTCCTAATCAAGCCGCGAGGATAGATTATACTTACGATGAGGCAGATAATCGAACAACAGCCAAATTAAGCCGTACAGTTGGCAACACCGGCACCATTAGGACGACGCAAGACAGCTACCAATACGACACGACTTATCAGGTGACCAGCGCCGCGTACAATGCGGTGCTCAACGGGAACGCGGTAGGTCCGGCCGAAACGACGGAAGTTTATGTCTATGATGCGGTTGGCAATCGGATCCAGGCTATAACAAATGGACAGACTACACGCTATTCGACCAATACATTGAATCAATATATACAGGTTGGCAGCTTTGCGCTGAATTACGACCGTGGTGGCAACCTTTGCACGATAGGAAGCTGGCGTTATCGCTACGATGCGCTGAACCGACTGATCTTCGCAGCGAATAACAACATCGCCGCTCGATTTTATTACGATTCCAGGAATCGCTGCATCGGGCGATGCATCAAAGATATTACCACATTATACTACTATGACGAATGGAATCTCTTGGAAGAAACGGATTCTGAAGGAACCGAGATTGCTCGGTATGTCCACGGACAGAAGCCGGACGAGATGGTGCTGATGGTAAACCCCCATGGCGTCTTTTATCCGCATCGCGACGCTCTCGGTAACGTAGCGTACCTCACCGACGCAGGAGGACGCTTTTTCGAGCGATACAGCTACACGGTGAGTGGTCGTGTGAAGATCTTTAACTCAAGCGACCAAGCAATCGCCAGTAGCTTGGCGGGCAATCGCTGGCTGTTTACAGGACGAGAATGGCTGGCGGAGTTGAATCTCTACGATTTCAGAAATCGGGTTTATTCTCCTGAGCTGGGGCGTTTCTTGCAGACGGATCCAATGCGGCTGGTAGCCAAAGATATCAATTTTTATCGCTATGTCTTCAATCGGCCAACCAAGTATACAGACCCGACCGGGCTGGATCTTTATGCGTTAAATGCGCCTGGAGCAGTCTTCGGATTTGGGCATGAAGGTGCGATCGTGGGCCACCCTGGAAACTATACTTATGTGTCGTACGGAGCAGGTAACAACTGGTTCACCGCCAGCGATAATTTGGTAAATAGGTCCTTCGGAACCCTTGACGAAGCTCTCACATTCGCAAACAGCGACCGATCTCCAGGAAATGCCTATACGAATTATAATCGATTTTCGAGCACTGCGGAGCAAGATTCCGCTATGCTGACCGTAGCGACTAGCTGGGGAAATACGTCCTATTCGGTCTTTAACCACAACTGTGTCAATATGGATGCAGCCATGGGGCAAGTCATAGGCGTAAACGGAAGCTCAAGTTCAATACCGAACACCTGGCACACGGGGACTGCGGGACAGGCGCAGAGCCAGGGAAACATCGGCACAGGAAGTGGAAGTGGAGATGGCGGAGACGGTGACACCGTGTCCACGCAAAATAACAAACCTGATTACGGCGGAGGTTCATTGGGATATTGGAGAGCCGTGTATGACTGGACAATACTTGATTGGATATTCTTTGGGTGCCCGCCCGCACCAGAATAAAGTATTGCGATGAATTCGGACGGTGATCAACCCCAATCCGCTTTTGACTGCTGTCACCCTTTGTATAGCGGTTTGTCAAGTGGACCCTTTCTGTAGAGCGATCGAACTCTTTCCATTATGAATGCGCGTTGCTTTGCTCTGTGTGCGGCTCTGATCGCCGGCGCAGGGATTACTCCCTTATTCGCGGACGACCCTTTCAGCAGCGTTCCGACCCTTTCGATCGCGGAAGCAAAAAAAAGTGGTCTTTTTGTCGAAGGGCTTAGTATCGAGCCGAATTGGGTGATATACGAAGGGAAGCGGATCGAATTTGTGGAAGCTTGGATCGAGCATAGCAGTCAATTGCGGAACCTCCTGATTCTGTTTTCGAGAAGAGTAAGATTGCGAGGTTACTGGGTGTGTATTCGCATCAAATCGGAGACAAATATATTCCATGACAATCTGCCGTTTCCTCGATTGAACTGTGAAGGCGGAAGGATTGGTGGTACTGTGGGAGTGAGGGACTTTGGCGATGGGGATCCCGTTGCATTTGGCAGGTATGATACGCCGCTGCCGGAATATCGGTTTAGGACTATCAGAATGCCCGGGGAGGGCTACGAGCCGCTGGTTGTACTGAAGCGAACAGGCTCGAACACGGCGATTGAGAAAACTGCGGAGCAATCCGGACCTTCGGGTCCGGAAAGGGAATAACTATGAATGCGCGTTGCTTTGTTCTGTGCGTGGCTCTGCTCGCCGGCGCCGGGATTGTTCCCTTATTTGCGGACGACGCTTTCAATGCGATTCCATCCGCTTCAGTTGCAGAATCCGAAAAAAACGGCCTTTTCGTTGAGCAGCTTAGCATCGACACGAATTGGGTGATCTACGGCGGGAGACGGATGGAATTTGTGGAGGCTTGGATCGAGCATCGTAGTCGAACAGAGAATTTCTTGATTCTGTTTTCAAAAAGGGTAAGACTGCAGGGTTACTGGGTGTGTATTCGGATCAAAGCTGGGACAAGTATATTCCCCCCAGCTAACAGATACACGCCGAGTTGTCCCCGACTGTACTATCAGGGCGGACGTCTTTCTGGTGTGCCGGGCATATGGGACTTTGGTGATGGGGATCCCGTTATATTTGGTTGGTATGATACGCCACTGCCGGAATATCGGGTTAGAATTGTCGGAATGCCGGGGGAAGGCTACGAGTCGCTAATTCTTCTGCAACGAACAGGCTCGAACTCGGGGATTGAGAAAACATCGCGGCATTCTGGATCTTCGAGTCCGGAGAGCAATTCACCGTGAAGCTTGGAGATAGCCGTGGCGATTTCACTGGAATGACAGGCTAATCGCCTCCTCAAACTCGATTACGTGCACGACGAACCCAAGAACCGCACTAGTGTGACAAGAGGCTTTTAAATCGGAAATACTATCTCCGAGGATGTTAGCAAAGACACTTACGACGGCAGCAGCGCCCGTCAGATAGCACCAAACCGTGCGAAAGCCAATGATTTTGGAAGGAGATTTTATCTATAACGGAATGCAGCGCTGGAATATCGGCTGGGCGACGCCTAACTATGCAGGCGCCTTTCTGGCCACACTCCTGCCGTGGTGCTGGATGATCGGAGGCAGGAGGCGGAAGAGGGGAAGCGGAAGAGACGCAACCGTCGCGATGGGAGTAGGACTGGGTATCGAAACGGTCGGCTATTTTCTACTGACGAAGACCTACTCGCGCGGCGCTTTGGTGGCGTTCGCCACCGGAGCGGCTTTCTATGCGGCGGCGCTGGGATGGCGGCAAATGGTCGCATCGTGGCGGGCATGGACGCTGCGACTGTTGCTCGTGACAGCTTGCGCGGCGGGCACAGGCTTCGCCAACCGGCTGCAGCCGAGCGCCATCGCGGAAGACGGCGCAGTGAATAACCGACTGGAGTTGTGGCATGGTGGACTGCAAATGGTAGCAGCTTCGCCCTGGCGTGGCTGGGGTGCAGGCGAATCCGGTCGGGCGTACATGAACTGGTTCCAGGATATGAACCGTACCGAAGGTTACGCCACGATGGTCAACAGCTACCTGCACGTGGGCGTGGAGTATGGACTACCGGTGTTAGGGGCGGTGATTGCGATTCTGACGGCTTTGTTGATTTGGGCGTGGAGAACGGCGAGGGGAACCAAGCCAGACGCGAAGGATCGATCGCTTGCAAGCAGGCTCCTACACGAGGGCGACGTTATTGCGGCGGCGGCTGGAGCCTCGCTGATCGCTTGGGCTGTGGCCAATGTCTTCAGCACGCTTTGGATAGAACCGAAGCTCTGGATCGTCCCGGTTGCCTCAGTCCTGGTGGTCGTGACGGCAACCGTATGGCGCCGCGACCGCCGCTGGTGGCTGGCCTTGATTTCAGGGGTTGTTGCTGGAACAGCCGGAGCATCGCTGCTCTGGTTGGCCGGAATACACTGGAACAAACAATGCGCCTTACGGATCGAGCCACAAGGCGACGAAGTGGTGCTTGTGTCCCCAAAGAGACCAGCCACTGAAACGTGGCATGTGTGGCCCGATACGGATGTCTTGGGACGGACCCCTGGTAAGGAAATTCGACGCTGGCTCGGAATGCCCGGAACTCCGGGGCGGGTAGTCGTTCATTCGCCATTCGAGGCAAGTCCAGCTATCTTGTCGACCTCTACGACGCCGGTGATACTTTTTGGCCGGCAAATGGAGCGGCTAGGACGCGACGGCGTTTTGGGGACTGGGCAAATCTTCCTGGTGCATCCGATGGGACGGACGCCCGACGCTGCCGTGACAACGTCGTGCAATGTGTATCCCAATCTTGCAGTGATTTTGCCAGAAATCGACGAAGTCGGCTTGAATGCGGCTTGGCGCCTGTGGGCACAAGGCTGCGGGGCGCGGATCGTCGTCTCGCCCGGCATGGGAACGGATATTCGCGCGGCGTGGCCCGCAGTGATGCATGAGGCCAGCGAACGGCAGGCAAGCCGATGAAAGCGCTATTACGATATTGGGTTGCGGTTTTCGTGGTGATCGTGGCGTTGGCGAAGGCCGGGGAAAAAGAGGTGGCGCCGTGGGAATCACCCAATTGGAAACGTATCGAGACTGGAATCGGCAATATGGGCGTCGATGGCACGCTCCAACTCAGTTACACTTTGGGCGAATCCGACGAACTCAAACCGTTGGGAATTCGCTGGACGCTGGAGCACCGAATCGAAACGGATGCCTATGGCCAGCCGCACAGCGCGTGGCGTTTCGACGGACTAGAAAGTTTGCTGGCGCCGGCCGGCCGCGAACATCTGCGTTGGCAGCCCTTGATCGGGTCCGTGGTTCGGTTCGAGCGCGCAAAGATTGGACACGCACTCAGTGAAGCAGGCGCGGCGCGCTGGCGCATCCGGGAGACGACTCCGGGCGACTACGAAATCCGCTCTTTGGATGGCCGGGAATGGCGCTACGAGCGGGGTGTACTCATCAGCGGCGAGCATCCGGTATTAGGGAAGCTGTCGTTCATTATGCAAGGAGGACTGCTGCGCGAAATCAATCAGGGCGATCCGTCCACGGGCGGTGCACCGCTTCTCCGTGCCGACTATGATGCCGCGGCGCGACTCGTCTCCCTGGTGATCGGCGCCCAGCCCCCCCAGCGGTTTGAATGGAGCGAGGCTGGCGAACTGTGCGCATGGCATCGTCAGGACGGCCAGATGGTGACGTTTGCCTATCACGACGGTTTGCTCAACGAAGTGGTGGAAGGTGGAAAAACTCAGCGCCGTTTCACCTGGGCAGAAAATCCCGGTTATGCGCGCGCTGATTCTCTGTGGGCCGCTCCCGTGCATCTGGCTTCGGACAATGCGTCCATGTATCTTTACGAACTCAGTCCAAAAGGTTTCGAGATCCGCCGGCGGGAGAAGCTGACTGGAACAGAAACCGTCACCTTTTTCAACCCGCCCCGTCGTCGCATGGAGCAGCATGTCGGGGACGAAGTCCTCGTGGTGCAGTTTCATCGATCCTCCTTTGGAGTCGGAGGACTCGATCGGATCGAGAGCGGGCGGGGCGAGGTGCTGGAGGAATATCTCTATGACGACCACGACCAAGTGGTCGCGATCAAGCGAGAGGGCTCACCTGAGCGCACTTTAAGCTATGATGAGACAGGGCGGCTGATGTCGCTGCAGGAAATTGGCGCCCACATGACGCCGACAAACCAGTAATACTTCGTTATGTCGCCAACTATTCGCAGTGGAACCCGAGAACTCGCGAGCACAGCCGCATTGTCTGGCCGGATGGCCGGTTGGCAGCGGTTGATTACGTTCGTTGTTCTTCTGACCACAGCCCAAGCCAAGGAGATCCCGAGCATACAGACGCCTTCGGAAAATCAAGTAATTGAAGTAACGGAAGCCGCGGTTGCAGTTGTGCAGTACAAATGCGCATCCGGGATATCGTTGCCTCGACCCAAGGGCTGCATTGGTCGAAGTCACTGGAGACTGAGCGACGCTGAACGGCGTTCCCTTCCGGCGTTGCCCAACCCTGGGCAGACCGCCTTATGCAAGGCGGCGGCGATCGGTTTTGACCTGTGGAATCCGGCTCAGACTTTGCAGGCAGATCCGGGATCCGATTTATTGGTCTCCTTTGCGATCAAAGCGACGCAGCCACGCCGTGCGATTATCGGTCTTGGTTGCGTCGATGAGGCTCTGATGTGGAACGGGGAAAGGCTGATCTTTGCGACGGTGGGGAACCGCGGGTTTATCCGCACCCAAAACCTCGTGCCGATCGAATTGCAGCCCGGCGAAAACCTGATTCGGATCTTGAGTCGCAAGGCGAAGCCATGGAAAGAGGTGCCCGAGGAGCACAATACCGATCAGTGGCTTCTCTCCGTGGAAGTTTATGCCTCTGCGCCGGCGGCGTGGGCGGCGTTTCGCAGTCGCAACTTTCATCTTACGGATACTCCGATCGTCGACGATCTGGCCAATGTGCGGCTGGAATCAATCCTGCCGGCCAAAGACGCTGTCGCTCTCTGCGATCTTCAGGGACGCGAAGTGTCGCATGGGGTAGCGGACAGCGACGGCCGGGTCACATGGACCGATACGCTCCCAGCGCTCCCGTTTTTAGGCTTTGTGACGCAGGGCGGTGATGATGCGGAAGCTCTGATGGCGACAGGTGGTTTGGATATCGCAAGGATCAGTGATGACGCCCTTCAGGGTCAAGGCGCAGTCGGCAGGAATGGCGGCTGGAAAAAACGAGCGAACCATCTGCTACGCCCGGAGTTTATCCCTGGCCGGGAGCGTTGGTGGGCGCGAAAGCTCATGCTCAGCCTGATCATGGGTGTTGCCCATCCAGATTGCTCAACCGTGCAAGCTTTGCTGAGAAAATACAAACCCGGCAGCATTCGACTTGCGGAGTATCGGTCTGAAATTGACGGCACCACGCAATATTACCGGATATTCGCCCGGGAGAAAGATTTGCTCAACAAGCGGCCCGTGATCGTTCTGCTTCCTCCTGTCAATGCGCCGGTCAGACCCTATCTTGAAGGCATGGAAATGACCGACCTACAAGGTGCCGAGAATATCGCAGCACTTGCGGAGGAGCACGGCGTGATTGCACTGTGGCCCGGCATTGTAGACGTGGATTACGGAGGCGACCTAGCCCGGCGTGAGCTGGATGAGTGTTTGGATCAGGCCACGCGAAGCTTTCGCATCGAAGGGGCGAGTAAATACCTTCTCGGCACGTGCTCTTCAGGGATATTGGCGATCGGGTACGCAGAGACAAGAAAGGTCTCCGGGGTGTTACTGCAAACGCCGATAATCGCACGTACGAAACATCGATGGTTCCAAGGCTTGGCCGTGGACCGGGTCACCTATCCGATGACTGTGCTAGAACAGGAACAAACAACCTCACTCTTGGGTCAATTGGCGAAGCTGCCCGTATACTTGGTGTACAACATGGATCTACCGGGACACGGCGACCGGTATGAAAGCAAGAGACTTTGTGACCTGCTCGCGGAACTCGGAGGCGACCTTGAGCAGCATTGGCCGGTTCCGGAAAAGGCTTATTTCTGGGCCGAGCGTGCCCGCCAGGCATTTGAACCGATGTTCGACTGGGTGGTCAGCAAGGAGGTAGCACATCCCATGGATGGCGTTGAGCGCGAAGAGAGTTCACCTTCGGCTAAAGCAGAAACAGTCAAAGCGGCTATGCTTGATGGTTTCTCGGTGCGGATGCCAACCGACCCGGTACTTGCCGAATGGATGAATCGATGGGGTCGCTTATGGAGTTCCTTTCGCGGAGAGCGGTGGGCACTAGAATCGCCCTCGCGATCCGCGCGGACCGTGGTATCCGGCCATGTTCTTGGCAATCAAGACGTCGACATGATCAAATCGGGCGATTTTTTTTCCGGTACGCCCCAAGAAGATAAACGAAGCCTCTCTTCCGTAACCGATCAAGATGAGCTGTTTGGTTTTCGGGTCATTCCGTCCAATGCTCCTGCCTCCGTAGAGCTTTTGCGCAGTTCGAACGCGACTCGGAATCTGCCGTACATTGATCTCCTGGTCGATGGTTGCTGTCGCGGCGTTCTTTGGAGGCGAAAGGATGGACAGTGGGTATTGGTAAACCTATGGCTGTAGTGCGCGGCCTCAGGCGATGAGGTCGGGCGGCACGTTGGCCAGCGCGTCCTCCATGGTGGTGAGCCCCACCTTGACCTTGAGCATCGAATCCTGGTGAAGGGTTTTCATGCCGCTGCGCATGGCGATCCGCTTGAGCTCGGCCGTCTCGACCTCCTTGTTGATCGCCTCCGTCAGCTCCTCGTTGTTGATCATCAACTCGTGGATGCCGACGCGGCCCTTGTAGCCGTTGCCGCCGCAGAGGTGGCAGCCGTGCGGGTTGGCCCGGAAGACCTGGCCGCTCCAGCCGAGGGCCTTCTCCAGCAGCTCTTTCTCCCGGTCCTTCGGCTCGTAGGGCTGCTTGCAGTTCTTGCACACCCGGCGCAGCAGGCGCTGGGCGCAGACGCAGACGAGCGAGGCGGAAATGTTGAACACCTCGACGCCCATTTCGCTGAAACGGGCGATGGTCGACGGAGCATCGTTGGTGTGGAGGGTCGAGAGCAGCAGGTGGCCGGTGAGCGCGGCCTCGATGGCGATCTCGGCGGTTTCCTGGTCGCGGATTTCACCGACCAGGATCACGTCGGGGTCCATGCGCAGATAGCAGCGGAGCGCCCGGGCGAAGGTGAGGCCGATCTGGCGGTTCATCTGCATCTGGTTGATGCCGACCAGCGTGTACTCGATCGGGTCCTCGGCCGTCTGGATGTTGACGTCGGGCGTGTTGACCTCGGAGAGCGCGGAATAGAGCGTCATCGACTTGCCCGAGCCGGTGGGGCCGCAATGCAGGATCATGCCGTACGGCTGGCGGATGCACTCGCGGTATTTTCCGATGTTTTCCTCGGAAAAGCCCAGGGCGGTCAGGGGCAGGGTGCTCTTCTGCTTGTCGAGGATACGCATGACCACCTTCTCGCCGAAGTTCATCGGGCCGGTGGCGACGCGCAGGTCGATGTCGATGTTTTTCTTGGTGAATTTCTTGAAGACGATGCGCCCGTCCTGCGGCAGCCGGCGCTCGGCGATGTCGAGGTTGCACATGATCTTGAGGCGGGTGACGAGCGCATTGGTCACCTGCCTCGGCAGGCGGAGTTTTTCCTGGCAAAGGCCGTCGATGCGGTACCGGATGAGCAGCTCCTTTTCCAGCGGTTCGACGTGGATGTCGGAGGCGCCGGAGATGTAGGCGTCCTCGATGACGCGATTGGCGAGCTGGATGATGGGAGCGGAGTCTTCGCTCTCCAATTCCTCGGCCTTCATCTCGCCGCCGGTGGGCGAGTAGGCGGTGCCGATGAGTTCGGCGACCTCGGTGATGTCGGCGTCGCCCTCGCCGCCCACGGCCGGCCCGCCCTTGGCCTGCTCCTTGAAATATTTCTTGACCAGTTGCTCGATGAGCGTGGCCGGGGCGACGCGCACCTCGTCGATGGTCATCTCGCTGGCCTGCTGGAACGCCTCGCGCTTCGCATAGTCCAGCGGGTTGGCCATGAGCACCGAAACCGTGTTGGTGCCGGTCTTCTTGACCGGGAAGATACCCTCGCGCCGGATGATCGCGTCCCCGGTGACCTCGACGAGCTTTTCATCGACGTCCAGGTCCTCGATCTTGGTCACCAGCGGCAGGTCGGTGAACTTGGCCACGAACTTGGCGGTGTCCTCCGCGCTGAGCTGGAACTTGGGATCGAGCATGCGCTGGATGAGCGTGGCGGAGTACTCGGCCAGTTCCTGCAGGATGGGCAGGTCCTTCTGCTCGAACTGCCCGCTGGTGCCGGCATGAATCTCCTTGTTGAGCAGCTGGATGGCCCCGATGACGATGTTGGTCTTCAGCGGCACGGTGAGCATCGAGTGGACCTCGAAGCCCGTGTTCATGTTCTTGAGCGTGGCGGCGTCGGGACCCTTGCTGGTGAAGAAGAGCGGCTGCCCGGTCTCGATGACCTTGCCGACGTTGCCGGTGCCCTTGGCGAGCTTCATCTGCAGCAGCTTCTCGGCGGTCTGCTTGAACTGCGCCTCCTTGGCCTTGTCGTTGCCCCACAGCGTGGGGGAATAATAGACGTGCCGGAACGAGATCTGTTCGCCCTCGACCAGATAGAAGGTCATGGACTGGCATTGCAGCTGTTCGACGACTTTGGTGGCGGTCAACTCGATGACCGAGCTGAGATCCTCACGGCTGGGCGCCGGTTTGGAGAGGATCTTGAGCAGGAGGGAGCGGCGCAGTTGGCCGGAAAGGGTGGAGGAGGGCATGAAGAGGGATGCGGGTAACCGCAGCGCGGGACTGGCTTATTCTGGAATTGCCACGGCCCGCGGTGCCCCGCAATGAGAAAGATCGCCGATCCGGCCGGACTTCGTCAGACCGGGGCGTTCGCATGCTGGCCTGGTTGAAACGAATTTTCCACGGTGGAAAAAACCCGTCCACCCCCGCCGGGGAGCGCGGGGTTGAGGGCGAGCGGCTCGCGGCCGAGTTTTTCCGCGGGCGCCGGGGCTACGCGATCATCGCCCGCAACTGGCGCAACCCGCGCGACCAGCGCGAGGAGATCGACCTCGTGTGTCGCGACGGCGAGGTGCTCGTGTTCGTGGAGGTGAAATCGCGCCCCGCCACCGCGCTGGTCCCCGGCTATTTCGCCGTCGACCGGCGCAAGAAAAAGGTGCTGCGCCGCGCGATCCATGCGTACCTGACGCAACTCCGGTCCCGCCCGCGTACGTTCCGGTTCGATGTGGCGGAAATCGTCACCAGCACCAGGACCCCGCCGCAGGTGCTGCACTTCCAAAACGTGCCGCTGTTTCCCAAGGGATACCACGTCCTGCGATAAGGTTTGTCGGCCTCCGGCTCGACAAACCTCATCCTTTCCATCCACTTGCCAGCCTTCGCCTTTCACCCGACAACCATCCTCCATCCATGCCTGATCCTCAGCGTCATCCCTTTCTGCAGGGATTGAGCAAGCACCGCGGCGCGCCGCCGACGGTCATCGTCATCTTCGGCGCCTCCGGCGACCTCACCGCCCGCAAGCTCATCCCCGCCATCTACAATCTCAGCCACGACAACCTGCTGCCGCCCGATTTCTACCTCATCGGCTTCGGCCGCAAGCCGGTGCCCGACGAGGAATTCCGCGGCCATGCCGGGGCGGCCATCCGGGAATTCTCGCGCCGCGACCTCCAGCCCGAGGTCTGGAGCCGGGTCGCGCGCAACACGTTTTATCTCGCCGGCGGTTACGAAGAACGCGCCGCCTACGACCGCCTGCATGCCTTGATCCAGAAACTGGAAACGCAGGCGGGCCGGGAGCTGCAGTCGCTGTTCTACGTCTCCACGCCGCCGTCGGTTTTCCGGCCCATCATCGAGAATCTGGGCGCCGCCGGCCTGGCCTCGCGTCATCTCGGCACACCGATCCAGTCGAAGGTCATCATCGAAAAACCCTTTGGCCGCGACCTCGCCTCGGCCCGCGAGCTCAACCGGGTGATCGCCGGCGTGTTTCAGGAATCGCAGGTCTTCCGCATCGACCACTATCTCGGCAAGGAGACGGTGCAGGACCTGCTCGTCCAGCGCTTTGCCAACGCGATTTTCGAGCCGCTGTGGAATCGCAATTACGTCGAATGCGTGCAGATCACCGTGGCCGAGGAGGTCGGCGTCGGCACGCGGGGCGGCTACTACGAGCAGAGCGGCTGCCTGCGCGACATGATCCAGAACCACACGATGCAGCTCCTCGCGCTGACCGCGATGGAGCCGCCGGTGTCGCTCGATCCCGAAGCCATCCGCGACGAAAAGGTGAAACTCCTCAAGGCCATCCAGCCGCTGGCTCCCGGGGACGGAGGCGACGTGGCCCGGGCGCAGTATGCGGCCGGGCTCGCCGGCGGCCAGCCGGTGCCGGGCTATCTGGAAGAGGCGGGCATCAGCCCGCGGTCGGCCACCGAAACCTTCGCGGCGCTGCGCATCGCCATCAACAACTGGCGCTGGGAAGGCGTGCCATTCTACCTGCGCTCCGGCAAACGCATGGCCCGCCGCGTCACCGAGATCGCCATCCAGTTCAAGTGCCCGCCCGGCACGCTCTTCGCCGGCGCCGAGCAGTACAACCTCGCGGCCAACACCCTCGCGTTCCAGATCCAGCCGGACGAAGGCAGCACCGTGCTGCTCAACGCCAAGATCCCCGGCCTCGAGACGCGCACCCAGCCGGTGAAGATGCACTTTCGCTACGCCACCACCTTCGGTTCCAACACGCCCGAGGCTTACGAGCGCCTCGTGCTCGACGCCATGATCGGCGACGGCACGCTCTTCATCCGCGGCGACGAGACCGAGGCATCCTGGAGGCTCATCACGCCGGTCCTTGAACACTGGCAGGAGCGGCAGCGCGAGGGACTGGACGCCTATCCCGCCGGTTCATGGGGCCCCAAGGCCGCGGAGGCGCTGGTCGCCCCGCGGGGACACGAATGGCGAAAACCATAGCCGCGCCTGCAGCGCGGAATTCCCAAAGGTCAAATCCCAAACGCCAAAGATCGTGGATGCTCAACTCGATGAACATGAATGCTCTTTCCCGACACGGGGTTCGCGCTTGCTTTGGGATTTGGAGCTTTGGTGTTTGGAGTTTTTGAACCGATGAGTGACGACGTTTTCCATGCCCTGCCAGGAATGGAGGTGCCGGTGGGCGGCATCGCGCCGAGCCTCGCGCGGCTCTGGGACGGCAGCCCGGCGGACGGCGCCGTCGCGCCGTCGGAGTTTCGCGCGTCGCAGATGAACCTCGTGCTGCACCTCGGACTGCCGACCACGCCCGACGACGGCCTGGCGCAGTTCGCCGCGGCGCTCCGCTTCACCCAGCGCTACCCGGCGCGCATCCTCGTCCTCTGTCCGCGGGCGGAGGGTGGCGCGAACCTCGCCCTGCGGGCGAAGATCTACAGCGAGTGCTTCATCGGCAGCTCGCGCCGGGAGATGAGCTGCATCGAGGCGGTGATGCTCAGTTATCCGCAGGAACGCCGTGATTTTCTCGAGGACCAGGTCTCGATCATCGTCGAGGCCGATCTGCCCATCTACTACTGGGTCCACCGCATGTCGCAGGTGAGCAAGATCGCCACCTACCAGTGGCTGCTGCGCCATGCCGACCGCTTCCTGCTGGACACGGCCGTTTCGACACCGGAGGCGCGGACGTATGCCTGGCCGCGGCCGGACGGTTTCCGCGACCTGGTGCAGGCGCGGCTGCTGCCGGTGCGGCAGTCGGTCGGCCAGTTTCTCAGCGCCTACGCGCCGGACACGATTGCCCGCGGCCTGCAGGCGGTCACGGTGGCCCATGACGGGGGGCACGCGGCCGAGGGGCGCGTGCTGCTCGACTGGGCCCGCGTGCGGCTGGAGGCGTGCGGCATGCCGGTCCGGGGCGCGCCATCCTATCAGATCAAGCCGGTGGGCCCGGGCGCAACCTCCTCGATCGAGGTGAATTTTGCCTACGACGACGGACGCTATTTTCTGTGGCGTGCCGACTTCGCCCACGGCAACGCCTATTTCGAGAGCACCCTTGGCGGGAGCCGACAGATGCTGCCCATGACCACCGGTCTGCTCGCGACCGAGGCCGCCCTCGGCGAAGCGATCTTCTACTGAGCCACCACGAAGGGCCCGAAGCGATAAATTCGACCGCGGATGGCGCGGATAGGCGCGGATGACCAGGAAATTTTTCGCGAGTATCAGTGAAATCCGCGGTTAATCCCTTCCCTACGAAAGGCGCGCCGTTTTTTAGAGCTTCAGCCAGTCCCGCAACGCCTGATCGAGATCCGTTTGGTCACGGACGGATAGCTTGCCGACAGATTTCACGACGAGCCGGTCTTCAACGGTGGCGAGCTGCGATTTGATTCCGCACGGTACGTTCAATCCCGCCATCCGCCAGTCCCGCAACGGAACCGTGATATTCTGCAATTGGGAAGAGATCGGAGCGACAAACAAATCGCCGGGGTGTGCACTATGGCCGATGACCACGGCTGGACGCACCTTCCGACTGCTCAGGTCGGTAAACGGGATCGGCAGCAGCACGACCTCATTTCTGGAGAAGCTCATTGAACACGTCGTCTGAGCTATCCCACGCCTGGGCGAGCTTATCCTCGCAGATCCTCAGCCAGATTGATCGCTCGGCGTCATCGCTGGTCTGGATGGTAACAGTGACGTGGGATTTCTCCGGCAGAGGCAAGGGCGTCAGGAGCTTAAGCATCCCCTTTTCATAAACCGCCTCGACGACCCGGGTCATGGCTTGAAAGCTACCGGCGCGGCGCATCTTGGCAAGGTTCAACCAGGTCATCCACTTTGGCTCCCGACCGAAGCTGCCCTCGGCGAGGAGATCTTCTATTAATCAACCACGAAGGGCACGAAGATCACGAAGGAAGACATTTGACCACGGATTATACGGAGAGGAGCGGATGATCAGAAAATTTATCCGCGGCCATCCGTGAAATCCGCGGTTTTCAGCCGCGGACGTGCAGCACCGCGTAGGTGCGTTTGCCCTTCCGCAACAGCAGATACCTGCCGAAGAGCAGATCGGCGGGCGTAACAGTTCGAGTGGTCTCGGTGATCCGGATATTATTAAGGTAGATGCCGCCGGCCTCGAGGTCCTTGCGCGCTTGGCCCTTGGACGTCGCCAAGCCAGCGTGCACGACCAGATCGATGAGCGGCGCGCCCGCGCCGGCCAGTTTCGTCCGCTCGATTTCCTTGGTCGGTGCCTCGCCTACGACATCCTGGAAGATCTTTTCACTGACGCCTTCAAGCGATCCACCGAAAAGAATCTCGCTGGCCTTGAGCGCGGCGGCCAGGGCGTCGGCACCATGAACAAGGGTGGTGACTTCGCGCGCAAGAGCTTTCTGGGCGGCACGCGCCCCGGGGTTCTGGGCGTGCTCGGCGGCCAGCGCCTCGATTTGGTCGCGCGGCAGCAGGGTGAATTTCTTCAGGTACTCAACGGCCAGGCTGTCCTCGGTATTGATGAAGAACTGGTAGAAACGGTAGGGACTGGTCTTGTGCGGATCGAGCCAAACCGCGCCGCCCTCGGTCTTGCCGAACTTGGTGCCATCGGCTTTGGTGATGAGCGGGAAGGTGAGCCCCCAGGACGCCACGCTGAGTTTTTTGCGAATGAGATCGGTGCCGGCGGTGATGTTGCCCCACTGGTCGGAGCCGCCGACCTGCAGCTCGCAGTCTGCCGTCTGGCGCAGGTGGCAGAAGTCGAACGCCTGCAGCAGCATGTAGCTGAACTCGGTGTAGCTGAGGCCGCCTTCGCCATCCAGGCGGGAGCGCACGCTGTCCTTGGCCACCATCATGTTCACCGAAAAATGTTTTCCGACGTCACGCAGGAAATCGAGGAAACTGATCGGCGCGATCCACTCGGCATTGTCCACCAACCGGGCGGGATTGGTCTTGGTCTCGAAATCGAGCAGACGCGAGAGCTGGCGTTTGATGCAGGCGATATTGTGCGTGAGCTGCTCGCGGGTGAGCAGGTTGCGTTCGGCGGACTTGCCCGACGGGTCGCCGATCATGCCGGTGGCGCCGCCGGCCAGCGCGATGGGGTGGTGGCCCGCGAGCTGGAAACGGCGCAGCATGAGCTGTCCCATGAGATGGCCGACGTGGAGCGAGTCGGCGGTGGGGTCGAAGCCGCAATACAGCCTGACCGGTCCGGTAGCCAGCTGGCGGCCGAGGCCGTCGAGGTCGGTGCAATCCGCGATCAGGCCGCGCCACTTCAGGTCATCGAGCAGGTGCATGGTGAACGGGCAGGTTATCGCGGCGGAGGGAAGGGCGGACAAGGGGAATCTTTGGGCCGCGCCGCTTGCCGGACCGAGAAATGAAGATCAGGCATCTACTGCCGCCAGATTGATGATCCGATCGGATCATCAATCTGGCGGCAGCGGCTTAAGGTTCAGGTCCGGCCCGTGGCTGCCGGCCTGCGCCCCGGGCGAAGGCGGATTAATGCCCGCGGGCCATCCGGCAGAACCCGTTCTTATAACGGGAAAAACGGTTTGTCTCGCCCGCCGCCGCTGCCGTAAGGTCCTCCCCTTCATCATGGCGGCAGTCCGTCGCCCAGTCTTCAACCCGCAACCACGATTCCCATGCCTCTCTCCGTTGGATCCAAGGCTCCCGACTTTACCCTGAAAACCAAGACCGCCGACGGCCTCAAGGACGTCAAGCTCGGCGACAACCTCGGCAAGAAGCAGACCGTGCTGCTCTTCTTCCCGCTCGCCTTCACCGGCGTCTGCACGCAGGAGATGTGCGACATCACCGCCGGCCTCGGCCAGTATGCCGGACTCGAGGCCGAGGTGTACGGCATCAGCGTGGACAGCCCGTTCGCGCAGGAAGCCTGGGCGAAGCAGAACAGCATCAAGGTCACGCTGCTCTCCGACCTCAACAAGACCGTCACCAAGGCCTACCAGGTCGTGTTTCCGAACCTCGCCGGCGTGGGTGACACGTCCGCACGGGCGGCATTCGTCGTCGGCAGGGATGGGGTGATCAAGTACGCCGAGCAGACGCCCACCCCGAAGGACCTGCCGAATTTCGCCGCGGTGCAGGCGGCGCTGAAGAAATAGCGATTTTTGGAGGGCCGACGCCCTCGTCGGCCGGAGCGACGCGGCCGGAGGGCCGCGTCATCTTTTTTCCCATGAGTAACCTTCCCAATCCCTTCAACACGCTCCGGCGGTTCCACGTTGCCGGCGGTGAAAAATCATTCTACTCGCTGCCGGCGCTCGAAGAGGCCGGCTTGGGCAACGTGCGGCGCCTGCCGGTCTCCCTCCGCCTGGTGCTCGAGTCGCTGCTGCGCAACTGCGACGGCCGGCGGGTGGCCGAGCCGGCCGTGCGCGCCCTCGCCGCCTGGCGGCCCACGGCGCCGCGTACCGGGGAGATTCCCTTCGTGGTCGCGCGGATCGTGCTGCAGGATTTCACCGGCGTGCCGCTGCTCGTCGACCTCGCCGCGATGCGCTCCGCCGTCCAGCGCCTCGGCCGGGACCCCAAAAGCATCGAGCCGCTCGTGCCGGTGGATCTCGTCGTCGACCACTCGGTGCAGGTCGACGTGAACGGCACGCCCGGCGCGTTCGCCCGCAACCTCGAGATCGAGTTCCAACGCAACCGCGAGCGCTACCAGTTTCTTAAGTGGGGCATGCAGGCCTTCGACACGTTCAAGGTCGTGCCACCCGGCATCGGCATCGTGCACCAGGTCAACCTCGAGTACCTCGCCCAGGGGGTTTTGGAATCTCAGATTCCGGATCACAAATCCCAGATTGTCTATCCCGACACGCTGGTGGGCACCGATTCGCACACGACGATGATCAACGGCCTCGGCATCGTGGGCTGGGGCGTGGGCGGCATCGAGGCCGAGGCTGGCATGCTCGGCCAGCCGGTCTACTTTCTCACGCCCGACGTTGTCGGCGTGCACCTCGCCGGCGCGCTGCGCGAAGGCGTCACTGCCACCGACCTCGTGCTCACCATCACGCAGCTGCTGCGCAAGGCGAAGGTCGTGGGCAAGTTCGTCGAGTTCTTCGGTCCCGGCGCGGCCTCGCTGCCGGTCGTGGACCGGGCGACCATCGGCAACATGGCGCCCGAGTACGGCGCCACGATGGGTTTCTTCCCCATCGACGCCGAGTGCGCCAACTACCTGCGCGCCACCGGCCGGCCCGAGGCGCACGTGCGGCTGTACGAGGATTACTACCGGGCCCAAGGCCTGTGGGGCATCCCGCAGGCGGGCGAGATCGACTACTCGCAGGTGATCGAACTGGACCTCGGCACCGTCGTGCCCAGCGTCGCCGGCCCGAAGCGCCCGCAGGACCGCATCGAACTGCCGAAGCTCGGACGGGAGTTTGCCGCCACGTTCGTGAAGCCCGTCGCGGAAAACGGCTTTGGCCGGAGCGCCGCCGAACTGGCCAAGACGATGGTCCATGTTTCCGCCAACGGCTTGTTTCATGCCGGTGGCGGCAGTCAGGCGCCTGTCTCCGCCCAAGGCGCGACCGCCCGCGACACCAATCCCTCCACCGAGCGGGAGATGGCCAACAACCGGGGCACGCCGGATGCGGTCGCCGGACCCGCGCCGCGCATCGAAGGCGACCTGCGCCACGGCAGCGTGCTCATCGCCGCGATCACGAGCTGCACGAACACCTCGAATCCGAGCGTCATGCTGGCCGCCGGCCTGCTGGCGAAAAAAGCCGTCGAGCGCGGGCTGACGGTGAATCCGCTCGTCAAGGCTTCGCTCGCGCCCGGCAGCCGCGTGGTCACCGACTACCTGGCCAAGACGGACCTTCAGCGCTACCTCGACCGCCTCGGCTTCAACCTCGTCGGCTACGGCTGCACCACCTGCATCGGCAATTCCGGGCCGCTGCATCCTGCGATCGAGGACGCGGTGGTGAAAAACGACCTCGTGACGGCGTCGGTGCTTTCCGGCAACCGCAACTTCGAGGCCCGCGTGCACCAGAGCATCAAGGCCAACTTCCTCATGTCGCCGCCGCTCGTCGTGGCGTTCGCGCTGGCCGGCCGCGTCGACCTCGACCTGAGCACCGAGCCGCTCGGCACCGGCACCGACGGCCGGCCCGTCTTTCTGCGCGACCTCTGGCCAACGCTCCGGGAAATCCGCGAGGCCATGCAGGCCGCGCTCAAGCCCGAGGTGTTCCGCCGACTCTACCGGGATTTTGCAGCCCAGAATCCTAAATGGAACGAGATCCCGTCCTCGGCCGGCGACGTCTACGCCTGGGACGCGCGCTCCACCTACATCCAGGAGCCGCCGTTCTTCGCGAACTTCGGTCTGGAGTCCGGCACCATCGCCGAGATCAAGGGCGCCCGCCCGCTCGGCATCTTCGGCGACTCGGTCACCACCGACCATATTTCGCCGGCCGGCTCGATCAAGAAGACCTCGCCCGCGGGCGCCTACCTGCTGGAAAACGGCGTGACCTACGAGGACTTCAACAGCTACGGCTCGCGCCGCGGCAACGACCGCATCATGACCCGCGGCACGTTCGCCAACGTGCGCATCAAAAACCTGATGCTCGGCGGCGAGGAAGGCGGCAACACGCTGCTCCAGCCCGAGGGCGCGAAGCTGTCGATCTACGACGCCGCGATGGAGTACCGGAAGCGCGGCACGCCGCTGATCATCATCGCCGGGCAGGAATACGGCACCGGTTCGTCGCGCGACTGGGCCGCCAAGGGCACCAGCCTCCTCGGCGTCAGGGTCGTCGCGGCCCAGAGCTTCGAGCGCATCCACCGCTCCAATCTGGTCGGCATGGGGGTGTTGCCCTTGCAGTTCAAGGAGAGCGTGACCGCGCAAACCCTCAAGCTGGACGGTACGGAGACCTACGACGTGCTCGGCGCCGGCCCGGGGCTCAAGCCGCAGCAGGACCTCACCCTGCGCATCGCGCGCCGGGGCGGCGCCGTGGTGGACGTGCCGGTGCGCTGCCGGATCGATACGCCGATCGAGATCGATTACTACCGGCACGGCGGCATCCTGCCGTACGTGCTGCGCCAGATCATGGCCCGAAGTTGAGCGCAACGCAGGCAGTGATGACGCCCGGGAAGGCAAAGGATTGATCGATTCCTAAGTTGCAGAGAAAAGCGGGATACTCCGAAAATCTCGGCAGTCCGATCGATGGAAACCAGCAGCGGCAGAGAACCCGTACCGGCCTCGGAACCCCGAGGCGCGACCGGCTGGCGCGACCGGCTGGCGAATGTCGTCCGCGAACCCCTGCTCCATTTCGTCCTGCTCGGTTTATTGATCTGGGCGGGGGCGGAATACAGGGAGGCGCATCGCCGCCGCTACACCATTCATATCGGCCCGGCGGAAAAACAACGGATCACGCGCAACTATTTCCAGCAGTTCGGGCAGCCGCCAGCGCCCGGCCGGATCCAGGAACTGCTTGATCAATATGTGCGCGAAGAGATTTTCGTGCGCGAAGGCCTGGCCCTCAATCTCGGCCAGGATGATGAGATGATCCGCCGCCGGATCGCCCAGCAATACCAATGGTTGCAATCGGATCAGGTCGCGCCGGCGGCGCCGGCGCCCGCGGCGCTGACGCACTGGTTCGAGCAGAACCAATCGCGCTATCGCACACCGGAGCGGGTCACCTTTACCGAGGTCTATTTCCCGCCCGACCAGGAGGGGGAGGAAGCGGCGCGGACGCGCGCCATGCAGGCATTGGAAACGCTCCGACGCACGCCGGCGCCGGGCGCCCGCGGTCTGGGCGGGCCCTTCCCGGGGCTTTCGGACCCGGCGGTCTTGACGCCGGACGAGGCGGCCCGGCTCTTCGGCCGGTCGGAGCTGGTGGAGCAGTTGTTCAACGCCCCCTTGGAGCGTTGGTCCGGCCCGTTCCGATCGGGCTACGGCTGGCACCTGATCATGGTGACTGCCCGGGAGCCTTCCCAAGTTCCTCCCTGGGAGAAGATTCGCGAGCAGGTGCTCGCGGATTATCAGGATGAAGCGCGCCAGCGGGAAAATGCTGCCGCGTTTCAACGCCTGAAAAGCAAGTACCACACCGTCCGCGACGATGCCCCGGGCGAATGAACTGGAACCGACTGCTTGCCGGGCTTGGATTATGCGGGCTGCTGGCGTCCGCCCACGGGCACGAAGTGCGGTCCGGCTATCTCAGAATCGCGGAAGATGCGCAGCACCGCTACACCGTACGCTGGAAGCAGCCGGACGTGGGCGGATATGCCGCGCGGCTGGTCCCTCACTTGTCGAACGGGTGGCTGGAAAAGGAACCCTCCAGTCGCGAGGCGACGGCGGATCTTGCGATCACGAGTTGGAATCAGATTGCGGGAGCCGCCCAGTCGCTCGAGGGGCAGGAGCTGTCGATCGAGGGAATCGAGAACACGATCACGGATGTTTTCGTCGACGTGGCGTTGGCGGACGGCTCTCGTCTGCACGGCTTGATCAATTTCCGGCACCCGACGCTGGTTTTTCACTTTGGCCGGACCTCGGCGGTGCCCATGCCGGCTTATGTCAATCTGGGGATCGGGCATATCCTGATGGGGATCGATCATTTGCTCTTTGTGCTGGGGCTCGTGCTGCTGGTCGGCGGCCGGTGGAAGCTGGTCCAGACGATCAGCGCCTTCACGGCCGGGCACAGCCTCTCGCTGGCGGCGGCAACCTTGGGCTATGCCTCGGTGCGCCCCGCGCTGGTCAATGTCCTGATCGCGCTGTCGATCTTGTTTCTGGGGCCGGAGATCATGCGCGTGCGGAAAGGCGGGATCTCCCTGACGACCCGGTACCCATGGATGGCCGCCTGTGCGTTCGGCCTGTTGCACGGCTTGGGTTTCGCCAGCGGTTTGACGGCGGTCGGATTGCCCAAGGTCGAGATCCCGCTCGCGCTCCTGTTCTTCAACATCGGAGTCGAAATCGGCCAACTGGCGTTTATCGGCTTGATTCTGGCGCTGCGGCGGGCTTTCAGAATTTTGGAGGTGCGATGGCCGCAACCCGTTGCCCTGATGCCTGCCTACGCAATCGGAGTCCTGGGCGCGTTTTGGACGATTCAGCGCCTGGCCGTGATCTGGAAAGGAGTCGCATGAGGCGCCCGGAGCGTTTCCCATGGGCTCCGTTGCGAACGGCCGCCAGACTCGTGGTCCTGGCGGCCCTAACCGTTCCCCTGGAGGTCCAGGCGCACACCCTCCAGGGAGAGGGGGCCGGCTTCTTGAGCGGCATCAAGCATCCGGTGTCGGGGTGGGATCACGTGATCGCGATGATCGCGGTCGGCCTCTGGGGAGCGCAGCTTGGCGCGCCGGCGATCTGGCTGCTGCCGGTGACCTTCCCTTTGATCATGGCCTGCGGCGGATTCCTCGGGCTCGTCGGAGTTTCGTTGCCCGGCATCGAATTGGGCATCGCCATCTCCGGGGTGCTGTTGGGGGGAGCCGTCCTGCTCCAATGGCGTCCGCCGCTCGTCATGGCGGCGCTGATCGTCGGTTTTTTCGGCCTCTTTCACGGCTATGCCCACGGAGCGGAATTGCCCGCCGGGCAGAACGCCATGCTCTACAGCCTCGGCTTTGTCATCGCGACCGGCCTTTTGCATGCGACCGGGATCGCGCTCGGCGCGATGCACCGCTGGCCTTGGGGCAGGAAGGCGGTCCGGGTTCTCGGCGGCGGGATTCTCGTGGGCGGAATCATTTTTCTCTGGAAGGCGGTCTCATGAAAAAGCTGCGGATGCTGTGTCCCCTCCTCGGTTTTGCGCTCACCCCGGCGCCCGCGGCGGCGCATCTTGTATCGAGCGGACTGGGTCCAGCCTACGACGGCATCATCCATGTTGCGCTCACTCCCGCGGAGATTCTGGCGGTGGCGGTTTTGGCGCTCTTTGCCGGGCGACGGGGGCCGGCGGACGCCCGGCTGGTCCTGTTCGTCCTTCCGGCAGCTTGGCTGGCCGCGGCGATGATCGGCGCGGCGCCCGCGGCCAAACTGCAGGGGCTCCTGGCCTCCCTCAGCCTGCTATTGGTCGGCGGGCTCCTGGCCGCAGATGCCGTCGTGCCGCGGGCGATCACGGCCGGAATGGCCATTCTTGTAGGAGTGTTGCACGGTTGGGCCGACGGTGCATCAATGGTTGGAGCCTCTCGTCCAGCGATGTTACTGGGCGCTGCAACGGCGATTTTTTCCCTGATAGCGTTACTCGCGTCGTTCTCGGTATCATTGCGTCGCCCCTGGGTTCTGGTCGCGATTCGCGTTGCAGGAAGTTGGACGGCGGCTTTTGGTATTTTACTCATCGGATGGAGCCTGCGGGCTCTTCACTGAAATTGAAGCGGGCACACGAGCTATGAAGATGAAAACGATCCCCCCTGCGAGGCGGTCTTTATGGAGCATGCGCCAATGGCGCGGGATAGCGCTGTGCGGACTATTCCTCGCGACCGGCCCGCTGGCAACGATCCGGGGTCATCCCATCGGCCCGTCCGGTTTACAGCCGCTGACCTGGCAAAACGCGCAGATCAGCCGGACCTTCGCCGCGAGCTGGCCGGGCCATGACGTCGTCATCGACGGACATCAGTGTGTCACCGGCCGCGTGCTCCTCTTCGATGTTCGCGACGAGTTCGCCTATGACATCGATGAAGATGTCGAGGTGACCCTCGAATTGGCCCGGGTCGGGGAAAGCGGTCCCGAGCTCAGGGTGGCCTATGAGAAGAACGACGAGGGTCCGGCCGCCGCAAAACAGATCCCGCTGCCAAAAACTTCAGGAGATCGCTGCTGCACGGTCCGCTTTACCTTGGAGCGGGCGCGGTTCGCGACCGACGGGGAGCATGGGGCTGATATCACCATCACCGCCAGCAACGGCACGGCGGTCACGGTGCGCGATATTACTTTCAAGCGCAGTCATACGACACCTGTTCCCAAGGCCTATGGCCGCCTTGAACTCCAGGCGCTGGATGAGCACAACGCGAATACGCCGGCGCTCGTCGGGTTGTACGACGGGCGGAACCGCATGCCGCGGCCGGGCTTGCAGGCGGTGCCAATCAGGCTGGACACGGACATCGTGCGAGTGATTACAACAGGGCAACGTCTGAGGGGGATTGGCGGCTACGGTGCCAGCCTGCCTTGGCCGGCCGCCAATCAGTCGGCCTTCTACATCAACGGCCGCTACGAAGCGCGACTGCCGGCGGGCCAGTACGACCTGGTCGTCTCCAAGGGACCCGAGTACCGGATGTTTCGCCAGTCCGTCGAGGTGAAGCCGGAGGCGACGGTTCCCGTCGACGTGCATCTCGTCCGGTGGGACAATCTGTCGGAGAAGGGATGGTACTCGGGCGACGACCACATCCACTACGCCCGTGTCAGCGCCCTGGACGATGAAAGTCTGCTGTTGGTCAGTCAGGCGGAGGATCTGCATGTCGCGAACATCCTGCAGATGGGCAACGTGGCGAACGCGCATCATCGGCAATACGACTGGAAGATCGTGGCCAACGCGCAGAACTCGACCTTCATTCTGGCTCCGGGGCAGGAGGATCCGCGCACGGCCTATTGCGGCCATACGATCCAGTTGCATCTGCCTGGGCCGGTCCGTGATCCTGACCACTATTTGCTCTACGACCTGCTTTTCCAGCAGGTGCGGGCCCAGGGCGGCGTCACCGGTTACGCCCATGTGGGGTGGCCGAACCCGGGCCTGATCGTGGCCCGCAAGGGTCTGGCGCTCGACGTCCCGGAAGGCTTGGTCGATTTCGTCGAAGTCTTGCAGGCCGCGAACGCCGATCTCCAGACATGGTTCGACTTCTTGAACCTGGGCTACAAACTTGTTCCCACCGCGGGAACGGACTTTCCTTATCTCGACCAAAGGCCGGGGGCGGTCCGCAATTACGTCAAGGTCGGCAGCGCGTTCACGCCGCAAGCCTGGTTCGATGGGTTGAAGGCGGGGCGGACGTTTGTCACCGACGGCCCGATGCTGGAGTTTACCATCAACGGTCAAGCCATGGGGTCGGAATTGCGCTTGGAGGCCGGCGCGCCTTTGGAGATCAGCGCCCAGGCGAGGATCAATCCCGATATGGATCTGCTGGACAGCCTCGAATTGATCGAACAAGGGCAGGTGATCCGCACGGTGAGCTCGAAAGACGGAGCGCCCGAACTGCGGCTCGATTTTCAGGCGCCCGCCGCGCACGGCACGTGGTTTGTCGTCAGAGCGAAGGGCAAGCCGCGTGGGATTGATGACCACACCCTGGCCGTGAGCGCCCCGATCTATGTCTTGGTGAACGGGCAAAGCTTCTGGAAGCCGACGGAGGTCCCGCAAATCGTGAGCCGCCTCAAGCAGGCCTTGGAATTTCTGTCGAAGTACGAACCTTCCACTGATGAAGCTTACGAAACCCTGGATCGATTCAAGCAGGTGTGGCAGGCGGAACAGCCGGCGATCCAGCAGCGGGTCCGGAAGGCCCTCGCCGGCTACGACGACCTCGTGGCAAAGGCGGCGGCCGTGAAATGACCACGGGAGCGGCGGATGCCCGTCTGGTGATGTTCATCCTTCCGGCAACCTGACGGGCTGCGGCGATGGCTGGCCTGCCACCAGCGGTCGGACGGGCGGGCCTCCTGGCCGCAGATACAGGTGGGGTCGCGAGGTGATCACGGTCGGGGTCGCAATTTTTGGAGGGGCGCTGTACGGTTGCATCGATGGTGCATCGATTATTGCCTCGTCGTCAGGCATGTATTGAGTGTATGATAATTTTTATCCTTGCTGTGGTAATTTTTGTCCTAATAGCGTTGCCTGTATTTCTATCGGTCAGGTATTGTTACGCCATCTCTGAACCCCGGTCGCGATCCGCGTGGCAGGAAGTTGGAGAGGGCTTTTGGTATTTTGCGATCGAATGGAGCTTGTGGACTATGCACTGAAATTGAACCGAACACCCCGACCATGAACATGAACCCGATTCCCCGCACCGTACGACAGCCATGCACCACGGGCCAATGGCGTGTGCTTGCGCTTTGCGGACTGCTCCTCTCGGCGGGCCCGCTCACAACCGCCCATGCTCATCCCGTCGGTCCGTCCGGCCTTCAGGAGCTGGCGTGGCAAAACCCGCAGATCAGCCGGATCTTCGCCGCGTACTGGCCGGGCCATGATGTCGTCGTCAACGGGCATCAGTGTGTCACCGGCCGCGTGCTCTTCTTCGATGTGCGCGACGAGTTCGCCCATGACATCGATGAAGATGTCGAGGTGACCCTCGAACTGGCCCGGGTCGGGGAAAGCGGTCCCGAGCTCAGGGTGGACTACGAGAGAAACGATGAAGGTCCGGCCGCAAAACAGATCCCGCTGCCGAAGGTTTCAGGGGACGGCTCCTGCACGGTTCACTTTACCCTGGAGCGGGCGCGGTTTGCGGCCGATGGGAAGCATGTCCCCGATCTCACCCTCACGGCCACCAATGGCCCGGCGGTCACGGTCCGCGATATTACTTTCAAGCGCAGTCATACGACGCCGGTTCCCCAGGCCTATGGCCGCCTTGCGCTCGAGGTGCTGGATGAGCACAACGCGAAGGCCCCGGCGCTCGTCGGGTTGTACGACGAGCGGAACCGCATGCCGCGGCCGAGTTTGCAGGCGGTGCCGCTCAGACTGGACACGGACGACATCTCGCGAGTGATTGCAACGGGGCAGCGCTTCAGGGGGGCTGCCGGCTTTGGCGCCAGCCTGCCGTGGCCGTCCGCCAATCAGACGGCCTTCTACATCAACGGCCGCTACGAGGCGCGCGTGCCGGCGGGCAGGTACGACCTGGTCGTATCCAAGGGTCCCGAGTACCGGATGTTCCGCCGCTCCGTGGAGGTGAAGCCGGAGGCCATCGTGTCTGTCGACGTGCGTCTCGTCCGGTGGGACAATCTGTCGGAGAAGGGCTGGTACTCGGGCGACGATCACATCCACTACACCCGTGCCAGCGCCCTGGACGATGAAAGCCTGCTGTTGCTCACCCAGGCGGAGGATCTGCATGTCGCGAACATCCTGCAGATGGGCAATGTGGCGAACGCGCATTACCGGCCATACGACTGGAAGGTCGTGACCAGTGCGCAAAATTCGACCTTCGTCCTGGCCCCGGGGCAGGAGGATCCGCGCACGGGCTATCGCGGCCATACGATCCAGTTGCACCTGCCCGGGCCGGTCCGTGATCCCGACCACTATCTGCTCTATGACTTGGTCTTCCGGCGGGCGCGGGAGCAGGGCGGCGTCACCGGTTACGCCCATGTGGGGTGGCCGTATCCAGCCCTATTGTCGAGCCCGCAGGGGCTGGCGCTCGATGTTCCGGAAGGCCTGGTCGATTTTGTCGAGGTCTTGCAGGCCGGAAATGCCAACCTCCAGGTATGGTTCGACTTCCTGAACCTGGGCTACAAACTGGCTCCCGCGGCGGGGACGGATTATCCTGCTCTCGACCAAAGGCCGGGGGCGGTCCGCAGTTACGTCAAGGTCGATGGCACCTTCATGCCGCAAGCCTGGTTCGATGGGTTGAAAGAGGGGCGGACGTTTGTCACCAACGGCCCGATGCTGGAATTCACCATCAACGGCCAGGCCATGGGCTCGGAATTGCGCCTGAAGGCCGGCGAGCCTTTGGTGATCAGCGCCCGGGCAAGGATCAATCCTGATATCAACCTGCTGGACAGCGTCGAATTGATCGAACAAGGGCAGGTGATCCACACGGTGGGCTCGAAGGACGGGGCGCCGGAGCTACGGCTCGATTATCAGACAACCGCCGCGCACGGCACGTGGTTCGTCGTCAGAGCGAATGGCAAACCGCGCGGGAAGGACGATCACACCGTAGCGGTGAGCGCCTCGATCTATGTTTTGGTGGACGGGCAAAGCTTCTGGAAGCCGTCGGAGATTCCGCAAATCGTGGGCCGCCTCAAGCAGGCTCTGGAGCTCCTGTCGAAATACGAACCCTCCAATGATGAGGCGTATGAAACCCTCGATCGATTCAAGCAGGTGTGGCAGGCGGAACAGCCGGCGATCCAGCAGCGGGTCCAGCGGGCCCTCGCCGTCTATGACGACCTCGTGGCGAAGGCGGCGGCTGCGAAATGACAACTTGACCCAAACGCCGGCCGTATGGATTGCGTCAGATAATCGCGGAAAATCGACCCCGGTAGAAGCCTGCTTGCAGGCGATGGGTTAGATTGTCGCGTGTAAACACGCTCCTACATTCGCACCATGTCCGAAGTCCCTGCCAAGCCCGTTTACTTCGTCAATGCGTACTCCGACCCGGTGGTCGTGCGCCTCGAGGGCCGGGCCTGTTTCACGAACAGCGCCGAGCTGCAGACCTTCCTCAACCAGATGGTGGAGCAGGGTCGAACGCGGTTCGTGATGGACTTCCAGCATTGCGCGGGCATGGACAGCACCTTTCTCGGTGTCCTGGCGGGCACGGCGCTCGAGTTGCGCCGAAAACAGCCGCCCGGCAGCCTCGTGCTCTGCCGCGTGGGCCGGCGCAACCTCGAATTGGTGCGCAACCTCGGGCTGTACCGGCTGCTCACCGTCGACGCCGGCGATGTGGCGATGGACTTCGGCCCGGGCGCCACGGCCCTGGCCTGCGCCCCGGATCGCAACGCACTGGAGAACGCGCGGTTGGTGCTGGAGGCGCATGAAAACCTTGTCGCCGCCGATCCTGCCAACCAGGGCAAGTTTCAGGATGTGGTGGCCTACCTGCGCAACCGGGTGACGCAGGATTCCCGCCCGCTGAGGACGGGCGGGAATCCTTAGCCGCCACCTTCTGACTCGACCCGGCCGCGGCCGGGCCAAGAATTCCGTCATGCTCTTCTTCCTCATGGGTGCCGCCGCCGGCGCGCTGATCGTCCACTGGACCGCCATGAAGGCGCGCGCCCGGGCCGACCGGCTGGAGGAAGAGAAGCTGCGGCTGGCGGAGGAGAAGCAGATCGTCGTCGATTTCATGCACCACATGGTGCAGGCCCTGGGGGAGGGCCTGACGCGCGAGGAGCTTTTCCAGCGCATCGTGCACGCCGCCATCCTCTGCACCGGCGCGCTGAGCGCCTGCATCTTCGAGAAGCGGTCCGATGACAAGATGCGGGGCGTGGCGGTTGAGGGTCTGTTTCCGCCGCACCGGCCGCTGCCACCGCAGGCCCAGGCCAAACTGACCACGCGTGCCCGGTTCATCGAGCAGGTGCTGAAGTCGGAAGAGTTCGACATCAGCGAGGGCATTGTCGGCCAGGTGGCCCGCACGGGCCAGGGGGTGCTCATCGCCGACGCCGCGGCCGATCCGCGCATCGTCCGCCACGACGACCCGGCGCTCGTCGTGAAGTCCGTCATCGCTGCGCCGATCCGGTTCCAGGATCGGATGCTCGGCGTGCTGGCCGTGGCCAACCCGGCCGGCGACCTGCCGTTCACCGAGTCCGATTTTTCACTCGTGCTGTCGCTGGCCGAGCAGGCGGGGCTGGCCGTGCACAACCTCGAGTCCATGCATTTCCAGATCGAAAAGAAACAGCTGGACCTCGACCTGGCGCTCGCCAGCAGCATCCAGCAGATGCTGCTGCCCGCCGTCACGCCTCGCCTCGCCGGGCTCGACCTCGCCGCGCAGTATGTGCCCACCCAGAAGGTCGGCGGGGACCTGTACGATTTCTATGTTCTTTCGCCGACGCGGCTGGGCCTGGCCGTGGCCGACGTATCCGGCAAGGGCATCCCGGCCTCGCTGCTCATGGCCATCTGCCGCACGAACCTCCAGCTGATCGCGTCCCGCCACGACTCGCCGGCCGGCGTGCTGCGCGCGGTGAACCGGGCCATGGCCGGCGACGTCTGCCGGGGCATGTTCATCACCCTTATTTATGCGGTCATTGACGCGGAGCGCGGCACGGTGACGTTCGCCCGGGCCGGCCACGAGCTGCCGCTCCTCTCACGGCGAGATCCCGCGACCGGCCAGGCCGTGAGCGAATTCATCGGTTCCGAGGGCATGCCGGTGGGCATGGTCGAGGCGGAGATGTTCGACGGCACCATCGCCGACCACACCATCCCGTTCCTGCCCGGCGACGTGCTGGTCCTCTACACCGACGGCATCACCGAGGCGGTCAACGACGAGGAGCAGGAATTTTCCGGCAGCCGCCTGGCCGATGCGCTGCGCATCCTGCGCGGCCGCGGTGCCGGCGAGATCACCGCCGGCATCCTCGACCATGTCCGGCGCTTCACGGGCCGGGACCACCACCGCGACGACCTCACACTGGTGACGGTGAAGCGGGTGTGAATCACCAATCATCCGTCCTGAATGGCGATGCCGGCAGCCCCTGCTCATTGTAAAGGCCATGTTGCGGATTGGAACCCCAGGCATATCTCACCGCGGCCGGATCCTGCACTTGTGGCGAGCGCACCACGACCTCATTCCCCCTGATCCGTGCTTCCGCCGGATAAAAGGCCCGGTCATTTCCGGCGATGAAGAATCCTTGCAGCGATCCATCCGGGCCGGCCCGCAGGGGGCTCTGCAACCGCTCAAACTCGATCGCAATCATGCCGCCTTCCTTGCGCATGGATTGATACAGTGGTCCGGAATAAACGACATCTCGGTCGTGGATTTTTGCCAACGCCCACAGCGAAAGCCGGCGGGCGACCTCCTGCTTGTTCGTCGGGTGGACGTTGTTTGGGCTGCCGATGTCGATCGTCACCGCCATGCCGGTATTCGGCACCGCCAGCGTCTTGAACTGGGCCTCCTGCACCCTGGCCCAGCTCTCATCCGTCAGGCCCGCCGCTTTGTCCGAACCCTTGTGCCAATTCACCCAGTTTTGCACCACCCGGTCCAGATGGTTGACATCAAAGCTGGAGAGTTGGGCGTAGATGAAAAACAATTCCGGCCGCTGCCAGGCCGCCCGCCAGCTCCAGATCAGGTCGCTGAAAAGCCGGTGATAATTGCAGCTCCACACGGTGTTTTCCTCGCCCTGGTAGAAAATGACGCCCCGGATCGCAAAGGGTAACAGTGGGCTGATCATTCCATTGTACAAGGTCGCCGGAGCGCAGTGCTTGACCACGCCGAAAGGAGGCCCCGGTTCATCAATCTGCTGCTGCTCCGCCGGCGGCAGCCGCCGCCAATGCTCGATATCATCCTGATATTTCCGGGCCGAACGGGGCAGATTTTTCAGCGCCGTGTCATAGCGGTCCAGAATATGCGCGTATTCCTGATCCCGCTCCAGCACCGGCCGGTCGATCCAGCTTTCCAGGGCGCTGCCACCCCAACTGGCGTGGATCAGGCCCACCGGAACCTTTAGTTCCCGATGGAGCTCTCTCCCGAAGAAATACGCGAGGGCTGAGAAGGCGGCCACGCTTTGCGGACGGCAGGGCTGCCAGTTGCCGTCGCAGTGATCGAGGGGCGTGTCCGACGCGACGAGGGGGACGGTGAAGAGGCGGATCTGCGGGAAATTGGCGCCGGCGATCTCCGCCTCGTGGTTCAAGACCGGCTCGTTGTAGCCAGGCTGCGGACGGCCAAGCGCCATGGCCATGTTGGATTGGCCGCTGCACAGCCATACTTCCCCGATCAGAACGTCCGACAGGGTGATGGAATTGTTTCCCTCGATACTGATGGTGTAGGGACCGCCGGCTCCAGGAGTGCTTAAATCCAGTTTCCACTTCCCATGCTCATCGGCGGTGGTGGCGTCGCCCGCCTGTTCCCAGGAAGCCCGCACCCGCACCTTTTCCCCGGGCCGGGCCCAGCCCCAGACGGGCGCTTTGCTCTTTTGCTGCAGAACCATGTGGTCACTTATGACCGCAGGCAGATGGACATCAGCAAACGTACCTGCGGTAAAAATCAGCGCACCCGCAAAGAGCAGGAGGGCTTTCCTGAATTCTGGATACTTTTGGTCCATCGGAGACGGTGCCGGCCAAATAGGAATGGAGGGGGGGCGTGAAATATCGTCGATGCTCCTGGTTCGGGGCGAAGGTGATTTGGAAGGACGCCGGTTGTGTTTGTCATTGCAGCGGGCGGAAGAGCCGTGCGCGAAACGCCGGTTCACGCAACAGGATCGCCTGCAGGAACGAGAAGCTGTAGGTCAGATGCCCCTCGTAGCCGGTGGTCTGGCCGTCCCAGGTATAAAACTCGGCGCCGCGCGGACCCTCGTTCACCACGCCGTTCTGAAAGCCGCCCCCGTTGGGGAAGACGCCCCGCTCCTGCCGCTCCAGCATCGCCCGCAGGATGCGGTCGCCCCGGGCGTGTTCGCCGGTGATGTGCAACGCGGTGATGAAATAGACGGCATCGCTCACGCAGCATCCACCGTTGAGATACTGGCCGAACGCGTCCGAACCGTCCTCCTTCTTGGGCACACCGGTCCCGGGCCCCTCCAACCCCATCAAGTAGTCGCCGCGCCGGACCGGGACGAGCGTGAGCGGCACGCCGAGGTCAAACCGCTTGAAGCCGACGGCTTCGATTTTGCTCCAGAGCCGGTCGAGCATCTGGCGTCCCTGCGACGGTTCGACCAGGCCGTAGCAAATCGCCAGGCTGGTGATCATGGGCGACGACAGATCGTGCACTTCGCCGTCCTCACTCTTCCACCAGGCCAGCCAGCCCGTTTTCGGGTTAAGAAAGGTTTTGACGTAGACCGACTTGAGGCGATCGGCCCGCTGGGCGTAATGGGTCTGCCGTTCAGGGCGCTGCATTTGTTTTTCCAAGTCGGCCAGGCATCTGAATGCACGGTAGATCAGGGCGTTGCAGTAGGCGTCTTTGTAGCCGGCGTTGATGGTGTCCCACGCGGATCCGCCCCGCATCGGTTCGATGAGGGTTCCGTAGTTGCCGCTGTGGGTCGATTCCACCAGCCCGTCGTTGTCCACGTCGCGTCTGACCAGATATTCGGCGATGAACTCCAGGCGTTCGATGCGCCGCGCCAGCCAGGCGCGGTCGCCGGTGGCCTCGACGTAATCCCAGGCGGAGATCAGCGGGCTGGCATTGGCATCGAGCATGTCCGCATGATCCCAATAGGCGATGACTTCACCGGTGGGTTTGGTGCGGTGGTCGAGCCACCAATCCACCGTGTGCCGCACCAGGGCGGACAGGGGGATGCCCGCGGGGAGCGGCGGCGTCAGCAGGGCCTGGTCGGCCCACAGGTGGATAAAGCAGCTCACCGGATCGCTGACCACGTTGTTGGCCAGGATGCCGGGGGGCGCGCTGAAGCGATTGCCCTGGTCTCCCCATTGTGCGCTCGGTTGGAAAATGTTGAACCAGCCGCGCCGGGCCGCCCGCCACTGCGCCTCGTCCTTCAGGCCGTCGGGCCCCGGCAGCCGCACCGGCTCCAGCGAGAGGGTGATCACCGAGGCCGGACGCGGGACGGGCAGTTCCATCATGAAGTCAACGGTGTGGTTGGCGCGGCTGCCAATCAGCCGGCCCTTGAGGTCCGCCTGCGGCGTGGCCTGGAGGAGCATCTGGCCGAAGTCCGGCGCGCTGATGATCGCCGGCAGGTGCAGATTGCCCTCGTCGTCCCAGACCTGGGGGAGGAGCGTGGTGGCAGCGACCCGCGGATCGAAGGGAAATTCCAGCTCGAGGCCTTCCACGTGACTCAACCCGGCGCCTTGGGCGGTGAAGGTCATGGTCAGTTGGCCCGCGCTTGGCTGGAGCCGCCATGTCAATTCCGCATCCGGAGCGAGCGCGAGGCGATAGCACGTTTCCGCGCCGCCGGCTTTCTCGACCTGGGTCGCGAACGTCTCGCCGCCGCGCCATTGGCCGTTCATTTTGATCCGCAGGCCGATGGCGGTGTCGGTTCGTAGCAGATTCATCTTGGCCCGATCACCGCCTTCCGTGTCCCAGCTCAGCACGGGGATGCGGGCGTGGGCGGGATCGGTCTCCAGGCGGAAGACCGGAGCGGTGTCCGCGGCCAGGGCCTGATGGAAGACTCCCAGGAGGATGGCGCAATTACACAGTAGGAGATGCGGGAAGCGGCGATTCATGTTCATGGGTCTTTTTGGGGGTGTGGGGGGCGGAGGCGCAGGCGCTGACGGCATTCTGTTGGACAGCGGAATCCGCCTTCAAAGAATGGGCGCGGCGATGCAGCCGTTATTCAGGCGCATTAGAATTCGCAAGGCAGCGTAGCAGCCGAGGTTACGAGGCTGGCGTTGGGCTTGGTGTCGGTCTCTCAACAGCCTCCTGACGTCGGCTGCTACACTCTACTGGATGGATCCTGATCGGGCTAGTGATTAGCGTTGATGGTGCGGATGCTTTGGGGCGCAAGTTCGTACGATTGGCCATCCAACGTGAGCTTGGCCGGCTTTTGCGGGTCGGGGTTGAACGCGACGATCCTTCCGTCGGCCATGCGCGAGAAGTACACGAGATCCTGGCCGCTGCGCCAGAGCGTGCCCGGTGCGCCGGAGAGTTTTCCCTCGCGGACCAGATACTGGATGGCGTCCGTGATGAAGTAGCAGGGCAGGGGCGGCAGGATGTTCCAATCGCCTTCCTTGGTGGCCAGGCCGACCGGCCCCCAGTAGGCCAGCACCACGCCCTTGCCCGCCGGCCGGAGCCAGGCATTGGCGCCGCCTTCGATGCCGCCGGCGCCGGGATTGTCCGCGCCGAGGGGCTCGCTCATGCGCAGGAGAACCTGGCAATCGTCCGTCTGGTGACTCATGGCCGTGGGGGTGATCCAGTGCCCGGCCTCCTTGAAGCTGGGGAGCACGTCGGGCGCGAGCAGGCGCATGCCGGCGGCAAACCCCACCGTCTCCTCCGCATCAGGTTGGAGACCGATCAGGCGATCCCAAGCGGCGGTTTTCTCATCGAGGCCCATCGCCCGGGTCGTAAGCGTCACGAGCGCGCCGCCGCGTTCGACCCAGTCCCGGATCCGTCCGACCACCGGTTCGGGGATCCAGCGCACGTTGAAGACCAGCAGAACCTTGTAACGGTCCAGCGCGCCGTCGAGCGTCATCGCTTCGTCGACAAAGTCGTAGTCCAGTCCGTCGCGCAGACGATAGAACAAATCGGGCTCCAGGCGTTCGATGTTCCAGTTGGTGGTGCCATAGAGGACGGCGACTTCGGCCGCGGGCCGGGCCTGGAACATATACTCGCTGTGCGAGCGCAGCAGCGGCAACGCCTCGCTGGGCTTGTCACCGTCGAGGATGTTGCCGGCGTAGATGAAGAGCTGGCGGGCGCCGCTGGTGTGGGCGTTGAACAGGCGGCCCAACGAACCGACTGGCGTCACCGCGGAGGCGGGTTCATGGCCGGCGAAGCCGCCGTAGAAGCGGGCGGCCGAGTCGACCAGGCGCGTCAGATAGACATTGGCCGCCAGGGAGGATCCTTCATTGGTGATGCGCACGCCCGCGCCATGGCGGGCCGCCGCTTTTGTCTGGGCCGAGAAATCGGAACCATGTTCGACGGCCATGTCCCCGCCGGTGCAGAGGTAAAGCGGCGTGTCCTTGAAGATCCGCCGGGCGGTCGCGAGCCACCAGTCGGCGTAGGCTGTCATCGAGCCCCGATACCACCGCACCAGGAAATCCCACGCCCGCAAGCTGGGCGCATGCAGGCGGTTGAAGGGGCGGATCTCGGCGAAATCGCGATAACAGGTCCGCCAGTCCTCGTTCAGGCGCTCGATCCGGTTGTCATAGGCCTCGCGACAGCGCTTTTGCAGGTCGGCCACGGCCAGGGGGTCCCCGCACCACATGCCTGAGTGACTGTGATAGGCGCCGGGCCAGTTGCCGATGACCTGAAAGATGGCCTCGCCGTAATCGCCCGTGATGCCCAGGTTGACCGACTCCAACATGCCCGTGGCGAGATAATGATCGGCAAAAGCCTGCAGGTAGGCCTCGATGGTCTTGCGGAACTCCGGGCACCAGATGGAAGGGATCTTGCTGTCGGCGCCATGTTCCAGGCAGCGGGCGAATGTCACCTGGTCGGCGGGCCGGGCGAAGTCGGGCGTCATGTACCAGGGACCGGCTACGACAAAGGGCACCCACTTGAGCCCGTTGGCACGGAGGGCGGCCACGTAGCGATCGTACTCCGACCAGTCATAGTTTCCGGGCGATTTCTCGACGCTGCGCCAGAAGACGTAGCTCTGCATGCTGGTCGCGCCGATTTCCTTGTACAATTTCAGGCGGGGCAGTGCCTCCGCCTTGTCGCTGTCGAGCAGGGTGACCTCCAACGGCTGCCGCGCATCCTCCGCCTGGGCGGCGATGCCGGGACTCAAGAGGCACAGGCTCATGAGCAGGAGCGCCGATGCTCCCACAGTGTTTCCCATCAGGGTCTTCTGGCCGTTTTTTTTCATCGGCAATATCTCGGTCGGTGGTGTTTGGTTCATGTGAGGGGTCGTATTCTCCGTTACGGATAAGAAACTGGATTTTGCGGAGAGGAAGGTTGACTGGCGGGCGGCTGGATTTCACTTCGGTCAGGAGGACTGCAGCGGCAAACCGCGCATACTTCTTGATCACGGGCGCCCATCGCCGGGAGTGAAATACAAGGGACGCTTCCCGTGATTGCAAGTTCAGCAGTTACCGCGGTGGTGGTACAGTTTGTCATTGCGAGGAGTTTTGCTGGCCAGCAGAGCGACGAAGCAGTCCCACCGTAGCGGCGGGGCTGCTTCGCCACGCCCGGCAATGCCGGGTTCGCGATGACAGGCAAATTGTACCAGCACCCGTTGCCGCGTCCGGCCAAGATGTGTCTCGGGGGAAAAAAGTTCATGCGCGACGGAACGGTCTGCATCTTCCGGCGGCGGGTTATTGGACCGTCACTTCCTGGGTGTGTTGCAACGACTGCGTTTGGGAGATGGCTTCCGGCGGCGCCGGAAACTGGAAGGTTCTGGTGACGTACGTGCAATCACTGGGCAGACGGCTGGACTCGAACCAGTCAATCGTGTTTGGCCGGGGGATCATATAACTGGGACGCGGCCGGAATGGGGGCGCAGCGCGTAGGTCGAAGGTCTTCTCTTCCACCGCCATGACCAACGGTCCGGCGGGGATAACCGTGAGAGACAGCTCGATGACGCCCGATCGCGGAAGCACCCCGAACTGGACTGACCAATCCTTTCCTCCCTCGACCGCCGAGCCGTTGACGGCGGCGGAAAGGACTTCCGTAGGCGGTGCCACGCGGAGGCTGGCTTCGGGGACCTTGCGCGGCGAGGTCAGGCGGAGCTTGAGCTCGCGCGCGCCCGCGACCATGCGGTCGGCGATCACATCGAGTTGCGGTCCTTGGATCGGCGCGACAGGCGCGGGCGCCCGCCAGCGGGGGCCCGGCTTGCCGGGATCGGGCTTGGCCGTATCCAGCGGGAAAAACTGGGAGGTCCATTCGTCGAGCTGTCGGTCATTGCTGATCCAGAAAGCCTGGTTCGCGTCCAGGTCGAGTTCGTACGACACGCCGTTCATCTTGGGCTTCACGGCGCTAAAGCCGTTCGTGCCGAGGCCGACGAGATAGACGATCAGGCTGGCCGCACCCACCAGCGCCGGAAACCAGCACCGTTGCACGGGAGCATGCCCGATCCCCGCCAGGGCGCGCATGATGAAAATGATCTGAGGGGCCAGCAGGCTCACGAGCAGGACGACGAAGGGCATATAGACGACGCCAAGGATGGACGTTCCCATGTACAGCGCCGATTGGACCCCGGGACCGACCATCAGGAAGCCCGGCAGGGCGGACGCCATCAGCATCGCGAGGGGCAGGGGCGATTCCCAAGGAGCAGGCAGGCGGGGCGCGCCCGGATCCGGCTCACGCGGCGGCAGTTGAAACCAGGCCATCAGACCTGCGCTGGCGAAGAGGAGCGGCCAGGCAATCATGTAGCTGCCCATCGGTACCTTCCATTCCAGCAGAATGAGGGCAATCAGGCTCCATACGAGCGATCCGGCCAGGAGATCGAGGGGGCGGGCCTTCGCGCCGAACAGAACATAGACTGACGCCGAGACCACGAATGTGACGCCCAGGAATGCCAGGACATACGTCAGGTCGTTGTAGATCATGTAAACGCCGTGCTGCTTGTAAGCGATCCATGCGAGCAGGCCGACCACGGCCACGCTCAGCAACACGGCCAGCAGGAAGGCCGCCGCTCCCAAGAGCAGCCCTTTGCCGCAGAGACGCCTCCTCCAGAATCCCAGTCCCAGCGCCGCCAGATACAGTCCCGCCGCCAGGGCCGCAATCTGTCTGCTCCACGCGGCCGGGTACCACGCCAGATGCGACCCCAGCGTGTTGAAGTACACGGCGTCGCCTCCGGTCGCCGCCTTCGTCTGGAACTCCTGTGCCGAAAAATTGCCGAAATGTCGGGCGAGCGCCAGCGCGTACTCCCCCTGATGCTGGATGCTCGCGGGGCTCAGGTTGGCGGGGTTGTCATTCGCGGTATGGTAATAGCCCAGGCCGCCGACGAACGCGACGTTGTAGCCCGGGTACCTGGAGCCTTTGATCAGGCCGAAATCGGTCGCGTTGGGGGTGCGGTGGTGGAGCTCATACATCAGCGAATTGGCGCGGGCCGGCACGCCCGACCGGACCAGTTCGCGGATCAGCCACGCGTTCCCGGGAGAGGTCTCGAACATGTTGGCGGGTCCCCGGACACCGCGCGCCTCGAATCCGAGGACGATGCCGGCGTTCTGCGCCCACGCGTGCTCCGTGAAAGCCTGGATGCCCCGCTGGCCGCGCTCCTCGTCGCCGGTAAAGGCCAGGATCACGTCGTTCCGCAAGGGCGGCCCGGCCTTGAGCGCGCGGGCCGTCTCGATCATCGCGATGACGCCCGCGCCGTCATCGGCCGCGCCGGGGCCGCCGTGGACGCTGTCGTAATGCGCCGTCATGACGAACGACCTGGCGTTGGCGGTCCCGGGGATGCGGCCGAGCACGTTTTGGACGGTGTTGGCGGTGCGGTCGCGCACGACCAGCGCCTCCTGCACCTCGACCTCCACCCCGAGGGCCCGGAGCTGCCGGACGAGATAGTCGCGGGCCCGTTCCAGGGCGGCGGTGCCGGCGGGGCGGGGCTCGACCGCGAACTCCCGGCTGAGTCTCATGGCGCGCTCGGCCGAAAATTCCGTGGCCGGCGCGGAAGCCGGGCGCGAGCGGGGCGGCTGGGCCAGGTAGAACGGAATCAAGGTCAGAATCAGAATCAACCCCAGCAGGGCCAGACCCGCGCCGAATGATCTCCGGGGCGTCACCGGTGGAGGATGCATGAGCAACAGGATGTGGGAGTTCGCATGCTGTCCGGACAGTGACGGCAGAAAAAGGATTTATCGAGATGGGATTTATTCCGCTTTCAAACGAGACCGGCTTCCCCGGATGGCTGACCGGCCGGCGGTGCCGGGATCAAGCGCGGCATGCGATGAGGGCATCGCATCTCCAGGCTGATGAATGATGGAGCGGCGACGCCCCGTCGCCGGTTGGACTTTCCTCCCGGGCTGCCCGACCCGCCTGCACCTCGGCCGCAAGTTCGCCGTTGCCTGGAGCCGTTTCCGCGGCCACGGTGTGCGTCCTTATGTCCTCCGCTCCGACCGCCGAGCGCTTTGACCGTTTCTCCCTGCCCGATGCGACCGGGCATTTCGGCCCCTATGGCGGGGTGTACGTGCCGGAGACACTGATGACCGCGCTCGAGGAACTCGGCGCCGCCTATGCCGCGGCGAAGACGGATCCGGCGTTCCAGGTCGAATTGCGGCAGCAGCTCCGGGATTACGCCGGGCGGCCCACGCCGCTGTATTTTGCCGAGCGGCTGACCCAGCATGGCGGCGGCGCGAGAATCTACCTGAAGCGCGAGGACCTGCTGCACACCGGTGCGCACAAGATCAACAATGCCCTCGGCCAGGCGCTGCTCGCCCGCCGCATGGGCAAGCGGCGCATCATCGCCGAGACCGGCGCCGGCCAGCACGGCGTGGCCACGGCCGCCGTCTGCGCCAAGTTCGGCCTGGAGTGCGTCGTCTATATGGGCGCGGTCGACATGGAGCGCCAGGCGCTCAACGTTTTCCGCATGCGCCTGATGGGCGCCGAGGTCCGCGGCGTCGAGGCGGGGCAGAAGACGCTCAAGGAAGCGATCAACGAAGCGATGCGCGATTGGGTGACGAACGTGCGCACCACGCACTACATCCTCGGCACGGCCTACGGCGCGCATCCGTATCCGATGATGGTGCGGGATTTTCACCGGGTGATCGGATTGGAGGCGCGGGAGCAGATCCTGGCGAGGGAGGGCCGGCTGCCCGACGAGCTCATCGCGTGTGTCGGCGGCGGCAGCAACGCCATCGGCCTGTTCTTCGAGTTTCTGGAGGAGCCGGCGGTGCGCCTGGTCGGCATTGAGGCCGGGGGCCGGGGCATCCGCCCCGGGGACCACGCGGCGCGGTTTGCCGGCGGCCGCCTCGGTGTGCTGCAGGGCTGCAAGACCTTCATCCTCCAGAACACCGACGGCCAGATCGATCTCACCCACTCGGTCAGCGCGGGCCTGGACTACGCCGCGGTCGGACCGGAGCACGCCTTCTACCGCGACCGCGGGCGGATCGAATTCGGGTACGCGACCGACGCCGAGGTGCTGGAGGCCTTCCAGCTGTGCTCGCGCGTCGAGGGCATCATCCCCGCGCTCGAGTCGACCCATGCGCTCGCCTACGCCCTGAAGCGGGCGCGGGCGCTGCCGCCGGACCGGATCATCGTCGTCAATCTCTCCGGCCGCGGCGACAAGGATGTGCAGCAGGTGGCCCGGCTGCTGCAGCAGCCGGTTTAAAACGCCAAACTCCAAAGTCCAAACGCCAAACAATCCCCCATGGGTGAACGGCCAAAGGATTTGGAGGAACGGACGGCGGCCTTTGCCGAACAGGTCAGGGTATTCGTGCGACCACTCCCGCGCACGATTTCGAACATCGAGGACGTGAAGCAACTGGTGCGCTCGTCGGGATCAGTGGCCGCGAATTGCATCGAGGCGGACGAAGCGCTCGGCAACCAGGACCGCCTGATGCGCTTCCGGATCTGCCGCAAGGAAGCCAAGGAAAGTCAGCTCTGGCTGCGATTGCTCCACACGGCTGATGACGAAGCGATCAAGGTCCGGAGAGATGCTCTGCAGCAGGAGGCGCATGAGCTGAAACTCATCTTCACCGCCATCATCAAGAAACTGGAATGAAGATCGAGCCCGAGAGATTTGTTTGGCCTTTGGCGTTTTGGCGTTTGGAGTTTGCCTCATGAACAGCATGACCGGATACGGGCGCGCGACCGCAGCGCTCGGCAGTCACACCCTCACCGTGCAGGTGAGCTCCGTGAACCGAAAGACGCTCGACCTGACCGTCGCGCTGCCCCGCGACTGGGACGCCCTGGAACCGGAGGTGGCCGCGCAGGTCCGCCAGGCCGTGGTCCGGGGCAAGGTGCACGTCGACGTCGAACTGACCGGGGCGGCGGGCGACGCCGCGGCGAACTGGAACGACGAGGGCGTGGCCCGCGTGCTGGAGCGCCTGCGTGCGCTCGCGGCCCGGGAGCAGGTGCCTTTTGAGGCGAACACCGAGCTGCTGTGGCGGATCGCCAGCGCCGAGCACCAGGCGGCGCAATTTCCGACCGTCGAGGAGGGGCATCCGGTCGCGGTCGCCGCGCTGAAGGAGGCGTTGCAAAGCTTCAAGACGATGCGGGCCCGGGAGGGCGCGGCATTGCAGGCCGACCTGCTGGGCCGCATGACGGCGCTGGGCCGCCTGGTTGATGCCATCGCGGCCCGCGCGCCCCAGGTCCCCGGGCTTTACCGCGATCTGCTGGGCAAACGCCTGCGCGAAGCGGGGCTGGAACTCGACCTGGGCGACGAGCGCGTGCTGAAGGAGATCGCACTCTTTGCCGACCGCTGCGACATCAGCGAGGAACTGACGCGCCTGCGGAGCCACCTCGAACAACTGGCCCAGCTCCTGCGCGCCGACGGCGAGATCGGGCGGAAGGCGGAATTCATCCTGCAGGAAATCAGCCGCGAGAGCCATACCATCGGCAGCAAGGCCAACGACCTGGCGATCGCCAAGGCCGTGATTGAGCTCAAAAACGAGCTGGAGCGGGTGCGCGAGCAGATCGCCAACGTCGAGTGAAGCCGAGCGCCAGCCTGTCTGTCGGCACGTCCTCCGCCTGGCATTTCCGGTCGGCGGCCGGCGTCTTTGGGGTGGCGGCGGTCGCGGAGTTGACCGGCCAGGCCGTACGGGGTCCGGCCGGGGCGGGCCCGGCCGGCTGGCTGCTGCTGCTGGCCGCGGCGGCGTGGGTGATCGGGCTGGTCTGGCGCGAGCGCGTGGGTGTCTTCCGGGCCTGGCTGTGTTTTGTCTGGGTGATGCTGATGAGCCTGCTGGTGATGTTGCTGGCGGTCCGCCATGGGTTTCTGTTTGGGCCCATGGAATTCTCCGGGCGGGAGCACCTGTCCGTGGCCGGGGTGCCCTGCAGCGTGCCGCTCCTCTGGTGGCTGGTGGTGGGCGGCGGCTACCTCGTGGTGGAGGGCCTCTGGGGCGAATGGCGGGCGGGCGTCTCCGCCTACACCGCCGTGATCACGGTGCTGATGGCGCTGATGATCCTGCCCTTTGTGGGCCAGGTGCGCGGTTATTGGCGCTGGCCGGCTGGTCCGACCGGTTCGCCACCGGCCGGCGATGCCTTTTTTGGCATGCCCTGGACGGTGCTGGCGGCGTGGTTCGCGCTCGCGCTCGGCCTGGCGCTGGGGCTGGTGATCCAGGGTGACAACTGGAGTTCGGCGGAGGCGCGCAGCCGGCGGCAGGCTTGGGCGCCGGCCGCCGTGTGGCTGACGCTGACCATCATCTTCCTGGGCGCCAATCTGGCCGCGGGCCTGTGGCTGGCGGTGGCGTTCAGCGTGGCCAACGCCGTGCTCTTCGGCGCCGTGGTGGTGGGATACCTGCGGGAGTCGGGCGGTGGCCGGCGATGAGCCTTTTGCCGCGGGCATGGCATGGAGATGCGACGCCCACGTCGCGTTCTTTCTCGGAGTGACCCGCCGCCTTGCAATCTTGGTCTCGCCTCAATCGGTCAATCGTTCGGATGAGCTCTTGGCGGATGCCTGATTCTTATTTTTCGTACCGAGTACGCCGAAGAGCAAAGTTGCTCCTGAGAACGCCACCGACACCCAAACTGCCCGCTGTGCAAGGCTGCGGGTAATGTAAAGATCTTTGTTGGCGGCCCTAGCGTCCGTAACCGCTTTCTTCAACTCATCGGTCCCATTCGTCTTGAATGCCAGGCGCTCCAAGGTGCCGTGAGCGAGGTGAAATCGTAGCTCAGCTTCGTTCGGCAACAAAAGCACTCCTCCAATCATGGCACTGGCAATGGCTCCGATGGAGCAAAGGATGATTGCGATTTTCATTCGCCGAAATCGTTGGAGGCCAACTTTCGGCCTTGGCTGATAAAAGCCAAAAATTCCGCAAAGGTCAATGCAGCGCCGATGAGGGGCGAATATGAGTCAAGCGGCGCCCCGGTGGAGGCTGGGGGTAGGGCGCTCTCTCCGAGAGCGTCGCGGCGCGTTCTGCTGGCCAGCAGAACGCGCCCCACCTTTATTCACCCCGGCTCTGGTCCTCGGGCTGGCGCAGCGAATGGAGCAGGTAGACGATCACGCCCACGCAGATGCCGGAATCGGCGAGGTTGAAGGTGGGGTAGATGTAGCTGCCGAAATGGAAATCGAGGAAATCGATGACATGCCCGTGGATGATGCGGTCGGCGAGGTTGCCGACGATGCCGCCGCACAGCAGCCCGAAGCTGATCTGCACGGGCCGCTGGCGCAGACCCAGCTGGCGCCGCCAGGCAAAGATCGCGACCAGGGTCGCCACGGCAAGCAGGGCGAGAAAGGTGCTCCGGCCGCTGAAGAGGCTCCACGCCGCGCCGGTGTTGCCGACGTTCACGATGTTGAAAAAATCCTCAATGACGGTGATCTGCCCCGGCGGGCCGAAGGTAGGATAGGGCAGTCGCGCGCAGACCCAGGCCTTGGTGGCCTGATCGGCCCCCAGCACGGCCGCGGCCAGCAGCAGCAGCCAGCGATAGGCAAAAACGCGCTGGCGGCGCGTTCGCGGCGGCACGGCGGCGGGCGGCGGAACTGAGGGCGCGACCTCGGGACCGGGCGGGGGGAGTGTCATTCTTCGGGCTCTTCCTCGGCGAGCTTGCCGCCCCCTTCTTCCGTCGTGGTGTCGGCGAAGATGCCGGCGCGCTGCACGGAGCGGTGCTTCGTCTTTTCCAGCTCCTTTTGCGCCTCGGCGGAATACCGGGTGAACGGCACGGCGAGCAGGCGGTCCCGGCTGATGGGCTTGCCGGTCAGCTCGCAGATGCCGTACGTGCCGTCGTGGATGCGCTTGATGGCGGCCTCGACCTCGGACAGCGCCTCCTGTTCGCTGGAGACCAGGCTGAGGGCAAAGTCGCGGTCAAAGGTGTCGGTGCCGGCATCGGCCATGTGCTGGCCATAGCCGGAGAGATCGCCGGCATCCTCCTTGGCGGAGCGCTTGAGGGTTTCCTCGGCGTGCTGGCCCAGCGACTCGAGCACGTGGTTGCGCAGATCGACGAGCAGCTTGTAATACCGGCGGTATTTCTCGGGCACGCTGGTCGCATCACCCGCGTCGAAGGCCGGCTTTTTCCCCTTGTTGGGATTGAAGCCGAGAATGTCGGCGAGGGAGGCGGCCTTGATGTGATTGGGAATCGGCGGACGGCTCGTCCCCTTGGACGGCAGGCCGGCCTTGGCGGCGTCCTTGGCGGGCCGGCTGGTGGCGGTTCCGGCGTCCTTGGCGGACTTCTTCTCGTTTTTCTTCGCGATTTCCCGGACCTCGTCGAGGCTGAACGCGATGGGCTTGGTGGTCTTGCGCTCCAGCAGGCGGCGCTTGAGCTCGCTGGATTTCAAGGATTTTCCGGTGGCGGCATGGGCCGGGCCGGCAGCGGTCGGCCTGGCGGTGGCAGCCTTCCTCGCCACCGGGGCGGTTTTCCGGACCGGACCGGGCTTGGAGGGTTTCTTGGCGGAGGCGGGCTTTTTATGTTGGGCCATGATGGGTAAGGAGGTTCAGGGTTGGAGGGACTAGACGCCGAGGGCGGTGGTGCAGCGGGGACAGAGATCACCGTGGCTGGTGGCCTGAAGCGCCGCCACCCAGCGCCAGCAGCGGGGACAGCGCCCGAAGCCCAGTTCCCGGGCATGGCGGGCGGTGATCGTGAATGCGGCACCCGGAACGGGGGAGAGACTGACGTGCGATACGATGAAAAGTTCCGGCAGAAAATCGCGGTGCTTTTCGAGCAGGCGGAAGGCGGGATCGTCGGCCGCGCCGGCGAACGTCACGGCGGCGTCCAGCGCCTTGCCGATCGTGCCGGTCTGCCGCAGCGCCTCGAGCCGTTCGTTGACGGCGGCGCGCACGGCGAGCAACCGGGTGATTTCGCCGTCGATGTCCGCCTCGCTCCAGGCGGCGGGCGCCTCGGGCCAGTCCTGCAGGTGGACCGAGCCGCGGGTGTACTCGACCCCGGCCACGGCAAACGACCAGGCTTCGTCGGCCGTGAAGGTGACGATCGGCGCCAGGATCCGGACCAGTGTCTGGACGATGTGATGGATGGCGGTCTGCGACGAACGGCGCAACGGATTGGCGGCGCCCAGCGTATACAGGCGGTCCTTCAGGATGTCGTGATAGGTGGCCGAGAGCGTGACCGCGCAGAACTGGTTGCAGAGCTGGTAGACCTTGTGGAACTCGTAGGCCTCGTAGGCCGCGGTGCATTGCCGCAGCAGTTCGGCCGTCTGGTGCAGGGCCCAGCGGTCCAGTGTGTCCAGCTGGCCGACCGGCACGGCGTCGGCCGCCGGGTTGAAATCGAATAGGTTGGAGAGCTGGAAGCGGAAGGTATTGCGGATCAGGCGGTAGGTCTCGCCGACATGCGAGAGGATCTCCTTCGAGATCGGGATATCGTCGCGGAAATTCTGCGAGGAGATCCACAGGCGCATCACGTCCGCGCCGTACTCGGCGATGTAGGTGTCGCTGGTCTGCGGCTTTTCGTAGGTGTTGCTCTTGGAGATCTTCTTGCGCTCCTCGTCGACGATGAAGCCGTGGGTGAGCACGGTCCGGTAGGGGGCGCCGCCATGGGCGATGACGCCGGTCCAGAGCGAGGACTGGAACCAGCCGCGGTGCTGGTCGCTGCCCTCGAGGTAAAGGTCGGCCGGCCAGTCCGTGCCGCCGAGCCGTCGGCGGAGCGTGGCGGCATGAGATGACCCAGAGTCGATCCACACATCGAACGTATCAAGGCATTGATTAAGCTCTGCAGGTGGAGGCCAGTTCTCGGGTAATCTTATCCCCGCAAGGACCTTTTCAGCATTGGTCGTGGGCTCTTCGTACCAGAGGTTCCAAAAATCCTTGCCGTCCTCTTCCACTTTCTCGGCGATAGCGCGTACAACGGCGGAGTCCGGTAGCAGCGCTTTCCCGAGTTTAGTGTGATAAAATACGGGAATAGGGACACCCCATCTGCGATTGCGGCTAATGCACCAGTCGGGACGCGACTCGACCATACCACGAATACGAGCTTCTCCCCAATTAGGAATCCATTGTACTTTCGCAATTGCTTCGAGCGCCGATTGACGAACCGCATTTTCGGAGAGTCGGACAAACCACTGGTGTTGAGCCAAGAATCTAACGGGCTCCTTTGAGCGCCAGCAATGTGGGTATTGATGTTTAGTGCGGTGCTCTGCGAGCAGCATTCCCCGATCGTGAAGCATTTCTAGCACTTTAACATCAGCTTCGCATTCCCCATTGATTTCGCGCACACTTATCTTTTTTCGCTCACTAAGCTCATCGGGTAGGCGCAGACTGTCTACGTCGATGTCATCTTTGTAGTATCCTTCGTCGCTACTGATTGGGCAATAGGCCGGAAGCCCATATTTTAGGCCGGTTTGGTAGTCGTCCAAACCGTGACCGGGCGCGGTATGCACGCAGCCGGTGCCGCTGTCGGTCGTCACATAGTCGGCCAGCACCACCGGCGAGGCGCGGTCGATGAAGGGATGCCGGGCGGTCAGGTGCTCCAGCGCCTTGCCGCCGATTTTCTTGAGCACGGCGGGCGGCGTGTCGACGCCGATATCTTTGGCAAAAGTCGCCAGCAGCGGTTCGGCCACCAGATACCGGCCGGCTTTGGCTCCGCGAAATTCGGCCACGACATACTCCACCTCTGGATGCACCGCGATCGCTAGGTTCGCCGGCAACGTCCAAGGAGTGGTCGTCCAAATGACTATTGAGACCGCGTCAGCGGTCTTTAAGCCGAGCTTGGAAAGCTCGGCTGGAGGCACCGGAAATTTCACCCAGATCGACGGGCTGACGTGGTCCCGGTACTCGATCTCGGCCTCGGCCAGCGCGGTTTGAAACGCGAACGAGTAATACACCGGCTTCTTAATCCGGTAGACGAGGCCCTGCTCGATGAACGCGGCGAACGTGCGCAGGATGTCGGCCTCGAAGGCCGGCGCCTTGGTCTTGTATTCGTTTTTCCAGTCGGCCAGCACGCCGAGACGCTGGAATTGCGTCTTCTGCTTCGCGATCCACGACTCGGCAAAATCGTCGCAGCGCTGACGCAGCCCGGCGGTGGTCACCGTCTGCTTTTTCTCCTGCAATTCGCGCGTGACCTTCTGCTCGATGGGCAGGCCGTGGCAGTCCCAGCCGGGCACGTAGGGCGTGCGGAAGCCCCGCAGCGATTTGTACCGGAGGACGATGTCCTTGAGCGTCTTGTTCAGCGCCGTGCCGATGTGCACGTCGCCGTTGGTGAAGGGCGGCCCGTCGTGCAGCACGAACGCGGGGGCGGCGGCGCGTTTTTTCTGGATCGCGTCGTAGAGGCCGATTTTTTCCCAATGCGCGATCCGGGCCGGCTCACGCTGCACCAGATTGGCGCGCATCGGGAAGTCGGTTTTCGGAAGCTGAAGGGTGTCTTTCAGTTCTTGCGCCATCCTGGAAAAAGCGCGTGAGGCTACTCCAAGCCCCCCTTGAGTCAAGGGAAGAGGAGGGCGGAAAAACGCCTGTGAATCTTTGCGACGATTCGTGCTGGCGTCGGTTGTAGCCGGGGTCGCCGACCCCGGAAGTCCGGCCTCGCCGAGGCTGGCTACAGCGAGGGCGATGCAGCGCTTTCGATGCTCGCCTCCGGCCGCATCGTCATGATTGAGGAATGCCGGGAGCCGGAGGGCGGATTGCGGAGGTGAAAACAGCTATTCATGTTCGCTCAACAGTCTGCCGGGTGGGGACGGACCGCCGGGCCGTCCGTGTTTCTCGGCGCGCCCAACCTCGCCGCCGCGCTTCGAGCCATGGCCGGCAAGCGAGATGAAAAAATACGCGGCGGGGGCGCCGCGTCTCCAGTCTGATGGAGCCGGGACGCCCTCGTCCCGGTGGAAGATTCAATGATCCGGTCGGATCATCGAATCTTCCGACACCGCCTGCCGTGGGCGGGCAGGGGACACGCCGGGCGAAGAGCTGGTGAGGCGGCGGGTCAGCGCGCCAAATGCCGGACCGCGGCGTCGGCGAGGCGCTCGCCGGCGGCGATACAGTTGGCGACCGAGATGCCGTCGCGCACATGGCCGCCGATGAAGAGCCCGGCGTGCCGGTCCTCGGTGGCGGTCATCGCTTCGAGGAAACGCTCGTAGCCGAGGTTGTATTGCGGGATGGCGTGCGGCCAGAAGGTGGTGTGGGTGAAGACCGGACTGCCGTGCACCTCGAGCAGGTCGTGCAAATCGGCGAGCACGCGCTGGCGCAAGGCGTCGGGGGCGAGCTGGGCCAGATCGGGCTGGCGGGTGCCGCCGGCGTACACCGTCAGGGCCACGTGCCCTTCCGGCGCGCGGCCGGGAAACAGGGTCGAGGAGAAGAGCACGCCGAGGATCGAGCGGTGCTCGACCGCGGGCACGAGCGCGCCGAAACCGTCGAGCGGATGCGCCACCTGCTCGCGGCGGAAGCCGAGGAAGAGCGATGCGACCGGCGGATAATCGACCCGCGCGAGCGCCGCCAGCGGGGTTTCGCCGGCCGGGCCGATGGACAGCTGCGCCAGCGCCGGCGCGGGCAGCGCGAGCACCACCGCGTCGAATTCATCCGTGGCCGCCAGCCCGTCGCGGCGGCTGACCACCTTCCACGGCTGGCCGGACGAGAGGCTGACGACGGCGGTGCGGGTGCGGATGGCGCCGGCGGGGAGCTTCGCGGCGAGCGCGGCCGGCAGCGTCTGCAGGCCGCGGGTGAAGGAAACGATGCGCGCCGCGGGTTTTTCGCCGCGGGCGCGGCGCTGCTTCATGGCGGCGATCTGGCCGCGGATGAGCGAGCCGTGCGTCTGCTCGATCTCCCAGAGCTTGGCGAAGGCGTACTTGGTCGAAAGGGTCTCCGGGTCGCCCGCGTAGATACCGGCGACGAGCGGATTGATCGCATAATCGACGATTTCCTGGCCGAAGTGGCCGCGCACGAACGCGGCCAGGCTCACGTCCGCGGGCCGCACCCGGGCGCGGGTGAAGGGCTCGGCGAACAGGCGCAGCTTCGCGCGCCAGGAAAACAGGGGCGTCGTCAGGATCCGGTGCGGCGCCATCGGCGCCGCCACCAGCCGGCCGTCGCGGACGATGTAACGGTTCTTGGCGGCTGGCGCGGCATAGAGGCGCTCCGCCCCGAGGCCGAGTTCGTCCACCAACGCGTCGAGCTGGGGCGATTCCAGCATCGAGTTGGGGCCGCTTTCGATGAGCCAACCATCGCGCGCCACCGTGGTCACGGCGCCGCCGAGCCGGTCGGCCTGCTCGAAGACGGTGACACGGTGGCCCCGGGCGTGCAGCCGCCAGGCGGCGGTGAGACCGGTGACGCCGCCGCCGACGATGGCGATTGATCTGGACGTTGATTCAGCCACGGGGTCGGGCTGGATTTGAGGGCAAGCGCCGGGGAAAGTCCCGCTTTTTTTGCGGGTCCGCGGGTCCCCGCCTGAATCCTTACGACGATTTACGCTGGCGTTGGTTGTAGCCGGGGTCGCCGACCCCGGAAATCCGGCCTCGCCGAGGCCGGCTACAGCGAGGGCGATGCCTCACCTTTGATGCATGCGCCACGCCGCATCGTAATGATTGAGGAGTCCCCAAGGTCCGGAGTCGGTCCCGCCGCCTTTCGCCGTCACGGTCGATCAGCGCCAACGGTCAGGCGCGCGGTAAGCACCGCTGCTCTTGTGGGCCATCCGCCTTGAATCCTTCGTGGAAAGTGACCGTGCCCTGCGGAGTATGCCCGTCGAAAGACAGGGCGAAGAAGACCTCCGGTGGCACTCCCTCCAGCACAAGTCCGGACATGTTCTTGAATCCGAATTTCCGGTAGTAATCCGGGTGTCCCACAAGACAGCATCCCTTGGCATTCATATCCTTCAGACGGGACAACCCTTCTTTGATCAGCGCCTTGCCGATGCCCTTCCGCTGGTGCTCCGGCAAAACGGAAACAGGTCCAAGGCCATACCAATCCGGAGTGTCGTCGGAAATGGTCACGGGAGAAAAGGCAATATGCCCGATCACCCGGCTCTCCGCTGCTGCGACCAGCGAGACCGTCAGGGCTTTGGCGGCCCGCAGCGCCTCAATAATAAACTGCTCCGTGTGGTTGCTGATCTCCAGGGTCCTGAACGCGGCGATGGTCACCTCCGTTATCGCGCAAGCATCGTCAGGCGTCTCGTTCCGGATAACGATCTTTGGATTCATGGCCTCATCTTCCACTTTCTTGCAGGCCAACGATTGATGCTCACCGATGGCGCTCGTGGGGCGATCCGGTTCTTGAGCCGGCGTTCGCCGGGCGGTCATTCGGCGTGGAGGGATTTCAAGATCTTCCGCGCCAGTGGCTCTTTGATCTCCGCATGTCGCGGAACCGCTTCCACCACGCCCGTCCGCGGGTTGATCCAGAGCGAGTGCGCTCCGCCTTCACGTTTCAGGTAACACCCGGAGTGGCGGAGCCTCTTTTCCAGGTCGCGGCGTTTCATCAGACGGCGATCACCGTTTGGATCGCATCACCCGGGAGACCCCGGCGAGCGTCCTCGATCCGATCCTCCAGCACCAGGCGAATGGCCGCCCGCAGGCTCTCCTTGACCTCCTCAACGGTGTCTCCCTGCCCATTGGCGCCGGGGACCTCAGGGCAAATCGCCCAGTAGCCGCCTTCCGGGGCTTCCTCAATGATCGCAGTGAATTCGCCTTTCATAGGTCTCAGCATGGCACAGGGCGGAGCAGGGTCAACCGTGGCTTTCCTTCCTGACTACGCCGAACGCTCAAGGTGAGCCACGGCCGCAGGCCGGCGTTCTGCTGGCCAGCAGGCAGCAGCGCCAACGCCATGCGCATCCAGATCTGGACGGCGCTGATCACCATCCTCTTGGTCAAGTTTGCCGCGTCGCTTCACGCCAATTGATGAGGGTACAGGATGCGCACGGCCTCTTGTTTTTGGTGTGTCGAATCGTCCCCAGACTTTTGGAACTAGTCCTTGCCGTACTCCAGATGCCGGGGACCCTTGAGCAGGCCCTGGGTCGGTGTGGTCAGGAGCTGATAGGACGCCATGGCGGCCACCATGTGCGCCTGGTCCATGAGCTTGTTCAGCACTTGGGTGACCAAGGCCTCGATCAGACCGGACTGGCCGCTGTTCACTGCTTGAGCCGTCCCCTCCCACAGGGTGACGCCGCTGCGGCAATCAACCAACCTGGCTTTGGCTGCTACCACTACATTGCTGGCAAATACCTGATACTTTGAACCATACTGCGTGACCGTGATATACAGGACCGCGTCGGCCCCGAACACCTCGTGCAGCTTCGCCATTGGCGCCTGATGCATTTCTGCAGGAACCGAAAGCCCGTTCTCCTTCATGTACTGGTCCACCACGGCAACGGGCATCACATAATAGCCCAGCTCGCACAGTGGATGAGTTGTGGTCGTTAGCAGGCTGTAGGAGGCTCCGACCTCCGTCGTCTCATTGATCGGCGGCAGGACCAGAATCGAGCGCGGCTTGCTCTGGCGGAAAGCAGTGTAGTCTTTCGGTGGTATCGTGGTACAACCGGAGAAGACCAGCATGAGCACGGCCGGGATTGACCGGAGGATGTTCCGCTTCATGACGCACCTCTCGCCGTGAGTGTTTTCAAGAAACGATCCATGAGCACGGCCGACTCGGGATAAAGTGCCTTCTCGGTCTCGAACTCCTTCCGGGCTGCATCGGCATTGCCCCCCTGGAGATACAGGTAGCCCAACTGGGAGTGCAGGCCGGGATGGACGGGAAGTCCCGCCGCGGCGGCCTTGGTGATATCCTCCTGCAGCTTGAGGATCTGTTCCTCCGGAGGCATCTTCCCGGGATTGGCGTAGCTCGTGTAAAGCGTCGCCTCATAGTTGCCCCAATAGTACAGGGGGCGCGCGGTCTGGCAGCCGCTGCAGAGCAGCAGCAGCAGAATGGCTCCGACTAGGAGCCGGAATGGACAACTCATTTGGCTTGGCTCCATTTGCCGACATCAAAACTGGCCGTAAGCTTTTCGACCGCCTGGCGGATCGCCAGGTCGAGCACCTTCCCGTTCAGCGTCGAGTCATAGCCGGCGCTGCCGCCGAATCCGAGTACTTCGCGACTACTGAGGGCGTACTCACCCGCCCCCTGCACCGAGGTAATGACCTCGGAGGTGCGGACATCGACCAGGTAGAGGCTGACCTTGGCATAGGCCACTTGCTGCTTGCCCTGGCCCACGATGCCGAAGAGCTGCTGGTCTCCCACTTCTTTACGGCCAAATTCGGTGACATCGCCGGTCACGGTGAATTCCGCACCCTTGATCTTTTGCTCCTGTCCGGCAAAACCCGCCTCCCGCTTGATTTCCTCCATGTTCTCGCGGTCCAGCACGGAGAATCGTCCACTCTGCTGTAGATGGGCAATGAGGATGGTTTTCGCCTGACTGCCCAGACGGTCAACCCCGTCCGAGAAGATGCCCCGCATGTAGCTGGAGCGGTTGTCAAACTTACCCACCGCCACCACGGCTTTCGGCCCGGAGTAGATTTGAGTGGCAGTCTGCACCTGAGGGGTCTCGACCGCACGGTTGGACTCCGTAGCGCAGCCGGACATGAAGAGCACGCTACTCAGTGTGCCGCTAATTAATGCGATTCGGGATAGTTGCATGGTTATTGTTTAGCTGGCCGTGATTATGACTATCACGGTGATTAAACTGCGGGGTTAACAGATTAAGGCACGCAGGCCGCTTTCAAGCAATCGCGGAATTTCTCGAATTGAGGTTGTGGGCCGTTCCCGTTCCTTCGCGGCCTCCGCGTGGCTTCTGTGAGAGAAAGGCCGGTGTGTCCTGCCTTGGAAGGTTTACTTCCAGGTCGTGACCGTGTCGACCAGCGCCTCACCGCCAGGTTTTCCCTGCCCCGATGACCTCAGGTGTTGGTTGGCCCTTTTCTCGCGAGACGCTGCTTGAAGTGGACGATCGTAACGACCCGCAACTCTTCCTCGCTGAAGGCGTAAATGATGCGGTAAGGCGATTCGTGCACTTCCTTCAGATTCTCCTCCGGATACTCGTGAACAGGATGCCCCTGTCCCGGTGAAGCCGCCGCGCGCTCTGCCCGCTCGATGATGCGTCCCACCATCTGTGCCGCATAAAACTCCGAATCCTGCGCGATGAACTTCCGGATCGATCGCAAGGCTTTCCGGGCTTCGGACGACCAAACGATGTTCACGACAATCCGAATTCTTTGCGAATCGCCGCATGCGGGTGGACTCGGCCAGCCGCGATGTCCGCCAATCCGGCTTCGATCTTCTGCCGCACGTAGATGCGATACATGAGATCGTCCCAAGACGATGCTGCCGGGAGACCTTGCACGAGGCGGATGGCTTCCGTCTTAACGCTGCGGCGCTGCGCTTTTGCTGTCGGCATACCAGGGAATTTGGCACCGGTTTCACGCTTGGCAAGCGGCCTCTTTGGCAACCTTCAGAGGCCTGCCATGCCGGCTGCTGGCCGCTCTTGTCAGCAGCATCTTTATGCTACCCAAAAAAGCAGCCATAAGGGTCGCGATCAACTTCGTCTAGGATCTTCGCGATAGTCTTGAATCGGGCTGCGGGTTCGTATGTGTGCCACTTCAGGTCGGCCCTCATCCAGAAAAGCCGCCACGCCTTTTCAGTTCCAATCCATTTTGCCTTCGCGACTGGATGCTCAATCGTGCGATTCTTGCCGTTGTAGGCCGGCCGAACTTCCATGATCACAACTTCGGATCCTTTGATATCGGCTCGGAAATCGAGCTGATCCCGTATCTCCGGAGGAGGCCGGCGCTTGTCCAAGAACGCACCGATTGCACGCAGGCAACCGCGTAGTTGTGCCTCAGGAAGCGACATCTTTTCTTCAGCTAATGTTGTTTAGGCAGACCAAGGTGTGGTAGCGCCAATTGAGGTCATGGGATAGGCAGAAGCGCCGCCGGGAGCAAGCAAGCGGGGGCGGGCCTATTTCCACGTCGTCACGGCGTCGACCAGCGCGGCCACGCACTCGAGCCGGGCGTCGGGCCGGATGCCGTGGCCGAGGTTGACAATGTATCCCGGACGGCCGCGCATCGATTCGAGCAGATGCAGGGTTTCGCGACGGACGGTGTCCGGCGTCGTGCCGAGCAGCGCCGGATCGAGGTTGCCCTGCAGCGCTACGCGCCGGTTCTGGGTTTTGAGTTTTGGGTTTTGGGCGAGAGCGTCGTGCGCGGCGGGAAGGTCGACGGTCCAGTCGACGCTGAGGACCCGGGCGCCGCTGGCAGCCTGCTCGGCCAGGTGCGCCGCCGTGCCCTTGGCGTAAAGGATGACGGGGAAGTCCGCGGGTAGCGCGGCGATGAGGCGGCGGATCCACTGCAGCGAGGCCGGTTCGTAGTCCGGACCGGCGATGAGGCCGCCCCAGGAGTCGAAGATCTGGATGGCGTCGGCTCCGGACTCGATCTGCATCCGGAAATACTCGATGAGGGCGGCGGTCAGTTTTTCCAGCAGGGCGTCGAAAAAGGCGCGATCGTCGCGGAAAAGCCGGAGGGCGCGCGGAAAGTCGTCGGAGCCGCCGCCCTCGACCATGTAGCAGGCGAGGGTCCACGGCGAACCGCCGAAGCCGAGCAGGGCCTTTTCCCCGGCCAGTTCGCGGCGGAGCCGGCGCAGTGTCTCGCCGACATAACCCAGTTTTTCGCGGAGGCCGTCGGCGGAGAGGCGGTCGAGCTGGGCGCGGGTTTCGAGACGGAACTCCATCGCGATGCCGCCCTCCTCCTTGAAGCGGTAGCCCTGGCCGAGCGCCTCGGGCACGACGAGGATGTCGGAGAACAGGATGGCCGCATCCAGCGCGAAGCGGCGGAGCGGCTGGAGCGTGACCTCGGCGGCCAGCGCCGGCGTGCGCACCAGCTCGATGAAGGAGTGCCGGTCCTTCAAGGCGCGGTATTCCGGCAGGTAGCGGCCGGCCTGCCGCATGATCCAGACCGGCGGCCGCGGCAGCGGGCGGCAGGCGCAGGCGGCAAGGAATCGTTCGCGGGAAGTCATGGGCGGCCACCAACAGACACCAAAAACGTCCAAAAGGAAACCCATCTTTTTGCCGGGGAAGGGTCAGCCGGGTTATTTCATTCGCGGGGAACATTGGCCACGATCAGCCAACTGGAGCGGCGACGCCCTCGTCGCCGTTTCTCGATGGAACACGCGACGAGGGCGTCGCGTCTCCATAAAAAAATCCAGGCTCCGGCCTTCCGGTGCTTTGGGATAGCCGCTGGGATTCCATCCGGGCTGACGCGCCCTCGACCAAGGGCGCAGCAAGCCTGCGCCCCTACGGCCTCGCAGAAGTTTCGTAGCCAAAGCCGTGAGGCTTTGGACGGACCGCTCGATCCAAACTCTCACGAGTTTGGCTACGCGGCTCCAAAGCGCAGACTGAAGCGCTACAACCGATGCAGGCCATACCGGCCTGCAGCCGGCGCTGCAAATAAGGTTGGAGTCGCCGGAGGGCTCGTGCAACGTGGCCGTTCGGCCCGAGGCATCGGGCTTCGCTTCATCCCACCACTGCATGAATTCCGCCGTTCTTACCACCATCGCCGTCACGGGTTTCACCGTGGCTTTTTTTCATGCGGCGATCCCGACGCACTGGTTGCCCTTCGTGCTGGTGGCGCGCGCCCGCGGCTGGAGCCGGACGCGAACCCTCGCGGTGACGCTGTGTGCCGGCCTGGGGCACGTGGGCCTCACCAGTCTGCTCGGCGTCGCCATCGCCTGGTTCGGTTTCCAGCTCGACGAGCGGGTGGGCGGGCTTTTTCCGTGGGTGATCGGCGCCTTTCTGATCGCAATCGGCCTGTATTATTTCTGGCGGCAGTGGCGCGGCGGGGGCATCTGCCACCATCACCCGGTCGGCAGCCAGCATCAGCCCAGCGCCGAATGCGGACACGAACACGCGCCTGGCCGGCAGGGCAGCCACTGGGAAGAGGAATTGAAGGACAGCAAACTGATGTCGGCCCGGGCCAGCGACTGGACGGCGATGAGCGGACTGTTCGTGATGCTAACGCTGTCACCCTGCGAGGGATTCCTGCCGGTTTACCTGTCCGGCGTGCGGTTCGGCTGGCGTGGGTTTGCGCTCCTGAGCCTGATCCTGGCGGTGGCGGCGCTGGCCGGCATGACGCTCTTCACCTGGCTCACGCTGCTGGGCCTGGAGCGATTCAAGGTTGAGCGCTACGAGCGCTACGAGGCGGGGCTGCTCGGCGGTTCCTTCAGCCTGCTCGGCGTGCTGGTCGTTATTCTGGAGCACTGAGCCAACTGTCGTTCAGCCTCAAAACGCAAACTACGCGACACGCGACGAAGGCGTCGCGTCTCCAAAGCTGGCAAATGATGGAGCGGCGACGCCCCCGTCGCCGATTACTAGTTGCAGGGTGGCACCGGTCGGGGTGTGGGGCGGGACGGCTCGGATCGTAGCGCGGGTTCTTAAGATCGCGCTCTTTCCAGAACACTGCGGCTATTTCTTTTCGCCGGGAATGCTCAGATGCACGGTCGGTCCCGGGTCGCTGTCCAGCGGTTTACCCTGTTCTCCGGGCGGCAGCGGCACCAGCTTGAGGGAAGCGGTGTTGTCGGTGGCCGGAGCCGGTTGCGCGGCGGATGGGGGAACTGGCGCGGGGGCCGCCGCCTGGGCGGAGGATTGCGGCAGCGGAATCGGCGCCGGGATGGCGGCCAGGGCGGCAAATCCTTTTTCGATCAGGCGGGTGGTGGTGATGTCGCGCAGTTTCCGCTCCGGGCTGCCCAGGATGACCGTGATGATGCGGCGGCCGTTGCGCTGGACGGTGGCGGCGAGCGAATAGCCCGCCTTCTGATACCAGCCGGTCTTGAGGCCGTCGCAGCCCGGCACCAGGCCGAGCAGATGGTTGTGATTGGCGAGCTTGTTGCCCTTCCCGTTCTGATGGCGGAAGTCGTGCTCACGGGTCGAAGTGTAGCGGAGGACGTCGGTTCCCGTCAGCAGCCGGCGGGCGAGGGCGGCGAGGTCGCGCGCCGTCGTCAGATCCGCCTCCTGGCCCCGGGCCGGAGGCAGGCCGTGCGGCGAGTGAAAAACGGTGTGGGTCAGCCCGAGCTCGCGGGCCTTGAGGTTCATGAGCTCGACGAACGCCTCCTTCGAGCCGGCGACCTGGATGGCGAGGGCCACGGCGGCGTCGTTGGCCGACTGGACCATCAGCGCATACAGCAGCTCCCCGACCGCGATCTTCTCCTTGTCCACGAGCCAGACCTGGGAACCACCGGTTTTCGCCGCCTCGGCGGTGATGGTGACCGGCGTGTCGAGCGCGAGCTCCCCGTGCTTGATCTTCTCGGCGACGATGAGGAAGGTCATCAGCTTCGTGACGCTGGCGGGCGGATTCTGCACGTCGGCGTTCTGCTCGAAGAGCACCTTGCCGGAGGTGGCGTCGATCACGATGGCGCTGCGGAAGGCGTGGGGGTTGATCTCGGCAGCGGTCGGGGCCGGCTTCCGGGCAGGATGGCTCGCGGCGTAGGCGGCGCCGGCGATGGAGTAGGCGGCAATCACCAACAGGAACCGGAAAGATGGCAAAAACATGCGCCGAGGGAGAAAAATTTCCCTTCGCCACGCGAGGAAAAACCGTCGCGCGGCGGAGAAAAGCATGCCGGGAACCCTCATGAAAAGCCGCGGAGTCCCTGCGGGCGTCGCTCTCTCGGCCCCGGAGAGCAGCGGTCGCTATACGCCGGCAGGGCAAGATTTAATCCGGGCCCTCTTAATCGTGCCGTTGAGGGGCAAACGCAGCGCGCCACCTACGGGCGGACGCCGGTCAGATTCAACCGGTAGGTGCCCGCGACGGCCTTGCCCTTGTCGAGCGCCGGTTGAAAGCGGAGATCCATGATGGCCGAGCGGAGATAAGGATCTTCCACTTTTCGCGAGCAAGCCTCGTCGACAAAAGCTTCCACCGGTAAACCGTCTTTGGACACTTGCACAAATAAAGCCGGAATGGCTTGGCTGCCAGCCAGGCGCGTGCGGATATCGGCCGGCAGCTTGCCCAGAGCCGCATCGGGCGGAAGGGTTGCGCCCTTGTGGCTGCTGAGATACTCGATCTTCAAGTACTGGAAGGCCTCCTCCCGCGTAAGCGGCACTCGTTTTTCCGCCACGTTTGTCGCCAGCTCCTGACCACGGTCGTAAAGATGGACTTTGAATTCCTCCACCTCGAAACCGGCCGGGAATCCCCCCTGGAGCACCCGGACTTTTCTGGGAGTCTGGTCGATCGGGTCCAGCGTCTGGGCGTAGATCCAGTTCCGGGACGCACCCGGTTTGCTGCCACGTTCGTGATAGCGAGTGAGGATCACCACGTAGGGTCTGGTCAGCGGTTTTTCGGAGGACACCTCGAACGTCACGTCCATCGCATCGAACAGTTCATCCGCCAGGTCGCTTTGCAATCTCCCTGCATAGACGCCGACATTGTTGAAGTCCGCTCTTCTCGCAAGGTCGGCGGTGGCGGCGGTCTGTTGCGCATTCAATCTCTCTGCGGCTCTCCCTTCGGCGCTTACACTTGCACTTGGTGCCCCAGGAAGAGCGGGAGCCGACACCATGCCGCCGATTCCGGTGTTAACAATTGTCGTGACCATCTGGCCGACAGCCAGGCCAAAGACGGCGTCACCGCTTCCGCCGGGCTGTTCCCGGTTGAACTTCTGATAAGGGTCGTTGGCGGGGGTATAGGCGCGCTCGCCTTTGAGATTGGCAATGACGGCGGAGTTTTCAGTGAGCTTGAGCGATTGCTGGACCCGGAGATTGATTGGGCCCGCGTTCATAGGGACCAAGGCTTCTTTCCCATCGGCTCTGATGTGGAAAGAGCTTCCCGAGATATCCTGCACGCGGCAGAGATCCTTGTTCCATTGGATATCAAGATCGGTCCCCATGAAGAGGGTGTACGGTTGGGGCTCGGCAGCGGCTGAGGCCGGTGCGGCGGCGGCAAAAAACGCCGGGGCGCAGAGGGACACAAGGAGCGGAATCCAGGCGACGGGCGTCCCGGCGGAGTGACACGTGGACGATGTAGTTTTCATGGTTTCAATCGGTCGTTTTCACGACCAGGGTTTTGATGCGGATGAGGTAATTTTGAACGGCGTCGGTGTGTTCGATCTTCAAGGCAGCTTCGAGGTGGGCCACGCTCCTGTCGTAATGGCGGTTCCTGAGCTCGAGGTTGGCGAGCTCGAGGTTCGCCCGGTAGGCGCTTTCGGGAATCCGGCAGGCGGCTTCAAAGGCAAAGGTGGCATGCGGCAGGTCGTCCGCACCGGCATAGGCCAGACCGAGATTGAGCAGAGCCTTCCCGTTCAGCGGTTCCTGTTGCAGCAGTTCCTGCAGTTCCTGCCTGGCCTCCGGCCATTGTTTTTTGGCCAGAAACAGTTCCGAGCGGGCCTGCAGGTAATGGATCCGCCCCGCCGGCGTCAGCTGCTCCGGTTTCATCGAACCTAAGACCTCTTGGGCCTGCGGCAGCAGGCCTCCGGCGATCAGTGCTTCCGCAAAACGGATCAGCTTCTGTTCACCCAGCGCCGGCATGGCAACCATGGCCTGCCGGTAAGCGGCCACGGCTTCAGGAACGAGCCGTTGCCCGGCGTAAAGATCGGCCAGCATCGTGAGCTCATCCGGGCCGGCCGCTCCCGTTCCACTCGCCGCCTCGAGCACCGCGATCGCCTCCAGGGGCCGGTTTTCCTCCAGCAGAATATTAGCGTAGGCCAGCCAGTAGCGTGTCTCCCGTGGGCGCTCCTTGATAAGGTTCTTCACCAGTGATTCGGCCCGGCCATATTGCTTGCCTTGGACGTAAATCCGCAGCAGCCCTTCCATCCAGTTTGTGTTGGCCGGTTCGCCCGAGAGCGCCTGCATGTAGGCCATTTCGGCGGGAACAACATTGCCTTGCCGTTCCAGACAGTAGGCGAGCAGTCCAAACGTCGCGGGGTCACGATCGCCGAGGGTGACGGCGGTCGAGAAACAGGGGATCGCCTCGGCGAATTTATCGGCCGAGTAATACAGCACGCCGAGGTTGCTCCAACCGCGGAGAAACGAGGGGTACCTTTTCACGGCCCGCCGGTAACTGGCCTCGGCCTTGCCGGTCTGGCCGGCGGCGTAATAGGCGTTGCCGAGAATGAACTCAAAGGCCGGACTCGGCGGCTCCTTGTCGTTCATCATCGCCTCCAGGAGCTTGAGGGCAAACTCCGGCTGGGATGCGAGCATGGTCGACACCTTCTCGTACAGCGCGTATTCCTCCGCCGTCATCTCCGGTTCGCGCTCCCTCAGGAAGGCATTCGATTCGTTGATGATCCGCTTCGGGTCGATCTTCGGCGGTGGCTCGGCGGAAAAGGCGCTGGTGCTCAGCACCAGCAGCGCCAGGAGCAGGTCAATGGTGCGACGCTTCATGAAAATCAGGTTTGGAAAGGTGACTTGTACGGCGCGACGAAGATGAAGGGCTGCATGAGCAGGCAGCGGACCTTTTTCCCCCGCTTGATCGCCGGGGAGAACCCCCATGCCTTGACGTTCTCGACCACAATGGCATCCACCTCCGGTTCACCCGAAGATTTCGCCACCCTGACATCGCCCACGGTGCCATCCGTGTTGATGACCAGCAGCAGCGTCGTCCGGAGGGATTTCCCTCCGCGGGTGAAGCGCGAGGGGATCGTGGGCGGAATGCGATACAGGACCGTCGGAATGCGATCGACCTCGTTTTCCTGGTAGACGTGGCGGAGATCGGAGGTGATTTCCGACTTGGGCTTGAATCCGCCCAGCAACTGCCCGATCTGGATCACTGCCGGCGGCGCCAGCTGGTTCGCGGAGCCGAAGGCATCCAGATTGGGCGGACTGACCGCGATTTTCACCGGACTATCCGAAGGGGAAAGATCGAAGCCGGTCACGGTCGTGATTTCCTGGGCCGGTGCCGCTTCGGCTGGCGGCGCGGGGGGAGGCGGAGGAGGGAGGAAAGGGATCGCCACCGCCCGGAGATCCTCGATTTCAGGCGGCGGGTGATTCGGGGCCAGGTTGGCGTAATGGGCCATGCCCAGGAACAGGCAGAACGTGAAGCCCGCCCCCAATAAAACGCTGAGGGCGGTTTGCACCGGGGTGCCGGTGCCGGCGGGCTGCGGCGAACTGGCGATTCTTTCGATCATGATGCCTCCGTCACGGTCCGTCCGCCCGGGTGGTGGCGAATTGCACATGCTGGATTCCGGCGCGCTTGGCCTCGGCGTACACCGTGGCAAACACGCCGTGAGTCGAGAAACGGTCCGCGCGGATGATCACGGCGGGAGACCGGCCGACGGCCGCCTGCCGGATTAGCGGTGCCACCTGGTCCGGGCGGATTTCCTGTCCGTCAAAGTAGATGCGGTTGTCGGCCGCGATCGCGATCAACAAGGCGTTTTGATCCCCCATCTGGGTGCCGCTCACGTCGGGTTTTTGGACCTCGATCCCGGGATCGTGCACGAACGCGGTGCTGATCATCAGGAAAATCAGCAACACCATGACGCAGTCGACCATGGGGACCATGTCGATGTGGGTCGTTTCAAACCGATTCTGGCCGCGAAGGTTTCCAATCATGGCTCGGGGATCATTCCGGCGTTGCTCCCATCCGGTTCAGCGTCTGCAGCTGTTTGCGCATTTCGCGGTGCGCCACGTAGACGAGGAGCAGGGCGGGGATCGCCACCACCAGCCCCGACTCTGTCGCCACCAGCACCTCGGAGATGCCGTCGGCCAGGTTTTCCATCGAGTTCTGGCCTGCCTGCGACGAAAGACTGTCAAAGGTCCGCACCAGTCCGCTCACGGTTCCCAGCAGCCCCAGCAGCGGGGCGGCCGCAATCATGGCGCCGAGCGCGACGCGCTGCTGGCGAAAGGCTTCATAGATCCCGTCCTGCAGCCGGCGCGAAGCCGCAGGCCCCTCTGGCTGCGGCAGCATCTGGTCGAGCTGACGGCGGGACTGGCGCAGGGTCATCAGCAACAGAAAGCACCGCGAATACAGGACCACCGAAAGCGCGATGATCGCGATCATGACGGGTCCGCCTTTTTCGCACAGGGCCAGCAGCGCTTTCATGTCGGCAGCGATTCCTTCTCCGGCGCCGGGATCCGCTCCGACCGCGCCGCAGTGACAAATTGGAGCGCATACCGCTCCAGGAGCGAGAGGTTCTTTTGGATCCGGTGGGACAGGAGCCCGTGCGCGACCAGCGTCGGGATCGCCACCAGGAGGCCGAGCTCCGTCGCCACCAGCACCTCGGAGATGCCGCTGGCGAGTTTGCCGGCGTTGCCCGTTCCGAACACGGTGATCAAGGCAAAGGTTCGCACCAGTCCGGTCACGGTGCCCAGCAAGCCCATGAGCGGCGCCGCCGTCGCGATCACCGCCAGCAACGGAAGCCAGCGCTCAGAGTGCAGCCGGTGCCGGAGGACCACGGCGTAAAGATGCTCCTCCAGAATCGCCTTGGGCTGGTCGAGGTGCCGCAGGCCGGTGTCAAACAGTTCGCGCGTGCTGGCCCGGAGCGCCCGGAGCGTCTGGTGCGCCTCCGGGCGGGCGCCGTTCGCGACAGTGGCCAGGAACCCCTCGACCACCGCCGGCGTATCCACCCCCATTTTCACAAGATCGCGGATCTTCAGTAGAATCATCCCCGCGGCAATCAGCCCGACGCCGAGGATGGCATAGGCGACCACGCCGCCTTTGCGGATATGCTGCCAGATCGTCCCTTTGGTCTCACTCAGCCGGAGCGCCTTGCCCGCAGAAGCGTCGGCCATGACGGTGCCGGGCTTCCCCTCGAAGAAGGCCTCCGCGGCGGCCGGCTCCCAGGCGGACAACACATAGACGACTGGCAGCGACTCGCCCTCGCGGGCCCGCACTGTACCGGCGGCTCCACTCTGATCCATCCGGAAATACGTCTCCGGGCCCACAAAGGCAAAGGTGCCCTTCACCACTTGATTGTCCTCGCCGACCAGCGCGCTTCCCGCCGCGGTATAGCCGCCCAGCGATTGGTGCACCCGTTGCCGCAGGAATTCTGCGACGTCCTCCGCGGTCTTCCCGCCCTCGCTTTGGGCCGGGTCTTCCAAGGCTTGCTGGAACGCCTGAATTTGCTCGGAGAGCAGTTGCCCCTCGCCGGGCGCCAGTCCGTTGCTGAAGGCTTTCAGGCCGTCGTGCGCCAGGGTGTTCACGTAGCTTTCGTTCTTCCGTAACGTCTCGGCATCCCGGGCCAGACGCCGGCGGTTTTCCAGAAGCTGGTTTTGCGCCGTGTCGAGGCGGGTGGTCTCCTGCTCCGCGGCAATAATGCGGTCTTCCGCGGCCCGCATCGCCTTGAGCAGCGGGGCTTTTTCTCCTGCGATCCGCTCGCGGGTTTGGGTCAGTTCGTCGCTGGCCGTGCGCAGGCGCTTGGCATATTCCAAAACCGCCCGTTCCATGGTCTCATCGAACGTGTCCGCCGCCCGGACGCCCGTGACAAACAGCACCACCGACAACAAGGGGGAGAGAAACCCGGTTTTCATTTGAGATCAGCGGCTGGAGGTTGCGGTGGCGACATGGGCCAGTTGCGCGGGCAGGGCGGCAAATTCGGGCTCCGCCTTGTCGTTGACGACCGCGATCAACCGGACCACCGACCGGTTCGCTTCGGGATGGGCTTCCCACCGCCAGCCTTTCGGTCCCGGCGAGCCCAGCCAGACCCGGCCGGTCGCCCGATCCAGGGCGTAGCCGCGGCTCAACCCCCAATAAATCACCTCAAGCGACTTTGGGCCCGGTTCGCCTTCGAAGGTCAGAACCTCCCGGCTACATGTCACCGTCCGGTTGAACTGCACACAACGATTCAGCACGGCCATGGTGATCTGCATGCGCTCGGCCGGCTCGAGTGCGGTGCCCGCGAGGCTCCGGTAGGGCAGCTCCAGCGCCTCCGACAGGCGCGGCGGAAGCGAGGGACGAAGCGCGATCAACTCGTCCGTTATTTTCTTCAACTGGAGGGCAGTTGTCTGCATCCGGTCAGCGGCCGCCTGGTTCTTTTCCTGCGCCGCCGCCAGCTCCGTGCGATCCGTGGCTGTCTTCGCCTTCAGACTGTTCCGTTTTTCCTCGCAGCGCTGGGCGCGCTCGTTCAAGGCGCAGACCGTCGATTCCAGCAGTTCTCGTTGCGAAGCCCATTCCGTCTCCAGTCGCACCGTTTCCGCCCGGGTTTTCACCCATTCGTCCGCTGCCTTTTCCAGCGCGTCGATCGGCTCGGAAGCGACCGCGCGCCCCGGAGCGAGGAGAAGGCAGGTGGAGAGACAGAACAGAAACAAGTTGGAGCGAGGCATTTTGTAAGGTGGATTTTTCAGTTTGAGGCTACCAATTTGACGTCCGCCAAGTCGAGGCGGCGATTGCGCAAGCGGTGCACGCTGCCGGTGCGGCTGGTCTGGCGCGTAGGGAGAGTTTTTCCGCGAGCTGACATCCGGGGTATGGCGACGAGGTTGTCGGATTTAAATTGCACGCCGTGTGCCAGGCTGCATGAGCAGACTTTAAGACATTTGAGGGCAGCTTCTTAAGATGAAAATCCAAATATTCTCAGGCGATACGGAGGCGAAGCAAGAGGTTGCGCACAACCTTTTCCGGCGGATGAGCGCGCGCAGATGGTTGCAGGCAACAGATCTTGATGAATCCGATCGCGGTCATGACGGGGAAATAACCTTGAAAGGCAGCCGTGCTTTGTTCGCATAACCGGCATGATTGCGGAAGAAGCTGCCTTTCCTGCCGGCTGCGAAGTGCTCGTGCTGGAAGACGATCCACCTCTGCGGCGGCGTCTGGCGGCCTATCTGCGCACGCTCAAGGCCGAGGTAATGGAAACCGCGACGATCATGGAGGGGCGTCGCGCCTTGCGCGAGCTGCGCTTCGACTTTGCCCTCATCGACCTGCACCTGCCGGACGGCGAAGCGCTCGACTTGTTGCGCGACGGCGCGTTTTCCGAAAACACCGGCGTGGTGGTCATGACGGGTTTTGGCGGAGTAAAGAACGCGGTGGAGGCCATGCGGCTCGGCGCGGGCGATTACCTCGCCAAGCCTTTCGAGCTGGAGGAACTCCCCCTCGCGTTCGCGCGCTGCCGCTATCAGCGCGGCGCCGCCCGCCGCGACGAACACCGCGCCAGCGAGCATGCGGCGGGGATTGCCGACGAGCTCTTTTTCGGCGAGGGCCTGGCTGGCGTGCGGACGCAACTCGACATGATTCTGGCCACCGAACGGCGGCTGGAGAGGCAGCCTCCGTCCGTCCTGATCGAAGGGGAAACGGGGACCGGGAAGAGCCTTGTGGCGCGCTGGCTGCACCGGCAGGGCCCACGGGCCGGGCATCCATTTGTCACCATCAATTGCGCCGCGCTGCCGGAGACGCTGGCCGAGTCCGAGCTGTTTGGCCACGAGCGGGGGGCGTTTACCAGCGCGGGTCACGCCCGCATCGGGTTGTTCGAGGCGGCCGATGCCGGCACGCTTTTTTTGGACGAAATCGGCATGCTCTCGGCCGCCACCCAGGCGAAGGTGCTGACGGCCGTCGAGGAGGGCTTCATCCGGCGTTTGGGAGGGACGAGGGAATTTCAGGTCGATGTGCGGCTGATTGCCGCCAGCAACCGGCCGCTGCTCGACTTGGTGAAAGACGACCGCTTCCGGGAGGATCTCTACCACCGCCTGCACTTGCTTCACGTCACCCTGCCGCCGTTGCGCGAACGCGGCTCGGATGTGCTGGCGCTCGCGAGGCACCTGCTGGAGCGGACCGCCCAGCGCCACCGGTTGAAAGGTTTCTCCATCACGCCGGAGGGTGAAGCCCGCCTGCTGGCCCAGCCCTGGCGGGGCAATGTGCGGGAACTGGCTCACGAAATCGAACGAGCTGTGGTTTTCAGCGCCAGTCCGAAACTGGACTTCGCCCATTTCGGCAGCGTGCCGGCCGCCCAGTCGACGGCGTGGCGCAGCCCGGCCTGGCGTTTGCCCGAGGGAGGTTTCACCCTTGACCAGGCCATCGACGACCTGGTCGCGTATGCGCTGCGGGAAACGGATCAGAACGTCGCGGCCGCCGCCCGCCGGTTGGGTGTCAGCAGGGAGTTTCTCCGCTACCGCCTGAAACATCCCAAGCATTCCCCCTAAGCGAATCGGCGCGATTCGCCCTTTCTTCGTCAATCCACTGGCGGACCGCGGCCTGGTCGAGGCTGACGGACACGGGAAGCAATGGTTGCCTGCGACCATCTTGGCTTTATCCGCGGCGGGGGCGCAGGTTGCCTCCAACCATTCGCTTGCCCACGAACGATCCGCGGCGTTGGCTAGGTTATCTTAAGCTGCTTCCAGAATGAACCTTGTAGGGTGACCGCGCGAACTGGCATGCCGGGTGCGCGGGGGACGGGCCTCGAGGGTCCCTCAGCCTCGGCCCGTCCACGTTCCCCATGAAACCAAGCCTTCCCAGATCCAATGCCCCCTTGCGTCCTTGCCGGTTGCCGACCGGATTGGTCCTGGCCGCAGTTCTCGTAGTCCGTCTCTGTGCCGCCGACGCGCCGGCCCCTGCGCGCACTCCGCCAGCGGCTTTGAATCAATCGGCGCCCGCGAACGACGGAACAGGGAAGGAAAGTCCGGTTGATGCGAACGAGGTGCTGTTTGATCGGTTCGACCTGGCCCGTTTCAACAACCAGGCTGCCTCCCACTATTGGCTGACCGGCCGGCCACCACCCGAGCGCGAACTCTTCTTCTTTCCGCCGGACCCACCGCCGCTGGGTGCGGAACTTCGCCTCTTCCGCCCATCTGCGGCCGGAACGCCGGCTCCGCCGGGAATGGCCGCATTCGTGAATGAGCCGTTTTACCCTGTCCTGAGCATCCGGCTGGCCGCCGAGGATCTTCCCCAGCGGCTCCAACTCGAACTCGACGCCTATCGGGCGGCCAAGATCGAGCTGCAGAACGAGCTGCGATCAACGATCGTCCGGCTCAAAGGTGCCGACCCCGGCGCCCGGCAGCACGAGCTCGCGGAGCTGGCCCGGATGCAGACTCCTCGTATCGCCGCACTCGAAACCACGGCGGGACACCTGCGGTCTGATCTTCAGCGCGGCGGTTTATACGGTTTGTTCGCCGGGCGCGGCGATTGGAATGAATACCGCAACTGGCGGCTCGAGTCGAAGAGCGCCGGGCCCTCGCGCGCGGACACGCTCCAAATGGAATTCGAGGTCATGCGGGCCGCCGTCTACTATCAAGACGGACTTTCCTCGGCCCAGCGGCGTCTGGTGCGCGAGATCGCGATGGAGCTGCAGGCGGAGGTTCGCCAGTCTGAGATGGGCGCACAACCCGCCCCGGATGCGTCCCTGGTTTTCTTCCTTCCCGAGACCGCCCGCATCCGCCTGTCCGCCAATCTGCCTGCGGGCCTCGCGACAAAATTGGCGGCGTTCCTGGCGGCGAAAAAAGAGCTCAAAGCGGAACTGCGGGCGACGTTGTACAGTTATGACGAGAAAAGCGACCGCGAGCGCACCCAGGTGCTGGCCCGCCTGGCGGAAAAACAGGCCCCGCGCATCGCGGCCTTGGAAGAATTGGCGGAGGACATCCGCCGGGGACTGGCCGACGTGGCGGACATGCCGGGCCCCCCGGCCCCGCCGATGCTGCCCCCCGAGCTGGAGGCGCGCATCTCGACCTACCGCGGGCACAAGCTCGAACTGCTCAAGGCGCTTCACGCCGTGCTGGCGTCGCCCGATCCGGCCGGCCGGCTGTCGGGGAGGCGGGACCAGGTGCGGGAACAGGTGGCGGCCTTCAACCGCGAGAACACCGTCCGGTTTGCGGAACTGAACAAGGAGAAGGGCGGCCTGCGGGAGGCGCTCGCCCAATACATGCGCACCCTCGGCGCGGCGCGGGATCAAAAGTCGATCGACGGCCTGCTGGAGGAATTTGAAAACGCGCGCCAGCAACAGGAAATTTGGGACCGATACCGTGATTACCAGGCGGCCGTGCTGATGCCCGGGCTGTCGGCCGAACAGCGCCGCCTGCTGTATGATGCCGCGATCGAGGAACTCGCGCTGCCGCTGCCGGGCGGGGAGGTTCCGCGCTGATCCCTCCTCGGGCCGCAGCCTATCGCCATGTGCCGTTTTCCCCCGCCTCTCGCCACCGCCACGCTGCTGATCGGCTCCATCCTCGTGGCCATTTTTGCCGCGATGGTGATCCGTTTCCGCGCTGATCTGCAAAGCGAGATTCACCTGAAGATCATCGAGCGGGATGCGGCCGTGCTTTATCCCGTGGCGCGGTTGCAGGTCGAGGACAGCGAGGCGGGCCGGGGTGACAAGGCGCCGAATCCCTACGCCCCCCTGACGGCCCTCCTGAAGAGCGCCCGGCAGGAGGGGATGCTGGCCATTGCCGTCTTCGACCCGGCTGGCAGCACGATCGAAACCGTGCCGGCCACGCAGCCCTTCGTGGAGCTGGAAATCGACGACTATCTGCGCCTCCAGGGGACCGAATCGATCACCCGTTATCATCCGGCTTTCCCGCTCGACCAATACTTCGTCGGCGTGGCTCCCGATCAACGGCAGGCCCCGGTGCTGGAGGTGCTGCTGGCGATACGCAGCCACCGTTCCCCCGCCATCCAGGGCTTTGTGCGCTACTACATCGATGCCCGCCCGCTTTCCCGCGAACTCGCCCTCATCGACCGCCGCATCTACCGCCAGACCGCGGTCACGCTGACCGTTGGCACGCTGCTGGTCGCCCTGGTCATGACGGCCGCCTACTTCGGCGTGCAGCGCGCCCAGCGTGCCATCGCCGAACGGAACGAGCGGCTGACGCGGGCCAATTTTGAACTCACGCTTTCGGCCAAGGCTTCCGCGTTGGGCCAGATCACCTCGCACCTCATCCACGGACTGCAGGTTCCCATGGCCGGCCTGCAGGCGGTCGTGACGGGCCGGGAGGCGGGGCAGCCGGGTTCGGACTGGGAAACGGTGGCCGGCTACACGAAGCGCATGCAGACGCTCATCCAGGAGACCGTGGCCCTGCTCGGCGACGCCGGTACGCACACCAGCTATGAACTCACCGGCCAGGAGCTGGCCGCGACCATCCGCAACCGCTACCAATCTGCCGCCGCAGAGAAAGGTGTTCTGTTCGAGGTCGGCCCGGGGTTCCCCGCCCGAATCGACAGCCACCGTGGAAGCCTGCTCTGCCTGATCGCCGGCAATCTCGTGCAAAACGCGATCGCCGCCACCGCGTTCGGCCGCCGGGTGGAGGTCTCTCTCGACGAGCGCGACGGCATGGTGGTGCTGAAGGTTCGTGACGAGGGACCCGGCATCTCCGATTCCGTGCGCCAGCATCTCTTCAAGCCGGGCCGCAGCAGCCGGCCGGGCGGTTCTGGGCTCGGGCTCGCCATCAGCCATCTGTTGGCTCGTCAGGTCGGCGCGAATCTCGCGCTGCTGTCAACCGGCCCGGAGGGGACGGTTTTCAGCGTGACGATGCCGCTGACGGCGTGAGCTACTGCCTTGGCGGCAGGCTGTGCAACACGAGGCCGGGGTTCTTCTCGACAAAGTAGCTCATCGTCCAGTCGTTGGGGAAAAGAATGACAGGGCGGCCGTCGGCATCGGCGCCCCAGGCGACGCCGCTGGCGGTCACGAGGCCGGCTGGATTCTCCAGCGCCGGATGCGGCTCCAGCCACCGGAGATGCTGCCACGGCGCGGTCTCGATCCGGGCCTCCGCGCCGTACTCGGCCTGCAGGCGCCACTGCACCACCTCGAATTGCAGCGGGCCGACCGCCGCCAGCAGGGTCACGCCGGAGGGACCGTGGCGGAGCGCGAAGGACTGCACGATGTGCTCCTGCAGCAGCTGTTCGAGGCCGGCGCGGTATTTCTTGGCGTCGGCAGGGTTCGGGTTGCTGATGAACGCGAACACCTCGGGCGGAAAGCGCGGGATCTCGTCATAGCGGATGCCGCTGTCCTCGGTGAGCGTGTCGCCGATGCCGAACAGATCGTAACCCACGAGGCCGATGATGTCGCCCGGCCAGGCCTCGTCGACCGTCTCGCGTTCCTGCCCGAAGAGCTTGTGCGAGGAGGAGAGCCGCACGCGCCGGCCGGATTGCTGGTGTAGCACCGTCATGTCGCGCACAAAACGCCCGGAGCACACGCGCACGAAGGCGATGCGGTCGCGGTGCTTCGGATCCATGTTGGCCTGGATCTTGAAGATGAAGCCGGAGAAGCGGCCGTGGCTGGGCGCCACCAGCGCGCCGTCGACGGTCGCAGATGGAGCGGCGACGCCCTCCGGGCTACGAAGGCTTGGCGAAGAAGGCCCGCCGCCGGCGCGACACGACGAGGGCGTCGCGTCTCCAGGTTTCGCCGCATTCCTCCGCGGTTGCGGCGGTACGGCGTCGCGCAGGAAGCCGTTGAGGAGGAGTTCCACACCGAAGTTGTTGACCGCGCTGCCGAAGTAGACGGGCGTCTGGCGGCCGGCGTGCACCGCCGCGAGGTCGAAGGGATGGCCGGCGCCCTCGAGCATGGCGAGCTGCTCGGCGACCTCATGATAAGTCGGCTCATCGAGGCGGGCGCGCACCACGGGATCGCTGAAGGCGGCGACCTGCTCCGGCGCCCGGTAGGCGCCGCCGGGCACGCGCTCGAACAAATGCACGTGACGGTGCAGCCGGTCGTAAACCCCGCGGAAGGAGGGCCCGTTGCCCAGCAGCCAGGTGACCGCGCAGGCCTGCAGGCCGAGCACATTCTCCAGTTCGTCGAGGAGGACGAGCGGATCGCGCGTGGGGCGGTCACACTTGTTCATGAAGGTGAAGATGGGCACGCCGCGGAGGCGGCAGACCTCGAACAGCTTGCGCGTCTGGGTCTCGATGCCCTTGGCGGCGTCGATCACCATCACGGCGGCATCGACGGCGGTGAGCACCCGGTAGGTGTCCTCGGAGAAGTCCTTGTGGCCGGGCGTGTCGAGCAGGTTGACCGCGCAGCCGCCGTACTCGAACTGGAGGACGGTCGAGGAAACCGAGATGCCGCGCTGGCGCTCGAGCTCCATCCAGTCGGAACGGGTGGCGCGCTGGTTCTTGCGGTCCTTGACCGCGCCGGCGAGGTGCACGGCGTTGCCGTAGAGCAGGAATTTCTCCGTGAGCGTGGTTTTGCCCGCGTCGGGATGCGAGATGATCGCGAAGGTGCGGCGGCGGGCGATTTCGGTGGCGGCGGACATGGCAAAAAGGTCGACGCAACAGGGCAACGGCCCGGAGGTGAAGCCTTTTATTTGCCTTTGGCCGCGGAAGCCGCCGATGATGCCGTTCCATGGCCGCATCGCTGAAGCTCAAGTCCGGCGCCACCGCGCGCGTCCTCCGGGGCCATCCCTGGGTGTTTGCCAACGAGGTGGTGGAGCTGCTGCCGCCGGAGCACGATGGCGGCGTGGTCGAGTGCCGCGACGCGAAAGGACGGTTCCTCGGCTCGGGCATCTGCAACCGCCAGTCGCAGATCGTCTGGCGACGGCTGAGCCGGGAGCGCGTCGAGCTGGATGAGGCTTACCTGCGCGGGGCGCTGGAACGGGCGGTCGCGCGCCGCGATTACGATTGTAGGGCGGGGTCACCTGCCGTGAGCGTGTCGAACCGGCCGGATCCCGCCCCACAGTTCCGTCGGCTGGTCTGGTCCGAGTCCGACGACCTGCCCGGCGTGGTGGTGGACCAGTTCGGCGACACATTGGTGGTCCAGACGCAGACGCTGGCGATGGAACAACGCCTCGAGACGCTGCTCGCGCTGCTGGACGCACTGATAAAGCCCGCCGAGATCATCCTCCGCAACGACGCGCCCGTCCGGCGGCTGGAGGGGCTGCCACTGGAGGTGAAAACCCGCTCCGGCCGGGCATGGGCGCCGCGCTGGGTGCGCATCGACGGGCTGGACTACTGGCTCGATCTGCAGGGCGGACAGAAGACCGGTTTTTATCTCGACCAGCGCCCGCAGCACGTCGCGGTGGCAAAATACGCCGTGGGCCGCCGGGTGCTGGACGCGTTCTGCAACCAGGGGTCGTTCGCGCTGCACTGCGCCCGGGCCGGCGCCGCCGTGGTGCGCGGTCTCGACAGCGCCGCCGAGGCCGTCGAGCAGGCCCGCCGCAACGCGGAGCACAACCACCTGCGCGCCGAGTTTCTGGCGGCGAACGTGTTCGATTACTTCACCGCGCAGCGCGACGAAACCTGGGATCTCGTCATTCTCGATCCGCCGCCGTTCGCCAAATCGAAGGGCGCGCTGGTTGGCGCCATGCGCGGGTACAAGGAGATCAACCTGCGGGCCCTGCAGCGGCTCGCGCCCGGCGGCGTGCTCGCCACCTACAGCTGTTCGCACCATGTGCAGGATGCCGACTTCCGCGCCATGCTGGCCGAGGCTGCGACGGATGCGAAACGGCGGGTCCATATTCTCGAGTTCAGTCACCAGCCGTCCGATCATCCCGTGCTCGTCACCATGCCGGAGAGCGAGTATCTGCGCGGCTTGATCCTGCGCGTGGAGTGAACCCGCGACGGCCGCGGCTCTCGACCGTCGCAATCCCCTGAACCGCGTAGCAGCCGAGGTGACGAGGCTGGCGTTGGGCGGCTCTCTTTTCCACAGCCTCCTGACGTCGGCTGCTACATTCGGACCGAGGGGATCCCGCTTGGCCGCGCCTTCACGCCAACATCAAGCGATGCCGGCCCGGCGCCTCGATCCCGAGGGTGAGCTGCAGCATGCCGTCGGGCAGCCACGCCGCGATCTTCTCCGGCCATTCGACGGCGAGGCAGTAGGGGGGAATCAGGAAATCATCCAGCATCAGCTCGGAAACCTGGTGCGCGTTGTCCAGCCGGTAGGCATCGAGGTGCACCAGCGTGCGTCCTCCGGGCACGCCGCGGTAAAGATGCAGGATGTTGAAGGTCGGGCTGGTCACGGCGCCCGGGATGCCGAACCCCTGGGCGAGCCCCTGCACGAACGTCGTCTTGCCGACGCCGAGATCGCCGTGCAGTGCGAGGGCCGCATCGGGCGGCAGCGCGGCCGCGAGGCGCGCCCCGAGCCGCCGGGTCTCATCGGCCGAGGCGGTGACCACGCCGGCGTGCAGTTCGGCGAGGATGCTCATGCCGCGAGCAAGGCGCCACCCGGGCTTGGATCGGCATCCCGGTCGCGGCGGACGGCTGCAGGCTGATAAAGGCCGCCAGCCGCGCCTTGCTTACTGTCCGCGGCGCAGCCGGGTTTGTGAAAGGAATTGTTATCTTGGGTCACCGAAAAATCCGTTGCTTGAAGCTTAACTGTCCCACCGGGTTTTGACACCTCAAGTGCCTGAGCGGAGAGGCAATCGTGGGGGTTCGCCGCAGGCGAACATTTAGTTTCCGGCGGATGCCGGAAACTATTGCAGGTGCTCATAGCCGTGAAACGCCCCGAGACGCAATGAGCCGGGGGGAATTTTTCCGGCGTCGGCAAACCGGCCGATGCAGGTGAGCCGGAGGCGCGGAAACGCCCGCTGCCAGGCGCGCTCCAGGGCGGTGCGATCGGCGCGGGCCGCGACGGCAAAGAGGAGTTCATAGTCTTCGCCGTCGCTCAGCGCATGGTGCAACGGCGTGTGGCCGGTGTGGCGGGCCTGCCGGCGCGCATCGGGGCTGACGGGGATGGCGGCGGCAGTGAGCGCCGGCACGGCGCCCGGCGGAGTGAGGGCGTGCAGGTCCCTGGCCAGACCGTCGCTCACGTCCATCATGGCCCGCACCTCGCGGCGGTGCGCCAGCCAGGCGCCCGCGGCCAGCCGCGGCGTGAACCGCCAGTGGCGCCCGAGCAGGCTGCCGCCCAGCGTGCCGGTGACATAGATCCAGTCGCCGCGGTGTGCGCCGGTCCGCGGCACGACCCGCGGTCCGGCTGCTTCGCCAAAAAGCGTGAGAAAGGCGCCGAGGAAGCCGTCGGCCTGCGCCACGTCGCCCCCTACGACGGCCACGCCGAAGCGCCGCGCCGCCGCGGCCAGCCCGCGATAAAACTGCTCGAGCCACCGGGTGCGGACGCGCGGATCGAGGGCCAGGGCGATGACCGCGGCGGTCGGCCGGGCGCCCATGGCGGCGAGGTCGCTGAGGTTGCGCTTGAGCAATTTATCGCCCACGGCACGCGGCGGCACCGTGTCGTTGAAATGCCGCCCGTAGATCACGGGATCGGTTGTGACCAGCTGCCGGCGCGGGGCGGGTGGGAGCACGGCGCAATCGTCGCCGATGCCGAAGGGCGGGGGCGGGCAGACATCACCCAGCCAGCGGCGGATGGCCTCGATCAGCCGCGTCTCGCCGAGGGCGGCAACCGAATCCCGATGGCGTTTGGTAAAAGGATGCACAGAGGCAAACTGAGGAGATCAACCTTGCTGGACCGAGCTTGAACCGAACTGGAGCAAGCTCTTTAACCACAAAGGCACGGAGGCACAAAGCAGGAGAGCCAGCTGACCAAGATCAGTGCGGCATCGCCGGTCTCCTTTGAATAGTTCACCGGCCACGACGCGTCGGATTCCATCCTTGAGGACCGGAACATTGAAATTGATGAGCAAACCCAGTGACCGTTGTTCGAGCTTGAGGTAAGTGAGCAGTTGCGCGTGGTGAATCGGCAGGAGTTCGCTCACTGCCTTCAACTCCAGGATCAATTTTCCCTCGACGATGAAATCCAGCCGGTAGCCGCAATCGAGCTTCACGCCCTTGTAGAGAAGCGGCATTTCGCGCTGTCTTTCGTACGCCAGTCCGGATTGCGTGAATTCGTAGGCGGACTCCAATAAACCAGGCCCAAGCTCCCGGTGCACTTCTAGGCAAAGCCCAAGAACGCGACGGCTCAATTCATTCAGCTCGTTTCTTTGTGTCTCTGTGTCTTTGTGGTTCATGACTAGGGGATGTTCGAAGGTCAGCTGCCGATGCCGCTGAGGACCAGCAACAGCGTGTTCAGATTGAAAAGCGCGTGGGCCAGCATCGGCACGGCGATACGGCCGGTACGCTCATAAGCCATGGCGAAAATGACACCGAGGATGCAAAGGGGCAGAAAGCTGACCCAGTTGGCATGCAGCAGCGCGAAGACTCCGGCGCTGACGCCGTACGCGACCCAGCGGGGGATGCGGCTGCGCAGGAAACGGAAGATCCCGGCGCGAAACACCAGCTCTTCGCTGACGGGGGCGACGACCAGCGCGAGCACGACCATGACGCCGACCAGCGCCGGGGACTTGGTCTGGGTGAAGAGATCCACCAGCTCCTGACGCTCCGTGGGCAGATGGAGAATCTCGAGCAGATACTCCCAGCCGAAACTCGCGGCACCGACCAGCGGCACCACCACCAGGAAGGTCAAGGCCGCGGCACGGATGCTTTCCGGCAGGGAGGCATGCGATCGGAACGGCTCCATGGCCGGCCCACGCCGCCGCCGTTCGACCACCCGGGCGAAGAGCCAGGTGAGCAGGGCGCCGACATGAAACATCGAGCCGTAGAGCACCAGTTCCATCGTCACGCCCTCGGATTGATTATGCAGGACCCGGCCGACGGTGAGGCGCAGCAGGAGCTGGCCGAGGAATCCGAGCGTCAACACCAGCCAGCCCAGAAACAGGAAGTCGGTCAGGCTCACATTCCACGCCGGCAGCGCGGCGGGACGCGTCCGCAGGGCCCGGCCGGCGGCGCTCAGGAAAAACCAGACCAGGAAGCCGAGTCCGCCGAGAAACAAGGCGGATTCGAAGGCGATGGCGGTCTGCTCGGGAAAGGAGGTCATGAAAACAGCGTGCTGCCGGACAGCAAAATGGCGGCATCCGCGCCGAAACCAATCCGAAAGGAAACGCGGCTGTAGTCGCGTTTCCTTACGCGACGATCTTTTGTCCGTCGTAGACGATCTTGCCGGAGACGATGGTGGTCTTGACCCGGCCGGTCAGGTTCTGGCGGTGCCAGGGCGAGTTGCCGGACTTGCTGAAGCCGGTCTTGGCGTCGTAGAGCCATTTCTCGTCGGGATCGAAGAGAGTGACGTCGGCCGGGGCGCCCTCGGCCAGCGTGCCGCCGGGCAGGTTGAGCAGCCGCGCGGGCTTGTGCGTCAGAAGCGCGATGACATCGGTCAAGGTGAACTTGTGTTCGCGGTGGAGCACGCCGAGCACGACGGGCAGCGCCGTCTCGAGGCCGATGACGCCGAAGGGCGCGTAGTCGAACTCCTTGTCCTTCTCGTAGTCGGTGTGAGGCGCATGGTCGGTGGCGACGCAGTCGAGCGTGCCGTCGCGCAGGCCGGCGATAAGCGCCTGGCGGTCCTCCTCCGTGCGCACCGGCGGGTTCATCTTGAAATTCGGGTCGTAGCCGGCGAGGGCGGCGTCGGTGAGGGCGAGATGGTGCGGCGTGGCCTCGGCGGTGATGCGCACGCCGCGGGCCTTGGCGCGGCGGATGAGGTCGACCGAGTATTTCGAGGAGATGTGCTGCAGGTGGATGTGCGCGCCGGTGTAGGTGGAGAGGATGACGTTGCGCGCGACGATGATGTCCTCGGCGGCGTGGGGCCAACCGCGCAGGCCCAGCCGGGTGGACATCACGCCCTCGTTCATGGCGGCGCCCTGCGTCATGGAGTCGTCCTGGCAGTGGTCCATGACGGGCAGGTCGAACATTTTCGCGTATTCGGCGGCGCGGCGCATGAGTTCGTTGTTCTGCACGCAGTGGCCGTCGTCGGTGATGGCGACCACGCCGGCGCGCTTGAGCGAGCCGGTGGGCGCGAGCTGCTCGCCTTTCTGGCCGACGGTGATGCAGCCGGTGGGATAAACGTGCACGACCGCGCCGCGCTCGATGGCGTTGTGGATGTATTCGATCGTGCCGGCGCTGTCCGCGACCGGGCTGGTGTTCGGCATGCAGACGACGGTGGTGAAGCCGCCGGCGGCCGCGGCCGCGGTGCCGGTCTGGATGGTCTCCTTGTGGGTCTGCCCGGGCTCGCGCAGGTGGACGTGGATGTCGACGAGGCCGGGGCAGGCAACGAGGCCGCGGGCGTCGATTTTCTTCGCCGTCTTCTTCTGTTCGGCGGAGAAGCCGGCAACGATGCGACCGTCGGCGAGAAAGAGGTCGCCCTTGGCGTCGCGCCCCGCGGCGGGATCGATGACGCGGGCGTTGGTGATCCAGAATAGACTCATGAGGGAAGGTCCAAACTCCAAACCTCCAAACGCCAAACGGAGGGCGATTCAGCCGCCGCGACGCATTCGGTTTTGCTGCGAGATCCGGTCATGGAGTTTCCTTGGAATTTGGCTTTTGGCACTTGGGGTTTAAGCGGTCGCCGCGACCGCCTCGGGCTGGCCGCCGGAGCAGAGGTAGAGGGCGGCCATGCGCACGGCGATGCCGTTGTGGACCTGTTCGAGGATGACGCTGCGGGCGGAGTCGGCGAGGTCGCTGTCGATCTCGACGCCGCGGTTGATCGGGCCGGGGTGCATGATGATGGCCTTGGGGTTGAGCCAGGAGGCGCGCGTCTTGTTCAGGCCGAACATGCTGGTGTACTCGCCGAGCGAGGGAAAATGACTGGAGGCCTGGCGCTCGTGCTGGATGCGCAGGAGCATGACCACCTCGGCGTCGGCGAGCGCCGACTTGAGGTCGTGCGAGACCTTGACGCCGAGGCCGGTGAACCAGTGCGGCACGAGGGTGGAGGGGCCCACAAGCGTGACGTCGGCCTCGAGCTTGGTCAGGGCCCAGATGTTGGAGCGCGCGACCCGGCTGAAGAGGACGTCGCCGAGGATGACGACCTTGCGGCCCTTGAGCGCGCCGAGGTGCTCCTGCATCGTGAACGTGTCGAGCAGCGCCTGGGTCGGGTGCTCGTGCGCGCCGTCGCCGGCGCTGATGACGGGGATGTCGAGCAGGCGGCTGAGGTAGAGCGGCGAGCCGGCGGCGGAGTGGCGCAGCACGATCAGGTCGGCGTTGAGCGCCTGGATGTTCTGGGCGGTGTCGCGCAGGGTCTCGCCCTTGGTCGTGCTGGAGGCGGCGGCGTCGAAGGAGATGACGTCAGCGCTGAGGCGCTTGGCGGCCATCTCGAAGGCGATGCGCGTGCGGGTGCTCGGCTCGAAGAAGAGGTTGACGATCGTCTTGCCGCGCAGCGCGGGCACTTTCTTCATGCTGCGCTGCAGGATCTTCTTGAACGCGGCCGCGGTGGCGTGGATCTGACCGATCTCGGCGCGGCTCAGTTCTTCGATGGCGATCAGGTGGCGGCGGTTCCAGGGCATCGGCGGTGGGGGGCTGGCGGGAGAGAGAGGCGGGGGTGGGAGGGGCGCCGGGAGTTCAGGCGGGCCGGACGGTGATGGCATCCCGGCCGGGGTCTTGGGGATCGAGCACCACGACGACCTTCTGGCCGTCGGCTGCGTCGAGGGTCAGCCCGCAATAGTCGGCGGCGACGGGCAGCCGGCGGCCGCCGCGGTCGACCAGCACGGCCAGCTCGACCTTGGCCGGGCGGCCGTGGTCGAAGAGCTCGTCGAGCGCCGCCTTGACCGTGCGGCCGGAGAACAACACGTCGTCGATCAGCACGACCGTGGCGCCGGTGACGTCGGCCGGAATCTGCGTGGGCGCGAACTCCTTGGGAATCGGGTTACGGGCGGTATCGTCGCGGTGAAACGAGATGTCGAGCACGCCGCAGGGCGCCGGCTTCAGCGCGGCGGCCAGCCGGCGGGCGAGGGTGATGCCGCCGTTGGCGATGCCAAGCAGGATGAGCGGCGAAGAGTCGTGGCGGCGGGCGATGGCGGAAGCCAGTTGTTGAATCGCTTGGTGAATCTCCGCGGAGCCGATGCGTTTCGGTGAGGCCACGAGCTTTCGTTGTGACGCGGACTGGCGGACCGGTAAAGCGAAAAGCCGCGCGCGGTGCGCCTTGGATCTGGACGGAGGCTCGAAGTAGTCGGCAAATTGGGGCCGACTGGTGCCGGAGCCAGCGCTTGCTAGCTCATGTACAAGCCACCGTTGATATTAATGGTCTGGCCAGTGATGAAGCCGTTGCGCGCCAACATCACTACCACCTCGGCAACCTCTTGGGGCGAGCCCAAGCGCCCGACGGGGATCCGCGCCGGCTGCGTGTGCCGGTTACCGGCAATCATTTCTGTTTCGATCAATCCAGGAGCGACGGCGTTTACCGTTATTCCTTCTCCGGCGAGCTGGGAAGCATACGCATGGGTCAAACCCAGAATCCCCGCCTTCGACGCCGTGTAGTGCGGGCCAATAATGCCGCCCAGCTGTGTCGCCACCGACGACATGTTGATGATGCGGCCCCACTTCTTGGATCTCATGGCGGGAAGCACGGCTTGCGTAACAAGGAAGACAGACTTGAGGTTGACCGCCATAGTTTCGTCCCAGTCTTTCTCGGTGAGCTCCTCGATGGACCGACGACTAGCAATCCCAGCATTGTTGACCAGAATACTGACTACTCCCAACGTTTCTTCCACGGACTTGATCATTCGAGATACATCAGCCGCAACCGAAACATCCGCCTGCACGGCGGTGCAGCGACGGCCGCAGCTTTCCACTTTCAAACGCACCTGTGCAGCCTCGTTCTCCCGGCTGCGATAGTTGAGAGCGATGTCCGCACCCGCCTCCGCCAGCGCCAAAGCGATGGCTTGTCCGATGCCGCGGCTGCCGCCGGTAACAAGAGCTGTTTTACCAGTGAGATCGTACTTTTTCTTCATCATGTCGTTGTTCAAAGTGCGTTCAAGTGTCGCCGGGCAGTGTTGTTGGCAACGACCAAATTAAGCTTGGGTAGGTAAAGCTACGAGGGCCATGACAGCGGGTTAAGTTTTTGAAGGCACGCTCGACAGCCCAACAGCCGCGTCGCTCAGGCTTCGGCCAGCCAGGCAGTCAGAGCGTCGTCCGAGGCGATTTCCCGGCCGGACCGGTACTCAGGTGCGAGGAGCGCTGCATAGGATTGCTCCGCAAAGCGGCGGCAGTGGAGGAGCACGCGGGCCTGCTGGCCGGGTGCGCGCACGAGCCGGCCGAGCGCCTGGTTGACCTTCTGCATGCCGGGAATCTGGTACACCCGCCGGAACGCCGCCTCGCGGCTGAGTCCGGTGTGCTCGAGTCCGGCCAAGCGGTGACGCTGGATGGCGTTGACCTCGGGCAGCGCCGGGCCGACGACCATCGCGTGCGTGACCCGCCCGCCGAGCAGGTCGATGCTTTCGGCGAAACTGCTGCCGAGCACGAGGAAGAGCGCGTCGGCGCCGGCCAGCGATGACTCGACCCAGGCGGTTTGGGCAGCGAGGTCGGCCGAGCGCGGCTGGAGGACGGCGCGCAGGGAGGAACCGGCGGCCGCCAGTGCCTGCAGAATATGATCGGCGTAGGCATAGCTCGGGAAAAACACCGCGACCGCTCGCGCGTGGGGGGAGGCTGGAGACTGGAAGCCGGAGGCGGGAGGAGAGGCGCCAGCCCAGTGCAGAGCTTCCACCGTGGCGGCGGTGGCGGCGTAATACCGTGAGCGGTGTTGAAAAGTGGTGTCGACCCGGGTGTCGATGCCGACGCGGTAAGCCTGGTCGCGCCAGGGCGCCCGGGCCTGCAGCAACCGCGGTTGGGTCGCTTCCCGGGCTTCCGCGACCTGCAGGAGCTCCGCGCCGGACGTGACGTCGCGCAGAGTCTTGCGGGCCCGCCGGGAGAGTTTCCCGAGGGTCTCCGGCAATTCAGCTTTCCTTCCGGTTTCCGGTGCCAGATATCCGAAATCATCGAGGCCGCAGGCGGCGGCGAACATGTCGGCGGGCTGCAGCGTGGCCGAGGCCAGGATGACGCCGCCGAAGGAACGGAGGGTCCGGCCGATCAGGACGGAGGCGTCGAGACAGGTGAAATACAGTTCGCCGGCCCGCGGGCACCAAAGCAGGGTGGGAGGCGGGGAGACCGGAGACTGGAGACCCGCCTTCGCCCAGGCTCCGGCGGGCAGGCCGGAAGGCGCCGGGTCCGCCACGGTCGGGGGTGAAAAGTCCCCGGCGAGCCAGTCGCGCAGTGCGGTCATCTGCCAGAGCTGTTCTGATGCACCCGGCCCGAGCGCCGCATAGTCGAGCGACGTGGTGGCGACGAGCGTGGCCAGACGGTCGACGGCGTCGCGAATCTCGTCCTCGACCGCCAAATCGAAGTTCTCGGTATGGCGGAGTCCGGCGAGAAGGCGGGTCCAGTGTTCCCAGGCCAGCAGGAGCGCGGACGGGGGATGCGCGTGGTGCAGTCCGGCCAGCACGGCCTCGGCCTCGCCGACGCGGGCGGTGTGCGACCACGCATCGGCCACGCGGGCGGGCAGGTTGTGGGCTTCGTCGATGATCAGCAGCGTTTCTGCGGGATCGAAGCCGGGGCGATCGAAGAACACGCCACGGCTGTCCGGCGCGAAGACATAGTTGTAGTCGCCGATCCAGACGTCGTTGAACGGCAGGGCCGCGCGGGTGATCTCGTAGGGGCAGATGTGTGCATCGCGGCCGGCGGCGCGCAAAGTCTCCAAGTCGCGGGGCTGGTGGTCGTGCAGGTAGAGACGGGCCAGCCCGCTCTGCGGCCAGCGGGTGTCCTGGTCGGCGAGGAACGAGCAGGCGTCGCGCACACAGTGGAAAACGGGGTTGACGCAATGCTCGGCCTTCGGCCGCACCTGCCACGCCGCCACCGGCGTGGCGGCGACGGACGTCGCCGCGGGTTTTGGGTTCTGGGTTTTGGGTTCGGGGTTGACGGCTGGCGCGGTCATGGCGGCGAGCGTGTGCATGACCTGGAGCTGGCCGGTGGACTTGCCCGTCAGGTAGACCAGGCGCGAATAGTGCCCGGCGCGGAGCCGGCCGAGCGCGAATTCGAGCAGCACGCCCGTCTTGCCGTAGCCGGTCGGGGCTTCGAAGAGGAGGCAGGAGGCGGGAGGCAGGAGGCGGGAGGAGAGTTCATCTTGGATCGTCTCCTGGCCGGGACGAAGCACGGCGAAGGCGGGGCGGTAACGAAGGCCCCGCAGGCGCTCCCGCGCGCGGTGCCGCAACTGGAGAAACTCGGCCAGCTGTTCGAGCTGGGCCCGAAAAAGCCCCTCGTCGTCGGCGGTGAGGATGACCGTCTGGGTGAGGCCGGTGCCGAGCTCGACGAAGACCAGTTCGGCGTGGAGGGCCCGAGCGGTCGGGAGAGGGGCCACCTTCGCCGAGGCTTCGGTGTCCGGGAGGTCGAAAGTCGAAGGCGGCGCGGATGGGCTCTCGACCCTCGACATTGGACCTTCGACACTCCGGGGTGCCGAGCGCAGCAGCGCCAGATAGGTCGCAGTCTGGATGAAATAGTCGGGATGCGCGGCCCGCAGGGTGGTTTCCTCGGCGGGCAGCGGACCGGCCACAGTCTTGATCTCGCGCAGCACCGATCCTTCCGGCATGGTTACAAACTGGTCGATCCGGCCCGTAAACGTGAAATTCCAGCCGTGGTGGATGCAGCCCAGCGTCAGCGACACCTCAAAGGCGGCCCGGCCCGGATTTTCGCTTTCGGCCCGGGCGCGAAGCCGCGCGTGCCACTGCTGGCCGAGTTGCGCGCGCCACAAGCCCGACGGACCGCCCGCGCCGGCGCTGCGCGGGCCGAGCGTGAAGCCGGCAAACTCGCCGACGCTCAGCTGGCAGGTGCGGTCATCGAGGGAGAATTGCACGGGGAAGTGAAAGTGAGAGTGAAAGTGAAGGTGAAGGGAAACCGACGCAAACCCCCGCTGCGCCCGCCCAACGTTCCCCGATCGGGCGGCGGTCGGTCTGTCCGAGGCCCTGAGCCGCAGAGCAGGGTTGATTGTGGGGGATTTACGACGGGGAGCATGTCAACTATTAGTTGACATGTTCCCCATCGTACTCACCAGGAGGTGACGAACTGCGTGCAGGATGGCGAACCTCCTGCTGAATCTGCTGAGCAGGAGCGGGCCGACCCATCGTACGCCGTCAGTCCAGCAAAATCTCGGTGAAGGCGCGGAGGTAGTCCTCGAGGCGGCGGGTCAGGCGCGCGACATCCGGCGCGGTGGCGGTCTGGGCGGCCAGCGGCTGGTTGAACAGCCCGGCCGCGACGGCGCGGTCGGCGGCGGGCAGCCCCTGCCACCATTCCTGTTTGACCGGATAGCCCTCGTCGCGGGCAAAGCAGTAAAGCGCCTTGAGGTAGACGATGTCGGGCCGGGCGGAGGTGCCAAAGGCGGCGAGGGCCTGCCGGAGCAGGACGTACACGCCGGCCCGGCCCTCCTCGGACACGGGATTGCGGGCGATGACCCCCGCGAAGACGGAGGCGAGGCGCAGCGCGTCGTAGCTGCGGCCGATGGCGTCGTGGTGCACGAGCACGCGGGCCTCCTTGATGAACCACGTCCGGCCCTCGTTGGAACTATCGAGGAAAAGATCCGCCTCGTCGAACAAGTCGAGGGCGTCAGACGCGGCAGCGGACTTGGTGGCGAGGCGGCGCAGGCAGAGCAATGGTCCCTGCGTGCCGGACAGGACCGTGAACTGCTGGAAGCGGTCGGCCGGAGGCTTCCGCAGGAGCACGATGGCGTCGGTGTGAAGCGGCCGGCCAGGCATGCGGAAAAGAAGTTGGCGAAGACGGCACCGCGGCGGCCGGCGCACACCGGTCTTACGGCATCGCAGAGGGGCGGGACGGATTCTGCACCGCCACGGGGCCGCGGCTGCCGGGCGGGGACGGCATCACGGCGCCGCCGGAGAGGATCAGCTTCATGCCGTCGCCCACCGACATCTCCAGTTCGACGATGTCCTGCTTCGGGAACATGAGGAGAAAGCCGCTGGTGGGATTGGGCACGGTGGGGACGAAGACGGACCACAACTCGTCGTCGACCTTGGATTGCGCCTCGCCCCTGACCTTGTTGGTAATAAAACCGATGGTGTACGAGCCCTTGCGGGGATACTCCACGAGCACGACCTTGGAGAAGAGGTTGCGGTGCTGGGAGGAGAACGTGTCGACGATCTGCTTCACCGTGTTGTAGACGGTGTTGACGCCGGGGATGCTTTGGATGAAGCGCTCGGCCAGGCCGCCAAAATACTGGCCGAAGACATAGCGCGAGAGATAGCCCAGGGCGGTGATGATCAGCAGGACGGCAATGGTCGTGAGGACATCCCAGAGCAGGGCGAGACTTTGCCAGGACCGGGGCAGATACGGCTCGAACAGCGGACGGAAGGAGCCGCCGACGAGGTTGAGAATCTTGCCGAAAACCCAGACGGTGATGGCGAGCGGCGCCAGCAGCAGCAGGCCGGAGAGAAAGGCATTGCGAACGGAAGTGAGCAGACCCTTGTTCATGAGGAAAGCGAGCGGCATACTATGCGGGCGGCGGCGCGGAAACGCACGCCAAAACGCGGATCCGGCCGGCGCCGACCCGATCATGACGACAATTTGAACTGGCGTTGATTGTGGCCGGGGTCGACGACCCCGGACGATCGGCCTCACCGCGGCCGGCTACAGCGGTGCCGGTGGCGCATCCCGGTTTTCGACAGATCGCGATGTTCGGTCGTGCCGGTCCGGAAATGCCGCTTGCTGAATTTAGGCGGGCCCAGCGGTCCCGCCCTACCTTCGGCGATCACGCGACAGCGGGTAAGGCGCTCTGCTGGCAGAACGGGCGCGCCGCCCACGGGCGCTTCCGGCCCGATACCCTGTCAAGCCGGCGCTCGCCACCGGGCCGCAGTCATTGGTCATTCCAGCGCGCCGATGAGCGGCAGCCCTTGTAACTTGCGGAACACGGGGATGCGCCCGCGGCGCGGGCGGACTTGCGCGCGGCGGCCGTTCGACGAAGATCGCCCAACCATGGAGCGCATCCTGCACGTCCTCACCGGGCCCACGGCGGTCGGCAAGACCGAGTGGGCGCTGCGCTGGGCCGAGGCGCACGACGCGGAGATCGTTTCGTGCGACTCGCTGCTTTTCTACCGCGGCATGGACATCGGCACGGCCAAGCCCACGCCGGCGGAGCGGGCGCGCGTGCCCCATCATCTCATCGACATCCGGGACGTCGCCGACCGGATGGATGTGACGGATTACGTGACGGAGGCGAAGGCCGTCTGCGACGCTCTGCAGGCGCGCGGCCGGCGCATGTTGGTGACCGGCGGCAGCGGCTTCTACCTCAAGGCGTTTTTCGCCCCGGTGGCCGACACGGTGGACGTGCCGCCGGCCGTGCGCGCGGCGGTGGCGACCCGGCTGGAGCAGGACGGACTGCCGACGCTGGTGGAGGAGCTGCGGCGCCTGAACCCGCAGGGACTCGGTCCACTCGACGTGCGCAATCCCTGCCGCGTGGTGCGCGCGCTGGAGCGGTGCCGGGCGTCGGGCCGCACCCTGGCGGATCTGGCCGGGGCCTTCGCCCGCCAGCCGGCGCCCTTCGCGGGGTGGGAGGTGCGGCTCGCGCGGCTGGAGCGGCCCCGCGCCGAACTGGAGGCGCGCATCGACCGGCGCGTCCAGGCAATGCTGGCGGCCGGGCTGGTGGCGGAGGTACGGCGCCTGCTGGCGGCGGGTTTGCAGCAGAACGCCAGCGCGGCCGGGGCCATCGGCTACCGTGAAACCATCGCCTTCCTGGAAGGACGGCTGCGCGCGGACGAACTGGCCCCGGCCATTGCGAAGAACACCCGGGCGCTGGTGAAAAAACAGCTTACCTGGTTCCGCACGCAGTTGCCGCCGCATCCCGTGCTGGCGGCGGACCGGTTTACTCCGGATGCGCTGTTTCCGGCGGCGACCTCAGCAACCGCACGTAGATGATCACGTGGGTGGCGATGATGAAGGGTGTGAGGAAGGTCGGGAGCAGGCTGAGGGGCAGCAGCTGGAGCGGGCTGAGCTGCCACGGTCGCGCGAGACCGACCCGCATCGTGGTGACCAGGATCAGCAGGAGGGCCACGAGGCCGATGGTGTTCCAGATGAAGCAGGCATGCCGGCGGATCTCTTCGCGCAGCGGTGCCAGCACCACGGCCAGGGCCAGGAAGGCCACGGACATGCCGCTCCAGCCGGCGGGCACGGCGAACGCGTAAGGCAGTTCTCCGCGGTGGTACAACACCAGGAAATAGAGCCCGACAAAGCGCGTGAGGTGCAGCAGCACCAGAACGCGCAGGTCGAGCGCATCGACCCAGGTCCGGATGGAGCCGATGCCGAAGTAGGCCGCCAGCAGCAGCCCGGTCAGGGCAAGGAGCAGGCCCTGCATCGCCGGCACGGGCACGTGCAGCAGCAGCCCGAGTTTGCCGGCGGTGAGCGCGGCGAGAAACCAGGTCCAGAGGACCAGCCGGACGACGATACGCACAGAGGGAGTAGGAATGGTTGAGGAAGGACCCGCAGCCCCGGAGCGGAAGACGCCCCGAGACCGCGAGGAGGAGAGTCGCAGGCCCCGTCTTACTCGGGCAGCACGATCTGGTAGCGTTCGAGCGAGCTGCCTTCGAGGCGGTGCAGGGCGGAGATGGAATTCTGGAGGGTGATGCGGGCCTGCAGCTCGGCGACGCGGGCGTTTTCCAGGTCGCTTTGCGTCTGCAGGACGTCGCGACTGGTGGCCAGGCCGGCGGCAAACCGGGCGCTCTCCAAGTCGTACTGCCGGGCGCTGAACTCGGCCGCCAGGGCGACGATCTTCACCTTCTCGCTGTTGGTCTCGACGGCCCGCACGGCAGAGCGGATCTGCACCAGGATGTCCTGCTCCAGTTGGTGGAGGGCAAGCGCCTGTTGGTTGAGGGTGGAGAGGCTCTGGTGGTAGCGGGCCTTGTCGCTGACCCGGCCCCACGGATAGTTTAGCGTGAAATCGACCTGCCACGCGGTGCCGTCGCGGTTGACGGCACTGTCGAAGGCGTCCGCGCCGCGGCCGCGCCGGCCGTTGAAGCCGAGGGTGCCGTCGAGGTTGAGGGTGGGCTTGAGGGCATCCTTGGCGACGCCCAGATCCAGCTTGAGCTGATCCAGCTGCATCCTGGCCGAGATGTAATCGGGCTGGTGGCGCAGCGCCAGCTGGTAGGACGACTCGGTGACGGGGAGCTGGCCGCTGAAATCCTCCAGTTTCGTGGGGCCGAGCGGCGCATCGAGCTCGAACCGGCCGAGGAGGGCCAGGAGCGCATCGGAGCCGTCCTGCACCGATTTTTCAGCCTGGAGGACGTTGCTGCGCGCGTTGGCCACGCCGACCTGCGCCTGCAGGACGTCGATGTCCGTGGCGGTGCCGACGGCCTTTTTCTCCTGCGCCTCATCCAGCAACCGGTTGGCCAGGGTGAGGGAGACCTGATAGACGCCGAGTTGCTCGCGGGCGTAGACGAGGCCGTAATAAGCGCTCTCTGTCTGCTGCACGATGTCGAGCGCCCGGGCCTTGAAGTCATAACCGGCGCGCTCCCGTCCGATCCGGGCGCGGTTGAGCGCGGCGGTGGTGACGGCGGTACCGGCACCCCGCAGAAGCGGCTGCGTGAGGGAGACGGTGAGATCCGACGAGTAGACCGGGTTGTAGAAGCTGTTTGCCAGGGCCGGATTGCTCTCCGAGCGTCCGAGGTCGGTGCTGACGGTCACGGCCGTACCGGTTGGCAGCAGTTGCGTGACCCCGAGGCGGGCGCTCCTGGCGTCGCTGCTGCTGGAAGGGACGACGTCGACTGCCCTGGTCGTGGAGTGGCTTTGCGAGCCGGTCAGCGCAAGCGTGGGGACGAAGCTGCCGCGGGCAATCTCGACGGAATCCTGGGCGATGGCGGAATTGTAGCGCTGGATCTCGAGGTCGAAGCCGTGCTGCAGCGCGCGGCGGATGCATCCCTCCAGCATCAGCGGCGCTCTGCTGTCCGGCAGGGCGGGGGCCGGTGCAGTGACGGCCGGGGTTGGCCCTGATGCGGCCGGCGGCGGCATGTCCTGCGCGGCGGCGGGCAGGCAGAAGCCGGCCAGAAGACCCAGGGCGGCGAGAAACGGGAGCAGGCGGTTCGGCATGACGGATAAGGCCTCGGAAGAATAAGGAATGGAAGCGGCGCGGGCGGTGACGGACGGGCTAAGTACACACCAGACGGGGCCCGGGTTTGAAAAATCGCAAACCCGACCGCAGAAAGGCGGGTGCCGGTGTTGATGCCTGTCCGCTCCGGCTTGAGACGCCTAGGAGCGCGGAAAGTTTCGGGAAACGGGAGCTTGCGCGGATCTCCGTCGGGAGGGCGGACGGAACGGCCGGGAACGGCGGTGAGACGAAAACGAGGGACGGCATGACGCGACCGAGACTGCCTGGGATGCCACGTGGCGGGGAAGGTTTTTGGATTGGCGGCAGCGGCAACAGATCAACGGTTGCAGCCGCCGGCCGGCGGTTCATCGGATCAGCGGGAGGCGTCGACCGGCCTGCTTTTTTTCAGTTCCTGCGCGACGAGTTCACGCAGATAGAGACCCTGGCTGAGGCCGGCATCCAGGCGGGCAAGCTGCGCCCGGGTGGCGGCATACTGCGGATTGGTCTCAGTCAGGTCGGGCAGTTTCCTGTCTTTCACATAGATGAAGTAACCCTTGTCCTCCGAAAGCAGCATGTCGGAAACCTGGCCTCGTCCCAGCCGTTCGAGCGCGCGGTAAACTGTAACGTCGATAGCCTGAGGCGGCTGGCGATAAAGGAAAGGAGGATAAGTCTTCGTCTCCAGCTTGGGCTCGATGGTCGCCGACGCCTGGTCAAACGGATCGCCGGCCTTCAGGCGCCCCTCGAGCTGACTGCGCACGGTTCGCCCGAATTCGACGAAGCGCTTGCGGCGCTCGTTTTCCTTGTAATCGGTGGCGACGCGCTCCCGCACCTGGACGAATTCCGGACGGTAGGAGGGCAGGGTGTCGTGCCAGAAAAGCACGAGGCTGCCGGTGACGGTGGGCAGCGCGTCCGACACGGGGTGGTCGGCAGTGAGCCGGAGGGCCTGCTCGACGACCTGCGGGGTCCAGCCGAGGTCCGGCGGGACGGTCTCGCGGTAGAACGGTGCCACCGACCGGAGGGTGAATTTGCCCTGGGCCAGGAACTCCTCGAAGGCGGGCGTGAGCGGCTTGAGCCGCTGTTCGTAGATGACCACGGTGAGATCAGCGGCGGCTTTGGCGGCGCGGCGCTGGGCGCGCTCGACCCGGAGGGCCTGTTCGACCTGGGGCCGCACGGCGGCGAAGTCGGCATCGGGGTTGTGCTGCAGGGCGGCCTCGGGCTTCTTGTCGTCCCCGGTCACTTTCTGCTCGGGCCGGGGGAAGCGGGCGGAGTTCTCGTCGTAATAGGCCCGCACCTCGTTGTCGTTGAGGGTCACCGCGCCCATGAAATCGGCGGTGCGAAACTCGATATAATCGACCGCCACCCGCGGCGGCACATCGTAGCGGAAGGCGTTGTCCTCGAAGAATCGCTTGAGGGCGTCGTCGCCGGCGGAAATCTCGGGCTTGAAGGCGGCGTAGTCGACCGTGGCGACGGCGATGTCCCAGGCGGAGTCGGACCGGGCGAGTTGGTGCCTGATCTCGCCGGGCAGCACATAACCGGGCCCGCCCAGCAGTTCCTCCAGACGGGTGATCCGGGTGTCGTCGCTCAGGACGCGGGCGATGTCGCCCTCGGAGACCCGCGGGTTGGTCCGGAGGTTGTCACGGAAAGCGGCATAACGGCTGGCATCAAACTGACCGTCGGGACCGGCGAAGGCGGCCAGTCCCTTGATGAAACCGGCGATGTCGTCCTTGGTGGGCTCGGGAATCTTGAGCTGGTCGGCGAGGGCAAGGGCGGCGACACGCTGCAGGCCGTACTGCTGGAGCTGCGCGCTGTCGATGCTGTTGAAGGCCGGAAAGCCGGCCTGAAGCTGCACGCTGAGCGAGGCGTCGCCGAAAAGCAGCTCGCTGGTGCCCGGCTTGGTCAGGTCGTGGCCGAAAAACTGCTGCTTGAGGATTTTCGGACCAGCGCGGCCGACGCCGGAGGACGCGTTAAAAACCCAAATCAGCGGAACGGCCATGGCGACCAGCATGATCAGGAAGACCAAACGGAAATGATGCTGAAAGGAGCGTTGAATCCAGGAAATCATGGGCGAAAGGGGGCGAGCTAAGGCGCGCCGCGACGGGGTGTCAACCGTGTGGTGGGGACGGTGGCCCCCGCCAACCCGACGAGTGGCCAGGGCGAAGTACGGGAAGCCCTGACCAGAAAGCGGCCGGCCACAAGCAAGCGTCGTGGTGTTCATGCAAGAGCCTTGTCAGACAACCGAGGACCCGGCAGACGTGCTGCCATGACTGACCCGATCGATTGCCCCGTGGCCGCAAAACTCAAAAGAACCCGGCTCATCCGCGATGCCTGCTTGCTGCTGATCGGCGCCGGACTGTGGTCCATCAGCCTGGCGTCGTCGGCGCGGGCCGAGGCGGACACCTGGCTGAAATCGGCGCCGGAGCGCATCGCCAGGATCCGCCAGGCCCCCGTGGAACTGCTGGTGGTCGATGCAGCCGGCCGGCCGGTGCCCAACGCCATCGTGCGGGTGGAGCAGCGCCGCCACGCCTTTCTGTTCGGGTGCAACGTCTTCGCTTTATACGATTATACCGGTTCCAAAGAGCAGACCTATGCCCGCGAATTCAGCGCCGTGTTCAATTACGCCACCCTGCCTTTTTATTGGGGGCGGTACGAGCCGGAACCAGGGCAGACCAAGGAGGAGGAGCTCAAACGCATGGCCGCGTGGTGCAAGGCTTATGGCATCGAAACCAAGGGCCATCCGCTGGTCTGGCACGAGCTTTATCCCCCGTGGGGGCCCGCCGATCCCGCGCCGACCCGCGAGGCCCTGCGCGCGCGCATCGACCGGATCGTGCCCGCCTTTCACGGCTTGGTCGACCGCTGGGATGTGATCAACGAGGCGACCGCCGCCAACGTCGTGGATGCCAAGACGGGAGCGAAGAAATTCGACAACGGCGAGTCGCGCTGGATTGCCGAGGCCGGCGCCGCCCCGGTGGTCGAGCAGTGCTTGCGCTGGACGAGGGAAGCCAATCCCGCCGCGGTGCTGGTTTACAATGATTACAACCTGGGCCCGGAGCATGAAGCGCTGGTTGCTCGGTTGGTGCGGGACCACGCGCCGTTCGATGTGATCGGCATTCAGGCCCATATGCACTTGGAGGAATGGACGCTGGAGAAAGTCTGGGAGACCTGTGAGACCTACGCCAAGTACGGCAAGCCCCTGCATTTCACGGAAGTCACCGTGCTCTCGGGCGAGCATGGTTGGGAGAGGCCTCTGCCCTGGCCGTCGACGCCGGAGGGCGAACAGCGACAGGCCGCATACGTCGCGCAGCTGTACACCCTGCTTTTTTCCCATCCCGCGGTCGAGGCGATCACCTGGTGGGATCTCGCCGACGGCAACTGGCAGGGGGCTCCCAGCGGGTTGGTGCGCGCGGACTTGTCGCCCAAATCCGCCTACGAGCGGCTGCGGCAGTTAATCAAGGAGTCTTGGTGGACCCGCTTGTCCCTGACGACCGATGCCGACGGCGTCTGCCGGTTTGATGGTTTCCGCGGAGACTACGAGGTGGTGGTGCAGGCCGGCATGACCGCCAAAACGGCCACCTTCACTTTGCAAAAAGGTCTGAACACTTGGAAGATCCAGCTCTAGAGTCGGCCGGGCTTCGGGTCCACCAACTCTCCCGAGCCGCTCAAACCAGGGACTGCATCCCCTCACCGCCGCGGCAAACGAAGCTGAGCCTCCGTCCGTCTTTTGTCCGGTGCGGTGATGATTCTCCCTGAGCGTAACTTGTCCGCGCCGCAGGGGTTTTATAGAATACTTCCCCGGGAAGGGAGGTCACAAATAAACGAGGTGCAAACGAGGATCCTGCCATGATTGCTACACAAGTCCGCCAGAAAGACGCGCTTTTCTATTTGGCCTCTTTATCCCTCGGAGCGACTCCTGGACAAGGTGCGATTCATCAGCCGCTATTACGGCGAGGAGGGGGAGGGAATCAAACCCGAGGAGGCGCTCGGCCGCCTCCGCGACGTGGACCTGGCGCAGGCACGCATCCGGAGTGAGGGACCATCGCCGCCCCGGCCGCTGGTCGGGCGGCTGGAACGGCGCCGCGAAACCCTCGAGGCGGAACTGGCCCGGGCGTGGCGAAAACTGACCAAGCCCCGGTTCCTGCGCGCTATCCGCCGCCGATTGAAAGGGTGAGGCGGCGGCGGTTCGCCCCCGCCGCCGGCATGGCCGGGACCTGGCGTGGGGAGATTCTCCGTATTCCGGACACCCCGGCAACATGTCATCTATCAGTTTACATGTTGCCGGGAGGCTCCTGCGGCAGGACCCCAGGCCTGAAGGCCGGTGCTAATAGCCTTGGAAAGGCCACCGCCGGCGGCATATTCGGAAACCGGCGGGAGAAAAATCCATGAACCCCCATGCCGTCATCCATCTCATCGTCGCAGCCGTGGTGATTGCCCTGGCGATTCCGCTGATCCTGAAAAAAGTGAAGCCCAATTGTTGGTACGGCGTGCGCATTCCCGAGGCGTTCAAGTCGGAGGAGCGCTGGTATGAGATCAATCGCTTTGGCGGCGGGCTGCTGCTGGCCTGGGGCGTGATCGTGGCCGGCACCGGCGTCGCCGGCCTGACGCTGGAGAAAAAACAATGGCCGGACTATACACTGACCGCCACTTGGATTATCATGGGAGGCCTGGCCCTGCTGGTGGCCGCGATCATGGTGTATGCCGCGCGGACGAGGAAAGACTGACCCGCCGGGCCGGGCGAAAAGGAAGAAATTGCCGAGGGAGGATGATCGGTTATCGTACGCCTGCCATGAGCAGGCGCATCTTCCGGCCAATCCTCGGGTTTGATCGTGGCGCGGCCCAGATCGCCGGCATTTATTTTGTCGTCTCGGTGGGGTGGATTCTCGGTTCGAGCGGGATGGCGGCGTTTCTGGCGGGCGGGAACGCCCGCTTGCTCAATCTGTTGGAAAACGCCAAGGGCATCTTCTTTGTCACCGTGACCGGAGCCGGGCTTTACCTGATGGTCGCGCTGACCAATGCCCGGGCCCGGCGGCAGGCGGAGGAAAAGCAGCTGATGGAGGGCATGTTGAGCGTGGCGCAGCGGCTGGAGGCCCTCGGCACGCTGGCCGGGACGCTGATCCATGATTTCAACAACATCCTCGCTGTCATCCGCGGCATGGCCGACATGGTGAAACTGGAGCATTACGACGTCCGGACCCTTCCGGCCCATATCGAGCAGATTGAACGCTCGGTCATCCAGGCCGAGCAGCTCATCCAGCAGCTGATGTTGTTCATGCGCAACGCGCCGGCTTCTTTCGCGGAGACTGATGTCGGGCGGGAATTGCGCAACAGCCTGCCCGTGCTCAGGCAGGCGGCCGGTCGGCAGGTCGAGGTGACCCTGAAGATCGAGGAAAATCTTCCCGATGTGGAGCTGCTGCCGTCGCAATTCAACATGGCGCTCCTGAATCTGGTGCTGAACGCGCGGGATGCCCTCGAGCAGGCAGCGCGCCAGCAGATCATCATCGAGGCCAAGGCGCGCGAGTTGAGCCGCTATCACTCCTTGTTCCAGCCGAAGCCGGTGAGCGGGACGCATGTGACCATCGCGGTGGCCGACACCGGCTGCGGCATTGCCCGCAGCGATTTTGTGCGGGTGTTCAGTCCCTTCTTTACCACCAAGCCCTTGGGGAAGGGGACCGGACTCGGTCTGGCCTCGGTCCTGAAAGTGATGCAGACCCATCGGGGCTGGGTGGAGTTGCAGTCGGAGGTCGGCGTGGGAACCCAATTCACCCTCTTCCTCCCGGCGGTGAGCCGGCCGGCGGCGGACGGGGGCGCGGTGCAACCGGCGCAATGATGGGCGCGGAGGGAATGGCGCAACCTGTGGGCGTGGGCGCGGTCAGTCTCCGCATGCACCGACGCCGTCCTGTTTTCCTCCCGGTGGTTCTGGCTGCGCTCATCGCCGCGGTGGGGCCGTGCGTCCGGGCGGCGGAGTCCGGCAATGCGACCGATCAGCCGGCGCCATCGCCGTCGGCGGCGACCGACGCCACCAGCGCGGCGCAACCGCTCACGCCGGACCAGGCTTACGAGCTGGGCAAATCGCTTTTCGACCAGTATGCGCCGCCCGAGATCAAGGAGCAGTACGAGTTCCCGTCCCGGGAGCAGTGGGACGAGTTCGCCGTGAAGCTGCAGCACGCGCTGGCGGGCGATTCGCTCGAGGAACTGGCGGCGTACGAACCGCAGGCGCGGGCGGCGCTCGACGCGCTGCGGACGATCCCGGGTTACGAGGAGTATGCAGACTGGCTGGAGGAGCGGCTCGACCTGATTGAAACAGCCCGGCTGGCCGCCCGGCCTCCGCCGGTGGCACCCATTCCCGGCCGCCCGCCGCGGCGTCTCGCGATGCCGTATTACGACCTGTGGCTGCAGCGCCTGCGCGGCCGGCCCGCGCCGCCCGCCGCCGCCGCACTCATGCCCGGGCTGCGCGCGGCGTTTGCCGTCGAGGGCGTGCCGGCGGATCTCGCCTGGATGGCCGAGGTGGAATCGACATTCAATCCCGGCGCCCGCAGCCCGGCCGGCGCCCGGGGCCTGTTCCAGCTCATGCCCGACACCGCGAAAATGCTCGGCCTGAGCACCGGGCGGCCCGACGAGCGGACCGATCCCGAAAAAAGCGCCCGGGCCGCCGCCCACCTGCTGCGGAGCTTGCACGACCGGTTCGGCGACTGGGCCCTGGCGCTCGCGGCCTACAATGCCGGCGAGGGCCGGGTCAGCCGCGTGCTCACGGCCCGGAAGGCCCGGACCTTTGCGGAGATCGTCCCGGCGCTGCCCGCGGAGACGCGCCTGTATGTGCCGAAGATTTACGCGACCATCGCCCTGCGCACCGGAAATCTGCCAACGTCGCTCACCGGAGGGGAATGACAATCCTGGCAGCCCGCGGCCGCCGCGCTTCACCCGCCGGCGGACCGCGAGGCGGCCGGCAGTTCCTCCAGCAGCGTTTCCAGCGTCTGCGTGCCGAGGGCATCCTGCCGGAGGCGGGCGAGGCGCTCGTGGTAGAACTGGAGCACGGGATCGACCGCCTCGAGGTTTTCGCCGGTGGGATTCTCGCCGTGGTGGTCGAACAACTGCTTGAATTCGGCCAGCGTGACGCGTCCGAGCGGGCGGGCCGGCTGGTAGCGGTAGTCGAGCGACGACTGTCCCTCCGCCGGGGGGATGGCGGCGACGAGGCCGAGATCGCCCAGCCGGTTGAGGCATTCGTTGAGGATCTGGGTGGGGGCCTTGATGAGCTGGCCGAGCTCGGACGCGGAACAGGCGGGCAGACAGTCCTTGAAGCGGCGGCAGATGACCAGCAGCACGAGCAGGGAGAGGCTTTCGCGGGTGGTTGCGCTCAGGTTCTGCCAGGCCGCCTGGCTGCTGCGGTAATGGACGTTCTGCACGGCGTAGCTGATCTGCCCGCCCACGAGCACGAAAAACCAGAAGATGTAGAGTCCGAGCATCAGGATCGGCAGGATGCCGAGCGAGCCGTAGAGGCTGCGCTGGAGTACGACGCGCTTGAAATAAAGGAATGCGAGGTAGTTGTTGAGAAAGAGCAGCGCGGTGACGATGAGCGCGCCGACCAGGGCCGCCCGCCAGAAGACACGCGTGTTGGGAATGTAACGGTAGAAGAGGGCAAGGACCGCCACCAGCACCACGACCGAGAGCGAGGGCAGCAGCCAGCGCAGCGCCCGGAGCAGCTCGGCCCCGAAGGGCATCCGTTCGAAGAAGACGTTGATGAACGCCGCCGCCGACAGCGCCGTGAGCGAGGCGAAGAAGAGCACGGCGCCCAGTGTGATGATCGTCCAGTAGAACACCACGCGCAGCAGCCAGGAGCGGCCGCGCCGCACGCCCCAGACGGCGTTGAAGGCGTTCTCGACCGAGGTGAACAGCTGGATGACGATGAGGATGAGGGTGAGCGCCCCCACGACCCCGGCCGTGCCCGAGCGGCTGCCGGCGATAAAGCTGTCGATTACCTGCCCAAGGGCGGGATTGGCGGCTTCCGGCGCCGCCGGGCCGGGCGCAGCGGACTGGTCGAGGTGCTCGTATTGCGCCACCTGCGGCGCGATGAACTTGATGACCCGGTTCATCGTGTTGACGGCGAGGGCCGGGTCGCGCTGGTTGAGGACGAAACCCGCCACGAGCATGGCGAGGGCCACGAGCGGCCCCAGGCCGAGCAGTGAGGCGTAGCTCAAGGCGGCGGCGCGCGTGGTGATGTGGTTTTCAAACAGGCCGGTGCTCGTGATCGACACGATGCGCAGCAGGCCCCGCCAACGGCCGCGCACCGGATGCTCCCGGAGCGCCATGGGCTGCCAGATGCCGCGGCGGTAGAAGTGCTCGAACCTGCGGTAGCGATCAGCCAGCCAGCCCATGCGGAAGTATGTTGAATCGGGCGCCGCCCCGCGGGGCCGCCCTGCGCCTCAGGTCAGCATGAAATAGGCGAAACCCCCGATGCCGGCCAGACCCAGCAGCGCGGACGTGATGATGGGAGCGTAGCTCAGAAACACGGTGCAGAAATACATGCCCACCGAGCCGGCGGCCACGGCCAGGGCCGTGAGCGGCTGGTCCTGGACCCAGAAGAGCAGGCCGAGGAAGCCCAAGCCGAACGCGGCACGGAAGCGGATGAACGGATAGGCCGCCGCCATGCCCAGGCCGAGCAGCACCGCGCACACCACGTCGACCAGCCCGAGCAGGAGGAGCGGCTGCTGCGTGATCTTGCCGACATCGAGCGACATCACGATGTCGATCTGGGGCAGGAGGAACGCGACGGCGCTGAGCGCGAAGATGACAAGGCCGGCATACATGCCGATCCGGGCGGAGTTGTACTGGACGGTGATGTAATCGCGTTTGTCCTTGGTCTCCTCGGTCCGGCCCTCGGCCGCAGCCAGCATCTGCTCGACGGTGATGGACCGGTGTTCCTCCTTCTGGACGTTGAGCGACTTGATACCCTCCTTGGGCTTGACGGTCAGCTTTTTCTTCAGGGGAAAGACGGCGCCCTTCAGCTCCTCGTTGGAGCCGATGGTGGCCCACTGCTCGGTGGCGTCGTCGTAATAGAGGGTCTCGGCGTCGACCTGCCCCGTTTCCCCCAGGGTGATAAGCTGCTCCACCGTGAAGGGGCCGCGGGCCTCCGTGTCGTTGATTCCGCGGACGTAATACTCCTGGGTCGGCATCGGCGGGGAATGTGGCTTGAAGGCCGGGGAGCGGCAAGCGCGTTTTGACGGGGCCCGGCGGCCCGTCACGATCCGCCCCGGGCTACATTTTCGTCAGCAGCCGCAGGCCAAGGAGTTGCAGGCCGGTTTCGAGCACCAGCAGCGTCCGGTTGCAGAGCACCAGCCGGCGGGCGCGCACCGGCCCGGCGTCGACCGCCACTCTGTCCGCGCTGTAAAAGGTGCTGAACTCGCCGGCGAGTTCGTAGAGGTAGGTGCAGAGGAAGTGGGGACGGAGATTGCCGGTGGCGGCAGCCAGGGCATCAGGGAAACGCACGAGCTTGCGGGCGAGGGCGAGCTCGGCGGGCGTTTCGAACGGCGTGGCGCCGGCCTCCGCGGCGGCGTCGCCGGGGGTCAGGTCGAGCTTGCGGAAGATGCTGTGAATGCGGGCGACGGCGTAGAGCAGGTAGGCGGCGGTGTTGCCGTCGAGCGAGATCATCTTGTCCCAGGCAAACAGGTAGTCGCTGGAGCGGTTTTGCGAAAGGTCGGCGTATTGCACCGAGCCGACGCCCACGATCCGCGCGATGGCGCGGCGCTCCTCCTCGGCGAGCTCGGGATTTTTCTCGCTCACGAGCCGGTAGGAACGCTCGACGGCCTCGTCGAGCAGGTCCTTGAGGCGGATGTTCTCACCGCTGCGGGTCTTGAGCGGCCGTCCGTCCTCGCCAAGCACGGTGCCGAAGTCGACATGCTCGAGGCGGGGCAGGACGCGGTTGGTTTTCTCGAACCACTTGCTCGCGGTCAGAAAGAGCTGCGCGAAATGGTCGGACTGGCGCTTGTCGACGACATAAAGCGCGCTGGTGGCGCGAAAATGCTCGGCCCGGTAAAGGATCGTGGCGAGATCGGTCGTGGCATAGTTGGCCGCACCGTCGGATTTGCGGATGATGAACGGCTGTGCCTTGAAGCGCGGGTGCTCCGGGTGAAAAACCACGAGCGCCCCCTCGCTCTCCCCGGCGAGGCCGCAGGACTCAAGCTCGCCGTAGATCTGGTCGAGCCGGTCGTTGTAGAAGCTCTCGCCGTGGACGGCGTCGAAGCGGATGCCGAGCCGGTCATAGATCTCCTGGAAGGCGGCCAGGCTGGCCTCGTTGATCTTCCTCCAGATGGCGAGATTTTCGGGATCATGGGCCTGGAGCCTGACGAGTTCCTGCTGGGCCTCCTTGAGCACGGCGGGATCGGCCTCGGCGGCGTGGTGGCCCGCCTTGTAGAGACGCTCAAATTCCTCGAGCGGATCGCGGGCCAGGGCGGCGGGATCAAGGTGGCGCTTGTAGGCCCAGATCAACTTGCCGAACTGCGTGCCCCAGTCGCCCACGTGATTGTCCCGGATGACCTGCGCACCGCTAAACTGCAGCAGGCGGCTGATGGCCTCGCCGATCACGGCCGAGCGCAGGTGGCCGACGTGCATCTGCTTCGCCGTGTTCGGCGAACTGTAGTCGACCACGACCGTGCGCCCCTGTTCGGCGGCCGACGCGCCGGCGGCCAGCGCGGCGCGGGTGCCATGGGCGCGCAGCCAGTCGAGCAAGGTGGCGGGCTTGAGCTTGAAGTTGATGAAGCCCGGTCCGGCGATCGCGATGTCGGCGAGCGCAGCCAGCCCGCCGAGCTGTTGCACCAGGGCCCCGGCCAGAGCGCGCGGATTCTGGCGCTGGCGCTTGGCATAGGCGAGCACACCGTTGGCCTGGAAATCGCCGTGAACAGGGTCGGCCGGCCGCACGGCGGGCGTGAAGCCGGCCTCAGTCAGACCCGAGCGGAGTGCGGCCTCGGTCAGTTCGCGCTCAAGGGCGGCGGCAAGATCGAAGCGAAGATCCATCCGGTCACTCAACGAAGCAGCCGAAATCGCCGCAAGCTAGTAATCGGCCGGTGTTTGTCTCAAAAAGCCAGGGAAATGTCTTTTAGACTTTGTCTCAAGCAGCACACCCAAGATGGGTAAAATTGTCTCGACAAACAGGATAGATTGTTTTTTGTGGTACACTTTTACCGACATCGGACTCCGGCACCAACACGTTCCATGACAAGTCACATGAGAAAACGCCCCCTGCCGTCACGCAGGTTTATCAAGCCTTCCTTCAGCTATCTGATTGAGAAAAAGCGCGACGGGAATGAGTTCACCCAAGAGGAGATTCGCTATATCATTGACTCCACGCTGGATGGAGAGATGCCCCAGCACCAGCTTGCAGCTCTTTTGATGGCGATCTACTTCGCCAACATGTCGGCGCAGGAGACGGCGATTCTTACCGAGGAGATGATGCTTTCCGGCGAAGTCATTGATCTATCGCACATCTCCAAGCCCAAGATCGACAAGTATTCCACCGGCGGCGTGGGCGACAAAACCTCGCTCGTGCTCGTGCCCCTGGCCATGGCCAGCGGCGTGGTGGTGCCCATGATGTGCGGCACGGACCAGGAGTTCGTGGTCAACACGCTCGACAAGCTTGGCGCCATCCCGGGCTTCAAGGGGCATCAGGGCATTCCGCATTTTGTCGAGCAACTGGGCCGCATCGGCGGCGCGATCACCCTGCAGGTGCCCGACCTCGCTCCGGCCGACGCCAAGTTCTATGAGCTGCGCAAGGATACCGGCACCATCCCGAGCCTGCCGCTCATCACCGGCAGCGTGCTCTCGCGCAAGCTCGCCGAGGGTTCCGAGGGCCTGGTGATCGATGTCAAGTGGGGCAACGGCTCCTTCATCAAGGACCTCGAACAGGCCAAACAGCTCGCGCGCTCCATGACGCGCGTCGGCCGCTCGATGAAGCGCCGCTGCGTCGCGCTGGTCACCGACATGAACCAGCCGCTCGGCGATTCGGTCGGCACTTCGCTCGAAGTCAAGGAGGCCATCCAGCTGCTCAAGGGCCAAGGGCCCGAGGACGCGAAGGAGCTCGTCCTCAAGCTCGGCATGGAGATCGTGCGCCTGGCCGGCGTGGCGGGCTCCACGCTTTCCGCCAAGCAGACCGTGCAGCGCCACCTGACCGACGGTTCCGCGCTCGAGAAGTTCAAGGAGCTCGTCAAGGCGCAGGGCGGCGACATCTCCTTCATCGACCATCCGGAAAAATTCCCGCAGGCGAAGCATATCCGCAAGCTGCCCGCCCCGAAGCGCGGCTATGTGCACACCATCAACGCGGCCATGATTGCGCGCGGTGTGCATCTGCTCGGCGCCGGTCGCGACGAACCGCACGGCCGGATCGACTACGCGGTCGGTGTGTCGGAAATCAAGAAGGTCGGCACGCAGGTGAAGCAGGGCGAGCCGCTCATGATGATCCATTACAACGACGAGGCGAAGCTCGAGCAGGCGCTGGAGTACTTCAAGAACGCCTACCGCCTCGCCCCGAAGCGGCCCACGCCCCCGCCGCTGATCGTCGAGCGCGTCGCGTAAGGATTTGCCGCCATTGCTTTCGGCTAAGAATAGGCCGGCCTCGTGCGCGAGGCCGGCCTTTTTCTTTGCCCTCGGTGCCCCGGCGGCTTTGCGTGAGGCGATGGCCGACGAAACCGCCCGCACCCCCGACCGCAACGACCTGATGCCGGAAAAGACCGCGCCCAAGGGGCCGGTCGACCGCTCGGCGTGGGCGCGGCCATGGGCGCAGTTGAAGTTCGTCACGTTCCAGCCGGCTATCTTCCCGCGCATGCTCGGCGAGGTGTCGCGCGACGCCAAGCCCGGCGACCTCGTTTCGGTGTACGACAAGTTCGGCAACCGCGTCGGCATCGGCCTCTACAACCCGCGCGCCAAGATGCCGCTGCGCGTCGTCGCGCACACGGCCGAGCCGTTGGGTGAGGAGTATTTCACGGCGGCGCTGCGCCGCGCCGTGGCGCTGCGCCGGGACCTGTTCAAGCTCGACGCCCAGTCCGACGCCTGGCGCGTCATCAACTCCGACGGCGACGGGCTCAGCGGCCTGACGGTCGACCGCTATGGCGATGTGCTGTTCTGCGATGTCTACAGCCTCGGCGTCTTCCAACGCCTGCCGCAATGGCTGCCGCTGTTGCACGAACTCTGCGGCACGAAGCACGTGCAGGTGCATGTCGACCACGACCGCGGCAGCCTTGAGGGCATCAAGCCGTCGCTGATGAAGGAGATCACGGCGTCGGCCCCGGACCGGGTGCGCATCCGGGAAAACGGCGTGAAATTCGAGGTCGATTTTGCCGAGGGCCACAAGACCGGCTTTTTCTGCGACCAGCGCGACAACCGGCTGCGTTTCGCCAAGCTGGTCAAAGGCGCCCGGGTGCTCGATCTGTGCTGCTACACGGGCGGCTTTGCGCTCGCCGCCGCCGTGCACGGGGGCGCGGCCGATGCGACCGGCGTCGACCTCGACGAAACCGCGGTGGCGCAGGCGCGGCGCAACCAGAACCTCAACCAGGTGCCGCCGGCGCGCCTGCGCTGGGTGCACGCCGATGCCTTCGCCTATGCGCGGCAGATGCAGCAGAACGGGGAGCAGTGGGATGCGGTCGTGCTCGATCCGCCGAAATTCGTGCTCACCCGCGAAGGCCCGGGGCACTTCGAGGGCCGCCGCAAATACGAGGATCTCAATCAGCTCGCCCTCAGCCTGGTGCAGCCGGGCGGGCTGTTCGTCACCTGCTCCTGCTCCGGTCTCGTGAGCCTGGAGGAGTTCGAGGCGCACGTCATCAAGGCCGCGCACCGGCTCAACCGCCGGCTGCAGTTTTTCGACCGCACCGGCCCCGGGCCGGATCATCCCGTGTATTCCAACTGCCTCGAAAGCCGCTACCTCAAGGTCCTGTGGACGCGCGTGGTGTGACCCTGGATTCCAATGATGACGGAACGGCCGGCGCCCCTTCCGTCAGGTTCAGGCGGTTTGCTTCCAGCTTGGCCAGGGCGCGGCCGATGCTCCCATCGGGAGTTTGGCGAGCTTGTCGCCGAGGGCCTGCACCACCAGCTGCGCCGCGGAGGCGGGGGCCACCCGGTCGGTGTTGATGACGAGATCGTAGAGATGCGGATCGTTGATTTCCTGGTCAAAGTACGTCTTCAGAAAACGGCGGCGGGCATGGTCGTTCTTCTGGATGTGCATCTCGGCGGACCGGGCATCGCAGTTGAGCAATGCCATCATCCGGCTGATGCGCGATTCTCGTGCGGCGACGAGCCGCAGGTGAAATCCGCCGGGCAGCGCCTGCGTGATGAGCTGGGCCGCCCGGCCGACAAAGATCACGCGGCCGATCCCGGCCAGCTGCCGGATGGTCTCCGTCACCTTCTGCTCGATCTGCCAGAGCGGCGGATGCAGGCCGATCAGTTCGCCGATCACGGCCCGGAGTTCGGGAATCCGGTCTTCGGGGAGGAACTCCGCCAGCCGCTCCGGAAGGTGGTGCACGGTGAGGGCGTGGGTGAGGAGATTTTTGTCAAGGAGCACCCAGCGCTGGTCCTCGGCCCCGAGCCGTGCGTCGAGCAGGGGCAGGAGCAATTGTCCCAGCGTGGTGGCGCCGGCGCCGGTTTCGCGGGAGATGGTGATGAAGGGACGGGCCTCGACTCCGTGGTCGGACCGGCGCGACGGTTGCGGGCCCTTGAGGCGGGTCTCCAGAATCGTCAATCCATATTCGAGATAATGGTGCTGTGTCATGGGACACCTCCTGGCTGGCCGGCTGCAGGGTCGCCGAGGCAGAATCAACACACGCTTTGGAAGGACTGAAACCCTCCAAGCGGCATATGCGAGGCTCAGGGCCACGACTTCTGCCAGACAGTCCTAATGGGGTTGGGGTGGTTTCTTGCTGCAGGCATGATAATCATCCTCCCGGCCGGGTTTCAAACCCTAAACGTCGCCCGGCGAAGTTATCCGCAGTCATCTATTGATGCTCGCAAAATAACCTGACGGGCAGGGACGGACCGCTGGGCCGTCTGTACTGCTCGGTGTGCCCGGCGGTCACGCCCTTCCTCAACCAAAATGGCTCCCGCCATTATGGAGCGGACTGGTAAGCGTCGGGATTTCGTTGGTGTTTGCCCGGCGCTGACTCAAAGGCTCCGGTTTGGTCGATTCGGATGCGTTTTCCGAACCCGGCGCTGCCCTCCACCACCGGGGCCCCAAGCTCCCGCCGGCCTGAAAACCCGCCCCGCCGCGGTGTCGGCTCGGAAAACCGGCCCGGAAAAACAGAAATCGACCGCTCCGCCGCCCACCGCGGGAGAGAAGACGCCCCAGACCTTATCCAGCCCAAAATGGCGCAGCCATTTTGACAAGGAACCTGCGGGCAAAGCCCGACAGGTTCCTAGAGTGTCCGGTGGGAGCCGTCGCAGAAGGGAGCGTTTTTCGAATGCTTGCAGGCACACCAGGCCACTTTCTTGGCCGCCGCGAGAGCGACCTTCGTCGGCGCGAAGCCGGTGCCTTTGTGCGAGCCGTCGCAGAACGGCTGGTTCTGCGAATGGCCGCAGGCGCACCAATAGCAGGTTCCGGCGGCCATGTCCTTCACGATCGGAGATTTTTGGGCGATTTTGGGCTGATCCATGGCGGGGATTGGTTGGGGGGGGGCGGCGGACGAGGGCTCCATCCCGTGCTGGAGCATAAGCGGCGCCCCACACCGGAAGTTGATCCCGGGCTTCCGCAGTCTCAAGAGGAGAATGCGGATGTGCTCGCCGGGTCCAACCGGGGGAACTCCCCCAGGTTTTCCTTCAATGTTTAGACGAAACGGGGGTTTTGGGAGCGGAAACATCGCCGGTTCTTTGACGGCCCCCCCCGACTTGATCCATGATCAAGAATCTGCTCAGTTATTCCTTCAATTTGAGACACGCCCACGGCAGTCATGCAATCGTTGCCCCCACAACCGCCCGCCGTGGTTTCTGAGGTGATCGCGGCCAAGGCCGAGGCGGAATTGACGCGCCTGCTCTACCGTTCGGCGGGCTTCGGGCTGTTTTCCAACTTCGTGCTGGCGGCCGTGCTGGTGGCTGGCTTGTGGACTTATTTCCCCCGGTCGACCCATTTGGCCTGGCTCGCCGCCATCTTGTTTTTCTCGCTGGCCCGGCTCGTGCTGAACCTGGCCTTTGGCAGCCGCCGGCGGGAGGATGCCGAGCTGGCGCCCTGGCGCGTCGCCTTCGGCCTGGGCGTGATCGTGGCGGGCTGCATCTGGGGGGTGGGGGCGTGGCTCTTTCTCGACACCGCCGCGTTGCTGCCGCGCTGTCTGGTGGTGTTCATCATCGTCGGCATGAACGCCGGGGCCGCCCGCTCGCTCGCGCCGGTGCTTCCGTACTACCTGATCTATCTCTTCATCACCCTGACGCCGGTGGCCGGACGTTTCCTGCTGTACCAGGAAACGGGCAGCTGGACGCTGGTGCTCATCACGGTCACCTATGTGCTGTTTTTGCTCAATACCGCCCGGCTGCATCATGACGATCTGCGCAAGCTGTATCAGGCAATCTTCGAGAACGAGGAGCTGGTCGCCAACCTTAGTCTGGCCAAGCAGCGGGCCGAGGCCGCCAACCTGGCCAAGAGCGAATTCCTCGCGACCATGAGCCACGAGATCCGCACCCCCCTGAACGGTGTCATCGGCATGCTCCAGCTGTTGAAGGAGTCGCCCCTGACGCCGGAGCAGCAGGAACAGGCGGACATCGCGGCGACGTCGGCCCGCATGTTGCTGCGCCTGCTCAATGACATCCTCGACCTGTCGAGAATTGAAAGCGGCCGACTGGAATTCGAGACCATTGATTTCTCGCCCGGACAGGTGGCGGACGAGGTGGTGGAGTCGCTGGCGTCGCAGGCGCGGGAGAAGCGCCTGGCCTGCCGCACCCACCTGGATCCGGCCCTGCCGCCGACGGTGAAGGGCGATCCGCTGCGCCTGAAGCAGGTGCTGGCCAACCTGCTGGGCAACGCGATCAAATTCACGGCACAGGGTTCGGTGGACCTGGGGGTGGAAACCATGAGACGCGACGCCCGGTCGGCCGTGCTGCGTTTCAGCGTATGCGACACCGGGTGCGGGATGGATGCGGCCACGCAGGCGAAGCTTTTTATGAAATTCAGCCAGGGCGACAGCTCGACCACGCGTCGCTATGGCGGGTCCGGCCTCGGTCTGGCCATTTCGCAGCATCTGGTGCGGCACATGGGAGGCGAAATCAGGGTCCGCAGCACGGTGGGTCAGGGCTCGGAGTTCGCGTTCGAACTGCCGCTGCCGTTGGGGGTCGCGAGCCTGGAGCCCTGGCAGCAATCGGCGAAAGCCGGGTCATCGCCGCCGTTGCACGGACGCGTGCTCGTGGTCGAGGACGACCTGGTGAATCAACGGGTGGTCCGGATGTTGTTGGAGCGGCTGGGGCTGGAGACGGTCTTGGTGGACAACGGCGAGGAAGCCGTGGACCGGGCGGTGCGGGAGCCGTGGGATGCCGTGTTGATGGACCTGCGCATGCCCGGCATCGACGGATGGGAAACCACGCGCCGCATCCGCCGCCGGCTGGAGGGCCGGTCCCTGCCGATCATCGCGTTGACCGCCAATGCCATGGCGGAGGACCGGGCGGCGTGCGCCCGGGCCGGGATGAATGATTTTCTCACCAAGCCGGTGAAGCATGACGAGCTCCGGGCCTGTCTCGGCCACTGGCTCAAACCACGGTCTGCTTCGTGAACGGGTGGAAGCGGCCGGAACGAACTTCCCCGGACGACCGGCCATTCCCGCAGGGGGTGACAGGGAGAAAGCCGGCATCATTCCGGCTTCGGATCAGGCGCGTCCGAGGTAGCCGCCATCGGCGGTGCTCACGCGGATGACGTCGCCGTTTTTGATGAACAACGGCACCGAGACCACCAGGCCGGTTTCGCAGGTTACGGTCTTCTGGACGTTGCTGGCGGTGTCGCCCCGGATGCCCTCGGGGGCGTCCGTGACCTTGAGGGTGACCGCGGACGGGAGGTCGACGGTGACCGGATGATCATCGACAAAGAGCACCTCGACCTTGCCGTTGGCCACGAGATAATTCTTGGCGTCGCCGATCATGGCGATGCTCAGCTCGACAGTCTCGTAGTTGTTGGGGTCGATAAACGCAAAGTTGTCACGGTTGGCGTAGCTGAATTCGAGCGTGCGGCGGTCGGTGGTGAGCACGTCCATGGTCTCGGTGGAGTTGAAACGCTGGTCGAGCGAGCGGCCGTTCTTGAGGTTGCGGAGCTTGGCCTGGACAAAGGCGCGGAGGTTGCCCGGCGTGCGATGCTGGGTTTCCATCACGAGGTGCGGCTCGTTGTTGAACTTGATTACCTGACCTTTACGAAGGTCGTTGGCGGACGGCATGGGAGGTTGCGGAAGAGGGTTGCGATCGTGAAGAGGTGAGGGAGTAAGAAGTCGCATCGGACACTGTCAAGCCGGGCGCTCGATGATTTATTGCGCACTCCCCGGCGTCCGGTCTGTCCGCGTCGCGGCAAGGCGTCTCCGGACGGCTGGTGCGCATCTCCGGGCTTGCCCTTTTGCCCCGCCTTCGGACACTGCGCCAAACCCATGAAGCAAAGGACCATCCTGCGTGAGGTCTCGCTTAGCGGCAACGCGCTCCACACAGGCGAACCGGTCACGCTGACGATGAAACCCGCCCCCGCCGGCCACGGTATCGTCTTCAAGCGTGTGGATATCGCCGGCCAGCCCGAGATCCGGCCGCGGGTCGACCAGGTCACCGACCTCGTGCGGGCCACGACAATCCAGTCCGGGCACGCGAAAATCGCCACCGTCGAGCATGTGCTCAGCGCCCTCCACGGCTGCGGCATCGACAACGTGGTGGTGGAGATGAATGCGGGCGAGCCGCCCATCCTGGATGGTTCGGCCAAGCCGTTCGTGAACCTCATCCTCGAGGCCGAACCGGTCGAGCAGGATGCGGAACGCCAGTTTTTCGTGCTCGACCAGCCGGTCTCCGTGACGCGCGGCAGCTCCTCCCTCATCGCACTGCCGGCCGACGCGCTGAAGATTTCCTGCACCTCGGCCGACGACCGCGGCATCCACACGCAGCACCTTTCGCTCACCATCGATCCCGACACCTACATCACGCAGGTGGCCGCCGCCCGCACGTTCACCGTCTACGAGGACATCGAGGAGCTGGTCAAGCTGGGCAAGATCAAGGGCGGCAGCCTCGACAACGCCATCGTCATCAAGGGCGACAAGATCATTTCGAAGGACCCGTTGCGCTTCAAGGACGAGTTCGTCCGCCACAAGATTCTCGACATCATCGGCGACATCATGCTGCTCGGCGCGCCGCTGAAGGCGCACATCATCGCCACGCGGCCGGGCCACGCCATCAACGCCGAGCTGACCAAGGCGCTGTATGCCCGCATGGAGGAGCTCAAGAGCGGCGCGAAGAAGAAACCCGCCGCGCGCCCCAAGCAGGTGCTGGCGAGCGAAACCTCCCTCGATATCCGCCGCCTCCTCGACACGCTGCCGCACCGCTACCCGTTTGTCCTGATCGACCGCGTGGTCGAGTTCGTGAGCGAGGACGAACTCGTGGCGATCAAGAACGTCACCATCAACGAGCCCTACTTCGCCGGCCATTATCCGGGCAACCCCGTCATGCCCGGCGTGCTCCAAATCGAGGCCATGGCGCAGGCTGCCGGCATCCTGCTGCTGCGGCGCGGCACCAGCGAGGGCAAGGTCGCCCTCCTCATGAGCGCGGACAAGGTGAAGTTCCGCAAGGCCGTGCGACCGGGTGACCAGCTGGTCATCAACGCCAAGCTCACCAAGATGCGCGGCAACAAGATCGCCACGGCCGAGGTCACCTGCAGCGTCGACGGCCTCGTCGTCTCCTCGGCCGAGCTGATGTTCACCGTGGTGGAAGAGGGGCTGTTTGAATAAGTGATCCTTGAGCGCCGTCATGCCGTCCTGAAAGCAGCGCAAGCCCTCCGTCGCCCGGCGGTGTGACCATCATTTGCCCGCCTCATGGCCTCCCAAATCCATCCGACCGCCATCATCGAACCCTCGGTGCAATTGGGCGCCGACGTCACTGTCGGCGCCTATGCCTTTGTCGGCGGCACGGCCGTCATCGGCGAGGGCACGGTCATCCACCATCATGCCACGGTCGAAGGCAACACCGTGCTCGGCCGGCAGTGCGAAGTGTATCCTTACGCGGCCATCGGCACGAAGACGCACGACCTGAAATTCAAGGGCGGCGACCCCGGCCTGCGCATCGGCGACCGCAACGTGTTTCGCGAGTATGTAAGCGTGCATTTTGCCACCCGGGACGGCGAGTTCACCGTGCTCGGCCACGACAACGTCATCCTCGCCTACAGCCACATCGCGCACGATTGCGTCGTCGGCAGCCATGTCGTGATGAGCAGCCAGTCGGCGCTGGCCGGTCATGTCGTCATCGAGGATCATGTGAACATCGGCTGGGGCACCGGCGTGCACCAGTTCTGCCGCATCGGCGCCTATGTCATGCTCGGTGCGATGGCGAAGGTCGTGCAGGACGTGCCCCCGTACCTCATCGCCGACGGCATCCCCGCGGTCATCCGTTCGATCAACAAGGTCGGGCTCGAGCGCAGCGGCTTCACCCCGGCCCAGATCGAGCGCGTCAAGCTGATCCACCGCCTCCTTTTCCGCGAGGGGCTCAATCGCGGCCAGGCCCTCGAAAAACTGCAGAAGCACCCGGAGGCGGCGAGCGAGGAATTCCGGCACGTGCTGGCGTTCGCCGCCGCCAGCGAGCGCGGCATCATGCCGGGCCGGTAGCTTTCCGCGCCACGCGGAAAGCTATTTCTTCTTGTACACCGTGGCCGGGTCGAAAAGCCGCTCGGCGGTGTACTCCAGCCGGAAGGAAGTGTCGTCGAGGCTCGCCAGCCGGCGGTAAAAGCACGACTTGAACCCGTTGTGGCACGAGGCGTTGGCGGCGCCGGTCTGCTCGACCTTGATCAACAGCACGTCCTGGTCGCAATCGGTGTAAACCTCCTTCACGATCTGCACGTTGCCGGACTCCTCGCCCTTGACCCAAAGCTTGTTGCGCGAGCGGCTCCAATAGGTGGCCTTCCTCGTCTTCAAGGTGTGGGCGAGCGACTCCGCGTTCATGAACGCGAACATCAGCACCTGGCCGGTGCCGATGTCCTGCGTGATGCAGGGGATGAGGCCGTCGGGGCCGAACTTCGGCTGCAGGGTGGTGCCGAGTTCGACCTCCTGCATGGTGGTGCGGGCGGGGAATGGAGTGGTGCTCATGAGTGAAAGTGAAAGTGAAAGTGAAAGTGAGAGTGAGAGTGAAAGTGGGGGAGTGGCCGGCGAAGGGTTTTTTCAGGCCATCGCGGCCGGCAGGACGCTCCTACATCTGATCCGCGAGTTGCAACAGGTACTCATAGGAATAGAGGCCGGTGCGGTGGCCGTCGCTGAAATCGAAGCGCAGGGCGTAGTTGCCGACGCGCTCCCATCCGGTGACGGTTACGCCGGGAAAATCGCGCCGCTCATGCCCGCCATGCCGCTGGCCGAGGATGTCGCGCTCGCCCTGCGTTTCCGCGCTGGGCGAGGCGGCGCGCAGCCGGCCGCTCGGAAAATAGGTCTCCCGGCCGTCGCTCCAGCGGAGGGCGACCTCGGAGCCGATGATCTGGACGTCGACCGGTGTCAGCATGGGCAAAACGGCACTCTCTGGAGCAAAGCCCGCCGGAAGAACAGCAAATTAAGCAGCCGGACTTGCGTGAAGTTCTCCTTCCGCCTATTCCACCGTGCCAGGGGCGAAGAAGGAAAGGAATCGCGATGGGGCGCCGGCCTGGCTTTCCTGTGCACGTTCCAAGCCGGCGCATCCCAGCCCTCGCTTTATTTCTTCGCGGCGTGGTCGCTGGCGGTGGACATTTGCTCCGCGGCATCCAGCATGGCTTTGACGTCGTCCGCATGCGGCCCCGCTGATGCCAGTTCCAGATATTTTTTCAGGGCCGCGATCGACGCCGGGGGTACGATGTATTTGTTTCCTTCCATCTTGCCGTCGGCATACAGGGCTGAGCCCTTGATGAAGTAGGCATCCGCCTTCGCGGGGTCCGCGGCGATGGCCTTGTCCGCCGCCGCCGCGGCGCCAGCCGTGTTGCCGGCATTGTAGAGCGTGGCGCAAAGGTTGAAATAGGCTATAGCCGGGTTCGGGTCGATGTCGGCCGCGGCCGTGTAGCGGGCGATCGCCTCGTCCGTCTTGAGCAACTTCAGGTAAACGTTGCCCTCCGCGGTCAGCATCTGGCCGATGCCGGCCTTGATCTTGGTCGAGTCCGCGCCGGCGGTGGCATGCCCCCGGGCGAATTCCAGGCCCTTTTCATAAGACTGGAGGGCGTCTTCATAATGTCCCAGGCGGGCTTGCGCATTGCCCAGGCTCTGACGAAATTCCCAGCAATCGGCGGCGGGATACTCCGCGAGCAGTTGCTTCAACGTGGCTTCAACTGCCTCCCAGTTTTGGGCTTGCAGGGCGATATTAGCCCTCGTGAGCAAGGCGTTCTGGGCCTGCAGTGCGGCATTGGTTTCCTTGGCCTTCGCGACCGATGCGTCCCGATCAGAGGTCGGAGCTTCCTCGGTGCCCTTCGGTCCCGGCAGCTGGTCCGTCGCGGCTGAGAAAGGCGTTGCTCCCAGGCTCAAGACCAGCGCCACAAGCAGCCGGAATCCGTTCACTGATTTTTGCATTCTTATCCGGGGTGCCTCCTGCGATCGGCCAAAGGTATGCCCGAGCCGGACCGATGGCAAGCGGACAGCCAATCCGGCCATCGCCCGGACTGACCGCGGAGTATTACGGAGGCTGATGAAAAGGAGAGGAATTCTACTCGATAATGGAATTGCCCCGTTTCTTATATGGCTTTGAATTATCGCGAGCAGCAAATTTATCACTCACCCCGTTGCTTGTTGACGCAATTACTCTGGTTTATGTCCCGCACACTATCATCCATCCTGGTCACCATTGCCTGCGTCTTCTCCCTGAGCGGATGCATCATTCCCAAGGGGTACATTGACCCGACGTTCCGCACCGCGACGTACAAGGACGTGCAATCATCTGCCCATCCGGTGCCAGTCAAAGTCAATATTTCCTTCGCCGCCGACGGCACGCCGGTGCCGAGGGCGAAGGATATCGCCGACCGGAAAGTCTCCCGTTTGCTGGAATCCACCAAGGTCTTTGCGAAGGATCCCGCGGCGGCCGCGTCGCTGGAGATCCGCATCCAAAACCTCGGCGATGCGGGTGAAGCCTTCGCGAAGGGGTTTGCCACCGGTTTCACCTTCGGCCTCGTCGGTTCGCATGTTGTCGACCGTTACGAAATGACGGTTGTCTATCGCCCTTCGGCCGGTGCCGCGTTCGAAGGAAAGTACAACCATGCGTTGCATTCCACCGTCGGCCTCAAGTCTGCCCCGGAGGGCATGCAACCGGTCCCCTACGCCGATGCGTTCGATCAGATCGTCGAGGACATGATGCTTCGTTTCCTTGTCGATTTCCAAAAGTGGCAGGCCGATCAGCAAAAGACGGCGAACCCGTCAGCGGAATCGATATCCGCCCACGACGCCCCGGCTGGGTCACCCACGGCATCGCCGATCGGCTCGGGCGGTGCTTGATCGTCTTTTTCCAGTAGCTCTTCCGTTCGTCGCCCCGAAAACACCATGACCTCGCTCAAGAGCAAACTGTCTTTGTGTGTCTATGTCCTGTTGGCCGCCGCCGGCGGGTTGGCTGCCGCGGACAAGCTGGATCTGGACCGGGTCAAGCCCGTGCCGGCCAACGAACCGATTCCGGTGGCGGATTTTTTTCGTCCATCGATGTTGCGCTATCCGGTGCTAAACCAAGCCGGTACGCATTTTGCCGCCTTGGTTTCAGCCGGCTCTGGTCATTCTGAATTGATGGTTTATGACTTGGAGAAGGCCAAATTCGAGCGACTGGCGGGAACATTTGATCGCGATATCCGCGGTTTCTACTGGCTCGACGACAAGCGGTTGATTTTCAGCTTAACCATGGAAAAGAGGTACGCGGAGGGCGTTCTGGTCGCCGATATCGACCGGCTTGATCGATGCTATCCGGTATTGCAGGCCGACGCGGTTTACGTGTTGGCTGTACCCAAGAAAAGCCCGCAGAAGCCATTGGTCTGGATTCGACAGGATGCGTTTGATGATGGCCGCGATGGCGGGGTCGTGCAACTCGACGCCCTGCTGGATAAAGGCGAAGTCGTTCGTTTGGGGTGGGTGACCTTGGATGCCCAAACTTGGGCGACGATCGGAGAGAATAATCAGAGGCATGTGTTGAAAAGCTATCCGGCCCCGGAGGGCGGCATGGTGATCGGCTACCTGCCAGACAAAGATGGCGAACTGGCGTTTGGCATCACCAGCAAGGACGGGCAGAAAACCCTGCACCGCTTTGCCGATGGCCGCTGGTCAAAATGTCCGGTGAATCTCGACCAGGTCGACATCTTCGCGTATGGAGAAAAACCCGGCGAGCTGGTGGTGCTGGCTCCGCGTGTGGCAGGCAAACCCCGGGCACTGCAATTCATGGATGCCGCGACCGGACAGTTAGGGGACATTTTGCTGCAAGGGAAAGATCGCGATTTTACCGGCTGGCTGTACCGGCATCCTGTCTCGCACAATATCCTGGGAGTTGCCTATTACCGTGGCGGACCGCAGATGGTCTGGTTTTCCGAGGAATACCGGGCCATCCAAAAAATCGTGGAGGGCTACTTGCCCGGCTTGGTCGTGCACATCATCGACAGTGACGCAGCCCAGCGGCGGTTTCTCGTCAGCGCCTTTTCCGATCGCCAACCGACGACCTATTACTGGCTGGATCTGGAGAAGCGCATGCTAGGGCCGATCAAGTGCACCGCCCCCTGGATCGATCCCGCACGGATGCAGCCGATGAACATCATGCCATTCAAGACGCGCGACGGCCATCAGCTCGATGCTTATGTCACCCTGCCGGTCGGGGCTTCGAAGCAGCATCCCGCCCCGCTGGTGGTGCTGCCGCACGGCGGACCGTGGGTGCGCGATTACTGGGGCTACGACGGCGAAGCCCAGTTTCTGGCCAGCCGGGGCTACGCGGTGATGCAGCCCAACTACCGCGGCTCCCCGGGGTACGGCTGGTCGTTCAAGATCGAGGATGAATGGGACTTCCGGAGCATGCACAATGACGTGACCGACGCCACGAAGACCCTGCTGGCGTCGGGCTTGATCGACCCGCAGCGCGTGGCCATCATGGGCGGATCTTTTGGCGGCTACCTGGCGATCTCAGGCGCGGCCTTTGAGCCGGACTTTTACCGCTGTGCCGTGACGATCGCCGGGATCTTCGATTGGGCGCAGGTCCTGCAGGAGGACAAATACTACCAGTTCGACAATATCCGATACTCCACCTTTAAACGCTGGCTGGGCGACCCCAAGAAGCAACGGGAGAAATTCGACGCCATCTCGCCGCTGCGGCACATCGACCAGGTTAAGATCCCGATCTTTGTCGCCCACGGGAAGGACGACCCGGTGGCCGACGTCGCGGAATCGCGCGGGCTGATCTCCGAGCTGAAGAAGTACCAGATCCCGCACGAGGTGATGTTGGTAAGAGAAGAAGGCCACGGCATGCTGCGTCTGGGTAATCAGGTGGAGCTATACACCCGCATTGAGGCCTTCCTCGCCAAATACCTGCAGCCCACCCCGCCGGCGGCCACCGCGACTTCTGCGGGGTCGCCCCCGTGAAATTGTCAGCTTGCCGCCGGGCGAAGCTGACTCCACCCGGCGGCGGCGATCAAACGGACTGCCGCGGTCAGGCGGCGGGAGCGGCCGGCGCAGGAGCCGCGGCGGCCGGGGCTGCGAGCTTGGTCGAAATCCCGGCGATCTTTACCCAGTACATGATCCAGCACACGAGGGATCCAAGGCCGCACAGAATGCCCAGGAGCGGGATGAAGCTGCACAACATGAGGATGCCGTAGGTCAGCCCGAGGGTCTTGCCGCCGTCGGCGACGTCGAGGTTGCGCGCCTGGCCTTCCTTGACCACCGAAGCCGCGACCTGGATCACGGTGTAGAAGACCCAGCCCAGGTTCAGCAGCGGGACGAGGTTCAGCCACACCAGGCCGGGGCTCATGGTGCGGTTGGCGGGGGCCACCCGGTTCAGGCATTTCTGCAGGGAGAGCAGGAACAGAATCGCGACAACGAGTCCAACGGCGACAAACGCGAGGGACACGGCAAGCATGGAGCCGGCTAGCAGGTTGTTGTACATAGGGTAGGGGGCCGGGCCGACCGGGGTTGTTTGGGGTAGGGTCTGGTCGGCGGCCTGTGGTCGACCAATACGTTTCCTGCCGCCGGCGACAAGGCAAAAGGCGGCGGCCACGGAGCGCGGCGCGGTTTGACAGGCGTCGTGGCGTCCTTTCCCGCCGATGGTCATGCCGAAGATCGGGACATAGGCGGAATGAAACGGCGGCGTGACAGCGGTCGGCACCAAGAGCGTGGGCTTCGCGGACCCGGATCGAATTATGGAAAACAGCGCTTCTTGAATAAATGTCTTGTAAGATAAAATAATAAAATTAGGAAATCAGCCGTGCGCCCAACGGGCACTAAAGCAGCCGGCCTCAACCGCCTTCATTAAGAATGAAAACCGTGCCGTCACTTATTTGGGTCATGGCGGCGACTGTGCTGACGCTGCCGCTGAATTCAGTGGGCGGGGAAGGTGAGAGCCGGACTCTGATTCGGCATGCGCCGACGTTGAACGGCCGGGTGGAGGGCTCGGTGCAGGTGCTGACGGCGGAAGCGGTCGTGCTCAACGGCAACGCGGTCGTGACGGGCGATCTGCTGGTGCCGGGCACGCCGACCGTGCGGCTCAATGGCCATCCCATCTACGGCGGCACGCAGGATGGCCTCGGGGCGGCAGCGCCCGCCGGCTACCCGATCACCCTCAACGGCACCTGTTCTCTGCGGCATGTGATCCGGCGCACCGATCCGGTGACGCTGCCGGTGGTCGACCCGCCGCCCGCGCCGAGCGGCACGCGCAACGTCACGCTGAGCAACGCCAGCCAGAGCCCCGGCGATTTTACCACGATCCGCCATCTCACGCTCAACGGCAACGTGGGCCCGATCGCCGTGCCGCCGGGCACGTATGGCGATTTCACGGCCAACGGCCACAGCAGCTTCACCCTCGGCGTCGCCGGCGCGACGCAGCCCGCCCGCTACGCCTTCCAGCGGCTCACGCTCAATGGGAACACGGCCTTGCACGTGGCCGGGCCGGTGATCGTGACCCTCGCCCGGGGCATGGTCCTCAACGGGCACACGGGCGCCGCCGCCAATCCCGGATGGCTCACGCTTCAACTCGCCTCCGGCGGCCTGACCCTCAATGGCCGGGTTGCGCTTTACGGTTACGTCACGGCCCCCGGCGGCATCGTGGTCATCAATGGCAGCAGCCAGCTGATCGGGGGCCTTGTTTGCGACCGGCTCACGCTCAACGGCAACAGCCTCTTGCGCTTGATTACGGCCAACCAGCCGCCGCAGGTCGCGCTCACCACACCTACAGCCGGGACCACATGGGCCGCCTACACGGCCGTCACCCTCGTCGCCACAGCGACGGACGCCGACAGCACGATCACCCAGGTCGAGTTTTTCGACGGCGCCACCAGCCTCGGCCTCGGCACCCCGGTTGCCGGCCAGCCGGGCACTTTCACGTTCACCTTCACTTTCACTCAAGCGGGCGCCCACACCCTGCTGGCCCGCGCCACGGATGATGGTGGCGCCACCACGGATTCTGCGCCAGTGCCGGTGAGTGTGCTGGCCAGCCTGCCGTACACGGCCGATTTCGAGGCATCGGAAGGCTACACCGCAGGTCCTCTCAATGAGCAACTGGGCTGGAACGTCGACCAGGGTGACGCCGGCGTCACCGCCGAAGCAGCCTTCTCCGGCGCGCACTCGGTGGTGCTGTCGCCGGGCACGCCGCTGGCGAAAATCGCCCAGACCTTCGCGCCGCTCGCTGGGCAGGAGATTGTCTTTGTCGATTTCTTCGCCAAGCCCGTGGCGGACGCGGACCTCAGCGCCGCCACCACGTTCGAGGTGGAAAGCTCGCGCACGGTCCTGGTGCGCACGGGCCCGGGCGGTGAGTTATGGGCGTTCAACGGCGACGGGCAGGGTGGGGGCCAGTGGCAGGCCACGGGCTTTGTGGCGCCGCTGGGCCGCGACGGCCAGGCGCAGCACTGGATCCGGCTCACGCTGCGGCTGGATTTTGTCCACCAGACTTGGGACCTCTCCGCCAACGGCGCGCTGGTGGCGGCTGACCTTGCCTTCCGCGATCGCACGCGCACGGCGCTCACCGCGTTTGCCGTCCAAGGCCACGCCGCGGCGGCCACCCGACTAGATTACCTGTGCGCGGCGACGGAGAACCCCCTTTTCGCCGACGCCGACCAGGACGGCCTGGACGACGCCTGGGAGAGCGCCCACGGCCTCGATCCCGCGGTCAACGACCGGGACGGCGACCTCGATGGCGACGGGCTGAGCAACCTCCGCGAGTGGCTGCTCGGCACCCAGCCCAACCTCGCCGACAGCGATGGCGATGCGTTGCCCGACGGCTGGGAGATCACGTATCAGCTCGACCCCCTCCAGGCAGCGACGGCGGACGCCGATGCCGACCACGACGGTTTGAGCGATCTCCAGGAGTACGCCGCCGGCACTAATCCGAACCAGATGGACACCGATGGAGACGGTTTCATGGATGGAGTGGAGGTGGCATTGGGCATAAACCCGTTGCAGCCCGAGCCCGCGTCCCACCTGGATTCGGATGCAGACGGCGACAGCTTGACGCTCGCGCAGGAGCTGCAACTGGGCACTGATCCCAACACGGCGGAGGCGGGCGAGACGGCCGACCTGGATGGCGACGGTCTGCCCAACGCCTGGGAGCTGGCGCACGGCACCGACCCGCGTGTCGGCGAACAGCTTGACTACCTGAACGCGGATGCCGATGGCGACGGTTTGTCCGCGGCGCAGGAGGCTCAGGCTGGCACCAATCCAGAGCAGACCGACACGGATGGCGACGGGCTGCCCGACGATTATGAAGTCCACGCCGGGTTGGATCCGCTGGCTGCCGACCAATCGCTTGATCCCGATGGAGACGGACTGAGCAATGCCGAGGAACACCAGCGCGGCACAGACCCGAAAGATTACTACAATGGCGTGGTCCCCGAGCTGGTGCCGCTTTTCGATGACGCCGAGTTGGGGCCGAACGGCCTGTTGGCGGTGCGGGTCATGACCCGGGACGGTACGTCGCTCATTAATGCGCCGGTGACCCTGGAAATCACCGACGGCGACAAGATGATTGCACTCACGCCGGACGGGCTGGCGGCCGGCCGCTCGGCGCAGGTGCGCACCGGGCCGGACGGAATCGCCCGGGCGTATGTTCGGGCTCCATGACCCCTGTTTTGCCATGAACTCTGTGAAGCGTGTCACTTCCCGTTTCGGTCTTTGGATAGGGATCGGAGCCCTCTTTCTGCTGCGGCAGCCGGCCTGGGGTGAAACTGCGGTCTGGCGGGTGGAAAGCCCTGCGGTGCAAAAGCAGGTTTCGGTTGCTTTTGGGCCGGGCGCCGCCGGCAACAAGCTGGTCATTCTCTCGCTGCTGGGACCCCAGCGGGAATTGCTGCCGGGCGGGAGATTCCTCCTCTGGGTGGGATACCGCGACGGCACGCCGCTGGCCAACAAGCCGGTCACCGTCCGCACGGCCTCCCCCGGCAACCTGCTGGTGGGCGAAGGCGAAAGCACGTCCAACGAGCTGACGGTCCACACGAACGCCCTCGGCTTGGCAGAGATTTATCTGACCCCGCAACCGGAAAGCGGAGGCGACGGCGGAGAAGAGCCGCCGCCCACCTAATCGTTCCCCGAATTCAACGACCATGCGCTTTCACTGGCATCTGGTTTCCTGTGTTGCCGTCCTGCTGACGATCTCCTCCGGCGGCCAGGCGTTGCCGCCGCCGGTCACGGGCGGAGCACTCCAAATCGAGGCTGATGAGGCCGGTCAGAGCGTGAGCGTGCAGCCGGAGTATCTGCCGCCCCGGGCGGGCTTGCCGTTGGGCTTCCTCGGTCAGGTGATCAGCCAAAGGCGCGAAGCGCCGGCCGTCAGGACGTTCGTCCCCGGCACGTTCACCGCGACCTTTACCGTGGCTGAGACGTATCAGAACCCGCAGTTGGGTTTCTACAAGACGATCACCTTTACCCGCCGCAACCCCGCACCCGGGCAGGAAAACTTCGCCTTGGAGGCGGAAAGGGCCGATTCGACCTTTTCCTTGTCGGGGCCGGGCGGCGTGTATAAGGCGATGTTTCAACGGCGTCCGGGGGGCGGATGGCCGTGGAGGTCCACCAGCTTTTGGGACGAGCCTCGCTTTCGACTGACCGCCAGCGATACCATGTTCTACCTCTTCTGGAATGCCTCCAGCAGAGTCTATTTTCTGCCCGGCATCGCTGATTATTGGACCGAGGAGCACGACGGCGCGACGCAGGCCTTCCATCTTTCGGTCGGTACGTGGTCGGCCGAGGAGCAGCGGTACATCTACCATCCCATCGGCACGGTGGAGCACACGGGGTCGGCCGGCGGCTACAAAACTGAAGTCACACCTCTGACTCCCGCGGGCGCCTACACCGCGCTTAAAAACGGGCCTTGGATTTTCACGGGCGATTTTGTGCCGCTCTCCGATCCCGGTGCTCATTATGCCTTCACGCCCGAGGCAGCGAGCGCGAGCAAACTGGCGTACAAGATGACCAACCCCACCGGCACGGCCTGGCTTATTGCCTGGTGGGAGACATTTACGCCCGCCGGGGCCGCCGAGCCCTCTGACTATCGGTTCATGGTCTGGCAGGCCGCCGCCGATGCGACCGAAAGTCCGGTTTATTACCTCGATCCCTTTGAGGAGGGAAATCCGCATCGCTTCGGCGCGCAGCCCGGGCAATATCACTTGGTGCCCTATCCCTTGGAGCTCGCCGCCCAGCTCGCTGTCGACCTCAACCGCGACGGCGCCATCAAGCCCGTCAGCCAGGACCCCTCCGACCAGGCCTCCGCCGAGTACCCCTTCCGCTTCTGGATCAATGATGACAATGACCAAAATGCGGCAGAGGGTGACGACATTCCGGGCCAGGATACCAACTCGGCCAACTACAACAGCGCGGTAGTCGATTCCATCCGTGACTTGGTGGATTTCTTCCCGGTTTATCTGGACATCAAGCCACTTCTGACGGTGCTGCCGCCGGATGATTCCATCAAATACAAACTCAAGCAAGCCGATGGGGCGCTCAACTTCGTTTATACTGACCTTACCCGCGACCGGGCGCTGGCCTGTCAGAAGGAACTATTGACGACCGGCTTTGGCGATCAGTTCGACCAAGCGCCGGGCAATGCCGTGACCCATCAGATCACGATCGAAGGCTATGAGCTCTCGTCCTCCTTCCTGAACGGCGTAAAGGACAACGACTGGGGCGTCGTGCTGGTCGAGGGTCGGGCGACGACCACCGCACCGCTGGTACTCGCGGTGGAAAAGGAGGGCATGACGATCGCTGAACTGAGCCTCCCCCTGCGCATAAGTCCCGTCGAAGGTATGTTCCGGCACTTGAATCTACGCTCGTTGGCGAAAAACTATGATGAATCGGCGAATGTGCCTTCAGATGTCGGTCCGGCGACACGCATCGACGACCCGGGTGACCCGCTGCCGGACACGGCGACCAACGGAAAATACTTTGTCTTCGTTCACGGCTACAACGTGGACGCCGAGCAGGCCCGGGGCTGGCAGGCCGAAGTGTTCAAGCGCCTCCACCAGTTGGGCAGCCATGCGCGATTTGTGGGTGTTTCGTGGTATGGTTCGACCGGACTCGACTATCACAAGGCCGTTTTCCACGCTTTCCAGACCGGCGACCTGCTTCAGGAGCAACTTGGCCTGTCCGCAGGGACGGATGTCACGGTTGCCGCGCACAGCCTTGGCAACATGGTCGTGAGTCAGGCGATCCAATATGGCGGCTTCGCCCCGTCGCGCTACTACATGATCAACGCGGCGGTGCCGCTTGAAGCCTACGACCTCGGCAGCGTGACCAACGACCAGCGCACGGCGATGACGGAGCACAAATGGAAATCGCTTGAGCCCGCACTCTTCGCGGCTAACTGGCATCAGTTGTTCACGACGCTTCCCAGCCCACCTAATCCTGCTGGCACTTCCGACCATCGCTCCGAATTGAAATGGAAGGAGAGGTTCAAGGATGTGCTAAGCAGCGTCTCAGTCGAAAATTTCTATTCCCCCGGCGACGATGTTGTCGAAAATCCAAAATGGGACAATCCCTCCATTCTCGGTATCATACTTCAAAATGGGTTCAACCTCTCACGCGGTGCATGGGTCACGCAGGAGTTCGCCAAGGGAGCCAATGTAATCGAATCCGCAGGAGTGATCTTCTTCAGTAGGGTGCAGGGCGGTTGGGGCCTCAGTCTCTACTATGGCCCGCCGAACAACCCGTCCTTGGATCTGACACATGAACCGTATTTCGGATATTTCCTCGAAGAGGATCTTTTCAGCGCCAATCCTGCTGCGGCATCGACGAAAGCCGAACAGAAATTCGTCCAATATGATCTGCTCGCGCGGGGTATACCGGCATTGTCTTACGCTACAGCAAGCAACCCATTTCTGCGCCAAGGTATACGTAATTTTGACATGGAGTCCGACGGCCGAGAGGCAAATACATGGCCTACCGAAGGCCATTCTGGTGCCAGTGATGGGCAATGGCTACACAGTGACTTCAAAGACGTCGCCTTAACTTACGTTAACAAAATGTATTGTGAGATGATTATTAACGGATCGCTCCAATGAAACATATCATGTCCATTGCTTTGGCTCTGCTCGCTTTCCCCCTGTTTGGAAGCGAAGTTCGACTGCGAGTGCTAGATGAAGATTCGCGACCGATTAGCAACGCAGATACGCTCGTTGGCTTTGCGATGGTTAGGCTGGGAAGTGATGTAGAACACATCGGTGTTACCGATCAAAACGGTTTGTACTCGGCCGTCGGTGAAGCTGAGCATAGTGTCTACGTCCGCGTTAGGAAAAACGGCTACTACGACGCACAGCTCCGATCACTACCTCGAGATCGCGATTTGGATGTCACAGTTGTATTGCCAATGATCGTTCATCCTATACCCCTGCATGCTCGACGAATTGAGCTTGGGGAAAGCAATCCCCTCCAATTGTTGAAACCGAATGAATGGCTTGATTTTGACTTCGAAGTAGGCGACATGGTCGCGCCATACGGCGTGGGCAAAGTCAGCGATATCCGTTTCAAGTTTACGAGAGAGTTCACGGGTTGGAACTACAGCGACAAAGAAATGGCGGAATCACGCCAGCGTGGTACCAACCCCCGGCGGAGCGAGGATGAAATTCGATTTTGGTACGGTAGATGGGAAGGCAATGTCGAAATCTCCTTCCCTTCTGAAAAGGAGGGCCTCGCCGAAGAAAAACGCTTTTTGCCCTACAGTCGGCTGAAACTGCCTCGCGAAGCACCTGCGGACGGTTATGTGCCGACTTGGCATTACGCTGCCAACAGCTACGATCCCGTCACAGCGAGAAGTGATATAGGTTTCTTTCTACGCACGCGTGTGAAACTGGACAAAGATGGCAATATTATCTCCGCAAATTATGCGAAAGTGTTTGGGGATTTCCGTTGCGATGCGCGTGGGTTGTTATCGTTCATGTACTATTTTAATCCAATGCCCAACGACCGGAACCTGGAGTTCGATCCGAAGCGGAATCTGTTTCCGCCCGGCACACCTGGGGTCAATGTCTCTGATCCCTGATGCCTCGGTGTTTCGTCCATCTTTCTCTTCCGCGAGGCCACCCGAAAGGATTTCGACAACCATGGACTGTAAGGCGTTGATGCGGCATCCCAGCTTCCAGACTGGCGAATATGACCACGGCTGCCGAAAACATCGCGCGATGGTTCGGACCTGACGCGGTGCGCTCGCGGGGGATTAAGGCGTTCCCAGGTCTTGCTGCAGACGCGACTGGAGGGTTTTCAGATCGCCCCTGAGGAAATACAGACGTTGACGCGTCGTCCGCGACGAATGGGCGTCGACGGTCACGGGAGCATCGGTGTGCAGGCAATTGAGCCAGGTGTTTCCCTGGACGGTGAATGCCGCGCCGGTTTCGAATCGCACGGAGGCAAACGTCCACTTACCATCCCGCGAGACAACAGCCATCGTCCCCGGATTGCCTGGACCGCCGTACTGCGTCGAATCGGACGGCTCGATCCAGCGGACGCAGTCGCCCGGACGCGGAATCTGTCGCAGCGGTACGAATCCTGCGTTCCGGGTCAACTGGTAAGTCCGCACCATCTCGCCGTCGTAAAAGAGCGGATTACAGGTCAGGCTGAAACAGGAGCTCGTGCTGAAGGTCCCGGCCTGGTCGGTCCGGTTGGCGATGGTCGTGAGCAGGTCGACAAAATCTGCGCCGGCGACAAATTCATAAGTAAGACCGATTTCCTTGAATGTGAGTCGATAGGCCGGCCTTCCGCTCTCCGTTTTGATCTCCTCGAGGGAGGGATTTGTGTTTATGGGCCCGAGCGTCAGCAACGGCTTGCCGTTCCAGGACAGCATCTCGGCCAGAAAGAGGCAGACGGGCCAGGGGCCCATCACGGGCGCGCGGAAAAGGAAACCCCGGGATTGCGGAATGGGTGTGGCGGAACTCCCGCCGAGCCAGTTACGGTTCCACCACAGCAGGCCGGCATCGAGATCGGCGGGGGCGTTGCGCAGGGGGTAAACTTCAACGCCGCCGGCGACAGCCCCGGGGGCCGGACTCGCCGTGTCTGAGGCTGGCGGAGTCCCGGGCGGAATTTTGCTCGGTACTGCGGCCGGTTGACTGGCCCCATCCAAGGCACAGCGAAATCCGATCCACGGCGTCGAGAAGAAGCCCGCGGCCCAGGAGCTGGCGGCGGTGCGGAAGTTGACCGGGTCTTCGTTGAGCCAGCTCGTGCCCTTGACTTGCACGAAGGTGGTGCCGTGATGCGGCATTGTGGAGCTGGTCCATTCGCACACCTGCTGGATGAAATCCTCCATCCCGGCCGCGCTGCGCCCGTGCTGACCCGAGCCGAGGCGTTTCGTCCCCGGTCGCTGCCAGTCAGGTATGACGCTCCGCGGGAGCGGTTGGACCGGCCCCGGCCAATCGTCACCCCACAGGAAGAGCCCGGCTTTGCCCGGTTGTGCCGCGACTTCCCATTCTTCGGCTGTCGGCAGTCGCTTCCCAACCCACTTCGCATAAGCCTCGGCCTCCGGGTAGCTGATGCCCACGACCGGATGATCGGCGGCGGCGGCCGGGAACCGGCCCTCGAACCAGGGTGCCCTTGCTCCCGTCGCCTCGACGAACGCGTAATATTGCCCGTTCGAAACCGGAAAACGGTCGATCCAAAAAGGGGCCAGATGCACGGCGCGCTTTTCGAGGTCGTCATTCAGCCACGTCGGATCACAGGCGAATCGCTTGGCCAGTTCCTGCCGCTCTTCCAGAGATGTTCCCACGACCCGTTCTGCGCTCGGCACGAGCATCATTTCGTCGGTGTGCTGTGCTGCCGTTAAGGGCTGTCTGGCGCTGTCAACCGCTTGTGCGGATACAGTCCGAAGACTGTCTAGCGCGAAGGCGAGCACCGCCACGGCGGCGAGGCCTGCGTTCTTCACCAACTGACCGAAGAGGGATCCAGAGTTCATAAGATGCACGGTTTCCATCGCCTACGATTTACCCGCAACGGTGAGAGATAATCTGCGGACATGGGGGACCCTTCCGGAGCAGGCGGCAAGCCGGAAACATTGCGACCGACCGATCATGGGCGCATCGTGCCGATCGGATTCCGCCATCGACCCAAGCCAACTCCTTGCTACGGTGAAATGCTGGCCAGTGAACGACATTCTCCCCATCGTAGTAGCCAGCCAATCGTTCCAGTCACACATCATGCCCTGTATTTTATTGCAAGATGCTGCCTCGTCACCGACCTATTTCCCCTCTTGATTCGTCACGCTCTCCCCACGCCCCCATGAAACGATTCCTTGGCATTGATATCGGCGGCACCAAGTCTGCGGTCTGTACCGGCGACGCGGCAGCGCGCGTGTTCGCGCGCCGGGAGTTTGCCACGGGGCAGGGGCCGGATGCGACGCTCGCGGCGTTGGAGATGCATGCGCGTGACTTGCTGCAGGAGACCGGGCGCATCGATGCCATCGGGATTGTCTGCGGCGGCCCGCTGTGTGCAAAGACGGGTCTAGTCCTCTCGCCGCCCAACCTGCCAGGATGGGCGGCCGTGCCGGTTACCCGTTATTTTTCCGAGCGTTTTGGGGTCGCGGCGTTCCTGCAGAACGACGCCAACGCCGGTGCGTTGGCCGAATGGCGCTACGGCGCAGGGCGCGGCAGCCGCAACCTGATGTTTTGCACCATGGGGACGGGCTTCGGCTGCGGATTGATCCTGGAGGGCAGGCTTTATGAAGGCACCAACGGCAATGCCGGTGAACTCGGCCATGTCCGGCTGACGCCGGATGGCCCGGTGGGATACGGCAAGGCCGGTTCGGTGGAGGGTTTCTGCGGCGGCGGCGGGATTGCCCAACTTGCCCGGCTACGGCTGGATGAACACCGGGCGGCAGGACGAACGTCGGCCTTGAGTGAGCTCAAGGCGCTTTTGGCGAAGAGCGTTGCCGAAGCCGCCCGGCAGGACGATGCGCTGGCGCTTCAGATCTATGCCGAGGTCGGCGAAAAGCTGGGGCGGGCCCTCGCGCTGGCAGTTGATTTGCTTAATCTCGATCGCATTGTGGTCGGCAGCATCTTTGCCCGGAATGAGGCCTTGATCCGTCCCGCCATGGAACGGGTGATGCAGGAGGAGTGTCTCGCGGAAGCCCTGCGGGTATGTACGGTTCGGGCCGCGGAGCTGGGGGACAGAATCGGTGATGCTGCCGCGCTGACGGTGGCGCAAAACGGATTGGAGGCGATGCAATGAACAGAAGTCTTCTTGAATTATGTGAACGGTATCCCCGCTTGGAGGGTTGCACCTCCACCATCCAGCAGGCGTTTGATGCGCTGCGCGGCTGCTATGAAAAAGACGGGGTGGTGTACCTCTGCGGCAACGGCGGAAGCGCCGCCGATGCCGAGCATATCGTCGGCGAGTTGATGAAATCATTCGCGGCGCACCGGCGGCTCTCAGCCGGGATGCGGGCCAGGTTGAACGATGATTATCTGGCCGCCCGTCTCGAGGGCGCGCTCCGGGCGGTGGCCCTGACCGGACAAACGAGCCTGGCCACCGCGTTTGCCAATGACGTCGCGCCGGATCTCGTCTTCGCCCAGCAGGTTTTTGGCTACGGCCGGCCCGGGGATGTGCTCTGGGGATTGAGCACATCGGGGAATTCCCGGAACGTCCTGCACGCCCTCAAGGTGGCCCGGGCCAAGGGGATGATGACGCTCGGAATGACGGGGCAGGATGGCGGCGCCATGGCGGCACTGTGCGATGTCTGCATCCGGGTTCCCGAAACGGAAACCCACAAGGTGCAGGAGCTGCACCTGCCCGTTTATCACGCGCTGTGCCTGATGTTGGAAGCGCACTTTTTTGCGTAGCGCCTCGGCGGGCTGTCATCATGAAGCGGATCGATCTCGATGGAGCGTGGACGTTGCAGTACGGCCGGCAGCGCAAGCGCGCGGCGCAAATGGAGAGCCCGGAAATCCCGGCGGAGTGGAAACCGATCCCGGCGCGGGTGCCGGGGAATGTGGAACTCGACCTGATCCGCGCCGGCCTGCTGCCAGGGGAACTGGAGCGCGGAAACAATATCTATGAGCTGCGCAAGATCGAGACGCAGCAGTGGTGGTATTTGCGCACTTTCACGGTGCCGGATCAGGCGACCTCCGAGCGGTGCGAGCTCGTGCTGGAGGGGGTCGATACGCTGGCCACCGTCTGGCTCAACGGCGGGCGGATCGGGACGCTGGAGAACATGCTGATTCCGCATCGGCTCGACGTGACCGGCCGCCTGCGGGCCGGAGAAAACAATCTCGTGATCGGCATCGATTCGGTCGTGCTGGCGGCTCAGGAGCGGCCGGTCGAGGCGGGGCAGTGGGCGATGGAAAACAACTGGGAAGCCCTCTCGATCCGCAAGGCCGCGCATGGTTTCGGGTGGGATATCATGCCCCGCGTCGTCTCCGCCGGCTTGTGGCGCGCTGTCTATTTGGAAATGATTCCGGCTACCCGCTTCCGCAGCGTCTACCTGGCGACCGCGTCCGTTGATCCGGCCAAACGCAGTGCCCGCCTGATGGTGAGGTGGGATCTCGGCACCGACACATGGCCGATTGACTCTTGGTCGGTGCGCCTGACAGTGACGGCGCCGACGGATCAGACGATTGTCTATGAGAAGCTTTTCCCTGTCCTGTGCGCCCACGGCGGTGCCCGTTGCGAACTGGAGAGGGTCGACTGCTGGTGGCCGCGGGGCTACGGCCCGCCTGCGCTTTACGACGTGCGGCTGGAGCTGGTGGATGAAAAGGGGCAAATGCAGTCGGAGTGGCAGACCCGCTACGGCTTCCGGTCCGTCAAGCTGGAGATGACGGAATGTACGAATCGGGATGCAAAGGGTGAGTTTGCCTTCGTGGTCAACGGCCAGAAGGTCTTTGTCCGCGGCACCAACTGGGTGCCGCTCGACGCCTTCCACAGCCGCGACGCCGCGCGTCTGGAGGAGACCTTTGATCTGGTGGTCGATCTCAACTGCAACATGATCCGGTGCTGGGGCGGCAATGTCTACGAATCGGAGGCATTCTTCCGCCGGTGCGATGAGGCGGGCATCATGGTCTGGCAGGATTTTGCCTTGGCGTGCGCCCTTTATCCACAGACGCCGGAGTTTCATGAAAAGGTCCGGCGGGAGGCCGAGACCATCATTCCGCTTCTGCGCAATCATCCGTCGCTGGTGCTGTGGGCGGGCAACAACGAGATCGACGCCTTCTACACCTTCGCCAAACCGACGAGCGATCCGAATGTGGACGACCAGATTTCCCGCCAAGTGCTGGCGTCGGCCTGTCGCCGCCTGGATCCCTGGCGCGAATATCTGCCCAGTTCGCCTTACCTCAATTCGACACTGTGGCGTTTGGGCGCTCCCCACGAATTGCGGCCGGAGGATCATTTGTGGGGTCCGCGCGACGATTTCAAGGGTTCGTACTACCTGTCGTCCAATGCCCATTTTGCCAGCGAGATCGGCTACCATGGTTGCCCCGCCCGTGCGTCGCTGGAAAAGATGATGACGCCCGGGCACCTCTGGCCGTGGCCGGATAATGATGAGTGGCTCACCCACGCCGTTCGTCCGCAACGACAGGGGACATCCTACAACTACCGGATCCCTCTGATGGCGCACCAGATCCGCGTGCTTTTCGGCGCGGTGCCGGACAATCTGGACGATTTTGTTTTCGCCTCGCAGGTTTCCCAGGCCGAGGCGTTGAAGTTCTTTATCGAGCGTTTCCGCATCAGCAAGGGGCGTCGTTCCGGCATTCTCTGGTGGAACGTGCGCGATGGCTGGCCCCAAATATCGGATGCCGTGGTCGACTATTACGGGTCGCGCAAGCTGGCTTATCACGTCATCAAACGCGTCCAGCAGGATGTCTGCGTGATGCTCGACGAGCCGGAGGCGGGTATGCAGGCGGTGGTGGCGGTGAACGACACACTCCGTGCGGTCGAGATTCAGGTCATGGTTCGTTGCCGTGCTGATTGCCTGTTCAACGGGAGGGCAGTGCTTCCCGCCAACGGCCGGAAAATCCTCGGCCAGGTGCCGGCATCCAAGGTGCAGGCTTTTTATCAGATCGAATGGCAGGGTGATGCTGCTCAGTCCCGCAATCACTACCTGGCGGGGGCGCGTCCTTTTGATGTGGCGGTGTGCCGCCGTTGGTATGAATCGGAGAAGCTCATGCCTTGCTGAAGGCCGTCAGGCCGCTGCCCGCATCCTTCCCATGCCGCATGCTTGGCGCGCCTTCAGTTGCGTCAACCGGGCAAGCTGGTCGTGGCGGTTCAGCTCAGCCAATAGATTTTGTCGCCAGCCGAAAGATTGACGTCCGCTTTCAGCGTGTAGCCGCTGCTGCCCCACCAATCAGTCACTGACCACGGGACTCCGGTGGTGTTCGATCCGACCCGCGATTGGGTCGATCCTCCTTCAAGATCGTAGAGGATGGCACTGGTTCGGTGAGGCTCCCCAGACTGATCTCGCCGCGGTTGACGATCCAGGGATGGTTCATGAACGGCGAGGCGTTCCCATTGCTCTGCGGCGCGCATCCGTCGTTCCAGGCATAGAAGAACGCCGTCTTCCGGAATTTCTGACTGAACGCGTTGGTCCATTTCATGTAGTCGAAGCTGCCCAGGGTATCCGGCCCGATCTCGGTGAACGCGAAAGTCTTGTTGAGACCCAGCATGGCATCATAGGCCGAGGCCAGGTTCACGCTCGATCCCGGATTGTCATCGTAAACATCAAGTCCGACGACATCGACATAGCTCGCGCCCGGATAATAATTCGTCCAGTTCCCGGGGCCGAAATCGGGCGCGAAAACCCAGATCAGGTTGTTGAGCCCCTTCGTGGTGGTGAAGTAGTTGTACATGTCGATCCAGACCTTCTTGAAGGTATTGATGTCCTGGGCGCACCACCAGAACCAGTCGCCATTCATCTCATGGAACGGTCGCCACAGCACCGGCACCCCGGCATCTCTCAGGTCGGCCAGGCCTCGCGCCGTCTTGTCGAGATACGTTCGCCACCGGGCGCCGGTTTCCGTGGCCGGATTGAGCAAATCCACGAAGTTTGCCAGATGGGTTTTCAGGTTGCCACCGTTGGCGTAACCCGGACTCGGGTAATGGGCGCTGATCGCCACCAGCCCGCCGTTGCTCCAGTACGTCTTGAGCGTGTCGTTGCAGGTGTAGTCGATCATGGTTGTCGGATCGGGATTCGTCGCCCAACCCGCGCCGTAGTCGGCGCCGAAAATGCCGGGATATTGCCCCGTCGCGGTGTGCAGGGCTTCCAATTGGGTGGTCGAAAACGTCCAGGCGGAGTACCCGCCGAAGAAGCCGGAGGTCACCTTGTTGTCGAGCCGGTTGGGCAGATGCGCCAGCCAGTTCACCACGTCCCGCGTTGCCTGGGTCGCATTCGGATTGACCGGAGAGACGTTGTGGGCGCATGCGATCATCGTTGCTCCAAAGGGCGTCAAAACGGCAAGAAGAACGGCGGCCCATCGTCCTGCGGGTTCTCTGTTCGTGAGCGTGCTTTCGCTGTTCATTACGAGTGCTTTTGGTCGGGTGAGTCGGCTTTCAATATTTCCTGCCTTATGGCATCGCCCGCCCTGGCAAGTGTAACAGGGGACAAGTATAAAATGCGGCGTCTGGCGGAATTCGCAGTGTCAAGCGAGAGAATTAGGTCACGCGAGCCATTCGTGCTCAACCCCGGAATTTGCTGAGCCGGTCATCCGGGGTCGGTTATCTTCGCGCCATGCTTCGCCGAGCCAAGACGATTCCGGCTGCAACGAACGCGGATGCAAACCAGTTTCCTGATTCAGGCCGGATTTGGCGGCACCCAGGGGAGTCTGCGTCTCGCTGCGGATAGGACCCGGCGGGCAGGACGCGGGAATCGGATTGAACGCCGGCGCAGATGGTGCCAGAAGCGGAGCTGACCGGTGTCTAGTACTCCGTAAAGCCCGCCCCGGCGGGCGAACCCCAGAAAAGAAAGTCATCATGAACTCGCCATCCTGCGGACTGCGCGTCGCCAGCGTGGTCTTTGGTCTCATGTGCCTCGGACAGTTGCTGCGGATCATCCTCCGTATCCAGATTCACGTCGGTGACTGCTACGTCCACCGCTGGGTCAGTGCCATCGCCGTGGTCATCACCGGCCTGCTTTGCGCCTGGCTGTGGCGGCTCGCCTCGAAGGCCGATCAGCCCAAGACCGACGCCACCCCGGCGAAGCCCGCGGCCTGACAGGCTGCCGGTTTTCTCATTTTTCCCGGACGGCGCTTCGTTGCCAGAGGCTGCCTCGAAGGTTCCGCCTCCCTTGCCTGGACAGGGGAGGCAGGTGGTAGCTACGCGATCAGGGATCATTCCTGTCATAGCGTCTGGCTGCGCTTGCACCGGGAGGAGGACGGGCGTTGCTTGGAAGCCGCTCGCACCATGCCCCTGCCTACCTCCGCGCCCCGCGATTTTGCGCTGCTGTTTGCCGCGCGGATCTTCCGCCTCTTTGCCTACGGCTTCCTGGCCGTGGTGCTCGTGCTTTACCTCCGGGCGCTCGGATATCCCGAAACGCGCGTAGGGGTGCTGCTGGCGTTCACGCTCCTCGGCGATGCGGCTATCTCGCTCACCCTGACGACGCGCGCCGACCGCCTCGGGCGCCGGCGCATGCTGCTGCTCGGCGCCGTGCTCATGGTGTTTGGCGGGGCCGGCATGGCGGTGTTCGATAATTTCTGGCTGCTGCTGGTGGCGGCAATCGTCGGCGTGCTCAGCCCCAGCGGCAACGAACTCGGCCCGTTCCTCGCCATCGAGCAGGCGTGCCTGACCGAGGTGATTCGCCACGAGGATCGCACGCGGATCTTCGCCTGGTCGCATGTGCTCGGCTTCACCGCCAACGCCTTCGGTGCGCTCGCCGGCGGCGGGTTCGCGGGTTTTCTCCAGCACCGCGGCTGGGTCCCGCTGGAGAGCTACCGGATGCTGCTCTGGCTCTATGCCGCGTTTGGCGGCGGCGTGTTCTTCATCTTCACGCTTCTGGGCCGCGAGGTGGAGGCGCCCCGGCCCGATCCGGCCGCCGGCCGCGGGGTCGTGCCGGTGGCCTGGCACGGGTTGCACGAGGCGAAGGGCCACGTGGTCCGGCTCAGCGCCCTCTTCACGCTCGATGCGTTTGGCGGCGGATTCATCGTGCAAAGCTTCGTCGCCTACTGGTTCCACCGGAAATTCGGCGTCGACCTTGCCACACTCGGCGGGATTTTCTTCGGCACGACGCTGCTGTCCGGCCTCTCGGCGCTGGCGGCCGTGCCGCTGGCGAAGCGGTTCGGCCTCCTGAACACGATGGTGTTTACGCATCTGCCCTCCAACCTGCTGTTGATGCTGGTGCCGTTCATGCCGACGCTCGGCACGGCCGTGGGCGTGCTGCTGGCGCGGCACCTCATCGCGCAGATGGACGTGCCCACGCGGCAGAGTTATGTGAACGCCATCGTGCCGGCCGCGGAGCGCTCGGCCGCCAACGGCATCACCACGACGATCCGGCAGGTCGGCACTGCGCTCGGGCCACTTGCGGCGGGACCGCTTATGGGAATTCCCGCGCTTGCCGGCCTGTGTTTTGTCATCAGCGGCGGTCTCAAGAGTATCTATGATCTCGTCATCTGGCGCGCGTTCAGCCATGTGCAGCCGCCGGAGGAGCAGGGGAGAGGCTGAAGGGCGCGCGCGGCCGGGGCATGCTCCGGAGCTCTGGGTGGGATTGTGCGGCCACAATCCGTGCGAGCAGCCGCAGCACCTCCAAATTCGTTGTAATGTCACCTGCTGTGCCGTGGCGCCCGAATCGGACGGTGTAAGAAATCACAACTCATGCCGGCAGGAAGGGCCATTTTAGGGGTCAGGCGCAGCGACTCATGCCGACAGCGTGAAGAACTCATGCCGACGGATTTTCACGCTCTCGCGTTCATTCATGCCGACGGCTTTACGGCAAAGTCCTTGGTGCCGCGGGAGCCAGAAGGTATTTCGTGCTGCGGCCGCCGCCAGCACCCGGTTTCAATACCCCGCCCTCAACCATCAGCTTGATGTCGCGCAACGCCGTGTCGAGTGATGTGCCGGCCAGCCTGGCGAATTTCGACGTGGAGATTTCCTCTTCGCCCGCATCGAGCAGGGCATTGAGAACCTTGCGTTGGCGTTCATTGGGCTCGAATATCTTGTTGAACTGTTCCCAACGGGCAGCCTTCTGCATGATGCGTTCGAGCGAACCCGATGCTCCAATCACGGCCCGATCGAAGCAGCCGATGAACCACTCCAGCCAGCCCGTGATATCGAGCGAGCCCTTTTGCGCTGTCTCCAGCACGCGGTAATAACCCTGCTTCTCCTGCTCGATCTGGCTGGACATGCTGTAGAATCGCAGCGCGGATCCTTCCGCACGAGCCAAAGCCAGGTCGGCAATTGCGCGCGACACGCGCCCGTTGCCATCCTCGAACGGATGGATGGTCACGAACCAGAAGTGGGCAATGCCGGCTCGCACCACGGGATCGGTCCCGTCCGTGGCCTCAAACCATTGCAGGAACGCAGCGACTTCCCGCTGCAGCCGGTCTGCCGTTGGTGCCTCAAAGTGAATGTGTTTGCGGCGAATTTGGTCGCGACTGGTGGGGCCGGAGACCACGGTCATGGGGTCCATTCCGGGGGTGCGCCATTGCCCGACTGCAATGCGGTGAATGCCGCTGCGCCCGGCGGGAAACAGGGCCGCCTGCCATCCGAGCAGTCGGTCTTCGGTGAGCGGCTGGCCGTAGTTCTGCGTGGCATCGAGGAGCATGTCCACGGCGCCTTCCACTTCACGACTGGAGAGGGTCTCCTTCTCGGGCGGCAGTCCCATGCGCCGCGCGATCGACGATCGCACCGCCGCCGGGTCGAATACCGTCCCTTCAATGGCGCTGGACATGATTACTTCGGCGGCGAGATTCTCGAGGTTCGCCTGGGTGCGAAAGTGGAAACCCAAAGTGCGCATCCCGCCCAGAAGCAAGCCTTGCCGGTGCCTGGCTGCTGCGAGAGGCGGCGTCAGTCTTTCGTGACTCCATTGGAAATGGGGCCAATCGGGCAACTGGTGGATGTATCGCATGGCCAAAATACTCCGCATTATCGCGGTGAATAGCAAGGCTTAATCGCCGCAATTATGCGGTGACTAAGGCAGGAAATTCACCGCGGCCCCTTTCCACCGCAGATTCTTAGCCCTGGGGGCCGTCACGTTCGTGATCGAGCGCTGTCGGCATGACTTGTTCAAGGGGCTTTGCGATCAATCTGTGGTGCCGTTCGTCGGCATGGGTCGTGATTTCTTACAACACCGACGCAACCTCCTGAGAATCTGCGTTAAAAGTGATTTTTTTAGGCGGACTTTTCTTGACTGTGTGGGTGAAAATGGAGAATAGTGGGTCATCTTGGGTGAGACAGCAGGCCCTTCCCCATGTCCTCAAAGACCAACCCGCGTTATACCGGCCACTTCCGGCATTCATTGGACGACAAGAATCGCCTCACGATTCCGTCGGGCTGGCGCGTCGCGCATACGGAGGAAGATGAGTTTGTCGCCCTGCCGCACCCCGATGGGTATATCGCCGTTTTGCCGCCCCCGGAAGTAGACCGCCTTTACGAAAAGGCCGCGGCCAAGAATTTGAGCGACAGCGAGGCCCAGGATGTCCTGACGCAGCTGTTCGCCCACGCCCAGACCCTCCGCTTCGACAAACAAGGCCGCATCGGCCTGACTCCGGAGCTTCTCACCCATGCCGGCATTACCAAGGACGCGGTCCTGGCCGGCTCCCTCAGCAAGTTCGCGATCTGGAGTCCCGAACATTGGGAGACCAAGGGCCAGCGCATGGATTCCCAGACCTACCGCGATCTCATGCGCCGTGCCGGCATCTGACCCGCCGCATCTTTTTCCCATGAACAATTCCCCTGCTGTTCGCAGTCACAGTCTCAGCCTCTGGACCTTGGGCCACCGCCGTTACTACTCGCCGATGCTTCACGCAACGGGCGGGCGGACATCCGGCGAAATCCAGGTCAGGCCGCGCGTGCGTCCGAGCCTCTTGCTCCGCAGTTTGTCCGATCCGGCGGATGCCGCCAGCCGTGCCTCCACCCATGCTTGCGAGGCCCAATGATTTTCTCCGGCCGGCGATGAGCGAGGGCCACCAACCGGTGTTGCTGCACGAGGTGCTGGAGTTCCTCGCGCCGCGCGCCGGTGGCCGCTATCTCGACTGCACGTTCGGCGGGGGCGGGCACACCCGGGCGATCCTCGAGTCGGCGGCGGACTCCCATGTCGTCGCCCTCGACCGCGATCCGGCGGCGCAGCCTCGCGCCGGTTTGCTGCGCGAGGAGTTCGCGGGACGCTTTGCGCTCATCGACCGCGACTTTGGGCGCCTGGGCGAGCTGGAGCTGGGGAGGTTTGACGGCGTGTTGTTCGATCTCGGCGTCTCCTCCTTTCAATTCGACGACGTGGAGCGCGGTTTCTCCTTCCGCCACGACGCTCCGGCCGACATGCGCCTGGATCCGCGCTGCGGCGTGCCGGCGGCGCAATGGCTGGAGACCGCCACCACCGAGATGCTGGTGCGCGCCATCCGGGATTATGGCGAGGAGACGCACTGGCGCCGGGTCGTCCGCGCGCTCGAAGCCGCGCGTGGCACGGGTGCGCTCCGGCGCACGACCGGCCTGGCCGCCGTCATCGCCGATGCCATTCCGGCCCGCGACCGGCGCCGCGCGAAAATCCATCCGGCCACGCGCAGTTTCCAGGGCATCCGCATTGCGGTGAACGACGAACTCGGCGCCTTGGAGCGGGCGCTGCCCGCCGCCTTCGCCCGCCTCACGTCCGGCGGCGTGCTGTGCATCATCAGCTTCCATTCCCTCGAGGACCGTCTCGTCAAACAGTCCTTCCGCCGTTGGTGCGGCCAGCCCGAGAGCGCCGCCGACGCCACGCCGCAGCAACTCCGCATCCGGCACGCCGAGCCGCTCACCCGCCGCCCGGTCACGCCGGGGGAAGCCGAGCTGGCGGCCAATCCCCGGAGCCGCTCCGCCAAGCTCCGGGCCCTGCGCAAACTTTAACCCGACCCCTTGCCATACCCGGCCGCATGAACAAGTCCACCGCCAACGCCTTCATCAACCAGGTCCTGGTCTACACGCTGGTGATGCTCGTCTTCACCGGATCGATCGGCTTTGGCACCGTCTGGCTGCGTCACGAAATCTCCCTCGCCGCCAACCGCAACAAGAGTCTGCTGGCGCACATCGACGCGGTGCAGCGGCGCCTCGACCAGCTTACGGCCGAGACCGCCGCGGCGCAGAACCCCGACGCACTCATCCGCCTTAATTCCGAAATGCGCCTCGGGCTCGTGCCGCCGCGTCCCGAGCAAATCGTGCACGTCACCGGCGATGTCGAGCTGCGGCTGGCGGCCAAGCGCAGCCGGGATCTTTTCGTCGCCGAGGTGCAACCGGTTGTATTCCGCCGTGGAGGGACGCGCTGAAGATCATGTCGAAGGGCTTCGCGTCGAACTGCCGCATCGTTTTCCTCGCCGCGGGCATCTTCCTCTGCTTCGGCGGCCTCGCCGTGCGCCTGATCCGGCTGCATGTGCTGGAGCGCGATGAACTGCTGAAATACATCGAGCAGGCGCGCCGCTCTTTTGTCGTGGAAAACGCCCGCCGCGGCAGCATCCGTGATGCGCGCGGCGAAATCCTTGCCACGAGCCGCACCCTCATCGATGTCGGGCTCGATCCGCACATGCTCCGGCCGCCGGACGAGGCCCGCTGGCCGGACCTGGCGCGACTCCTCGGACTGACCACGGCCGACATCCGCGCTGCGGCCGCGCGGGGCTTCCCCGACGCGGCGGACGACGCGGACGCACGCGAGGCGAAGCCCGTGCAGTGGGTGAAGCTGGCCGAAGGCACCGACGAGGCCGTCTACGATCAGGTCAAGGCGCTGAAGATCCGCGGGGTCTATGGCAACCGCATCTACCGCCGCTTCTATCCCCACAATTCGATGGCGGCGCACGTCATCGGTTACGTCAACCGGGAGAACCTGCCCGCCGCCGGGGTCGAGAATTACATGGATTTCTTCCTGCGCGGCCAGAACGGCTGGCGCGAGTCGGAGCGGGACGGCCGCCGCCAGGAACTGGCGCAGTTTCAGACACGGGAGGTGCCCCCGATCGACGGCTACGACGTGATGCTTTCGCTCGATACCTACGTGCAGCACATCATCGAGGAGGAATTGCAGCAGCTGGCGGAGAAATATTCGCCGCAGAAGGCCACCATCATCGTCAGCGACGCCCGCACCGGGTTCATCCTCGGGCTCGCGAACTACCCGACCTTCAACCTCAACGAATTCAACAAGGCGCCGATCGACGCCCTGCGCAATTACGCCGTGACCGACGTGTTCGAGCCCGGCTCAACCTTCAAGATTGTCGCCGCGAGCGGCGCGCTGAACGAGGGGCTGGTCACGCCGAACAGCGCCTTTGACTGCGGCCTGACCGAGATCGATTACCGTGGCCGCCATCTGCGGCTGCCCCGGGAGGATCATGCCTTTCACGAACTCACGGTTGCCGAAATCATCAGCCATTCCAGCAACCGCGGCGCGGCCCAGCTCGCCATGCTGCTGGGTGACCAGCGGTTCTACGACTACATCCGCGCCTTCGGCTTTGGCGAAAAGGCGGGATTCCCCTTCGGAGGCGAAATTGACGGCCTGCTTCCTCCGCCAAAGCACTGGGACGGTCTGACCATCACCCGCATGCCGATGGGTCAGGCGATTGCGGCGACGCCGATCCAGGTTCACTATGCAATGGCCACCATCGCGAACGGAGGGCTGCTGCAGCATCCCCAGCTCTTCCGGCAGGTGCGGGACGACAATGGCAATCTCGTTTTCGATTTTGGAGAGCGGGCGCACCGGCGGGTCATCACCGAACGGACGGCGCAAACGATGGCGCGCCTGCTCATGGGCGTCGCCTCACCGGAAGGCACCGCCCCGGAAGCCGCCATTCCCCAGTTCGAGGTCGCCGGCAAGACCGGCACCAGTCAGAAGGTCATCGACGGAAAATACTCGACCGCGCACCATGTGGCCTCGTTTGTCGGTTTCTTCCCGGCCAGTCGCCCCCGGGTGGTCGTCTCCGTCATCGTGGACGACGCCACGGTGCCGAAGGCTCAGGGCGGCGTTGCCTACGGACGCATTGTCGCCGCGCCGGCGTTCAAGCGCATCGGCGAACAGCTCATCCAATATCTCGACATCAAGCCGGTCATCAATCCGGTCCGCAACCGCCTCGCGCTGCAAGGAGACCGCTGGTGATCGCCTATCTCACGCAAAACCACGCACTCATCCACGCCTTTCGCCCGCGACCGGGCGGGCTCACTGCTGGCGGCCGACAAATCCGCCGCCGGATTTTCAAAATGGCACCCAAACTCCAGGACTATTTTCCCGCCGACGAAATCGTCGCCATCAAGGGTGACCTCGATCGTCCGATCTCGGGCCTGACGATGGACAGCCGCCGCGTCGTGCCCGGCAACCTGTTTTTCGCCCTCCCGGGTCTGCGGACTGACGGGTCGGGCTTTATCGACGAGGCCATCAATCGCGGCGCGGTGGCCGTGGTCACCCAGAAACCGGTCGGGCTGCCGCACGGCCGGGTCACCTTCATCCAGGTGGCGGATGCCCGCGCGACTCTCGCCCGCGTGGCGCAGCGTTACTGCCGGTTTCCCGATCGCGAGCTCGAGGTCGTGGGCGTCACGGGCACAAACGGCAAGACCACGGTCACGCACCTCATCAAGCATCTGCTCAACGGCGACCAGCGCCTCGGTCTCATCGGCACCGTCAACTACGACCTGGGGGCCCGCACGGTGCCGTCCTACAAGACCACGCCGGAATCGCTCGACCTCTTTGGCATGCTCGCGCAGATGCGGGACGCCGGCTGCCGCCAGGCGGTCATGGAGGTGAGCTCGCACGGCATCGACCAGAAGCGCGTGCTCGGCCTGCAATTCCGCGCGGTGGTCTTCACCAACCTCACGCGGGACCACCTCGACTATCACCGGACGCTGGACGCCTATTTCGAGGTCAAGGCGCGCCTGTTTGCCGGCGGCACCGGCGTGCGGCCCCAGGTCGCCATCATCAACCTCGACGATCCCTATGGCCGCCGGCTGGCGGCGAAGATGCCGCCGGAGGTAAGGGTGACCACCTTCGGGGAGCATCCCGATGCCGACGTGCGCGCGGAATCGGTCGGCCTCGAGTTCAAGCGCTCCCTCTTCCGGCTCGTGTGGCCGGGCGGCAGCATCATGGTGGAGAGTCCGCTCATCGGCCGGTACAATGTCAGCAATCTCCTGGCCGCACTCGCGACGTGCCACGCGCTCGGCCGCGACCTGACGGTGCTTCTGCCCAAGCTCCGCTCATTCAAAAGCGTCGCCGGCCGGATGGAGCCGATCGAGGAGGGTCAGCCCTTCAACGTGCTGGTGGACTATGCCCACACCGACGACGCGCTGCACAACGCCCTCGGCATGCTCCGCGCCGTCACGCCCGGCCGGCTGCTGGTCGTCTTCGGCTGCGGCGGCAACCGCGACCGCACCAAGCGTCCCCTCATGACCCGCGCCGTGCAGGAACTGGCCGATTTCGCCTGGGCCACGGCCGACAACCCGCGCAGCGAGCCCCTCGCCCGGATCTTTGCCGACATGAGGCAGGGTGTCAGCGTCCCCGAGACAATCACCTTCATCGATGAACGCCGCCGGGCCATCAGCCTCGCCCTGGACGCGGCCCGGCCCGGCGACTGTCTGCTGATCGCAGGCAAGGGCCACGAATCCTACCAGGAATTCGCCGACACGGTCATCCCGTTCGATGACCGCCAGGTCGTCCGGGAGTTGATCGCGGTCAAACGAATCAAAACCGAATGAATCTCCGGGGGATCTAGGGATGCCGGTGTTTACTCCAGGTCAACTTGCCACCTGGTCCCGCGGCCGCTGGACCGCGCTGCCGGCCGCGCCCATCACCGGCTTCAGCAACGACACCCGCACGCTCCGGCCAAACCAGCTTTTTGTGGCGTTGAAGACCGACCGGCGCGACGGGCACGAGTATCTCGCCGCCGCCCAGGCCGCCGGCGCCGCCGGCGCCATCGTCAGCCGCGCCCACGCCGCCTTGCCACTGCCGCAGCTCGTGGTGGAAGACCCGCTGGCCGCCCTGCAGGCCATCGCGGGCGAGCATCGCCACGCTTTTCCCGGTCCCGTGCTCGGCATCTCCGGCAGCGTGGGCAAGACCTCGACCAAGGATCTCGTCGCCCTGCTGCTGGGCGGGGCGCCCACGGTGCTCGCCACCGAGGGCAATCTCAACAACCACATCGGCGTGCCCCTGACGCTCACCCGGCTCGATCCCGTCCGGCACCGCTACGCGGTCATCGAGGCCGGCATCAGCGCCCCCGGCGAGATGAAGCGGCTGGCCGGCCTGATCGAGCCCGATCTGGCGATCATCACGCTGGTGGCCCCCGCCCACCTGCTGGAGTTGGGCGATGTCGAGGGCGTCGCGCGCGAAAAGGCGGCGCTGCCCGCGGCGGTGCGTGCGGCCGGCGTCGCTGTTTTCCCGCACCAGTGCGCGCAGTTCAGCGTCTTCCGCGATCTGAGCGTGCGCACGCTGACCGTCGAGCCGGCGGCTCTGCTGGCCAGCAGAGTGCGGCCGGCCGAGCCGCCGAAGGACAAGGTCTATTTCGCCGTCACCCAGCGCGGGGATACGACCGCGCTGGCCATCGCCTACGGACCGCCGCCACCGCTTGTTTTCACCATGCAGCGGGTGTCCGCCGGCATGGCGCAGAACGCCGTGCTCGCCATCTGCGCCGCGCTCTGGCTGGGCGTGCCGCCGGCGGCCATCCAGGAGCGTCTGACGGCCTGGCAGCCCGTGAAGTGGCGGGGCGAGCTGCGCCGGGAGGACGGCCGGCTGCTCTATCTCGACTTCTACAACGCCAATCCCGCCTCGATGGCGGACGCGCTGGAGAATTTTGCGTCGCTGGCACCCGCCGGGCTGCCGCGCGCTTATGTGCTCGGCTGCATGGAGGAGCTCGGGCCGCGGGCCGCCGACTATCACCGGCAGCTCGGCCGCACCGTGCACCTGCGTCCCGGCGACCGCCTGTTCATCGTCGGCGACCAGGCTGCGGCGCTGCGCGCCGGCTTGCTGGAAAACGGCAACCCGGCGCCGCAGATCGAGGTGGTCGCGGACGCGACGGCGGTGGCGGCGTTTCTCGCCGGGTTTCGCGGGGCGATCTTCCTGAAGGGGAGCCGCCGGTATCAGCTTGAAAAGGCGCTGGCCGCGGTTACGCCGCTGGAACCGGTGACATGCTGAGCTATCTCTCCCAGTACGAGGACGTGTTCGGTCCGCTGCGCCTGCTGCGGTTCATCACCCTGCGCACGCTCCTGGCCTCCGGCACGGCGGCGCTCATCGGCTTTGTCATCGCTCCCTGGCTGATTGCGCAGCTCCGCGCGCTCAAGTTCGGCCAGCACTACGACGACGACCGCACGGGCGACCTGGCGCAGCGATTCGACAAGAAGAACACCCCGACCATGGGCGGCCTGCTGATCTTCTTCTCGGTCTTCGGCAGCACGTTCCTCTGGGCGCAGCCCAACATCTGGGTGGTGGTGAGCATGTTTGTGTTTGCCGCGCTCGCGGGAGTGGGGTTCCGCGACGACTACCTGAAGGTTCTGCGCAAAAGCCGCGACGGCATCTCCTCGGCGGAAAAAATCCTCTGGCAGACCCTGATCACCGTCGTCGCCCTGACGCTGCTCGTCTGGCATCCGCTGAGTTCGTCCAAGATCACCGAGCTCTGGGTGCCGTTTCTGAAGCACCCGGTGCTCGTCGGCATGCCCGTGGCGCTGCTGTTCATCCTGATGTTTCTGTGGCTGGTGGGCTTCAGCAACGCGATCAACCTCACCGACGGGCTCGATGGACTGGCGATCGGGTGCACGATCACGGTCGCGCTGGTCTACGGCCTCATGGCCTACGCGGCGGGCAACACGAAGATCGCCGACTATCTGCTCATCAGCTACGTGCCGGGCACGGGCGAGCTGGCGGTCATCTGCGGGGCGCTGGTGGGGGCGGGCATGGCCTTTCTGTGGTACAACGCATATCCGGCCGAGGTCTTCATGGGCGACACCGGCTCGCTGGCCATCGGCGGCCTGCTCGGCGTGCTGGCCTTCATGGTGCAGCAGCCGCTCACGCTGGTCATTGTCGGGGGCGTGTTCGTGATGGAGGCGGTGTCGGTCATCATCCAGATCGGTTTCTTCAAGGTCACCAAATCTCGCTCCGGCGAGGGGCGGCGCTTTTTCCTCATGGCGCCGATCCATCACCATTTCCAAAAGCGCGGCTGGCCGGAGACCAAGGTGGTGCTGCGTTTCTGGATTCTCTCCCTCATGTGCGCCCTGGCGGGCCTCGGAACCCTCAAACTCCGTTGAGAACGATCCATGCCCGCCTTCGCTCCATGCACTGATCCCGTCGAATCGCGCCTTCCGGCTGACCGCATCCCGTCCATGACCCTGGTCCCGCCCGATTTCCTTGCGCCCCTGCTCGCGCGTCCCGTCGCCGTCCTTGGCGGCGGAGGGAGCGGTCTGGCCGTGGGCGAGGTGCTGGCGCAACTCGGGACTCACGGGGAGGTCTTCGACGAAAAACCGGGTGTCGGAACGGCGCAGAACTTCACGCTGGCCGAGGCCCGGCGGCATCCGCTGGTGGTCTTTAGTCCCGGCTTCGCCCCGCGGCATGCGTGGCTGCAAACGGCGCGGGCCGCCGGCTGCACCTGCCTGGGCGAGCTCGATTTCGCATCGCTGTTCTGGCCCGGCCGGCTGGTGGCGGTCACCGGCACGAACGGCAAAACCACGCTGACCGAGTTTCTTACCCATGCGCTCACGGCCGCGGGCGGGGATGCCTACGCGGTGGGCAACATCGGCTTCCCCTTCAGTCATCTCATCACCGGCCAGCGCGACATGGGCGAGAACACGGTTGCGGTCTGCGAAGTCAGCTCGTTCCAGGCCGAGACGCTGCAACATTTCCGCGCGGACGCCACGCTGTGGACGAATTTTGCCGAGGATCATCTCGAACGGCATCCGGATCTTGGAGCCTATTTCGCGGCGAAGTGGAATCTGTGCACGCACACCCGCTCCGGCGCGCTGTTCGCCGGAACCAGCGTCCAGCGTTTTGCCCGCGCATTCGGGCGGGACCTGCCGCCGGGGGCCGGGGTGCCCAGCGAGGGCGCCGCGCCTGATCCGCAACTGGCGGGCACCATTTTCGCCGACTATCCGCAACGCGAGAACTTCCTGCTGGCCCTGGCTTGGTGGCGGCACGAGGGCCGTCCCGTCGCGGATCTTTACGCCGCCGCGCGCACCTTCAAGCTGGGCCGGCACCGGCTCACCCGGATCGGCGAGTTCCACGGCGTGTCCTTCTGGAATGATTCCAAGGCGACCAACTTCCACGCGGTCGAGGCGGCGCTGGCCTCTTTCCCGGGTCCGGTGCACCTCATCGCCGGCGGGAGATCCAAGGGCGGCGATCTTTCCGCCTTTATCCAGCGCATTGCCGGCAAGATCAAGCACGCCTGGCTGATCGGCGAAACCCGCACCGCCCTGGCCGGCCATTGCGCCGCCAGCCGGATTCCGCACACCGTCTGCGGCACGCTGGAGGAGGCGGTGCGAGGCGCCCATGCCGCCGCGCGGCCGGGCGACCATATTGTCCTCAGTCCGGCCTTTGCCAGTTTTGACATGTTCCGCGGTTATACCGACCGTGGTGACCAGTTTGAAAAACTGGTGAGCAACCTGGGCCCAACATCCACTTTTCAGTAGCCATTCCACCTTTGACCGGCCCATAATCCAGCACACCGCCACTGCCCATGAATATCCTGAAGATCCTTGGTATCGTCGTGGCTGTCCACGTCGTCGCCTTCTTTCTCATGTTTGTTAATCCCGGCTGCCGCTCCAGCAGTCCGCGCCCCGCGCCAGCCGACACCAGTGCCGCTCCGTCAGGGCTCAGTCCGGCCACTGCGTCCGTCGATTTCGCGCCCGCGGTCTCGGTCAATATTCCTCCGCCGGTGGGCGTGCGCTACAGTCCGACCCGCCCCGGCACGCCGGCCGCTGCTGCGCTGGAAAGCGCGCCGCCTGCCGACGTCACTCCGGCCACCACCTACACCGTGGTCGCCGGCGATAGTCTCTGGAAGATCGCAAGAAAACACGGCACCACGGTCGCCGAACTGGAGAAAGCCAACAAGCTGACCAGCAATTCGCGGCTGAGTGTCGGCCAGAAGCTGATCATTCCCGGCAAGGCTCCGGCCGGCGCCGCGGGAAGCGCCGACCCCGGCATGGCGGCCACCTACACGGTCAAACCCGGAGACACGCTCGCCAGCATCGCCCGTCGGGTGGGCAGCACGACCGCCGAGTTGAAGCAGGCGAACAGTCTCAGGAGCGACTACGTGCGCGTCGGTCAGGAGCTCAAGTTGCCGACCTCCGCCGCGCTGAAAATGGACGAGACAACCGCCAGCCCGGCGGTGGCCACGCCGGTCAAGAAGCCCGAAGGCGCCATGACGCATGTCGTCAAGGCCGGTGAGACCCTCGGCGCCATCGCGCGGAAATATCAGGTGAAGGTCTCTGATCTCGCCGTCGCCAATAACATCGCCGATCCCAAGAAGATTCGTCCGGGGCAGGAACTCGTGATTCCGGGCTTCACCGCCGTCGGTGGAGCCGCCCCGGCTCCCCAGTCCGCCCCGGCGGCCATCGCGACCCAGCCCGCCACTCCGGCAACGCCGCTCGACGCCACGACGCCGGCGGTGACGACACCGCCTCCTCCGCCGCCGGGACAGGATCTCGACTCAGGCCTGAAGCCACAGGGGGACGTGCCGGTCATCAAGATCGATGACACCGGCGCGACGGAATCACCGTAAGGTTTCCCATCAGTTGTGCCATTCCGCGCACAGCCGGCATCTCACCCCCGGAACGGGGGGCCGGAGATGCCGGGCGGCGCTTTCCCTGCAGATTAGGTTGATCAACCTTCCACCCTAGATGCCTGCCGAATCGTTTGAGAAACCGCGCTGGGTCACGGCCATCAATCCCGCGACCATCATTCTCGTCTGCGTCCTCAGTCTCTCGATCCTCGGCCTCACCGTCCTGTTCAGCGCGAGCGTGTCGCTCAAGAGCGACCCGTTTTTCTACCTCACGAAGCAGCTCATCTGGTTCATCTTCGCCGCCGGGGCCTGCTGGGTGGTCAGCCGCATGGATCTCGAAGACGCCCGGCGCCATGTCTGGGTGTTCGCGGCCATCTGCCTCGTGGGGCTTGCCCTGGTCCTGCTTCCGGGCATCGGCATCGAGGTGAAAGGCAGCCGCCGGTGGCTCGGTTTCGGGCCGGCGCGCCTGCAGATTTCGGAGTTTGCCAAGCTGGCGATGATTTTCGGTCTGGCGCATTACCTGGCGCTCAACCAGACGCGTCTCCAGGAGATCGCGCGCGGATTCGTGGCGCCGCTGCTCTGGATCAGCCTGTTCTCCGGCCTGATCCTGCTGGAGCCCGATTTCGGCACGGCGGCGCTCACGTTTGCCATCGGCGTCACGCTTTTGTTCCTCGCCGGCGGCCGGTTGCGCTACCTCGTCTCGTCGTTTGCCGGCGCGGTCGCCATCCTGACACTGGCGGTGCTCCACAATCCGAACCGGCTGGCGCGCTTCACGGCGTTTCTCGATGTGGAGGGCAACAAAAGCAGCGGCACCTACCAGCTCTGGCAGGCGATCCTGGCCTTTGCGGCCGGCGGGGTGAACGGCGTGGGCCTCGGCCAGGGCCGCCAGCAGAACAGCTTTCTGCCCGAGGTGCACACCGATTTCATTTTTGCGGTCATCGGCGAGGAGCTGGGCCTGGTGTTCACGATCGGGGTGGTGGTGCTGTTTGCGGTGATCTTCACGGCGGGGCTCATCCACCTGCGCAAGGCGCCGAACCTTTTCCAGTTTCTGCTCGTGGCGGGCAGCCTCCTGCTGATCAGCCTGCAGGCACTCATCAATCTCGGGGTCGTCACCGGCTGCCTGCCGACCAAGGGCATGTCGCTGCCCTTCATCAGCGCGGGTGGATCAAACCTGCTGCTGATGGGCATCCTGGTCGGGATTTTCCTCAACACGCAGCGCGCATGGACCCGGCCGGCCTTGATGCGCCGCGAGCGCAGCCTGAAGGAGGTCATGGCGTGAGCGGCGGACGGTCGGACGGCGGGAAGGTGAAAGGATTTCCAGCATGAGCCGTTTTCTCATCGCCTGCGGGGGCACGGGCGGGCACCTCTCGCCGGGAATTGCGCTGGCGGAGGGACTCCATGCGCGCGGTCACGAGACCACCCTCCTGATCAGCCACAAGCAGGTCGATGCGCGCCTGATCGGGAAATACCCGCAGCTTCGTTTCGAGCGCATCCCCGGTGCGCCTTTCACGCTGCGTCCCCTGGGCCTCCTGCGTTTCTGCTGGCGGCAGACGGCGGCGTTTTGCTTCAGTGCGCACATCATCCGCGCGTGGCGGCCCGACGTGATCGTGGGATTCGGCGGCTTTACCACGGCGGGCCTCATCGTTGTCGCCGCGCTGTTCCGACGGCCCGTGGCGCTGCACGAGGCCAACCGCGTGCCCGGCCGCGCCATCCGGCTTCTGGGAGGGCTGGCGCAGCGCCTGTATCTGCCCCCGGGCGTGCGCATGGCGGGGGTGCGCATGGCCCGGGTGCGCCATGTCGGATTGCCGGTGCGCAATGAGATCGTCCGGCTTCCGCGCGAGGCGGCGCAGGCCCGTCTGGGTTTTGATCCTTCGCAAAAAGTCCTCGCCATCCTCGGCGGCAGCCAGGGCGCCTCGGCGCTGAACCACTGGGTGCGCGGCCACCTCGACCGCCTCGCCGCCGAAGGCATCCAGGTCTGTTGTGTCACCGGCCTGGGCAAGGGCGGCGATGAGGTGCGCGCACTGCGCGCCAAATCAGGCCAGACGGTGAAGGCGGTCTTCATGCCATTCTGTGATGACGTGGCCACGCTGCTCTCGGCGGCCGATCTGGTTGTCTCCCGGGCCGGGGCGGGCACCATCGCTGAACTCATCCGCTGCGCGACCCCCGCCATCCTGGTGCCCTTTCCACAGGCGGCCGACAACCACCAGTGGGCCAATGCACGCTTTTTCGAACAGCAGGGCGGCGCCGTGGTCGTCGACCAGCACTACCTGGCCGATCTTGATCGCGAGGTGTGCGACGTCATTTTCAATGACTGGCTGCTGCGCAAATTCCGCGCGAATCTGCAGCGGATGGATCGCACCCGCTCGCTGGACCTGATCCTCAATGATCTCGAGGGACTGGCCCCATCCGCTCCCGCCACGGCGGCTGGAGGCCGGCTGCCACCTGCGCCGCCGGCGGAATCCCGGCCGCAAACCGCATGAGCGCTTCCCCGCTGCCACGCCCCTTCGGCCGTGCGGTCCGCGTCGTTCACCTCGTCGGCGTCGGCGGCACGGGCATGGCTCCGCTGGCCCTGTATCTGCGGCAGACGGGCTTCACGGTCAGCGGGGAGGACGATGCGCTCGGGCGCGGCGTGCGCGGATTGCTGGAGGGGGCGGGCGTGACGATCACCCCGGCGGGCGGCGTACCCGAGGACTGCGGACTGGTGGTGCATTCATCCGCCATTCGCGCCGATCATCCGGCCCGGGTGCGCGCCACCGCGCGCGGCCTGCCGCTGGTGCGGCGGGGTGAGATGCTCGCCGAGATCCTTGGTGGCCGCAAATTGGTCGCCATCGTCGGCGCGCATGGCAAGACGACCACGACCGGCATGCTCATTACCGCGCTGCGGCGGGCCGGCTTTCCCTGCGGCTGGCTGCTGGGCGGACTTTTCAACGACGAATCCATTCCGCCCGGCCGCCTCGACCCGGGCGACTGGGTGGTGGCCGAGATCGACGAAAGCGACGGCACCATCGACCGATTCTCGCCCGAGATCACCGTCCTGGTCAGTCTCGACTGGGATCATCCCGATTATTACGGGCAGGCGGAGCAACTGACGGAAACTTTTCGTCGCCTGGTCGCGCGCACCCGGAGGGCGGTGATTTTCGATCCGGCCTGCGCGATGTCGGTGCGCGCGGCGGCGGGCGCCAAGGTCGGCATCTTCACCTTTGGCCCCGAGGGGCATTATCGCGCCAGCGTGGTGCGAGAGTCGGCCGACCGGCTCGTGCTCCGGCTCGGAGCCGCTTTCCCCTCCCTGGAGGTGACGGTCCGGGCTTCCGGCATCTTCAACGCCCACAACGCCACCGCGGCACTGGCCGCGGCGCATCTGATGGGCACGAAGCTGACCCCGGATCTGCTCGCCGACTATCCCGGCGTGCGCCGTCGGCAAAGCGTGCTCTGGGCGACGGACGGCCTCACGATCCTGGAAGACTATGCGCACCACCCGGCGGAAATCCGGGCGCTGCTGACGAGTCTGCGCCAGCGCCGGCCCGGCCGGCTGGTAGTGGTGTTCCAGCCGCATCGCTTCAGCCGCACCGCCCGGTTCAAGACCGACTTCGCCGCGGCGCTGGGCCTGGCCGACCAGCTGTTCCTGCTCGACGTGTACCCGGCGGGTGAGGCGCCCGTGGCGGGTGGCACGACGGCCGACATCTGCGTCGAAATCAAAAAATCCGGTGCCGCGGGGCGGGTCACCCACCTACCGGGCCGCGATCCGAACTTTCCCGAGATACTCCGCGCGGCGCTCCAGCCCGGCGACTGCCTGGCCTTTGTCGGCGCAGGCGACATCGACCAACTGGCTCATGCACTGGTGGCCCGGCTCGAGCAGGACTCTGCCCGCGCCGGGAGTTGGGACAAATTTGTGGCGGAGCTGCGGCCGCGGCTGGCGGCCGAAACCCGGCTGGTGCGCGAAGAGCCGCTGGCTCCCAAGACCACGATGCGGACGGGCGGACCGGCGCGCTGCTACGCCGAGCCGGCGGGTGTCGCCGATCTCCAGACGTTGCTGCGCGGGGCCGGAGCACACAAAATGCGCGTCTATTTTCTCGGCCGCGGCTCCAATCTCATCGTGCCGGACGAAGGGGTGGACGGCCTGGTCATCAGCCTCGCGCACGCCGCCTGGCAGGTTTGCGAGCTGCGGCCGGACGGCGGGGTGTGGGCGGGGGCCGGTTTGCGGCTCAAGAGCCTCTGCGGCTTTGCCGCCCGGGCCGGACTGAAGGGCTTTGAATTTCTCGAAGGCATACCGGGCTCGGTCGGCGGCGCATTGCGGATGAATGCCGGCGCGATGGGGGGCTGGATGTTCGACGTGGTCGAGGAGGTGGAACTCATGACCCTGGCCGGCGAGGTGCGCACTTTGCGGAAGACCGAGATGAACGTGGCTTACCGCGAGTGCCGCGAGCTGCTCGCCGCCATCGCCCTGGGCGCGCTGCTCAGACCGTCGGCGCGGGCCGAGAGCGAGACCATCAGCCGCCAGATCGACGTCTACCGGCGCAAACGCCATGAGACCCAGCCGCGGGAGCCGAGCGCCGGCTGTGTCTTCAAGAATCCTCCGGGCGCCTCGGCCGGAAAGCTGATCGACGAACTCGGACTCAAGGGCGAGCGGGTGGGGGACGCGGAGGTGTCGCCCGTGCACGCAAACTTCATCATCAACCGCGGCCGGGCGACGAGCACGGACATCTTCACGCTCATGCGCCGGGTGCGCGACCGCGTGCAGCAGGAGCGCGGCATCACGCTGGAGCCCGAGGTGCAGCTCTACGGCAGGGAATGGAAGGACATGCTATGAACATGCCGCCGTCGATTTATTTGCTCGAAATCAGGATGTGCCGGGGCATCAAGAAGGCGTGCGCCCGGCCGCGGTGCGCCTCCGGTGTGGGGTCACATTTTTGTGCCCGGTTCAGGGAGCCGGTTGATCCCGCTGGGGTGTCTGGCCGGCCGGCCGGCGCCATTGTCTCCGTCATGACCGTCCCATGAGTCCGCCGGCTGTCATTCCGCCGCCTTCGCGTTCCTGGAGGGATATCCGCCAGGGGGTCAGTACGCGTGCCATGCCGAGGGAGGGGCACCGGCGGATGGTGTTGGCGGGCGTGAAATTTGCGACGCTGTGTGTCTTTGTTCTCGGTTGCGGCTGGGCGGCGCTCGAGATTTATCGGACCTGGGCAAGCGATCCGGCCCGGCTCAAGGAGCCGGGGCAGGCCGTGCCGCTCAAACAGGTGGTGTTTGCCACCGACGGCCGGCTGGAGCGGGCGTGGCTCGATCAGACTCTGGCGCTGCCGAAAAATGCCAGCCTGATGACGCTGGATCTTTCCGCGCTGGGGAGCCGGCTGCTGGCCTCGGGGCAGGTGAAGAGTGTCGTGCTCCGGCGGCGGTTCAGCGACAACACGCTGCAGGTGACCGTGGAGGAACGCATGCCGATCGCCCGCCTGATGGTGCAGGCGGGCGAGGGTTCGCCGCGCCTGCGGCTCGCCGCGCGCGATGGTGTGGTTTACGAGGGCATCGGCTATGAACGGGCGCTCCTTGAGCGGCTGCCATGGCTCGACGGCCTGCGCCTGCGGCGCGCCGCGAAGGGCGGATTCGAACCCATCGCAGGCATGGAGCGGGTCGCCGAGCTGCTGACCGCGGCCGAGGGGCTCGTCCCGCAGCTTTGTGCGGGCTGGCAGGTCGTGTCGCTCGCCCGGCTGTCCTCCGACCAGGAGATCATGGTGCGTTCCCGGGAAATTCCGGAGATCATCTTCGATGCGCGGGGAAATTTTCCGCGCCAGCTCGCCAAACTCGATGACATCGTCGATTCTCTGCGCAAGCATGGCGCTCCGCCCCTGGCGCGGGTGAACCTGGCGCTCGGCAGCCAGGTGCCCGTCGAATTGCAGGACGCCGGGCCGATGCCGCCGGTGCGTTCCACTTTGCCCAAAACCATTTTCCAACCCAAACCGAGAAGTGATTTCTAAGACCAAACTCATCGCTGCCGTCGAAATCGGCACGTCCAAGGTGGCCGTCCTTGTGGGCGAACTCACCCGCGGACGCGCCCTCAACATCATCGGCCTCGGCTCAAGCCAGGCGCGCGGCGTGATCAAGGGCAGCGTGGTCGACTACAAGGAGGCAAGCGCCTGTACGCATGCCGCCCTCAAGGCGGCGGAGGAGCGGGCAGGGGCGGCGATCGAGGACGTCTACCTCGCGCAGACCGGCGCGCATCTCGAGGGATTCTATAACGAGGCGGCGGTCAATGTGAACGCGGCCGACAACTGTGTGAGCGCGCTCGACATCGACACCGTCTGCCGTCTGGCCAAGGCCAAGGAGCTGCCGGAGGGGCGCGCGGTGGTGCACCATATCCGGCGGCCCTTCCGCCTCGACGGCCGCATCGTACCCGATCCCGAGCATCTCGTCGGGCAGCGGCTGGAGGCGGGCTATTGGACCGTGCACGGGAGCGAGGCCAAGATCGGCGACCACATCCACGTCGTCACGGGTTTCAATCTGCGGGTGGAGGAGCTGATTCTCTCCAGCCTCGCCGCCGGCATGATTGTGACCTCGCCCGAGGAGCGGCATAACGGTGTGCTGGTGATCGACATCGGTTGCGGCACCACGGACTATGTCCTGTACCGCGACGGCGTGGCCCATGTGACCGGTGTCGTGCCCGTGGGGGGCGACCACTTTACCAACGATCTCAGCCTCGGTCTGCGTCTGACCCGCGGGCAGGCGGAAAAGATCAAGCTGCGCTACGGCTCGGCCACCTTGCGCACGCGGGACAAACATGAGCGGGTCTGGCTGAACGGCGACTATTCCGTCGGCGATCGGCAATTCCCGCGGCAGTCGATCGAGCAGATCACGTCCGCCCGCGCCCGCGAGTTGCTCGAGGTGGTGCGCAAGAAACTTGAGCCGGCTTTTGTGCCCGAACAGACGCCGGCGGGCGTCATCCTCACCGGTGGCGCGGCGAAACTGCCGGGCATGGACGAGGCCGCGGGCAAGGTTTTCGGCGTGCCGGGCCGGCTGGGTGAGGCGCCCGTCTGGGTGTCGGACGAGCTCCGCGACCCGGGCTTCAGCACCGTGCTCGGCCTGCTTTATTACGGGCTCAATGCCCAGGCGGAGCGGCGGTCCGTCGCGCGCCGCTCCAACGGCTTCTTCCAAAATATCAAACGCATTCTCGTCCCGGCCTGAGCCATGCAATTCGACACCAACCACAACGAGCTGCCGCTCACGCACGAAATCCTCACCGATCGTTCCATCGCCATCAAGCTGGTGGGCGTGGGTGGGGCTGGCTCCAACGCCATCGACCGGCTCAAGATGGAAAACCTGGAGCGGCTGCAGCTGGCCGTCATCAATACCGATCTGCAGGCGCTCTCTTCCTCGCCGGTGCAGGACAAGGTGCTGATCGGCAGCAGTGTGACACGCGGCCTGGGCGCCGGCAGCGATCCCGATCTGGGGCGGGAGGCGGCCGAGGCGGACCGGGAGAAGATTGCCGAGGTGGTGAAGGATTGCGACCTGGTGTTCCTGCTCGCCGGCCTCGGTGGCGGCACGGGCAGCGGCGCCACCCCGATCGTGGCGGAGGTGGCGACCGAGCAGGGGGCGCTTGTCATCGCCTTTGTCACCATGCCCTTCAGTTTCGAGGGCGGCCGGCGCCTGAAACAGGCGGAGGAAGGCCTGGCCGCGCTGCGCCGCGTCTGCGACGCGGTGGTGCCGCTGTCCAACGACATCCTGATGCAGGAGGGCGGGGACAACATGGGCGTACTCGACGCTTTTGCGCTGGCCGACGAATGGATCGGCCGCGGGGTCAAGTCGATCTGGGCGATGTTGTTTCGCACCGGCCTGATCAACCTCGATTTTGCCACCCTGCAGCAGGTGTTTCAGTCGCGCGGGGGCAAGACGCTCTTCAGTCTCGGCCGCGGCGAGGGGCCGCAGGCGGTGGCGCAGACGGTCGAAAGCCTCAGGCTCTGTCCGCTGCTGCACACCAGCGAGTTTTCCCGCAAGGCCGACCGCCTGCTGGTGAACATCATCGGCGGCACCGACCTCACGCTGCCGATGGTCAATGAGCTCATGACTGCCATCACCGACCAATACGGCAAGGACGCGCATGTCATCATGGGCGCGGTGATCGACGAGAGCATGCAGCAGCGGCTGGAAGTCTGTGTGCTGGGGACGACCGACATCGGAGGCCGTGGACCGGCCCACCGGCGCCTGCTCGCCGCCCGCAGTGTCCCGGCCACGACGGCAAAATCTGTTGGTGTCAAGACCCCCGCGACAGCGGTCCCGATCATCGCGGCGGCCACCGCGCAGGCTGCCGAAGCCGCCGCCAAGGCGAAGCAAAACGAGTTTTCCTTCCGCGAGGTCGAGAGCCGGGGCTATTTCGACAAGACCGACCGGAATCTTTTCGAGGGGCAGGATCTCGACGTGCCGACCTACCTGCGGAAGGGAATCAAGGTCACGGCGTAGGAGTTTGCCGGACTTAGGTCCGGCCAACTCCTCATGGCATCCGCATCGCGGATGCCTTTTGGCCACGGATGTCGCCGATGGGCGCGGGTCCGGACCGGTCAATTCATTCTAAAAACCTCTATTGAACCACAGAGGCACGGAGCACAGAGAAAGCGATTGAGGCAGTAGCCAAACTCGTGAGAGTTTGGATTTCATCCTTGATTCAAAGCCTCACGGCTTTGGCCACCTTCAATCCTGCCGTTGCCGAGCGTACCTTCCTCGGGTTGCTCCCTTCGTGCTTTTGCCTCTGTGGTGAAAACCCAACTGCGGAGTCGAGGTTCGTTTTCACACCAAGGACGCAAAGGGCGCGAAGCCGGCCGACGCAGCGGGATCAAGGCTGTGCTGCCGCACGTGCTGTCGCTTGGAAGTTTCCGGCCCGACATTGACCTTTCTCGAATTTTTGGCTTTTGTCGGCCATGGCCGAAGGTTAGCCCCCTAACGACTTTGGCCTAATCTGTTGGGCAAAAGAAAGACACCATGCACGAATATCCCGATGAAGTAGCGAAATCCGCCCGCTGGATATACGAACGGAGAGATAAGAGCATGAATTGGAATTGGTGGGTTCTATCCCGTCAGAACCCAGACACCGAGGGGCTCAAGTATCCGGAAGTGGTCGCCTTTCACATCATATCGATTCTCGCAGCCAAAGGCCTGCTGAAGCCGATCGGCTCATCGGCCGTCGAATTTGCCGTCGACCTCTCGGACACAGACAAGTGGGAGGAGGCGATGGCGCAGCCATCTTGGTTTGAGAAGAAGATTCTTCAGCCATTGGATTTCGCAGGACGGCATGTTTGGATTTTTGTCCTGTGGATGATCACTCTGGTTTTGTCGGGCGCATTTACTCATTTTGCCGAAGTCATGATCGACAAGTGGGCGGGCGTAAGCGGCAAGTAGGTCCTCGAAGAATGCCTAACCCAGAGGGTCGTATCACGCGGAGCGCAGCGGAGCCGTGGCTTGGTTCAACAAGCGGCTAGCGATCCTGCTGTTCTTCTACTTTATGAAGTGATGACGATTTCGCCGAACCAGCCGGCACAGACAACTCCGGGGCTGATCTGTGACGTGTCTGGCCAAAAGATGAAAACCCGCCGCCGCTGCCAATGCCGGGATCATATCCGATTTCCAGTCGCAGTCCGGTGCCCGGCATGTCAGCTATAGTGTCTCGCTAGGATACCATGCGTGGGATTATCACATTTTCGTTGCTTCTAGTTCTTTTTGCTGGCTGCCAAACCGGGGCGCGACGTGCCAAGAAATCCGATCAGAAATCGCTGGCGCAAGAAGCCGCTGAATTGGGGCTAAGCCCAACGGACATCAAGGAGATCGCGCACGCGGTGGCGAAAGAAGGCCAAGTCGTCTGGCAGTTTTTCAAAAGCAAAGAGCCAGATCATGTCGGAGTATGCACGGTGGCCTACGAGAGCCTATATGTCGAAGGCTTTTTATCGGTGGAACGGGGCAGCACTGGCGTAAACTCAATGGACGCTGGGAAGCAGATCTATCCAAAGGCATCTTCGGATTCGATGCGTGGCGTGCGCGAAGCGCCGCCCGTCTGCTTGAACTGAAGGCGAACAAACCACCACTACCAACGGCCCCGGCTATCACGCCTCCTGCGGCACCGGAGGCGCGCCAGCCGTAGCCGTGGCTCGATGCTGACGTTTAGCGAAACATTATTGGAAGGCATCAGGTTCCCAACACGCCACAACATAGCAAACGAATGAAAGCCGTTATCTGGATACTTGTTCTGCTGGCAGTAGCCGTCATTTGGCACCGGCATAATTCAAAGCATTCCAGCGGTCAGAGTGCTTCCCACTGGGCGAGCAGCAAACTCGTTATTGAATACAATACTGACGAAGAGTTGCTCGGCCGGCTAAGAGCCGTGAAAGCGTACAGAGAAATAGAACTTCGCCACATCGGCTCCGACTATTTCAATACAGGGATTGCATGTAGCGATACTGCTGGCAAGCAAGCCTACATGGAGAATCAGGAGGCGGTGGCTCGCGCCATCAACGAAGAAATGCAGCGCATCAGTCGGCTGCCGCACTGAGAGTGATCAGGGTTTGTGTTTCATTCCATTGAACCTGCCGGGCCTTCCCCAAGGGTTTGTCGCATGGCTTTCTTCTGAAGTGAAAGAAGTGCCGATGCATTCGCCGGAGGCAACGCCGGGCCAGCGTATGCCAGCGACGAGCAACCCGCTCTTCGGAGACCAGCACATCTCTTTTCTCGCGGCTGCTTCACGCAGCTATAGTGTCTGGGCAATGTCAGGAAGCTTGACGTTGCCGGGGGCCGAAGCGCGGGCTCAGAATCTCAAGTCGGCATGAGTGGCGATCAGGGGACAGCAGGGGTGGGAGCAGAAACGCGCTGCCGCCGTTCTCCCGGTGGCCTCCGGTAAAGGAAGACCAATCGCACGAGCGCCGCACGGCCCGCTTGGCAAAGCCGGCGGCTTCTGCATCGTTACGTCCATGTTTGTCGACGAGTGTGTCATCAAGGTTCAGGCCGGCGACGGCGGCCGCGGCTGCGTGAGCTTCCGGCGCGAGAAATTCGAGCCGTGGGGCGGCCCCAACGGCGGCGACGGCGGCCGGGGCGGCGACGTCGTGCTTATCGGCGACGACGACACGAACAATCTGGTCGACTTCAAGTACCGCGCGCATTGGAAGGCCGGCCGCGGCGAGCACGGACAGGGCAAGGACTGCAACGGACGCCATGGCGAGACGGTCATCCTGAAGCTGCCGCTCGGGACGGTGGTTCTCAACGAGGAGACGGGGTTGATGGTTGCCGAGATTGTTGAGGACGGCCGGCAGGTGGTGCTGTGCAAAGGGGGCAACGGCGGCTGGGGCAACACGCATTTCAAGTCATCGACCAACCGGGCGCCGCGTAACGCCAATCCCGGCCAGCCGGGCGAACGCGGGGTGTTCCGGCTCATCCTGAAGAGCATCGCCGACGTGGGCCTGGTCGGCTTTCCCAACGCGGGCAAATCCACGCTGATCACCCGATTGACCAAGGCGCGGCCCAAGACGGCGCCGTATCCCTTCACCACGCTGCAGCCGCAGATCGGCGTGATCGAGTACACCGAGGATCCCCGCGAGCAGCAGCACCGGGTGCAGATCGCGGATATCCCGGGGCTCATCGCCGGGGCGAGCGAGAACCGCGGCCTCGGTCACCGGTTTTTGCGCCATATCGAGCGCTGCCGGCTGCTCGTGCTGCTGCTCGACATGGCCGGCAACGATGGCCGCGACCCGCGCGAGGATTATGCGACGCTGCTGCGCGAGCTCAAATTGTACGCCCCGGCGCTCCTGCAGAAGCCGCGACTGGTGGTGGCCAACAAGATGGACCTCGAGAATGCGGCGGCGTGTTTGGCCAAGTTCAAGCGCCGGCACCGCTTGAAGGTCGTCGAGGTGTCGTGCCTGACGGGCGCCGGGCTGCCGGAATTGAAGAAAGAGTTGTTAAAGCGGGTGCTGGCGCTCAGGGCGCGCGAAAAGGATTCGCCTTCGCCCGCAACCTAACCTATTTCCCGTCAACATGTCGGAGCACCGTACCCTGCTCATGCGAGCCAACCGGCTCCTCGGGGCCGCCTTGGTCGAAGCCAACCTGGTCAAGATCGAGGACCTGGAGGCGGCCAACGAGCGCCTGCTCGAATTGCTGCAGAGCAATGCCGAGCGGCAGGCGACGCTGCTCGGCGTGCTGATGTACGAGAAGAAGGTTCTCAGCGAGGACGACCTGCTGCACCACCTCGTCGACAACGATGGCATCGGCCTCATCGATCTGCGCACCTACGACGTGCAGGAGGAATTCCGGAAGAACGTCGATCTCGGCTCCTGCTGGGCGACGTGGACCGTGCCGTTCGACAAGGAGGAGGACTTTTACTGCGTGGCCACCGCCTACTACCTCAGTCCGGCGGTGCGCTCCCATTGGGAGAAACAACTCGGCAGCAACATCCTTTGGTACGCCACGACGCTGGAGATCATCTCGGATTTCCTGGAAAAGATAGAGGCTGAACAGACGAAGGCCGCCACTCCGCCGGTCGTCAAGGCCGGTTGATTCCCCCCATGGCTCTCGGCAAGGTCCAGCAACAGATCGTCGCCAAGCTCGAGGAGATGAATCGGCTCTCCGCGGAGCAGCAGGAGGCCATTCTCGCCACGCCCGGCGACCTGACCGGCGAGGCCTTGGACAAGCTGCTGCAGGAGGAATACAAGATCAGCGACTTTCAGCTCCTCGTCGCCAAGGCCCGCGCCCACAATCTGACGCCGTACAATGTACAGCGCTACCAGATCGGCCCCAGCACGTTTGAGCGCATCCCGCAGGAGTTTTGCCAGCAAAACCTCGTCCTGCCGGTGGGGCAGGTGGGTAACTACCTGCTGGTCGCGTCGGCCAATCCGTTCGAGGTTTCGGTTTCGAGCAAGATCCAGGAGATGACCGGCAAGAAGGTCGTCCGCCTGCTCGGCCGCGAGCGGGACATTCGCGACCGGTTCAGCAAGACCCAGCAGGTTGAGGTGCAGTTCACCGATGTGGTCGAGAAGATCGGCATCGAGTTTGGGGCGGCCGAGGATCTCAAGGAGGAGGATCTCGCCAACGAGGAATCGGGTCCGATCATCGAGCTGGCCAACCGCATCATTGAGGACGCGTATTTTTCGGGTACCAGCGACATCCACATTGAACCGTGGGAAAAGGAGCTCGTCGTGCGCTACCGCATCGACGGCGTGTGCCAGGAAAAGCTCCGCCTGCCGATCAAGGTGGCGGGCGCGCTCGTGGCGCGCCTGAAGATCATGAGCAATCTCGACATTGCCGAGCGCCGGCTGCCGCAGGATGGCCGCATCATCTTCAAGCAATTTACCAAGAAAAGCATCGACATCGATCTGCGCGTCTCGACCTCGCCGCTCAATCACGGGGAAGGCATGGTCCTGCGCATCCTCGACAAACAGAAGAGCACGCTGCCGCTGCAGATGCTCGGGTTCACCGAGGGGAACCTCTCCATCTATCGCAAGGTCATCCGCCAGCCTTATGGCATGATCCTGCATTGCGGACCGACCGGGTCGGGCAAGTCGATGACTCTTTACTCGGCCCTCAACGAGATCAGCTCCCCCGAGGTGGTCATCCGCACGGCCGAGGATCCCATTGAATACACGCTGGCCGGCATCAACCAGATGCAGATGCACCGGCAGATCGGGCTCACCTTCGCCGCCGCACTGCGCGCCTTTCTGCGCCAGGATCCCGACATCATCCTCGTGGGCGAAATCCGCGACCGGGAGACGGCCGAGATTGCCGTCGAGGCCGCGCTGACGGGCCATCTGCTTCTCAGCACCCTGCACACCAACGATGCTCCCAGCGCCGTGGCGCGGCTCACCGACATGGGCATCGAGCCGTTCATGATCTCGTCCTCGCTGCTGTGCATCTGCGCCCAGCGTCTCATGCGGCGGGTTTGCAAGAACTGCAAACAACCCCTCGAACCGCAGGGCCGCGAGAAGGAGTTGCTCGAGAAGGCCATCGGCTGGAGTGGCCAGATCTTTAAGCACAACCCCAAGGGCTGTGTGCGCTGCAATCACACCGGCTACAAGGGCCGTGTCGGCATCCACGAGCTCATGGTGATCAGCGAGGAGCTGGTCGAAGGCGTCAACAAAGGGTTGGAGACCTCGGAATTGAAGCGTATCGCCATGCGCCACGGCATGAAGACCCTGCACCAGGACAGCATGATCAAAGTGAAAGACGGCGTATCGACCTTTGAGGAAGCCCTGGCCACCGTGCCGCCGGATTTGTGATTCCGGAGTCACTCGGGAGCCGGAGTCGGCTTGCTTTATGCGGCACGGCTTCGATGTCCTGACGGACGAGGCGCCAGGCGGGTTCCAGCTTCGCCACTCAGTCCCCTGACCCCGGTCAGCGAAAAGCGGAGCGGTGTTTCTTTCTCTGAAGTCCCAGTATCCTTTGAGGCTAAGCCAGCATGACCTCCTATTGGTCCGAGTTTCTGCTCGTCGCCCTCGCGCACCTCGTGGCGGTGGCCAGTCCGGGGCCCGATTTCGCGATGGTGCTGCGGCAGAGCATCACTTTCGGCCGGCGCCCGGCCATCTGGACGAGTGTGGGCATCGGCACCGGCATTTTTCTTCATGTGGCGTACTCGCTCCTCGGCATCGGGCTGCTGGTGCGAAGTTCCGTGCTCGCCTTCAACATCCTGAAGTGGTTGGGAGCGATCTATCTTGCCTGGGTTGGTCAAAAGGCCATCCGGGCAAAGCCGTTTGCGAACGGGGAGACGACCCACGGAGCCGCCACGGCTTCGACCGCCAACGGTGGGCGGGAAACACCCGGCCGGCGCGCGGCGTTTATCACCGGTTTTCTCACCAACGCCCTCAATCCCAAGGCCACGCTGTTCTTCGTGTCGCTGTTTTCGGTGGTCATCAACCCGTGCACTCCCGTGATCATCCAGGGCGCCTATGGCATCTGGATGGCATTGGCGACGATGGGCTGGTTCATCCTCGTGTCGCTTTTCTTCTCGCAGGACCGTGTGCGGATGGGCTTCCGGCGCTGTGGCCACTGGTTCGAACGCGCGATGGGCATGATTCTGCTCGGTCTTAGCGTGAGACTCGCGCTGGCCACGGCGAGGTAGTTCACGGCCGCGGATCCAGCCGATGAGTGCCGGTGATAGCATGATCATTCCTCCCGCCCGGCGTCCGTTTGTAACGTAATACGTTACAAATATTCTCGGGCTGGAACTGACCAACCAGCGGACGGATGTTTGCTCGCAGAGTAGATTTGGCGCCGAGCTGCGCCGTGCGCAATTGTTGGCGAAGCCAGTTCAGACGTACACTCCGCCGCCGAGGAGTTGTTCGCCGGCGTAGAGGGCGAGAACCTGGCCGGAGGCGAGGGCGCGCTGGGGTTGGGCGAAGCGGATCAGCGCGGTGCCACCATTTTCGGGCACAAACTCCAACGGTACGCGCGGGTCGCGGTAGCGCACGCGGCCTTCGAGCGGGCAGGGAGCCGTCACCGGCTCGCCGATCCAGCTTAATGCCTGCACGCGAATCTCCCGGACAAAAAGGCCCGGCGCGTCGGGGGCGTCGAAGGCGACGAGCAGGGCGTTGTCGGCGGCGCGCTTGCCCACGACCACATAGGCCTTGAAGTCCGTGTTGGACGGAATGCCGATGCCCTTGCGCTGACCGACGGTATAGTAATGCAGGCCCCGGTGGCGGCCGATTTCCCTTCCATCCGTAGCTCGGATGATCGGGCCGGGATGATCGGGCACGTAGGCGCGGAGAAAGACCTGCATCTTCACCCCGCCGATGAAGCAGATGCCCTGGCTGTCCTTCTTGCCGGCGGTGGCGAGATGATGTCTGGCCGCGATGGTGCGCAGTTCGGGTTTGGTCAGATGTCCGACGGGGAAGCATGCCTCGCGGAGCTGCTCCTGGGAAAGGAGCGCCAGGAAATACGACTGGTCCTTGTTCTGATCGGCGCCTTCCCACAACGTGCAGGCCCCATCCGCGCCCGCCACGCGCCGGGCGTAGTGACCGGTTGCCACGGCGGCAAACCCCTCGGTTTTTGCATAGGAACGGAACACCCCGAACTTGATCTCGCGATTGCACATGATGTCGGGATTGGGTGTGAAGCCGTGTGCATACCCGTCGAGCAGGTAATCGACGACCAGACGGCGGTAGTCGCGCATGAGGTTGACGACGCGAAACTCGATGCCGATCTGTCCGGCCACGGCGCGTGCATCCTCGATATCCTGCATCCAGGGACAGTCGCCAGGGATGTTGTCTTCATTGATCCAATTCTTCATGTAGGCGCCGACGACCTCAACGCCTTGCTGCTTGAGGAGGAGCGCGGCGACACTGCTGTCAACGCCGCCGGACATGGCGACCAGAATTCGCATGATGAAAGTTGCGAAGAAAGCCGCATTTAGGGCCGGGCGCAAAAGAAACATTCCGTCCGCCTCCGGTCAACGGATTGCGACCCCCGGAGCATCCGGCACCGTGTGATGGCCCGCTGCCAACGTGGCACCGCCTCCCCCGGGTCAAGACGTTGCGCAATCCTTCAGGGCGAAGCAGGATCTGTCGCCGTCAGATGGCTTGTACCGCCTGTGCCATGCGGCGGTCAGGCTTGCCGGATCACGGCGCTGGAGGGCAAAGGGAGCGTGAGAGCCACTTTTGTTGTCACTCTTCCGCAGTGTCACAGGTACTCGTATCGCGTCTGGATGTCCCGTTTTTGTTCGAGGTATTTGCCGTCGAACATCAGCAGTCTGATGGTTTCTTCGATGATTTCGACCTGCTGCCTATAGCTGGTCTCTACGATGGTCGTGACCAAGCGATCCCGTCCCTCGCTGTCCTTGACGGTAACGGGGGTGGACCGCGTGCCGGCGGGAACTTGCTGCTGGGCGCCCCGGATCGTGCGATGGTAGACCCACACCTCGGCCTTGCCGGTCGGCGACTGCATGCGAGTGATTTCGTCCGGTTCGCCCATGAGGCGTTTGACTGCTTCCGCAGGCATGCCCTTTTGCAGCTTGCTCTCCGGACCGTTCCCAACGGCGGTTACCGCAGGCGGCGGGGCGGCGCCGGTGGAGGCGGAAGGCGTGGATGTGGTGGAGCAGCTCACCAGCAGGACGGCCAGCGCTGCCGGAATAAGGGTGAGATAACGGTGATGCATGACAGGGACATAAACACCGTGGGCGGAAAAAACCCTTCACAAAATTGTCACCGGAACGTCGCGGAATGGACCTTTACTCGAAGCATCAGCCGGCTAGCCTGCAACGCCTTTCTATGAAGCTGTTGCTTGCTTTGGCCCTGTGGGTTGGACTCTCCACGATTGCGCCGGCGCAATCCCCGGATTTGGCGGCGAAACCATCCCGCCCGCTGCCCGCAGTGCGGCAGGTGGTGATTATCAGTGTCGACGGCCTGCGGCCGGACTGCCTCCTGCTCGCCGATGCACCGGTGTTGCATGGCCTGATCAAGAACGGCGCCTACACCATGTGGGCGCGCACCATCCCGGCCGCCGTCACCCTGCCGTCACACACGAGCATGCTCACGGGAGTCACGCTGGAGAAGCACGGCATCGGATGGAACGGGATCCCGACGCCAGGCGAGCCGGCGCATCCGCAGGTACCGACGATTTTCGAACTGGCTGCGCGCGCCGGCTACCAGACCGCGATGATCGCCGGGAAAACCAAGTTCGGCGCGTTGAACAAGCCGGGTACGGTTACCTTCGTCAGCATTCAAGGCGACGCGAAGGGAACCGATGAAAACGTTGCCGCTGAGGCGGTGAAAATCATCGGGCGGCACAAACCCGACCTGCTGTTCATCCATTTCCCCGGGGTGGATGGGGCCGGTCATGCGCACGGGTGGGGTTCACCGGAACAATTGTCCGCCATCACCGCCCTCGACCGCCACCTTGGCGTCGTTCTGGCGGCGCTCGAACAGGCCGCCCTGCGCGCCAGCACGGCCATCATCATCTCGGCAGATCATGGCGGTGCCGGGCTCAAGCACGGGCCCGATGACGCACCCAGCCGGCACATTCCGTGGATCGTGGTGGGACCGGGGGTACGACACGGTTTTGATCTCACCCGGATCGGGAAACTGCAGGTCAACACGGAGGATACCTGTGCCACCGCATGCTGGCTGCTCGGTCTGGAACGGCCGGCGTATTTCGACGGCAAGGCGCTGGTAGAGGCGTTTGAACCCGGGCCTTGAAGAAAGGCCGGCACGAACAACCGGCGCCGGTACCCACTTCGTGCTTGGCGCCTTCCCGCTCGATGCCTGATGCTTGTGCTTCTGCATGAGCCTGCATGACCAGCGAATCGCTCAAGCCTGGTTGACGGCCCCGGATGGCGGCATCATCGAGCTGAGCCGCGATTGGACCGGGGAGGCGCTGCCGCCCCTGGCCCTCGGTCCGGACGGTCGGCCCTTCGCCTCACTGGCCCGGGTGGCTGACCACACCTTCGGCTGCGAAAGCGGCTATTTCGTCAATACCTGGGGCGAGATCTTCTTCTTTCTCCAGCTTGGACACCATCCAGACATTGATCCGGCGGCGACGGCCGTCTACCTGGCGGGAGATTTTAACGACTGGCAGCAGGCCGTCGGCAATCCCGATTGGAGGCTGCTGCCGGCCTCGCTTGACGGCGAGGCCGTGCTGCTGTTTGCGGCGCATGCCAGCCGGTTTTTCACCGCGCCGGCCCAGCGCTTCAAGTTCGTGACCGGCGCGCACCGCTGGCTGCCGGTGCCGGCCCAGGCGCCCAACGCGGTGCGCGACGATTTAGGCAATTACAACTACGCCATCGACCCGGCGCGCACCGGCCGTCACCTCTTTCGTTTCACCACCACCGAGCCCGTCGATCTGACAGCAGAACTGGTGGTCCGGTGGGCTGATGATGCGACGGCCGGGGCGGTGCCGTTGCGGCCCGGGGAATTCTTTTTTCAGACGAAGTGCCACGTGCCGTTGGGTGCCCAGGTGGCCGGTGGCGAGACGATTTTCCGGCTCTTCGCACCCCGCGCCCGGAGTCTGCGGCTGCATATTTGCGACGACCTGCAAAGGCTCGACGCCGCGGCCAGCTACGACATGGACCGCCGCAGTGACGGCGCCTGGGAGGCGCGCCTCGACGGCAACCTGCACGGCTGGTATTATTGGTACACGCTGGACGGACCGCGCAACGCCTTCGGGTTGTACGACCCCAACCGGCGCATTCTGGACCCCTACGCATGGGCGGCGGTGGGACGGGAAGGGCCCGGCATCATCCTTGACCGGTCCCGGTTGGCGCCGGCGGACCGCGGCTTCCACACACCGTCGTGGCAGGACCTGGTCATTGCCGAGGCGCATGTGCGCGATCTCATGGCGCAGGTGCCGCTGAAACTCAAACCCGAGGTGCGTCGTGGTTTCACGGGGCTGCGCCAATGGGTCGATAGTCCCGACTTTCATCTCGCCCGGCTGGGCGTGAACGCGGTCGAGCTTCAGCCGGTGCAGGAATTCGATAACGCGACACCCGAGGAATATCACTGGGGCTACATGCCCGTGAACTGGTTTGCCCCCGCCAGCAGTTATGCGCTGGCGCCGGAAAAGGCCTCGCAAGTGCGGGAGCTGCAGGAACTGGTGACGGCATTCCATCGTCGGGGCATGGCCGTGCTGCTCGACGTGGTCTACAATCATGTCGGCGTGCCGCCGCACCTGATGCAGGTCGACAAGCTCTATTATTTTGAGCAGGACGGCGCCGGCCATCTCGCCAACTGGAGCGCCTGCGGCAACGATCTGCGCACCCGCGCCGCCATGGCCAGGCGGCTCATTGTCGACAGCCTCACGCATTACATCGAAGTCTACGGCGTCGACGGCTTCCGGCTCGATCTCGCCGAGCTGCTCGGGATGGAAGTGTTGCGCGAAATCGAGATCGCGCTCAAACGTGTGAAGCCGGACGTGGTACTCATCGCGGAACCGTGGAGTTTTCGCGGACACATCGCGCAAGATTTGCGGACCACGGGCTACGCCTCTTGGAACGACGGCTACCGCAACTTCCTGCGGGATTATGTGCGGGGCGGAAGCACGCAGGAGATGTTTGCATATTTTCTCCAGGGTTCGCCGGGGCTCTTTGCCGCCTGGCCGGCCCAGACCGTCAACTACACCGAATCGCACGACGACCGGACCTGGATCGACGGGATCACGGAGAATTCCGACGGTAACGGCCTGCATCCGACCCTCAACGACATCCGCCGTACGCACCTCATGTGCGCCATCCTCATGGTCTCGATCGGCATGCCCATGCTGGCCGCCGGCCAGGATTTTCTTCGTTCGAAGCAAGGTGCCAACAACACCTACCTGCGGGGCGACCTCAACGCGCTCGATTACCGCCGCCTGTACCGCTTCCCCGCGACACACGCCTATTTTGCGGACTGGATTGCATTCCGGCGCGGCCAGTGCGGACGGCTGCTGCGGCAGTATTCCCGGCCGGGCGGAAATTTTTTCCGGTTCCACTTCGCACCCGGTTCGACGGTGGCGGCGGCCATTTTCAACGCCGATCAGAGCCAAGGATCGTCACGGCTGCTTTTTGCCGTCAATCCGACTCTGCAGGATGTCGAAATTCCGCTGGGAGATGCAGCGCACGCCAGCTGGCGGCAAGTGGCCGACCATGATCGCTTCTTTCAGCTCGGTGATCACGAACCCATCCAGGTGGTGGAGGAGGAATTGTTCGTGCCGGCTCTTGGCTGCGGCCTGTGGATGACCGAGTGAGGCTGCCACCTTCGTTCTTTTCCCGCCGATTATGCCGCGTGCAAGACTCTTGCCAAAGCCGGGATGCTGCTCTTGAGTCCATTAGCTTGGCGGCTTGTGGCCGCATTCACCTGAATCAGAATACTAATAACCAGAAACGGAGAAAACCATGGCTGTTAAAGTCGCAATCAACGGTTTCGGCCGCATCGGCCGTCTCGTCTTTCGTGCTCTCGTGGAGCAGGGTCTGCTCGGCACGACGTTCGACGTGGTCGCCGTCGGCGACATCGTGCCGGCCGACAACCTGGCCTACCTGCTCAAGTACGATTCCACCCAGGGTCGTTTCAATGGCACGGTCGGCTCCAAGAAGTCGTCCGCCGACAGAACCGATGACGACGTGCTCGTCGTCAACGGCAAGGACATCCTGGTCGTCAGCGCCAAGACCCCGGCCGAGCTTCCCTGGGCCAAACTGGGCGTGCAGATCGTGATCGAATCGACCGGCCTCTTCACCGACGCGGCCAAGGATAATCCAAAGTCCGCCTACGGCCACATTGTCGCCGGTGCCAAGAAGGTCATCATTTCCGCTCCGGCCAAGAACGAGGACATTACGGTCGTCATGGGGGTGAACGACGGCAAGTACGATCCCGCCAAGCACCACGTCATTTCCAACGCCTCTTGCACGACCAACTGCCTCGTGCCCCTCGTCTACGTGATGCTCAAGGAAGGTTTCGGCCTCGAGGAGGGCCTGATGACGACGATTCACTCCTACACCGCGACGCAGAAGACGGTCGACGGTCCCTCGAAGAAGGACTGGAAGGGCGGACGTTCCGCCGCGATCAACATCATCCCGTCGTCGACTGGCGCGGCCAAGGCCACTGCGCTCGTGCTCCCGGAGATGAAGGGCAAGCTCACCGGCATGTCGTTCCGCGTGCCGACCCCGACCGTGTCCGTCGTGGATCTCACGTTCAAGACGACGAAGGCAACGTCACTCGCCGAGATCAAGTCCGCGATCAAGAAGGCGAGCGACACGTACCTGAAAGGCATCCTCGCTTACACGGACGAGGAGGTCGCATCGACGGACTTCATCCACGACAAGAACTCTTCGATCTTCGACGCCGGTAGCTCCATCGAGTTGAATCCGAAATTCTTCAAGCTCGTAAGCTGGTACGACAACGAGTGGGGCTACAGCAATCGCGTGGTGGATCTCACCAAGAAGATCGCCGCCAAGCTATAACACGCAGCATCGAACCAAGCCGGCCGCGGATTATGCGGATGCCCACGGATACTGGAGTGACCCATCCGTGCCCGTCGGTGTAATCCGTGGTCAACTTCCATCATGGCCAGGTACAAAACTATTCGCGATATCGATGTCGCCGGCAAGCGCGTGCTGATGCGCGTGGATTTCAACGTCCCGCAGGACAAGGCCACCGGTGCCATCACCAACCCGCAGCGCATCGTGGCGGCCCTTCCGACCATCAAGTATGCGCTCGACCACGGCGCCTCCGTCGTCCTCATGTCCCACCTGGGCCGGCCCGACGGCAAGGTGGTCGCCAAATACAGCCTGAAACCGGTTGCTGCGAAACTGCAGGAGCTGCTCGGCAAGCCGGTACGATTCCTGGCGGATTGCGCTGGCCCCGAGATCGAAAGAGCCTGCGCGCCCGGCGCGCTCCAGGCCGGCGCCGTCGTGCTGCTCGAGAACCTCCGCTTCCACATCGAGGAAGAGGGCAAAATCAAGCAGGATGACGGCACTTCGATCAAAGCCGATCCGAAGGCGGTCGAGGCCTTCCGGGTCAGCCTTTCGCGGCTGGGCGATGTCTATGTGAACGACGCCTTCGGCACGGCGCACCGGGCCCATTCATCGATGGTCGGAGTCAAGCTATCCCAGAAGGTCGCCGGCTTCCTGATGGAGGCCGAACTCAAGGCCTTCACCGCGGTGCTCGATCACCCGCAGCGTCCGTTGCTGGCCATCCTCGGTGGCGCCAAAATTGCGGACAAGATCCCGCTCATCAACAATCTCCTCGAAAAAGCCAATGAGATCATCATCGGCGGCGGCATGGCCTTCACCTTCAAGAAGGAACTCGAAGGCATGGCGATCGGCGACAGCCTCTACGATCCCGCGGGCGCGAAGATCGCCCAGGAGCTCTTCGCCAAGGCGAAAAGCAAGGGCGTGAAGATCACGCTGCCGGTCGATTTCTTGTGTGGCGACAAGTTCGACGCCGCGGCCAACACCAAACTGGTCTCCGAAAAAGAGGGCATCCCCGCGGGCTGGAGGGGGCTCGATGCGGGGCCGAAGTCGATCGAACTCTTCACGCAGGCTGTCGGCCGGGCCAAGACCATCGTCTGGAACGGTCCTTCCGGTGTGTTTGAGTTCGACAAGTTTGCCGACTCCACCAAGGCGATGGCCGCGGCCATCGCCCAGGCCACTGCGGCCGGTGCCACGACCGTCGTCGGTGGCGGCGACACCGCCACGGCGGCCAAGAAGTTCAAGATTGTCGACAAAGTCACGCACTGCTCCACCGGCGGCGGCGCCAGTCTCGAATTTCTGGAGGGCAGGGTGCTGCCCGGCGTGGCGGCACTCGACACCGTTTGATTATTCCTCCGCCCGGTGACGGTCCGGTTTCGCTGCCGCCGGAATCCGCAAGCAAGCTTGCCCGTCGCCGGCAAAACGGACAAGTATCTGGTTTGATTTCATTCCACCATCATCTCGCCCCGACACCTTACCTAGCATGACCATCGCTTCCTCTCCCTCCACCCCGTCCATGTTGCTGCGCAAAAAGCTCATCGCCGGGAATTGGAAGATGAACAAGACCTCCGCCGATGCGGTGAGTCTGGTGAAGGAGATCGTCACGGTCGTCGGCAAGGAGCACGACGTCGAGATCGTCGTCTGCCCGCCGTTTACGGCGCTCGAAAGTGTTGCCCGCGCGCTTGAAGGGACCGCCATCAAGCTCGGGGCGCAAAACATGCACACCGAGCCGGCCGGCGCCTACACGGGTGAGATTTCGGCCGCGATGCTCCGGGCCCTCTTCACCAGCTACGTCATCCTCGGCCATAGTGAGCGCCGCACCTTCTTCAAGGAGTCCGACGCCCTCATCAACCAGAAGGTGTTGGCCGCGCTCAAGAGCCAGCTCAAGCCCATCGTCTGCGTCGGCGAAACCCTGCAGGAGCGTGAATCAGGCGCCACGCTCAAGGTCGTCCAGACCCAAGTTGAACACGGGTTGCAAGGCGTCAGCAAGGAGCTCGCGACCAGCGTGGTCATTGCCTACGAGCCGGTCTGGGCGATCGGCACCGGCCGGGTGGCGACCACGGAGCAGGCGCAGGAGGTGCATGCCTTCATCCGCAGCCTGCTGAGCAAGCTCTTTGGCGAGCCGGTGGCGCAGAAGATCCGCATCCTGTATGGCGGATCGATGAAACCGGCCAACGCGCCCGAGCTGCTGGCACAGAAGGATATCGACGGCGGCTTGATCGGCGGTGCCTCTCTCGAAGCGCGCTCGTTTGTGGATCTTGTCAAGGCTGCGGCGGCCACGAAATAACGCGGTTGCAGCAGTAAAAGGAAGGGCTTGCCGCGGCTCGCCGGACCCGCTGGGCGAGTTCGAGCGGGGATCCCAGCGTTCCGGTTCTTGCCCTGGGTTTTCCAGACATGGCAGCGACTGTGAAATCAGAAAAAGTCCTTGCCCTTTGAAAGGTGAGGCGTGAACTAGACCGCTCCTTTTGTGCGGTGGGTTAGCGAAGTGGCCAAACGCGATTGACTGTAAATCAATTGGTCTCCGACCTTCGATGGTTCGAATCCATCACCCACCACCAATTTGAGGCCGGGCCATCCGTGCCGGTCGGTGGCCAGTTTATGGGGATGCGACGAATCATGCTGGGACCGGTGGCGCGCGGCTGCCTTTCTGAGTAACGGCTGGCCGCCACGCGGGAGAATGACGTTTGTCGTGAAGGCAGGGTAGGAACGCGGAAGACCGGAGAACTTTTGGCATGCACCCGCCAACGGGCGCCAATTTTTCGTGCCGGCAGAGGCAAAGCCGCTTGCTTGACCATATGCTGTCAAATGGCTTCTCGGGCCGAACTTCGAGCGGCATCTGACCCAATCTATCCAGGCTCTCGTGAGTATTCCTGCTTGTAGGCCCAATCAAAATGAAATTTGATTGCACTTACTCCCGGGTGAGCAGGGAGCTTTCTTATTCTTATTATGTATCATTCCACATTACTACCCCATGAATGCAGTAACTCGATTCAACAAGGGCTTCACTCTTGTTGAAATAATGATCGTCGTGGTCATCATCGGTTTGCTCGCGGCGATGGCGATCCCCGCGTTTCAGAAGGTCCGCGCCAGTTCCCAGGACAAAACGGTGCTGAACAACATGCGTGAGCTTGGTGCGGCGGCCGATCAGTACTTTCTGGAGTATGGCGTATCCACGGCCGACATCACCTCACTGGTTGGTTCGTCCGCCTATGTGAAGGCACTGAATACCGTGGCCAATGAGAGCTACCCGGCCCAGTTTACTGAGCGCACACCGATCATGGTCACCAACATTGCCGGCCTCCGCACGCTGACCTTCGCCCAGTAGGCTTTTGTTACCATCTTGGTGCGCAAAAACCGTCCGTGAAGAAACGGGCGGTTTTTTGCTTCCGGCCTTCCGGATGGAGCTTTCCGCTTCTGATGCGGTTAAGGTTACAGCAGCCCGGCTTCGCGGAAACTGTAATAACCTCGGTTGGTCGGGTCGGCCGTCTTCGTTCCGAGGATGAGATGATCCGCCAGTTCGATATCCACGGCTTGGGCCGCTTCCCGCAGTCGCCTGGTCACTTGCAGATCGGCCGCGCTCGGCGCCGGATCGCCGCTGGGATGGTTGTGCGCGCAAATCACGGCGGTGGCCGCCTCGCGGATGGCCGAGCGAAAGACCTCCCGCGGGTGGACCAGGCTGCTGGTGGCCGTGCCGGAGGTCACCTCCACGCGCTTGATGAGCCGGTTCTTCCGATTCAAGCACAACACCCAGAGCTTCTCCACCGCCAGGCCGGAGATGATCGGCTGGAAGTAGGCGAAAATGAGCTCCGGACGGTTGAGCAGCGGGGCCTCGCCTTGGCTTTGCCCGAGGACACGGCGGGCAATTTCCATCATGGCCACGAGTTGCAGCGCTTTCACGCGGCCGATGCCTTTCAACCGGCGGAAATCAGCTTCCGTCCACGAGATGAGGCCGGCCAGCGAGCCCGCCTCGGCAACCAGTCGCGAGGCGAGCGCGAGCACATCCATGCCCGCGCTGCCACTCCGCAGCAGCATGGCGAGCAGCTCGGTATCGCTCAGTGCGGCCGCGCCAAACCGTTCAAGCCGTTCCTGCGGCCGCTCGCCCAGGGCGAGTTCACGCAGCCGCAGTGAAAAGGGAGTATCGCGGGCATTCACACCGCCAGCATGATTGGGAAAGGAGATTCCAAGAAAAGGAAAATCCGCCGTGTGGATTTATGCGCCCAATCAGCGATGGTTGCCGCACCGGACCGGCGCGATTCCGGCTCCCTCCGCCGTTGCTGACTCAAGTCCGGCCTTCCCGACGCGGCCGACCCGGGACTCAGAACATTTTCACGTAGCCATTGCGGCGCAGACGCTCGAGCCAGCGTTCCTGCGACTGCCGGGTCATCTGCTGTGCAAGGATATGCTCGATCTCGTCGCGTACTTCGTCGATGGGCTGGATGCCGGCATACTTGCGATCCTCGACGTAGAGCAGGAAGCAGCCCTCCGGGATGATGATGGGCGGACTGACATCGCCTTTCTTCAGGTTGAAGAGCGTGTCGCTGAATTCCTTGCGGATGTCGGAGCGCTTGGTCCAGCCCCAGTCGCCGCCTTTGCTGCGACGCGTGTCCTGGCTGTATTGCCGGGCAAGCTCGGCAAATGGTTCTCCGGTGCGGAATTTTTCCAGCGCTTCCTCCGCCTTGGCGCGCAGCACGGGGTCGGTCTCCCCGTTTTTGCGCGTAAACTGGATCACACGCAGCAGCGCGGTGTCCTCCTGGTAAAAGCGGTCCTTGTTCTCCTTGTAATAGGTCTCGACCTTGACCGGGCTGACAATGCTCTGCGACTTGCGCTGTTGCTGCCGCATGTAGTTGTAGATGATGTCGTCCTCCACCTCCTTGCGGTATTCCTTGAGGGTCATGCCGCGCGAGTGGAGATAGGCGAGAAACTTGGAGCGATCGCCGTCAAACTGGGTGATCTGGATCTCGGCGATCTGGTTGTCGATGATACTGGCGGGGACCTGGCGCCTGTTGCTCTCGTCGCCGTCCTTGGGCCTGTTGAACTCTTTGACGATGAGGACGCGATCGATGAGGTTCTGGATGACGTCGTCCTGCAGGGCCTCCAGCTTCTCGTTGAACTCCTTTTCGTTACGGGACTCTTTTTGCAGCGTGGGAATCAGTGGGGCGATCTCGCGGCGGATGTCATCCACGGTGATGATCTTGTCCTCCACGATGGCGGCGATGCCGTTGGCAAAGCGCAAGTCGAGGCCGTCATTCACCGCCGGGGCCTGCTGCTGCTGGGCGCGAAGGGAGGAGGCAGCGGTGAAGAGGAGCAAGACGCTGACGGCAGCGACGCGGGGATGGATCATGTTTCCGGCAGGTTGTTCAGGAAGGCGGCGATCTCGCGCAACCTTAGGAGCGGGCGGGAAGCGGTCAAGCGGGGAAACCTCTTTCCCGGCATGACGAAATTCGCGTGCTGCCCCGAGCGGCGCAGACATTTGAGACGATTGCCTTCGGATTCGACGGATAGCACCTGTTTTTGTTCCGCCCGCAGGCGTATTTCCGTGACCAGCAACAGGGCGCGCACTTCGTCGCCAAACCGCCCGAAGCGGTCGCGCAGTTCGGTTTCGATGGTCCGGAGCCCGGCGAGCCCCTCGGCCAGGGCCAGCCGACGGTAGAAATCAATGCGCAGGCGGGTTTCTCCGAGGTAGTCAAAGGGGATGCGGGCCTGGATCCGGGGACATCCGCCGTGGGCCAACTCCGCGTCGCGCAGCACGGTGTAGCCGTCCTCATAACGCCGGCGGCCGGCGGTCGGCTGGCCTTCACCGACGAACACAAAGTCGAGCTTCACGGCCGCCCGGATGGCGGCGGCCGCGCGGTCGCCCTTCAGACGGGCGATGCTCTGGCGCAGGAGCTGGCAATAAAGCTCGAACCCCACGCCCGCAATGTGCCCGCTTTGCTCCGGGCCGAGCAGATTGCCGGCGCCGCGCAGTTCGAGATCGCGCATGGCGATGCGAAAGCCGGCGCCCAGCTGGTTGTGCTGGCGGAGGGCGTTGAGACGCTGCCGCGCGACGTCCATGAGCCGCGCGTGCCGGCGCAGCAGCAGATAGGCATAGGCCTGGTGCTTGAACCGCCCGACCCGCCCGCGGAGCTGGTAGAGCTGCGACAGGCCGAAGCGATCCGCGCCCTCAATGAGAATCGTGTTGCAGTTGGGGATATCGAGGCCGCTCTCGATGATGGTCGTGCACACGAGCACCTGATGGCGGCCCGCGACAAAATCGGTCATGATGCGCTCAAGGTCGTCTTCGTCCATCTGTCCATGGCCGACGGCAATGCTCAGATCGGGCAGAAGTTCGCGCAGGCGCTGCGCCACCAGGTCGATGGTCAGCACGCGGTTGTGCAGGTAGAAAACCTGCCCGCCCCGATGGACTTCGTGGCGGACGGCGTCAACCACGAGTTTTTCGTCGTAAGGCTTGACGATGGTCTGGATGGGATGACGGTCGGCGGGCGGGGTCTCGATGACGCTGAGGTCGCGCGCTCCGGTCAGCGCCAGGTAGAGGGTGCGCGGAATGGGCGTGGCGCTCATCGACAGGATGTCAACGTGGGCGCGCCATTGCTTGAAGACCTCCTTGTGCTTCACGCCGAAGCGCTGCTCCTCGTCGATGATCACAAGTCCAAGGTCTTTGAAGCGGACGTCACGCTGGATGAGGCGGTGCGTGCCGATGAGGATGTCGATCTCACCCGCGGTGGCCGCCGCCAGGATCTTGCGTTGCTCCCGCGGAGAGCGGAAACGGCTGAGCATTTCGACGGCCACGGGATAGCCGGCCATGCGCTCGCGGAAGGTGTTGAGGTGCTGCTGCGCCAGCACGGTGGTGGGCACGAGCACCGCCACCTGCCGGCCGTCCAGCACGGCCTTGAACGCGGCCCGGATGGCGACCTCGGTTTTGCCATAGCCGACATCACCGCAGATGAGGCGGTCCATCGGACGCGCCAGCTCCATGTCGGCCTTGGCGTCGACGATCGCGCGGTGTTGGTCGGGCGTCTCGGTGAACGGAAACGACGCTTCGAACTCGCGTTGCCAGGCCGAGTCGGCGGCGAAAGCGTGGCCGGGCTGGGCGGCGCGTTTGGCCTGGATTTCCAGCAGCTGGGCGGCGAGATCAAGCGTGGACCGTTCGGCGGCCGCACGGGTTTTTTCCCAGCGGCCGGTGCCGATGCGCCCGAGCTGGGGATGCGTCCGGGCCAGCCCGACGTAACGCGAGACGAGGTGCGATTCCTGCAGCGGGACGTGCAGCATCACCTTGTCGTCGAATTCCAGCGAGATCATCTCGCGCACGCCATCGGCAGTCTCAATCTTTGTGAGACCGCGGTAGAGGGCGATGCCGTGCTGCAGATGCACGACGAAATCGCCCTCGACCAGTTCGGAGAAGTCGAGGAGCTGGTCGATCTGCGCGGGCGCGGTTCTGCCGGACGGCAGAACGCGACGCCGGAACCCGGACCGGCGTTGCCGCTGGCGGCCGAAGATTTCGGTCTCGGTGACAAGAACCAGTCCGGCGTCCCGACTCCCGTCCCGGCGCGCCAACGCCGGCCAGTCCAGAATGGAGGATCCGCGCGGCGTGATGCGGAAACCCTCGTTGATCGTGCCGTGCAGAAACCGCAGGGGCGGCTTCTTGAGTTCCGGAAGGGAGCCGAGAATCTCCCGCGTCCGCTGCTCCTCGCCGTCCTTGGAAACGGCGAAGACAATTGCATAACCCTCCTGCCGCCAACGCGCCACCTGCTGCAAAAACTGGTGGCGGGCCTCTTCCTCGGCCTGGAGCCGCTCATGGGCAACCAGTGCGTCGTCCGGATATCGGCGATGATGGACCAGGCTCTCCGTATCCCACGTCTGCTCGGTCTCGGCGCCTTCGAACAGCGTCGAGGCTTCATCGAGGTCGCTCAAGCCGAAGACCGCGGCACACCGGGCGAGCAGGGGCTCCAGTGAGGCCGCCGGCCCGGCCGGAGGCGAGGAGACGCCGGCCGGAGAGTTGCGGGCGATCAGGTTCAGGATTGCCTCCAGCGCCGCCGGTTCGATGAACGCCAGATGGGTGCGTGGGTTGAGGTAGTCGGCCAGGCCGGTGGCGGATGGCGCGAGTTGCAGGCGGGGGGAACCGGACAGCGTGAGGCGCTCGATCCGGTCGCCCGAGCGCTGGGTCACAGGGTCAAAGGCGCGGATGTCCTCGATTTCGTCGCCGAGGAAGTCGAGCCGGTAGGGGTGGGTGGCGGTGACGGGATACACATCGATGATGCCGCCGCGCACGGCGTACTGGCCGGGCGCCTCGCAGACCACCTCCGAGTCGTAGTCGAAGGCGCGCAGTTGCTCGATGAATTCCTGAAACGGCTGCCGCTGGCCGCGCATGATGACGATCTCCTTGCCCATGAATTCCTCCAGGGCCGGGACGGGCTGCAACAGGGCGGCGGGGGTCGTGGCCACGACCAGCGTGGGGACATGCGGCCTGATTGCGCCGGTCAGCGTCCGGACCGTCCGCAGTTTCGAGAGGACGGCCAGCCGGTCGCTGGACGCCGCAAAGGCCTCGCGCATATCGCGACTGTCGGCCAGTGACTCCGGGAAAACCCGCACCTCCCGCGTCAAGTCGTCTCCGGCCGCCTCGTGGAAAAGCAGGAGATCCTCGGCGAGCTGCTCGGCAGCGCCCAGCTCCTCGGTGATGACCAGCCACACCGGCGCCGGCTGCCGCTGGAAGAGGGTGGTCAGCACGGCGGCGCGGGCCGGTGCGCACACGCCGGCGATTTTGCAGCGCGCAGGTTTGTCCGCGGACGGCATGGGGAAAGGAGCGCGGACGGCGGAGTCGGAGGCGCCGAATCGGGCCGCCGTCATTGCGCAGACGGGCGGGCGGACGCCGTGAAGGTGGCGAGCGCCGCGCGGGCGGCCTCCTCCTCGGCCAGTTTTTTGGAACTGCCGCGGCCCGAGCCGAGCAAGGCATCGTGCAGGTAGACGTTGATCTCGTATTCGCGCTCATGGGGTGCACCCGCGGTGTGGGTGACCTCGTAGCGCAGGGCCCGGTTGCCGTGTTTGGGCTGGACCAGTTCCTGGAGGCGGCCCTTCGGGTTGTCCTCGCCCAGGAGCACGGCGAGCCGCCCGGCCAGCGGGCCATACCAGCCGAGCACCACGCGGCGGACGGTGGTGAAGTCGCTGTCGAGAAAAATGGCGCCGGTCAGCGCCTCGAGGGCATCCTCGAGGATCGAGGCGCGCAGGCGGCCGCCGGCCTGCTCTTCGCTCTGGCCGAGGCGCAGGCCGGCGTCGAGTCCGAGGTCCCGCGCGAGCTGGCTGAGGAATCGTCCTTTCGTGAGGGTGGCGCGGCATTTGCTCAGCACGCCTTCGCGTTCGTCCGGATAAAGCTGGAACAGCGATTCGGAGAGAATGAGCTGCAGCACCGAGTCGCCAAGAAACTCCAGCCGCTGATTGCCCGGGCCGGTCGCGGGATGCTCCTGCAGGTAGGAGGTGTGCGTCAGCGCGCAGGCGAGCAGCGTCGGATCCCGGAAGGTGTGGCCGAGGCGTTGCTGCAGGACCGCCAGTCGTTGGTCGGGAATCTTCATGTCAAGGTCGGGAAGCTCCAGCTGGCAGCAGGCCGCGTGCGATTACGAGCTTGCGCTGGCATAGCGTTTTAATCCCCGGTGAAAGACAAACACCGCCAGGGCCAGCCACGCCGCGCTGGCCGCCAGCAGCCAGAGCGCATACGCCGGCTGGAAACCGTGGATGAGGGCGCGGGCGGGGACGTTGCTCACCACCACCGCCGGCAGCAGGTAGACCAGCAGGACGTTGGCGAAGCCGCGAAAGGCCTCGCGCGGCAGGCGCGAAAAATCGACGATGGAAAAGTAGCTGCCCTCAATGCCCTCGGTCTTGATGATCCAGAACGTCGTCGAGGTGGTGAGCAGGAACAGGCTGTAGTGGATGACGACGCCGCACGCAACCAGCAGGAGGTAAAGCAACACGCCGGCGACGCCGGGATGCAGACCCAGGCGATGGACGGAGTAGAAGACCACGGAGGCAGCCACGAACGTGTTGATCAGGCTGTCGGGATCGAGCTTGCGCGTGGAAATCATGAAAAGTGGGTTGCCGGGCTGGGAGAGATAGAAGTCGAAATAGCCGGTGCGGACGTTGCGGCCCATCTCAAAGAGGTTGCTCCAGAAGAAGCCCATCAGCAGGCGCTGGATCAGCATGGAGGTGCCGACGAGCAGCAGCATTTCGTATTTGCCCCAGCCGGCCACGGAGGCGGTGTGCCGGTAGATGACCTCGACCAGCAGCACGTTGACCCCCATCCAGGCGAGCTCGACGGCCGCCCAGAGGAAAAAATCGAAGCGGAACATCATGGTGCGCACCAGCGAATAGCGCAGGCAGGCGAGCCAGATGTTGAGGTATTGACGGAAAGACATGGCGGCGGGACGACGGCGGAGATCGGTTGGTGGAAAGAGGGGCTAGAAGCTATCCCAAAACCGGCGAACAAATCGTAGGGGCGCAGGCTTGCTGCGTCCCTCTCGGGGGGCGCGACAAGATCGCGCCCCTACCAATGCCTGATGATTCATATCTGTTTTAGGTTTTGGGATAGCTTCTAGGCAGGCTGGATGACAGGAGCGCTCATGAGGTCCACCTTCGTGTCACCCGCCGACGGCGGTGTGCTTGCGCAGGCCGGCCAGCCAGAGGCCGCGAGCGATGATGATGAACAGCCCGACCCACACCAACTGCAGCGCGATTCCGGGCAGCGCCGCCTCGAACCCGAGGCGGCCGGTGAAGATGGCGGCGGGGAAATACATCATGTAATAGAAGGGCAGCAGTTGCGCGGCCTTGAACAGCATCGGCGGCAGCAGATCGAGCGGGAAGATCTGCCCGCTGAGCAGGGTCTCGGCGGCATAGGACAGGATGACAAAACCCTGGATCTCCAGGAACCAGAACGCCAGCAGGCCGAAGCAGTAGGCGAGGGTGAACTGAATCATGGCGGCGAGCATGAGCGCAGGCACGCCCAGCAGCAGGCGCCAGGGCTCGGCCGGGAAGGTGAGGTGCGTCCGGATCAGGGGATAGATCACCAGCAGGGGGATGAAGACCAGCACGCCGGAGACCATGCGCGCGGCGAGAAACACGGTAAAACGATAGAGATAATAGTTGATCGGTTTGAGCAGGAATTGGTTGATCAGGCCGTTCCGGATCTCCTCGCCGATCTGGTAGTCCTCGTTGAAGGCGCCGATCATGAACTGCAGCGCGATCAGCGCGGTGAAATAGGTGAACGTCTGGCCGACCGAGTAGCCGCCGATCTGCGTGACGCCGGCATAGGCCGCGCCCCACAGGATGAACACGACTGCCAGCCGGGCGAGGGAGAAGAATCCGCGGATGAGAAAGTTCCAGCGGTAGATCAGATTGCTCTGCAAGCCGACGAGGAAGACGTGGCGGTACTTGGTCAGCGCGGCGTACATGGGAGGGTAAAACTAGGCACACTCTGGAACCCCGCAACCGGCCCGAAGCGGGCGCAATGGATCAGTTTGCCGGGACTGAACCATCCTGTAGGTCGGGGTTTATCCCCGCCAGTGTGATATCGAGGCGCATGATTGTCGGGCATGAAGCCCGACCTACATAAACTGACCCACCACTGGCGCGGCTGGTTGTATTCTCCATGTGATTCGTTCCGGCTATGAACTTAGCCTGAAGCGGGCGATGACCTCCTTGGCCAGATTGCGATAGGCGATGGCCCCGGGACCGGTGGCATCATACTGGAAAATCGGCTTGCCGAAGCTCGGCGCCTCGCTCAGGCGCACCGTGCGCGGGATGAGGGTGTCGAAGATCTTGTCTGGCAGATGCTTCTTCACCTCGTCGACCACCTGCCGTGAAAGATTGGTGCGGATGTCGAACATCGTCATGACGATGCCGCCGATGTCGAGGCCGCCGTTGATGCCCGCGGTTTTCAGGCGCTCGACGACCTTGAGGATCTGACCAAGCCCCTCAAGGGCCATGTACTCGCACTGCAGTGCCACCAGCAGATGGTCGGCGGCGGCCAGGCTGTTCATCGAGAGCATGCCGAGCGCCGGTGGACAATCGATGATGAGCACCCGGTAGCCGTTCGAATCGCGGACCGGCTGCAGCGTCTGGCGGAGGCGGAGCAGGTAATTTTCCTGCTGGGCCAGTTCGATCTCGATCGCGGCGAGATCGACTTCGGAGGGGATGAGGGCGAGATACTCGTAGGGAGTGGGCGTGATCATCTCCAGGGCCGCGCCCTCGCCATGGAGCGGTCCGTACAGACTGCGGCCTTCCTGCTTTTCGATGCCGAGCGCACTGGTGGCGTTGGCCTGGGGGTCGAGATCGACGAGCAGGGTGTGGATTTTCTTCTCGGCCAGCGCGGCGGCGAGATTGACGGCGGTGGTGGTCTTGCCGACGCCGCCCTTCTGGTTGGCGATGGTGAAAACGGTGGTGGGCATGAAAGGATGGCCAATGACTAACGGCCAATGCCTGCGGGGCAAGCGCGGCGGCAAAGGGGAGGGGAGCCGGACCCGCGGCCTTGCTTGCGGTAGGGACGGACCGCCGGGCCGTCCGTGCTTCTCGCGTGCCAGCCCCGCCGCCGCGTCGCGTTCTGCTGTCCAGCAGAATGCTGTGCGGCAGAGCGCCCTGCCTCCGGCAGTCACGCTGATGCGCGGACCCAGGATCGAATTTCATGCCCGCGCCTGGCGCAGGCACCGGCGGATCTCACCCGGTTTGAAGATCCCGTTCTCCGTGATAATTCCCGTGATATACCGGGCGGGGGTCACGTCGAAAGCCGGATTGGCCGCGGCGGTCCGGAGGGGCGAGATGCGGACACGCTCCAGTTTCCCTCGTGCGGTCCGTCCTCCAACATAATGCACTTCGTCCTCGTCGCGTTCCTCGATGGGGATGTTATTCCCGCTCCGACATTTCAGATCGATGGTCGGGGTCGGTGCGGCCACGTAGAATGGGATGCCGTTCTCGTGGGCGAGCACCGCCTTCTGGTACGTGCCGATCTTGTTCGCGACGTCGCCGTTGGCGGCGATGCGGTCGGCGCCGACGATGCAGAGATCCACCTCGCCACGGCGCATAAAAAATCCTCCGGCGTTGTCGGCGATGATCTTGTGCGGCACGCCCTCCTGCAGCAATTCCCAGCTGGTCAGGCTGGCTCCCTGGTTGCGCGGACGGGTCTCGTCGACCCAGACAAACACCTTCCGTCCCCGGCGATGGGCGAGGTAGATCGGCGCTGTTGCACTGCCCCATTCCACCAGCGCCAGCCAGCCGGCGTTGCAGTGGGTCAGCACCCTTGCGCCGCTCCGCAGCAACGGCAATCCGACCTTCGCGATTCTCCGGCCGCGCTCCGCGTATTCGTCGGCGATGTTCCCCGCCTCGGCTATGGCCGAGGCCCGCGCGGCCGCCACGTCGGCGGCCTTTTCGACCCGGGCGAGGACGCGATCCAAGGCGTGTTTCAGATCCGCCGCCGTGGGACGGGTCTGCAGCAGGGTCGCATACGCCTGGCGGACATGCCGGCCGAACGACGATCGCCGCGCATGTGGCGCCACCTCCAGGCACGCCTGCGCCAGACCGTAGGCTGCCGTGGCGCCGATCGTGCCGGCGCCGCGGATGATCATGGTCCTGATGGCGCTGGCGGTGGCGCGGTGATTTTTCAACCGCAACAACGCAAACCGGTGCGGCAGGAGTCGTTGGTCGATCACGACGACATCCCGCCCCTCCATCCACACGGCCCGGTAATCTTTCCCGCGAACTTTCACGGGTGAAGCTCTAGCCACCACGCTTTCGGTCGACAAGCTTTCCGTCCAGCCTGACATCCGGCGCCTGAATCATGACGACGATTTGTGCTGGCGTTGGCTGTCGGGCGGAATCATCTGATCTCGCCAAGGGGCGTCGTGAGCCTGTCGAACGGCCGACCCCGGACTACCGGCTGCATCGTAACGATTGAGGTCCGGCGCGCCTTTACTACCGGCCCTTTTTCTGCTGGTAGGAGGCAACCTTTCCCATGTCCCGCAACGCATTTCAACGTTTCCTCGCCCTTACCCGCCCGCATCGCTGGCGCATCACCCTCGGCGTGCTGCTGATCCTCCTGGCGTCGTTGCTCACGCTGCCGGGGCCGTGGATCCTCAAGCTGATCATCGACGAGGCGCTGCCGCATCACGATCTGCGCCAGCTCGGCTGGCTGCTGGTGGTGTTCGCGCTGCTGTTTCTTTTGCGCGGCTGGCTCACGCTGGTGCGCAACCGCGTCCTCCAGTTCAGCGCCATGCGCATCGTGTGCGACCTGCGCATCCGGCTCTTCGCGCACCTCCAGACCCTTTCGCTCCGCTACTTCGACGCCAACCAGACCGGCACCGTCATCTCGCGCATCACGCAGGACACCAATGAGGTTTACCAGCTCACCAATGGCTTTCTCATCAATATCATCGCCGACTCGGTGACGGTGGTCGGGGTGCTGGGCTTCCTCTTCTGGGTCGAGTGGCGGCTGGCGCTGGCGGTGACCCTCGTGCTGCCGCTCTTTGCGATCAACTACCTCTACAACCGCCGGCGCATGCGCGAGGAAAGCCGGGTGCACCGCGACAACTGGGACAAGGTCGTCGGCTTCCTGCACGAGCGCGTGGCGGCCGCGCGATTGGTCAAGTCGTTCACCCGCGAAGCGGCCGAGACGGATGTCTTCGCTCACGGCATCAACGCCGATTACTCCAACTACTCGCGGATCGTGCTGCGCAATACGCGCCTCGCGGTCATCGCCGACGTGCTGGGCGCGCTCGGAGCGCTGATCGTGCTCGGCTACGGTGGCTGGCTGGTCGCGCAGGGCGCGATGGCCGTCGGCACGCTGGTGGCGTTCAATGCCTACATCGTTTTCGTGTTTCCTCCCATCGTGCGGTTCGTCGACCTCGCAGCGATCTTCCAGCGCGCCAACACCGCCTTGGAGAACATGTGGGCGCTGCTCGACACCCGGCCGGACATCACCGATCGCGCGGGCGCGCAGACCTTGCCGGCGATCCGCGGCGAGGTCGAGTTTCGCGGCGTGAATTTCGACTACGAACTGGCGCCCCCCGGCCAGGGCCGCCCGCGGACGCTCACTGAGGTCAGCTTCCGCATTCCGGCCGGGCAGGTGGTGGCCATCGTCGGACCCAGCGGCTCGGGCAAGAGCACACTCATCAATCTCGTGGCGCGGTTCTATGACGTCGCCTCGGGCCGGGTGCTCGTGGACGGACACGACGTGCGCGACGTGACGGTCGAGTCGCTGCGCCGTCAGATCGGCATCGTGCTGCAGGAAAACGTGCTCTTCTCGGGCACGCTCGAGGAGAACATCAAATATGGCCGGGCCAACGCCACGCGCGAGGAGGTGCAGGCCGCCGCGGCTGCCGCCAACGCGCACGAGTTCATTGCCCGGCTGACCGACGGTTATGCGACCATGGTCGGCGAGCGCGGGGCGAAGCTCTCCGGCGGCCAGCGGCAGCGCGTCGCCATCGCCCGGGCCATCCTCCGCGACCCTCGCATCCTGATCTTCGACGAGGCCACGAGCGCGCTCGACACGCAGTCGGAGCGGCTGATCCAGCAGGCGATGGAGCGCCTGATGCAGGGGCGGACGACGTTCATCATCGCCCACCGCCTCTCCACGGTGCAGAACGCCGGCCGCATTCTGGTGATGGACCAGGGCCGGTTGGCCGAAACTGGCACCCACGCGGAGTTGCTCGCCGCCCGCGGGCTCTACGCCCTCCTCCACGCCCTCCAGTTCCAGGAAACCGCTTGAGCGGTGGCCCGCACTTGGGTACCAGATCCGCGGTCTTGACCGACTATTTACGATTAGCCAGCAATGGTGCATGACTAACGGTACTCTGATCAACCGAGCCAAAGCGTTGGCTCGCGTTTCCCGGCGCATATCGTTGATCAACTGGTGTGTTTTTTGTCTGCTCTCGCTCGCGGTGTTCCCGAGTCTCGGCGTGTTGAGTGCTGCCGACGAGTTACGACTTGTCTGCGAGAAAGGCGCCCGTGCGCTGCCTTTGGCTAAAGTCGAAGCGAATCAACTGCTGGTACGCGATGGCGATCACCTATTGACTGCACCGGCCGGCGGCACTTGGCGGCTTGAAGGCGACCTCATTGAAAACGCGGCCTTGGTTCGTTGGTTCCCCCCACACTCGATCCAGCGTCCAATCGACTATTTAAACGCAGCTTCTAAAAAATTGTACGCCACGGCGAAACTCCACATCGAAGCTATTCCGCTTGAGCCCGACCGCGTCAATAAGCAGGCAGCTTTGCAAATCGCGGGCTGGTCGACGGATTTGCCTGATAACTTAGCCATTATCTCTCTTTGGATTGAAAACGGACATGTCACCAAGGTAATACCCCGCGCAATCACTCGTCTTGGCCCCGATACGGCATTTTCTCGGAGTTTTTCGTTCAATCTGTCGCAAAACGAATTCAGCGGTCAACCAGCGGTGCTTTTGTGGAGTAACGGTGCATTCGTTGCACCGACTCCAGAATTCAAGGATCCTCCGACTAACCGTGCGTTTATTGCGGCGTTAATGGACAATGTTCTGGCGTTGGAGCAAGCCATCGCCGCCGGTGCGAAGCTCGGTCAGATGTCGCCGCGCGGAACACTTGCGCATTTCGCAGCCGGTGCTGGAGCCGTACATACCTTGGAACTCCTGTTGAAACTGAAGCCATCTCTCCGGGATAAGGTGGCGGCTGCCTACGGCACTCCTCTGGATTGGGCCTCATTGGCAGGCCGCACCGGCATAGTGCGAACTCTCATTGCAGCCAAAGTTAACGTCGCCCGATCATTTGACGCCATAAAACGCGCTGTGTCCAACGGCCACACCGACGTCGTCCGACTTCTTGCGAATGCTGGAGCTCCCAATCAGAGTTCTTACGGGCTTAACCTGCTGCAAGTCACGACTAGCTCTGGCCAGACGGAAATCGCCGAATTGTTGCTCAAGCTTGGAGGCAAGTATGACTTCAGCCGTCCTGGATCGGAGTGGGCTTTGGTAAACCACGCTAGGTCAGGCAACGCCCCCATGGTGAAATTCTTGCTGACTCGCGGGGTCACTCCGAACGCCGTGGCGTTTTTTATGGAGACGAAGGACACGCCCCGCCCAGGGCAAGAAAAGGGCATAACGGCATTGATCGCCGCGGCCGAAGGAAATTCCGAGGCGACTGCCACTTTGCTGCTGGAACATGGTGCGGATGTGAATCGGCAGACGGTTTTGGGTGTGACGGCCCTGCAAATTGCGGCAGGCGCGAATCGCCCGACGCTCGTACGGTTGCTCCTCGCGCACGGCGCCGACCTGCAGATCCGCAACCGGCGCGGCTTGTCAGCGTTGGATATTGCGTTGCTCGAGTGTGCTCCTGAAGCGATTATTGAGCTGACGAGGGCCGGCGCGAGCGTTGACCTTCACTCCGACCGAGCGCCGCTCCTTTTGGAACAAGCCATCCGGCTGGATCGTCCGGAAGTGATCAAGAGGGCACTTGATGCCGGCTGGTCACCGAACGCACGGCTCGTCGGCGGCGCCTCTGCTTTGCGTCTCGCTCGCTATTTTGAGGCCAGTTCCTGCGAGACCATATTGTGCGACGCAGGCGCAGACGGCCAAGGCGACTTCAGTTTTCCCATCGCGAAAGCCTCAGAACTTGATGCTCCAGTAAAGCTTAGGTCTGGGGAAATGCCGGAGGACGCTCGTCCCGCCTACAGCCGGACACCACAGACTGTCGAAGTCGACATGCTCGTCGATCCGACCGGCCATCCTTTCGTGCCTCGCGTACTGGATCCAGCTGATCGGCAACTTGCCGCTGCTGCGCTGCGCGCGGTGCCCGGCTGGCAGTTCCTTCCGCCGCGGCGGAAGGGTGCCCCGGTTGCTGCCCGGGTCGTTTTGCCAATTGTCTTCGCGGGTTCTGCCACTCAGGAGCCTCAGGACTACGAAGGCATCGCCATTCGAGCGCCGAAAGTTTCGAAATGGGCGACACCGTATTTCCCGGCGGTTATTTCTCATCGGAATTTCTCCAGCGACATACAGTCCCAGTCATCCGCCGATATTAATGGCAATGTATCAGTGCTCATGGCGCGATATCCCAGCCCTCAGCTCGTCATCGTGTCTTTCGTTGTAGATACGAGTGGATCCGTAACGGACACTGCGGTGCTACGGTCGGACGACCCAGTTTTTTCGGGACCCGCCCTTCGGGCATTGGAGAAGTTTCGATTCACACCTGCAATCTTCGGCGGCCGTGCGGTCAGCACGCGGATGGAGATGGTATTTGAATTCACTCCGCCATGTTACGCTAGAGCGCTCGCGCCGACGGTGGCAATTTCGCTGGAGCCTGCGCAGGGCAAGCATGAAGCCACGCCAACCGGTCACGAGTGAGGAGTCCGCCTTCGCCCGCGGGCTACAACGCGGCGCCTCACCGTAGCGTTTGCATTGCGAAAGCGTAGGCGGGTGGCCTGCCGGCCGTCTTGTCCGTCATAGCCTTTGGCGACGGCGGAAGCCTCGCTGCCGCCAGCCAATCGCCCTCCTTCGCCAAGCCTACGAAGGGCAGCCTTCAACATCACCGCGTTTGCAGCGGGCATTGCCCCCCTTCGCCTTGCAGGCTACGGAGGGCACCTTTCACACCGCGAAGGCTGGAGGCGCGGGGCGGAATCGGCCGTTTATCATCGCGATTGCGGCTTCAAAATGGCCGATTTTCAGAGGTAACCAAGCGCAATCTGCGACTACTGACGCATGCCAATCTTAACTCGTTTGGTGTCCGTTTTGGTGTCCGCTGGTCTGTGTTGTCGCGAAGGGACCATAATGCAGCGAGGGTCTGCAAGAAGCTACCTCGCCAAGCGCAAAGACGCGTTGCCCGACGGAAAACCAATAGATTACGGTTTCTTAGGCAGCACGCTCCGGACCTTCGCCAAGTGCGAGCTCAAAGCCTTTGTCATTTCGTGCGCTTCGTTAACGGCGGTCGCTACCTCGGCCGGAGTCACGCCCCGGGCCGCCGTGGGCGCGTGTAGCTCGCCCAGAAGCAATTGTCTCTTGATCAGCTTGCCTTTCACCTGGTCGATGTTGGTGCCGGGAATATCGAACCACGGTCCATGAATCAGATCGTTGCGAGTATTCGCGAGCGTCTGAATCTGAGAAACAAGGCTAGTGTGCGCCTCGAGGCAGGCTGTGTCTGTCACCTCGTGCCGAACCATCTTGTCGAAAAGCTTTAACCGATCGCCGAACATAGTCGGCAGTTTCACCTTTTCGTACCGCGCCGGGTCGCGCGCAGCGATCATACTGATACCCTGAATTAACGCCCACTCGAGCGCGCCAAAATTCATGGCGAATCGGCCTAACGGGAGTTCGAATTGGCCTGTCATAAGCGGAGGATGGTTCACCATTGGAAGATCAAGTGGGCAGTCGGCCAATGTGCTACTAGTCGATTCTAATTTAGTAGTTGCATTGAACTACTAATATGACGCTAATTAGTAGCAAATTGACTATGAAAATGCCAACAAAACCGCCCCCATACATGGGAGTTCTCACCAAATTACGCGATCCCAACCGGTTTGACGCCATTCTGCAGCTTCAGCCGCCGCCGGGTGAATATCCGCATTGGGATCACCTGCGGCATTTGAGCCCACCGGCCGGTTCCACATTGGAGGAGTGGTGGCTGGCAACCAAGATGAGACGCATAGCTGCGTCGAAGGCTGTGCCTCTGAAGGACAAAACAGGGATCTCATTCCGGTTCTGCCTCCCGGACTTTGTGCAAGCCCAGTTGCACGAAATCGATATGGAGGTTGGCCGATCTATTGGCATATCGGAACCGATCACAAATCCGCAGACCCGCGATCGTTACCTGATCCGCTCGCTTATTGAGGAGGCCATCACGTCTAGCCAGCTGGAGGGAGCGGTGACAACGCGTGAGGCTGCAAAGGAAATGATCCGCACTGGTCGACCGCCGCGCGACAAAAGCGAACAAATGATTCTGAACAACTACGTGACGATGCAACGCATCACACAATTAAAACAGGATGCGCTATCGCCCGACTTAGTGCTTTCGCTTCATCGGCTGGTCACGGAAAAGACACTCGAAAAGGCGGACGCAGCCGGCAGGCTGCGGCAACCGGAGGAGAAACTCGTGGTGGGCGATGAATACGGCGAGGTGTTTCACGAGCCGCCAGCAGCGGCTGAATTGCCTATTCGTCTGCGGGCGATGTGCGATTTTGCGAACGGGGCGACGCCGGAATATTTCGTTCATCCCGTGGTGCGCGCCATCATCCTCCATTTCTGGCTGGCATACGATCATCCATTTGCGGACGGCAATGGGCGCACAGCCCGAGCTCTATTCTATTGGGCTATGATGCATGCGGGATATTGGCTGTTCGAATTCATTTCGATTTCGAACATTCTGCGGAAGGCGCCAGTGGAGTATGGCCGATCGTTTCTATACACAGAGACAGATGACAACGACCTGACCTATTTCATCGTGGCGCAAGCGAAGGTCATGCGGCGGGCGATCGAAGAGCTGCATGAATATATCGCCCGCAAGACGACGGAAATACGGGAGCTCGAGGCTCATCTGCGGGTGTTGGATCTTTTTAACCATCGGCAGGCTGACCTGATCCGGCACGCGCTCAAACACCCATTTCAAGAATACACCATAGAAAGTCACCGCAAGAGTCACAACGTTGTGTACCAAACAGCGAGAACAGACCTGCTGGATTTGATGTCACGCGGCGTATTGCTGCAAAAGAGGAGAGGAAGAAAAATGATCTTTAGCGTGCCACGCGATCTGGCGGAGCGGCTGCGTAAGCTCGAAACGAAGGCGCGAAACGGGTAACCGATGATGGCTATCATCGCAGGTTCGACGGGGCGCCGCGCCGTGGCGTTCGCCTTCAAGGGCAAAGGTCTGAAAAGAAGCTGACGCCCAACCTCATGGGGAAGAACGGTGACCAGATTCAACGGCTCTTCCAGAGCTCCGCTGAGATCTTCCTTCTCCAGTATTGAGCGCAGGTAGACGATGCAATCTACGAGCAGATGCAGATGGCCGCAAAGGTCCGCTCCTACTCCGATGGGAAAAAGATCTTCTATGGCGTTGATCGACGGACAGGACTCGGCGCTCCTCATCTACGCCTATAGCGCTAAGTTCAAATGAGCCCGCTCCCCGGCAAGGAGCCAATGTACATTTCCGGCCGACGGTCCAAGAAGATCCGCTGGTAGGCAATTGCGGTGGCTTGCCTCACCGCGGGGCATATTACCCGGCCTCAATTGATTTGGCGCTTGTCTTCGCCGCGATCGGCCCCGGGGCGGAGATTGCCGCGGTCCGTGCTGCCGGGGAGGTTTCAGGCCTCGCGGAACGCGGCCGACATGATTTCGGTCTCCTCGCGCGGCAGCCGGAGGGCACGCGCGCGTGGCCGCCAGGTGCGCACCACGTTGCGCACCCGCCGCAGGATCTTCTCCGCTTCGGCCTTCGGCAGCTCGTAAAACGGTGCAGTCTCCAGCGCGAGCCCGACATCCGGGGTGGTGTCGCGGGTGTCGATGGCGAGCATGTGCGCAGCGCGTTCGATGTTGGCGTTGAGGTCGAAGGCAGGCGCGAGCCGCCAGCCGTCGCCTTCCAGGATGAAACCGTGATTGCGCAGGTGGTCGTCGGTGTTCGACACGAGCACGTTGAAAACGACGCGGATCCAGAGCTGGCGCAGGTCGCCGGCGCGGTGGCGGGCGCTGCCCCGGGTGCTGAGGAATTCCGCCAATTCGAGGTAGCTGCCGCCCTGGCCGTCGGTCCGACCGAGAAGCGTCATCGCCGACACGAAGAACCGCCGCCGGCCGGCCGGTGTGCGGTCGAAGCGCCGCGTGGCGAAGGTGCGATACGAGGCGCCCAGGGCCAGGATCTGCGCCGACGGCACGACGACGCCGGCGGCCTCCGCCAGGTCGTGCACGAGCATTTCCCACGCGCCGATGTCGCGACGGTCTTCGCGGCTGGGGAACTTGGCGATCCAGAGGGCCCGGTCCGTGTCTGTAAAGTTGGCCTTGGGGCGCGCGCCGCCGAGCGAGCTTCCGGGAGCTAGGAGCGCCATGAGCCAGCGGGAGAAATCCGGGCGGTCGGCCGCGTCCGGCGCCTCCAGCGCGAGCGAGGCTGCCTGCAGGTCCCGCAGCGACGCGAGCGGCGGGGCTGCCAAGTGGTTGTCATCGTCAAGAAACGGAGCGCCCGGTCCGCGCTGGAACCGCAGCGCGCCGATCCGGCAGCTATCGTGCACCCCCAGCAGGTAATCCCATTCCAGTAGTCCGCGCGGTTTTCGGTGTTCGTCACGCGCGCGGAGGATTTCCCGCCGGTCCAGCAACACCCGGCCCCAACGGTCCGGGGCCGAATCAAGGAATATGCGGAACACTCCCGCACTGTCGCTCGGATAGGTCTCGGAGGCGTGCAGTTGCAGGTCCGGGTCGATGGCAAAGGCGTCGGGCCGGGCCAGCCAGGAGCGGTCGTACGCGAACGAGAACGTCGCCCGCCCGTGGGCCGACGCATGGAATAGCGTACCCACGCGGCAGGCCCCGCCGAGGAAATCGGCATCCAGCACGACGTCGACCTGTTCGCGTCCACTCACGACGGCTCCTTAGCGGTCTGCCGGCGCGGCGCTATCCGCCGTTCTGGCAGTTTCAGGTCTTGGAGTTTCCGGCCCAAGGCATCATCACGTGCGACTGCGTCCAGGTCTTCCTGCAATCCCAATACCCGGAGGACGCTGGCGTAGGTACCGAGCGCCACACCGGCATCGCCTCTTTCCACGCGGTAAAGGGTCATCCGGGTGATGCCGGCCCGCTCCGCCACCACGGCCGCGGCATAGCGGCGCCGCAACCGGGCGAGGCGGAGCCGTTCCCCCAACTCCTGAAGCTGGCGGATGGTCGGCGGAAAGAGCACGGGTTTCGTTCGTGGCATGATGTATTATATCTTTGACATAATTAGCCAGATTTGTCCAATTTATAATACATCTCAATATCCATGCCGAGCAGCACCATATCTCGGTAACAACGCAATCCCAGTCCCGAATGCGCGGTCAGAAGTCTGACGTGAGGGACGATTAACGCCGTTTTTTTATGCTGCTGGGGCAGCTTCCGGCCCGTCTGACGGCGGAGCAGGCTGCCTGGGTGCTGAATTGCCAGCCGCATGATGTGCCTGTTCTGGTCACGGCTCGGCTGCTCAAGCCGTTGGGCAATCCAGCGCCGAACAGCGTCAAATATTTCGCAACTGCGGACGTTTTGGAGTTGGCCAAGGACCGGACCAGGCTCGTCAAGGTGACAAACGCGGTGGGTCAATTCTGGAAGGAAAAGAACCTACGTAAGAAAGGCGGGTGTTCGGTTATCGGAACATGTGCCCGACCGCTCGGACCTGGGTTTTCGCAAGCGTCAAATTGATTGAAGCGTGCGAAAATTCGGGATAAAGGGTTAATGGAATAGCCAGGCTTTTCGCACAACACATGTCCCCGGAAATGGTAATTGCTTTGCTCGCGATCGTGTTCGCGGCCTACCAGGCGTATCTGTCCCGGCAGCATAATCGCGTGTCCCTCAGGCCGTCGGTGGGCACAGACATTCGTTGGCATATGAAAGATGAAGGCATCGAGCTTAGCTATTTGCTGGTCAATTATGGGCTTGGGCCAGCGCGGGTCGCGAGTTTCGATTTGCTCTTTGGGAAGGAGGAATTCCCCAGTGTGACCCACGCGCCGATAGAGGAAATGATAAGGAAAGCGTGCGGCGGCAGCATGGATGTAAATGTCGAGCACAGTGGGATGATTCAGCCGGGCTACTGCATCCTGGCTCAGAGGGAATATCTGCTGTTACGTGCGTTCTTCCGGGGCCTGAAGCGAGGCGACGAATCGAGAATCAAAAGTGTGTTGGAACCGTTGGATTTTCGTTTGGTGTATGAGTCTGTTTACGGAGAGAAGTTCGAGCTCACGTCAGTCGGGGCAAAAAAAGGTTAGTCAGTCGGGGCCGGACATGTGAACGTAACACCCCCAAAACTATTTCTCATCGGGCATTTGGTGCTCGGTGATGATGGTGAGTTACTGATCTTCCGCCCTTCTGATTACCCGTTGTTTCATCTGCGGACGGATGTTGTACCGCATCCGCGCCCTGACGAAGTGCTACGTGAAATCACGTTTGAGCGCCTCCTTGGGAAATTGGTTTCGAAGTTTCAAGCTCTCGAGATGCTGATACGTGGGTTTCTGCATAAGCTGCCGAAACGAGCAGCGCTTGGGGTGCCTCACGGTACAGATATCTGGATGCTTCCTGTGGGGACGGAGCTGCCTATCAGCGAAATCACCGACTACGACAGCATGGAACGATTGATACAGCGTTTCAATTTGGAGACCACCAGATTGAATTTAGGGCCGATAATCGATGTGGAACTGGTTAGTATCCGGGACGCATTGGCGCATGGCAGAGTGGCAGCGAACGCTAAGGATCCGACCAGCACCATGCGGCTGTTGAAGTTCAGCAAACCATTCCATGGCCGCGTAAGAATCACCCTCAGCGAGCCGCTGAATTATGAGTGGCTAACCCAGACAATCTCCCGGGTAGAAGCCACGATTCGCGTGGTCCATTCAGCCTATTTGAAGATCGCTCAGTCGGCATCTAATACGCCCTGACGCTCTGTTCTAGCTGACGGCCGCGGAGGGCGGAGGGATGATATTACCTGTCGTCATGTTCTTTTCGTAGTCTTCCAAGGGCGGCAGCGTTACTTGGGCGTTCTTGGCGTATGCGCGATGCACAGCTTGACTGTTGTGCCCAAGGGCGAGCTGGGCGAATCGTTCAGGATAGCCGGCGACCTTGGCGCGCCCGGCCCATGCGTAACGGTAGCCGTGCAAAGTGACACCGTGGATGCCGGCCTTTCGCTCGGTGCGCCGACCGAGGGTATTGCCCTCCTTCGCCTTTCAGGCTACGGAGGGCACCTTTCGCATCGCGAAAGGTGGAGGCGCGGGCCGGAATCGAACCGGCGCATAGGGCTTTTGCAGAGCCCGGCCTTACCACTTGGCTACCGCGCCGAAAAAACCAGAACGTGCACGTTGGGCGAATTGGCCCCGGCGCGCAAGTTTGGAAATAGGATTTGCCGGTCTGCCTCAAACGCCGTCACGTTTTGGGCGGACCGCCAAATCCTGAGCGCGCGAAGAACGGATTGTGCTTCTTCTCCTGGGCCAGGGTCGTGAGCGGCCCATGGCCCGGGGCGATGACGGTGTCGCGCGGCAGGGTGAAGATTTTCTCCACGTTGTTGCGGTACTGCTCCTCGTAGGAGACCAGGCCGCCCCCCATCGAACTGGCAAACATGGAATCTCCGCAAATGGCGAGCGGCCAGGCCAGGCCGGTCACGAAGTAGGTCGTCTGGCCCGGCGAATGACCGCAGGTGAGGAGGGTTTTGATGGCGATGCTGTCGAGGTGAAAGGTCTGGTTCTCGCGAAAGATTTTCCCGCCCGGGAAGGGCTCGCGTTCGGACGAGAAGATCTCGGCCCCCGTCGTCGCCACGAGGCGCGCGGTATCGGCCACATGATCCTCATGGGTGTGCGTGAGGAAGAGGTAGCGCACGGCGAGTTTCTCGGTCTCGATGGCGCCGAGCATCGGCTCGCAGGTGGCGCCGGTGTCGAAGGCCGCGGCCAGTCGCGTGCGTGGGTCCCAGACGAGGTAGCTGTTCACCGTCATGTCCTCATAAGGGGTGTTGAACATGGCGAAGCCGCGCGGCGGCATGATCCGTTCCGGATACCAAGCCTTGCATCCAAGGGCGACCAGGGGGCCGGCGCCAAGCCGGAGGACAGGGGCGACAGCGCGCGCAGTTGCTTCATCGAAGGTGCCGCTCTGCAGCATCTGCAGCCGGCTCGGGCTGATGCCGGCGCGGCGGGCCAGTTCGGCGTCATCCAGTCGCAGGCCGCGCTGCGCTTTGGCGATGACGTCGTTGAAGTTGTCCTCAAGCGGGATGCGCGGCATGGTCTACAAGGAAACGCGTGGCACAAAAAGTTCAACGGCAACGTCGCCCTGGCCGCCGCGGACATGGGCGCAGAGGAGGAGGGGGGCACCGCCATTGCCATTGCCTTTGCCGGGAAATCACGCTTGGTGATGGCCCGGACTTTCATCCATGAATCCGAAGGATTATCTCGCCTCTTTGTTTTCTCTGAGCGGCCGGGTGGCTGTCGTTATCGGCGGCACCGGTGAATTATGCGGGGCCATGGCCGAGGGCCTGGCGGCGGCGGGCGCGGAGGTCGTCCTCGTTGGCCGCAACGAGGCGAAGGCAAAGGCGTGGCTCGCCAAGCTGGCGGCTTTCGGCGGCAAAGGCTGGTTTCATGCGGCGGAGGCGACGGATCGCGCACAACTTGATCGCTTGCTGGAAACGGTGCTCAAGCAGTCGGGTCGCGTCGATATCGTCGTCAATGGTGCCGGCATCAATTCGCCCACGCCGTTTCTCGACATCACCGAGGAGGAGTTCGATCGCATCATGCGGGTGAACATCAAAGGGGTGTTTCTGGGCTGCCAGGTCTTCGGCCGGCACCTCGTCGAGCGCGGGGAGGGTGGGTCGATCATCAATCTCGGCTCAATGTCGGGCCTGGTGCCCCTGTCCCGCGTCTTCACCTATTCGGCGACCAAGGCCGCGGTGCACAACCTGAGCAAAAACCTGGCGCGGGAGTGGGCGCCCAAGAATGTCCGCGTCAACGTGCTCGTCCCCGGTTTTTTCCCGGCGGAACAGAATCGCAAGGTGCTCACGCCCGACCGGGTGGCCCGCATCATGGGGCACACCCCGATGCAGCGCTTCGGCGAAGCGCGGGAACTTGTCGGGGCGACCCTGTTGCTGGCCGGCGCGGGCGGCTCGTTCATCACGGGAGCTGAAATCGTCGTTGATGGAGGCTATCACGCGATGACCATCTAGGAGCGTGTCGGTTTATGTTGATATATAACGGGGCAGCTGGCGCCACGGGCGGCCAATGATTGGCTTCCTTGGGGACGCGGCGCCCTTGCCGCGTGTTTCCTGCCAAAAACGGCGACGGCGGCGGCGCCGCTCCAGTATGGGCTCCTGCGTCCAATCCTGTTGCGTATCGTTGCAGCTGAATTGCCGGTTCCGGCCACTGAATCTGAAAGTCTCATGGAAGCTGCTCGCCCTGATTATATCGAATCAACTGCCGGCTCTGCCGGCCTGCAACAGGGCTTGCTCATGAACAATCTGACTTTCATTTATACTCCGGGAGAGCGGATATGGTGAACTGCTTATTGGTGCATAATCCAAGCGCAACGGTGAGGGAATTCACCGCCCGTCACGATCGCCCAGAGGGCGGATACCAATTCCCTTGGACAAGATCGCGACAGGCGCTGAAATATAAGCTTGTCTATATATGCAGCGGAAATCTTACTAAATGTCATATGCTCACGGTGAATAAAATAAAACAACTGGCTGATTATCAGGGCAGGATTGCCGAACTGCAGAAGCAGATTGAAAAGGAGCGGGCCAAGGAATTGGCGCGCTTGCCGGAGAAATTTGGCTATCAAAGCGCCAAGGAATTGATCAAGGCCATCCGGGCGGCCTCGGGCGCGGGTGGCAAGCGTCGAGGGCAAAAGGCCCTGCGCCGCCGCAAACGGGCGCGCATCACGGCGGAAATGAAGGACAAGATCAAGAGCGCCATTCAAGCCGGCAAGTCCGGCACGCAAATCGCCCGGGATTTCGGCATCTCGCTGCCGAGCGTTTACAATATCAAAAAGGCATTCGGCCTGGTGAAGGCGCGGAAGAAGAAATAAGATCCCGCAGGTGTAATTTTCAGGCCTCCGCCGGAGCGGAGGCCTTTTTGTCAGTAACGCCGCATTTGCGGATCGATGCGTTCGGCCCAGGCATCGATGCCGCCGGCCACATTGCTGACCGCCGGAAACCCCTGCGTCCGCAGATACTCGACCACCTGGCGGCTGCGTCCGCCGTGATGACAGAGGACCAGGATGTGCCGGTCACGCGGCAGTTCGCCGAGGCGTCCAGCGATCGCGCGCATGGGCAGATGCCGGCTGCCTTCAATCCGGCAAATCTGTTCTTCGTAGGGTTCGCGCACGTCGAGCAGCAGGGCCCGGCCGGCCTGCGCCTCCAGCAAGCGGCGGGCGCCCTCGACCGATATCTCCGGGATTTCCTCGTGGTCGTGCCCGGTGCCGCCGGCCGCGGGAGCCGTGCACCGGAAGTCATAGGCCGCCGCATCGATTTTCCGGATGTGCGGCTCGTTGCCGCAGAGGGGACAATGGACGTCGCGCCTGAGATTGAGAGCGTGGATCTGCTGGACGAGCGCATCAAAGACCAGCAGCCGGCCGCGCAAGGGCTGGCCGATGCCGAGCAGATATTTGATCGCTTCCATCGCCTGCAGGCTGCCAATCACCCCGCACAACGCGCCGAATACCCCCGCCTCGCCGCAAGTGGGCACGCTCCCGGGCGGTGGCGGTTCGGGGAAGAGACAGCGATAGCAGGGGCCGCCCCGGGATGGATCGAACACCGACACCTGCCCCTCGAACTTGAAGATGCTGCCGTAGACCAGCGGCCGCCGGGCAAAAAAGGCCGCGTCATTGTTCAAATAGCGGGTGGAAAAATTGTCCGTCCCGTCGACAATCAGGTCGTAGGCGGAGAACAGCGCCACCGCGTTGCCCGGGGTGACGCCATCGCGGTGAAGCTGCACCCGGATGTGCGGATTCAGGGCGGTGAGCCGCTGCGCGGCCGATTCGACCTTGGGCCGGCCGATGGCCGGCGTATCGTGGAGGATCTGCCGCTGCAGGTTGTGCTCCTCGACCTGGTCGAGATCCGCCAGCCCGAGCGTCCCCACGCCTGCGGCGGCCAGGTAAAGTGCCGCCGGGCTGCCCAGACCGCCGACGCCGACCACGAGCACCCGCGCCGCCGCCAGCTTGCGTTGCCCTTCGACGCCGACCTCGTCGAGCAGCACATGACGGCTGTAGCGGCTGAGTTCTGCCGGTGAGAGAGTGGGAAGGACGGCGGGCATGACGGAGACGCTGTTAACCTGCATCCATCACACCATGCTCGTGCGATCGACGCCCGCCCCTGCAGGCCGACTCTGTCGGGGTTAACCGCGACAAAATCGCCTTTCCCCGCCTTGACGACGGGGAAAGCGGATGCAGCTGGAAAAGTAAAGTGTGCAACACCCGGGTTAAGTGCGTCGAAACCCCTGTTTTCGCAACTGCATTTGCGCCTCGACGGGCGGCGTGGCGGCGGTTTCATCCTTCCGCATGGTTTGTCGACATTTCGTGCCCTCCGTGAAAGACCGGAAGGGTATCACCAGCCACCTGATCGCAAACCGTTCTGACGCATGCGTTGCCTCGGCATCGATTACGGAGAAAAACGCGTCGGCCTGAGCTACGGCGACGAACTCGGCGTGGCGACGCCGTTGCCGGCCCTGACCGACGCTTCGCCGGAAATCCGGCTGGAAAAACTCGCCACCCTGATCCGCCAGCGGCGCGTCACCGACCTTGTGCTCGGCCATCCACTCAACATGGATGACACCGTCGGTTTCAAGGCGAAGGAGGCCGAGGCCTTCGCTGCTCGTCTCCAGGCGACCTTCGGCCTGCCGGTCCACTTGGTGGACGAACGGCTGACCTCTTATGAGGCCGAACAGTCGATTCCCAAGGCCAAACGGCGCGTGCTGCGGGCCTCAGGTCTGGTCGATTCTCGCGCCGCCTGCCTCATCCTCCAGGATTTTCTGAACCAGCACCTTCCGTCGACCCCGGCGGAAGAATCAACCCCGGATTAAACGGATGACTCCAGCTTACGTGGCCAAAGCCGTGAGGCTTTGGCTAAACGAAGACCGAACTCTCACCAGCCGTCGCTCTTCGAGCTATGGTCGGCAGGCGAGTTTGGCTTCGCTGTCGTCCATCCGGGTTTATCCCCCAATCGTTACGGCGATTTGGGTTCGCGCTGGTTGTAGCCGGGGTCGCCGACCCCGGACGACCGGCCTCGCCGAGGCCGGCTACAGATGCGGCAATGCGGCACTTTTGATGCGCGCCTCCCGCGGAATCCCGACGATCGGCGGCTCATCCATGTGTGATCCGGGACTGAAGCCATGACCACGCCTTTCCTGAACGTTCTTCCCCTCCAGCGCTGGAAGTGCGTGTGCGCCTACGACGGCCGGAATTTCAGTGGCTGGCAGAGCCAGCCTGACGGCAACGCCGTGCAGGACGTCATCGAACGCCGCTTGGCGTGGATGCTGGGCCGCGAGGTGCGCATTCATGGCAGCGGCCGCACGGATGCCGGGGTGCACGCGCTCGGGCAGGTGTTTCATTTCGACGCCGCCTGGAAACACGGCGCGGCCAAACTGCTGGCGGCTTTTCGCGCCGGACTGCCCGCCACCATCCAGGTGCGGTCGGCGCGTTTGGTGGCCCCCGATTTCCACGCACGCTTCTCGGCCACTGGCAAAATCTACTTCTACCAGCTGCATCTGGGCGGACCGGCCGATCCCTTTCTCCATCCGTTCTGCTGGTCGATTCTCCAGCCACTGGACATCGACGCGATGCGGTCGGCGGCGCGCCGGCTCATCGGGCGTCACGATTTCCGGGCGTTTTCGGCCTTCAACGGCGTTGAAAAAACAGACACCGTCCGGCAGTTGCGCCGGCTCGACGTGACCGGTCGGGGCGCGCGACTCCGCCTCACCGCGGAAGCCGACGGCTTCCTCTACAAGATGGTGCGCAGCCTGGTCGGCGCGCTCGTGGCCGTGGGACAGGGGAAGCTCACCCCGGCCCGGGTTGAGGCGGTTTTGCACTCGGCCCGCCGCACCCCGGCCGTCCAGACCGCACCTGCCCAGGGGCTCTTCCTCGCCCGGGTGCTTTACTAGGACATGGGCCTCCCCGGCAAGCTTGGCGGACTCTGGCGCGCGGCGGGCGACCTTGTGTTTCCGCCGGTGTGTGTCCATTGCGGCGGACTGGTCGAAGGCGGTGGTCTGCGGCATCTGTGCGTCCGATGCGAGCCGCTGCTGGCCTTCGTGCAGCCGCCGCACTGCCGCGTGTGCGGGCATCCCTTCTACGGCGAAGTGCACGGTGAGCGGCTGTGTTCGCACTGCGCGGAGCTTGAGCCGGCGTTCCGCGAAGGCCGCACCTGCGTGCTGCTGAAGGGGCCGGCGCGTTCGCTCGTGCATGCGCTGAAGTACCATCGCGCCCTTTATGTGCTGGAGGACATCACCGCCCTGATCCGCGCCGCGCCGGGTCTGGCCGGTTATCTGCGCGGCGCGGTGCTGGTGCCGGTGCCGCTGCACCCGCGCAAGGAGCGCGAACGCGGCTACAACCAGAGCCGGCTCCTCGCCGGATGCTTCGCGGAGGCCGCCGGCCCGGGTTTGCGGGTGGAGGAGCCGCTGCGCCGCATTGTCGACACGCCGACGCAGACCGCGTTCGACCGGCGCACCCGGCAGGCCAATTTGAAAAATGCCTTTGCCTTGCGCTCGCGTGCTGCCATAACCCCCACCGATCATTACGTCCTCATCGATGATGTCTTCACGACGGGTTCCACCCTCAACGCCTGCGCCTCCGTGCTCCGCCGCGCCGGCTGCCTGAATCTCGACGTAGTCACCTTCGGTCACGGCTGACCTTCATTTATGGTGCATTTTAACAAGCCCCAGTATCCCACCGTCACCCCAAAAAAGAAGGACATCCCCAAGGGGGTTTGGGTGAAATGCCCGCTCTCGGGCGAGATTGTCTTCAACAAGGATCTCGAGGCCAACCAGATGGTGGTGCCGAACAGCGGTTACCATTTCCGCATCAGTGCGCGTGAGCGGCTCAAGAACCTTCTCGATCCCAAGACATTCCAGGAACTGGCCGCCGGGGTGCGGGCCGCCAATCCGCTTTCCTTCGTGGACTCACAGCCATATCCCGACCGGCTCCGGAAATACGAAAAGGAAAGCGGCCTGAACGAGGCGGTCGTCTGCGGCACGGGGAAGATCCATGACATTCCCGTGGCTCTGGCGGTGATGGATTTCCGTTTCTGCGGCGGCTCGATGGGCGGCGCGACGGGCGAGAAAATCACGCGGGCCATCGAGACCGCGCTGCAGGAGAAGATTCCGTGCCTGATCTTCAGCGCCGCCGGCGGCGCGCGTATGCAGGAGGGCATTTTCTCGCTGATGCAGATGGCCAAGACCAGCGCGGCGCTGGGCCGGCTCGCCGCGGCCAGGCTCCCCTTCATCTCCATCCTCACCGATCCGACCACGGGTGGAGTCACGGCCAGTTTTGCCACGCTCGGCGACGTCATCCTTGCCGAACCGGGCGCCTTGATCGGCTTTGCCGGCGCCGTGGTGATCAAGGAGACGACCAAGCAGACGCTGCCGGCGGGCTTCCAGCGGGCCGAGTTCCTCCTCAAGCACGGCCTCATCGACCAGATTGTCAGCCGGCTCGAGATGCGCGACCGGCTGCGGGACATCCTGCTGGCGCTGTACGTGAAGAAAAAGCCGGCGACCGGCAAGGCCGTCGGATGACCCGCCGCGCAACGACGGCGTGACACGGGCACGCCGACCGGTTGGACTCGCGCCCTTTCATGCCAACGTCCGGGACATTTACCGGTTACACACCGGTGCAGGAATACCTATTCAGCCTCAAGGCGAAGGGGTTGAAGTTCGGCGTCGACCGGATGCGGGTTTTCGTGGAGGCCCTCGGCCACCCGGAGCGCCGCTATCCGGTCATTCATGTCGCCGGCACGAACGGCAAGGGCTCCGTCGCGGCGATGCTCGACGCCATCCTGCACACGGCCGGCTGGCACACGGGCCTCTACACCTCGCCGCATCTCGTCAAGCTCGGTGAACGGGTGCAGGTGGACCGGCGGTTGCTGGACGAACAGGAGATCGTCGCCTACGTGAACGAACTGCGGCCCGCGGCCGAACAGCCGGCGCGGTTCAGCGCCGAGGATCATCCCAGTTTCTTCGAATTCATGACCGCGATGGCTTTCCTGCAGTTTGCGCGCCGCCGGGTCGACCTGGCGGTGATTGAGGTGGGACTCGGCGGACGGCTGGATGCCACCAACGTCGTGCTCCCCGAGGTGGCGGCGATCACTTCGATCGGACTCGATCACTGTGAAATGCTGGGCAACCGGCTGGAGCAGATTGCGGCCGAGAAGGCGGGCATCATCAAGCCGGGACGGCCCGTCGTGCTCGGCCGCATGCCGGCCGTGGCCGAGGGGGTCATCCGGACGATCGCGGCGGAGTGCCGCGCGCCGGTGGTCTCGGTGCGCGAGGAGTTCGGCGCGGAGATCGGCCGCTATCCACAGACGAACCTCGAGTGCGATTACCAGCGCTGGAACGCCGCGACGGCCACGCTCGTGGCCCGGCAGTTGCCCGCGCCCTGGAGGCTGACGGACGACGTCATCAATCGCGGCCTCCTGCATGCCAGCTGGCCGGGCCGCTGGCAGCGGATGACGGTTGGCCGGCGGCCGCTCATCCTCGACGCCTCGCACAATCCCGAGGGGGCGCAGGTGCTCGATGTCAACCTCACAAAACTCACGGCCACAACCGGCCGGAAGCCGGTCATCATGACCGGCGCACTCGGCGAGAGCCGCGCCCGGCCGCTGCTCGAGGTGATTGCGCGGCACGCCCGCGAAATCCATCTCGTGGTTCCGCATCAGGCCCGCGCCTGCGGCTATGCGGAACTGGAGCACTGCCTGCCCGCGACTTTTGCCGGCCGGGTCGTGCGCACGACCGTCGACGCCGTGTTCCCGGGACCGGATTGCTGTACCATCGGCGGAGCGGAAGACATCGTGGTGGTCACCGGTTCCATCTATTTGATCGGCGAGGTCTTCGAGCGCCTCGAGCCCGGGCGCGGCGCCGGCGAGGGGCACCTGCAGGATTTCTGAGCCAATACCGGCAGTTGTAGCCAAATTCGTGAGAATTTGGAGAACGGGCTATCCTGAGTGCGCCGTGTTTCCGCGGTGATTTCCGACGCGTTCTGCTGGTCAGCCCCACCACCGCGGCGCGGGCCAGCAGAACGCACCCCACCTCCGATGGTTGCCTCGTAGGGGCGCGACAAGAGCGCGCCTCCGGAAATGGGCGCAGCAAGCTGCGCCCCTGCGATCTTCCGGAGGTTTGCGGATAACCTCTGTTCAGGTCACCGCGGTGTTCTGCCGTCCGGCGGAACGCCGTCTCTCGATGTGCGGACGACTCAGCTGGTAGCGCGGTTCTTTCATGTCCGTCGTCGCCCGAAGGGCGAAGTCGGAAGACCGCGCTTCGCTACACAGCGCAGGCTGAAGCGCTGCGCCACGGATGCAGACCCTACCCGGCGGTTTCCGGTGTGGCCGCTTGTCTGGGAGAATGTTGCTGCGCGCGCGTGGGGCGCGGCCGGAGAGTCTGTCGCTAAACCGCCAGTTTCACCAGTTCCACCGTCGACGGCACGTCCTTGATGATCTGGGCCGGCAGCGGGCCGACGCCGAGGTAGCGCAGGTTGGGGAGCTTGCCGCCGGCGGGCCAGCGCCCGCCATCATAGGCGACCTCCAGCAGGGCTTTCATCATCGCACCGACGTAACGCCGGGCGTTGCGCGGCAGGTCGGCGAAACGGCGCACGCCGGTGATGTCCTCGGGCCAGCCGGGGCAGCGCAGATAGACCGGACGGAGCGTCCGGCGCACTGCCTCGTTGCGGGGCACATGGGCGTGGCGTTTGCCCTGGGCGTCCTCGTAAGCAGTGCAGATCTGCAACTCGCCGCGCCAGTCGCCGGCATGCGTGAGCGCGTCGAGCTTGTTGATCATCAGGTCCTGAAAGCCACCGTAGCGGAGCACGTCGCCTTTCTCCACCGCGTCATACCAGCCGACCATGCGCTGGCGGCCGGTGCTGGTGCCGAACTCGAGCTGCTTCAGTTTCACGGCCAGTGGATGGGCGTCGTCCATCTGCGTGAGGAAGGTGTGGGTGCCGACCTTGGTGTCGTAGGCCTTGGCCACGCCGAAGGTGTGGATGCGCTGCACGGGCACGCCCGCGCTCTCGAAAAACTCCGGCGTGAAGGTGTGCGACGCCGTGACGTTGGGCGAATAGCCGTGGCGCTTGTCGAGCCAGTAGGACTGGCCGAATTCGCCGATGACGGTGCGTCCGGCGGCGAGTTCGCGCAGGATGAGCTCGCGCACCTCGCCGATGTTGCGGGCGAGCGCGGTGCCGGCCTGCCAGTAAACCTCGGTCAGGTGCGGCAGGTTGAGCGTGAAAGGCTCCGCGCCGCGGAACCGGGTGAAGTCGAACTCGGCCGGAGCGAAGACACCGAGCTCGATTGCCTCGGCGTTGGCGCGCTGCTCGGCGGCGGTGAGCTTGTCGAAAAAACCGGCAAATGTCTCCGGCGCCACGCGGCACACGTGCTGGATGACGCGCAGGGCGCGGTCGGCGCGCTGGGCGAGCTTGCGGGCGAACCAGTTGGGGCCGGCGTGGAAGTCGGAGAACGTGATCTGCCACTGGCCGACCTCGTCGAGATAGGCGGGGGTGATGCCGCGGCCGGTGGAGCCCCGCGGCTCCTCGGCGAGGATGTGCGTGCGGTAGTCCTCCCAGGCCAGGTCGAGCAGGCGGTGCGTGAGGTCGGAGACGAGGGTGCGTTCGTCGATGAGTAGGCGGGGGAGCACGGCATAGCCCTTGCGCTCCAGCGGGCGGGTCTCCCACCAGATCTTGCGGGGGTCGGCCACGACGCCGCTGCCGATGCAGAGGTGGGGCACGGCGGGCACGGCCACGCCGGCGGGCAGGAGGTTGAGCTTGATGCCGGCGGCGGTGTGGCCGGAGTTGGCGCCGCCGTTGACCTTGAGGACGACGGAGACCGAGGCGCGGGCCGCACGCAGTTCCTCGGCGACCTCGGGGATAAGGCGGCCCTTGCCTTCGTCGCCAAAACTGATGCCGACATCAGCGATGATCTGGCTGCTGAACGGGGAGAGGGACATGGTTCAAGCGGCAGCCAGAGATACCTGACCCCTGCTGCCATGAAGGAGAAAGGGGAGGGAAAACGGCGGAGCAAGGAGATTCTGGGAGAGCTTTTCGCGCTGCGAAAAGCTTATCCGAACTCTGAACCCTGAGCTCTTGCCGCGCCTAGGTGTGAGTCTTCGTGGACACTTCGATCACGTCGTGCGGCGCGGCTTCCTTCTGGCCGGCAGCGGTGACGTGGACGTAACGTGCCTTGGTCCGGAGTTCGTGAAGATTGCGCGCCCCGAGATAACCCATACCGGACTGGAGGCCGCCAATGAGGTCGGCGAGCACACCGTCGACGGAACCTGATACCTCCTTCAGCGCCTCGATGCCCTCGGCGGAGATCTTGCGCGTCGTGTCTTCCTTGTCGTGGCCATAGCGTGCGGCCGAGCCGGCCTTCATGGCGGCGAGAGTGCCCATGCCGCGGTACTGTTTGTAGAGCTTGCCGTTGATTTCCAGGATCTCACCCGGAGCTTCGCGGCAGCCGGCAAAAAGGCCGCCGCAGATGACGGCGTCGGCGAGCGTCAGCGCCTTGACGATGTCGCCCGATTTCACAATGCCGCCGTCGGCGAGCACCCGCACGCCTCTGGCGGCGGCGCCCTTGCCGGCCACGTAGAGGGCGGTGAGCTGCGGAATGCCCACGCCGGCCACCATGCGGGTGATGCAGATGGAGCCGGGGCCCTGGCCGACCTTGATGGCGTTGGCGCCACAGCCGGCGAGATACTCCGCCCCGGCGGCGCTGGTGACGTTGCCGGCGATGATGGTCAGGGAAGGGAAGGCTCTGCGGATCAGCTTCACCATGTCACCGACGCCGGCGCTGTGACCGTGGGCCGTGGAGACCGCGACGGCATCCACCGCCTCGTCCACCAACTCGCCGACATGCCCGATGATCTTGTCGCGGTCGGGTTCGCCCGAGGGATTACGAATGGGGGCGATCGCGGCGCCGGCGACCAGCCGGAACTGCGCATCCCGGCTGGGCTTCCGCCGGGATTTGGCCTCGCCGATGATGCGCTCGACATCGGTGCTGGTGACGAGGCCGCGCAGGTGATCCTGGTCGTCGACGACCAGCATCTTGTTGATGCCAATATGCTCGCTGAAGAAAGTGTCGGCGTATTTGATGGGGTCGCCGCCGAGGTCGCGCTCCCGGACCGTGGTGAGCCGGGCGCGGGGCGTCATCGCTTCGGTGACTTTCTTGGCGCGATAGCGATCCTTCACGATGCTGCCGGGCAGCAGGCCTACGAGCCGGCCCTGCTGGTCCACGACGGGGAAGGTCTGGAAACTGAAGTGCCGCTGTTCAATCATGGCGAGGACGTCGCCGATCACGAGTTCCGGCGCGATGGTGATGGGATCCTGGATGAGGCCGTGGATGTGGCGTTTGACGCGCGCAACCTCCTTCACCTGATCCTTCGGCGGCAGGTTGCAGTGGATGAGGCCGAGTCCGCCGTTCAGCGACATGGCGATGGCCATGCGCGACTCGGTGACGGTATCCATGTCCGAGGAGATGATCGGAATCTGCAGGCGCAGCGTCTCCGAGAGCTGCGTGGCGAGGTCGGCATCCTTGGGCAGGATTTCCGAGTACAGCGTGGCCAGCGAAACGTCGTCGTAGGTCAGCGCAAAAGGCAGAAGGCGGGTGAAAAACTCATCGGCGCCCGGGTAGAACTGCTTATCGCTCGGATGGGCAATCGTGACAGGCTTGGTCATGGTTGCCATGAACGAGTTAGCGTCGTGGCGGAAAATCGCAACGCCATTTTTTGCGGCGCCTCCCCAGCGCGGGGAAGCAGCAAAAATCGCCCGCAGTCCTTCGCGTCCGCTCCGGTGGAGCACTGCCAGATTGGCGGTCCGATCGGATCATCAATCTGGCAAGCACCCAAAGCCAGACTTGCCGCGGCGCGGACGCGCCACTACCCGTCGCGCCGTCGCCCGATGATGTTGCCGACGCGACGCTGAGACTGCACGATGGTGCAATGATCTACCAGCTGGCTTACCGCCGTTACCGGCTTCCCTTCACTCGCACGCTCCGCACGGCGCACGGCCCGTGGCACGAGCGCGCGGGGTTTGTCGTGCAGGTGGAGGACACGGCCGGGCGTGTTGGCTTCGGGGAGGTGGCGCCGGTCCCCTGGTTCGGCACGGAGACGCTGGAGGAGGCCGCGGAGGCGCTGGCGAAACTGGGTGATACGGTGGATGCCGCCGCTCTCGAAAGAATCGACGAGCGCCAGGGATGCCTGCGGTTTGCCCTGGCCTCGGCTCTGGCCGAGGCAGGGCGGATCGTCCCCCATCCGCCGGATTTGCCGCCAGCGCGGCGCGGGAGGGATAACGCGCACCACCTTTTGCCCCCCGTCAGATCCCATCTGGCGGTGGCCGCGTTGCTGCCGGCGGGAAAACCGATGCTGGCGGCGGCAGACAAGGCCCTGGCGGAAGGTTATGTCGCTTTCAAGTGGAAGGTCGGTGTGCTTGACGCCGCTGACGAACGGGTGTTGCTCGACGAGCTGCTGGCCCGGCTGCCCGGCCACGCGAAGCTCAGGCTGGACGCCAATGGCGCCTGGACAACCCGGCAGGCGGAGAAGTGGCTCGATTGTTGCGCGGAGCGGCCGATTGAATTCGTGGAGCAGCCCTGCTTCGCTGAAGCTTTGCAGGGCACGGCCAGACAAAGCCGGATCAACGACATTCTGCTGGGGTTGGCAAAAGACTATCCAACGTCCATCGCGCTTGACGAGTCGGTGACCGGGCTTTCCAGCCTGCGGACGTGGCTGGAGCGCGGCTGGAAGGGCGTGGTGGTGGTGAAACCGGCCCTGGCCGGAGCGCCGGAGGACGTGCTGGCGCTCCTCGGCCGGCACAAGGCTGACGTGGTTTTCTCATCGGCACTGGAGACGGCGGTCGGCCGGCAGGCGGCGCTGCGGATGGCCTTTCAGTTCAAGGGAGCGCAGCCGCGTGCGCTCGGTTTCGGAATCACGCCCCTGTTCCAGGACGACCGGTTTGACGGACTGTCCGCCGTTCCCTTCGTATCGACCGATGAGGTCGAGAAGATGAATCCGGAGGCCGTATGGAACGCCTTGAGCTAGCCCGGCGGCTGGGAATCACCCTCCAGGGCGCCGAGCCGCACGATGCCATAGTGGAGGCGTGCGATCCTGGGCGGTTCATGGCCGCTTGGGGGGAGGCGGTGGCGGCTGGCGGCACTGTTTTTATCAAGGATCCGGCGTGGGGGGCGGTGGAGCGGGCGCAGTTTGCGGCGCTGGTGCAACCGCAATTCGCAAATCACAAATCTCAAATCGGCTCTGGCTGGCTCTGCCTGCCGACCGGCGGGTCCAGCGGGCAATTGAAACTGATCCGACACGATCAGGATACCATCGCCGCCGCCGTGCGCGGCTGTTGCGGTCATTTCTCGGTCACACAAATCAACGCGGTGGGGGTCCTGCCGTTGCATCATGTCAGCGGCTTGATGGCCTGGATGCGCTGCGTGTTCACCGGTGGCCGATATGTCCCATGGACTTGGGCGGACATGGAAGCCGGGCGCTGGCCGGAGATCGGTGGGGGAGACTGGTTCCTCTCCCTGGTCCCGACCCAACTGCAGCGGCTGCTGGGCCGGCGGGAGGCGGAGGAACGACTGCGACGATTCCGGGCGATTTTTGTTGGCGGCGGGCCGGCCTGGCCGGAGCTGCTCGCGCGGGCGGCGGCGGCCCGGCTCCCGCTGGCGCCGGGTTACGGGATGACTGAAACAGCCGCGATGGTCACAGCCCTGCGGCCGGAGGAATTCTGGGCGGGCCGCCGCGGATGCGGTCCGTCCCTGCCGCACGCCCGGGTGGACCTGGACGCAGACGGCGTCATCCGCATAACCGCCGAGTCCTTGTTCCGTGGCTACTATCCACACCTGCGCGCAACCGGTCAATGGGAGACAGAGGATCTGGGCCGCTTCGATGAACACGGCAGCCTGCACGTGATTGGGCGGCGGGACACGGTCATCATCACGGGAGGGAAAAAGGTCGCGCCCGACGAAGTCGAGGCGGCGCTGCGCGCGACCGGGCAATTTGCGGACGTGGCGGTGATCGGCCTGCCGGATGCGGAGTGGGGCCAGACCCTGGTGGCGTGTTACCCGGCCGGGCCGGCGCAGCCGGATATCTCCCTGGTCAACCGGCACATCACCGGTCAACTGGCGCCGCACAAGCGCCCGAAACGCTACGTGCCGATCGCGGTCTGGCCGCGCAACGAACCGGGGAAAATCAACCGGCATGAGTTGACGGCCCTGGCGCTGCAGGCGCTGGCGAAGCGTGGCCTCGAATTGTAGCCGGCAGGTTCCACCTGACGAAAAACAACCCAGCGAGTAGTTGCGGGCTACGCCGAATGCGTCCTGACCCAGGCGGCGAGGGCGGACGGCAGGGCCTGGCGCGTCCGCGACTGGGAGGAGATGCAGACGTGCTCCGTGTGCACGCGTGCCGCGAGTTTTTCCGGGCGGCCCAGGCGGTGCATCACATAGTCGATGGCATAGCTGTCCGCGCCGAGAGGCGTGGTGGCCAGCGTCACGCCGACCTTGTCGCCACAGACGAGCGGACGCAGGTATTCTGCCTGGCTTTTGGAAATCGGCACCACCACGCCGTGCTTGCTGAAGAATATCTTCAGTTCCATGCCGGCGGAGGCCAGCGATTCCTCGTAGGCCTCGTGGCAGATGGCGAGGTAATTGGGAAAGAAGACCACGCCGGCGGCGTCCGTGTCGGCGAAGCGAATCGTGCGGTGGTAGACAAACGCCATGGACGTAGTGAGACACAGAAATTCAGGAAAGGGAAGAGCCGTCCCGACGTCCGCCGGCTTGAGCTTTCCCGCGTCTTCCGTGTATTGAGGCGGAGAGAGGGCGACGCATGAACAAAAACGAAATAGCCGCGGTGCTGGACGAGATCGGCGTGCTGCTGGAACTGCAGGGGGAGAATCCCTTCAAGGTGCGGGCCTATCATGCCGGGGCGCGGGTGCTGGAGACATTGGAGGAGGATCTGGGGGCCATCATCGCCGAGAACCGGTTGCAGACGCTCAAAGGCATCGGCGAGGCGCTGGCCAAGAAGATCACGGAACTGCAGGCGACCGGCCGGCTGGACTTCCACGAGAAGCTGAAGGCATCGGTTGCTTCCGGTCTGGTGGAGATGCTGGAAATCCCCGGGCTGGGCGCGAAGAAAATCAAGGTCTTGCATGAAAAGCTCGGGATCAGCTCGGTGGCGGAGCTGGCGGCGGCCTGCCGGAAGGAGCGGGTGGCGGCGCTCGATGGTTTTGGTGAAAAAACCCAGGAAAAAATCCTGGCCGGCATCCGCAACCGGGAGGCTTATGCCCAGCGGCATCTGTGGTGGGAAGCCTTCGCCGTAGCCGAGCCGATCCTGCGGGGGTTGCGCGCGCTGCCGCAGGTGCGGCGGGCGGAGCACGCCGGCAGCCTGCGGCGCGGGCTGGAGACCGTGGGCGATCTCGATTTCCTCGTGGCGGCGGAGGCGTGGGCACCGATTGTCGCCTGGTTCACCACCCGTCCGGAAGTCAGGGAGGTCACGGCGCAGGGGGAGACCAAGGCGAGCGTGCGTTTTGCCAGCGGGCTGCAGGCCGATCTGCGCATCGTGCCGCCGGCGCAATTTGTTTTCGCGCTGCATCACTTCACGGGTTCGAAAGAACACAATGTGCAGATGCGCCAGCGGGCGCTGGGCCGCGGCTTGAGTTTGAGCGAATGGGGCCTCGTTCCGGCGGAAGGAGAGGGGACGGCCAAGGACAAGGCGGCCGGCCGGCTGAAAAACCGGAAGGCTGAATCCGAAGGCATCCGGTCCGAGGACGAACTGTTTGCCGCCCTCGGGTTGCACCCCATTGCACCGGAGCTGCGCGAGGGGCTGGGGGAGATTGAGATGGCGGAGACCGGCGAGCTGCCGCGGCTGGTCGAGGCGTCCGATATTCGGGGGGTGTTTCACAACCACACCACCGTCTCGGACGGGCGCAATACGCTCACCGAGATGGTGGCGGCGGCCCAGGCGCACGGCTGGGAATACCTGGGGATCGCCGATCACTCGAAGGCCAGCTACCAGGCGAACGGCCTGGATGCGGGGCGGCTGCGCAAGCAGGTCGCCGAAATTGCTGCGCTCAACCGGTCGGGACGCTTTGTCACGCATGTTTTTTCGGGAGTCGAATGCGACATTCTTCCCGACGGTCGGCTGGATCTTGACGACGACATCCTGCGCGAGCTCGATTATGTCGTTGTCTCCGTGCATTCGGCCTTCGGACAGAGCGAGGCGGAGATGACGGCGCGCATCATCCGGGCGATCGAGCACCCGGACACCACCATGCTGGGCCATCTGACAGGCCGCTTGCTGTTGAAACGCGAGGGCTACGCGGTCGACGTGACCAAGGTGGTCGATGCCGCCCTCGCAAACCGTGTGGCGGTCGAACTCAATGCCAGCCCCCAGCGGCTCGACATGGACTGGCGGCACTGGCGCCGCGCGGCCGAACGGGGGCTGCGCTGCGTCATCAATCCCGACGCCCACGACACCGGAGGGCTCGATTATTTTCGCGCCGGCATCATTGCCGCGCGCAAAGGTTGGCTCACGGCGGAGCAGGTGCTCAACACCCGCGGCCTGAAGGCGGTGCAGCAATACCTGCGGGCCGGTTGATGCGTTGTGCACTGCGCGCGGCATGGTCCCGCGCGCGGTCTGGCGCAGGAGAGAAGGGCGGGGCCGGCGGGCCCCAAAGGCAACCCTGGGCGGGGAAAAGCCGCAGGCGCGGCGATTCCCGAGACTGGTGTCGCGTCGTTAGTCAAGCTCTAAAACCTACCACAAATTGAGTGCCCGACGTGGTTGTAATAAATAGGGGCCACTACCCACGCTAGGATACACCCGAATTACCCCCTCAACCGGGGAACCGTCAGCCAGCCTTCAGATCAAGAAATTCCTATGGCCTACAAAAAGCAGTATCGACTCGCGCAGTCCTGTGCCAAGCCAGCGATGGAGCTCGTGCCCTCGCCCCGATCCCCCAAGGACGTGATCACCATTCTCCAGCTGGCCGCCCGTCTGGGGCTGGCCGATGGCGAGATGGTTTCCCATCTCGCGGAAATGGGGGCCTTGTTTCCCAAGGAATTGCTTGGGGCCTTCAAGGCCTTTCGGGAAAGGCGGGCTTGCGATAATTGAAGCGAAGCACCGGCAAACCGCGGCCCACTGGGGCGGAAGCCTGGCCTGGTTGCGGATGGCAAGGCTTGATGCGTTCAGGCGAGAAACCTGGGCCATAGTTCTCAGCATGAGCAGTCGAGCAGGAAGGGGCCCGGAATTCCACACCGGCGGTCAGGCGTGTCTGGCCGGGATCAAGGAAACCGTTAGGGGGCGAATGCAGGAAGGAAATTGACATAGGATAATTTAATTTATTTGAAATTAAGCGGAGTGGGCCACTTGAATGTCCCCTCCCATACTCCCCTATGCATCACAAGTCCGACAGCCATCTCCGCAAGCGTCGGTCCGGCCGTGGTGGAATCCGGACTGGAGCCGCCCCGGCCCGGGCGTCGGCGGCAAGAATGCGCCCGAAACCGCGGCGGCAGAGCGCCCGGGACGACCCGATGAACCTCCTCGCGCACGTTTGCGAGATCATGGGTCTGTTCCCCAGCGAAAGCGACCAGGCACTGGCGGAGCTGGTCGGCCGGATGAATGCTGAAAAGCGAACCGGCGCGGCGACGGGCAAAAGCCGCCGCGCCGGTTTGCCCAAGGGGAAGCGAGCCGGGCGGCGATCACGGAAATAAGGCTGCGCGGGCGCAGCCCGGGACGCCAGCCTGCGCCGAAGCAGCGGACCGCAAGCGGATCGGCCCGGCACCGTTTGAACAACATCCTCCCGGGGCGACTGCATCATCCGCCAGGTTTTGCTTGGAATCGGTCAGTTGGTTGACGATCACAGTGCATGCCCGGATCCAGCGCGCCGGAGGAATGGTTCGATGTGGTCGACGACCATGATGCCGTCGTCTCACGGGCGACCAGACGGAAGGTGCATGCGCGAGGGCTGAGGCATCGCGCGGTGCACGTGCTTGTGTTCAACCGGGCGGGAGAGCTGTTCCTGCAGAAACGTTCGCAGAGCAAGGACACTGCTCCGGGGGCTTGGGATTCATCCGCTTCCGGTCATGTTGATGCAGGGGAAGAGTACGATGCTTGTGCGGTGCGTGAACTGCAGGAAGAACTGGGGCTCCATGTGACCGCGGCGCCCCGGCGCTGGTTGCGTCTCCCGGCCTGCCATGAAACCGGTCAGGAGTTTGTCTGGGTTTATCGCCAGGAAGCGGAAGGGCCGTTCACCCTGCATCCGGATGAGATTGAACGCGGAGGATGGTTCCCGCTGGGTGAGATCACCCGCCTCGTAAGCGAGCAGCCTGCTGATTTTTCCAGTTCGTTCCGGCTGATCTGGCAGAAGCTGGCAGCAATGGGACAGGTGCACACTTGACCCCACCAGGCCGGCCGGCCTCCGGTGTGTGCTCCTAATCCGGCCGCAGCCGTTTGATCGCATCAAACTGCTTGGACGAAAGCAGGCGTCGTGGCACGCGCCGCTCCGCCTCGGCCAGCAGGGTGTCCCAGTCGGCGGCGGTGGGCGGTCCGTAGGGTTCCCACGGCTGATGGTGCCCCTGTTTGCGCCTCCAAGCAACGTTGCCGCCGAAGATCGCGACCCGGACCTGAAACCGGCGGCCCTCGGCATCACGACTCCACCAGCCGAATTCCATGCTCATGGCGCGGAAATCTTTCCGGCCGGGCGGAAGCAGGTACCGCGACCGAGGGCAGGCAACCCACGGGAGCGCCGCAAGACGCCTTGGACGGCGGATGGGTGATTTTGGACGGCCACGGCCGATGAACACAGACCAAGTCCCGCTGCTCGACAATGTTTTAGATGCGTCCGTGTTGACCGATCATGTTTGTCGTGCCTCAGCAGAGGCAGCCGGCCGCCACAATTCACCCTGAAGGGCGCTACGGATATTGCCTTGATGGCGGCTTGGGCCGTCCCTCAACTTGCTCCATGGCTTGTTTTGGAGCTCTCACCCAGGTGCGCGCCTGCTGCGCATCGCTTCCGGAATTTCAGGCCGCGTTCGCCTATGCCCTGGAGGCGCTGACAGCGGGTTCGACCGCCCATCGGCGCATCACCGCCCTCGCTGAGGGCTCCACCCACCGCCAGGAACTCGCCGGCGGAGCCTGTGCCGTGGAAATGGCCTATCGGACGAAGTCCCGCTCAGAGGGTTTTTTCGAAACCCACCGCAGATACATCGATGTGCAGGTGATCGTGACGGGCGAGGAATTGATGGAGGTGGCCGCCGCGGCCGGGCTCGCCGTCACCCAGGACTACGACGAGGCCAGCGATTTCATCAAATACGCCGACACTGGGGCGGCATCGGTGCTGTGGATGCGGCCGGGCGATGCGGCGGTGTTCTGGCCGGAGGACGCCCATATGCCCTCGCTGGCGGTGCGGCATCCCGCGCTCGTGCGCAAAACCGTCATCAAGGTGCCGGTGAATTCCTGAGGCCGGCCTGCCGATCGGCGGTTGCCGAGGGCACGGCCCGCCAGATGGCGAGGACTTCATCGCCAAAGCCCCGCCGCGCCGCCGGACCGTCAAAACTTCAGCAAGTGCTTTGCGAGGAACGCCGTCTGCAGCGCGGTCAGCTCCTGGAGCCCCTGCTGGGCGAGCGCGAGCAGACTCTGGAGCTGCTCATGGGAGAACGTCGCCTCCTCGCCCGTGCCCTGCACCTCGACAAACTGTCCGCCGCCGGTCATGACGACGTTGAAATCGACCTCGGCGTCCTTGTCCTCGACGTAGGCGAGGTCAAGCAGTCCTGCTCCCTGGATCAGGCCCACGCTGACAGCGGCGACGGAGTCGGTCAGGGGACTCTCCGCGATTTTCTTTGCATCGAGCAGCTTCTGGATTGCGAGGCGGGCGGCGAGGTAGGCGCCGGTGATGGAGGCGGTGCGCGTGCCGCCGTCGGCCTGCAGCACATCGCAGTCGATCCACAGCGTATTTTCCCCCAGTTTGCGCAAGTCGAGCACGGCGCGGAGCGAGCGGCCGATCAGGCGCTGGATCTCGACGGTGCGGCCGTCGATCTTCCCCCGGGTGATATCGCGCGGCTTCCGGTCGAGCGTGCTGTAGGGCAGCATCGAGTATTCGGCGGTCAGCCAGCCGCCGGGCACGCCCTGCTGTTTCATCCAGGTGGGCACCTTGGGCTCGATGGTGGCGGCGCAGATGACCTGCGTGCAGCCGAAGCGGACGAGCACGGAGCCGGCGGCATAGGGCGCAGGACCGGCTTCGAAGATCACGGGACGCAGCTGGTCGGCGCGGCGGCCGTCGGCACGGAAGGAGGGCATGAGGGAAAAATTTGGCGGGCGGAGCCGGCGGCATCACACATGCGCGCCGCGGCTCGGCTCTTCGCGGGGATAGGGGGAGACGACAAGCTTGAGCGGTTTTTTGCCGGCACCGTCCGGCGACTCGGCCATGTGGGCGATGAGACGCTCGTTGAAATCCTTTGCCGGATCGTGGCCCATGCGTTTGAGGGCCTGCACCATGGCCGCCACCTCGACCAGGCGGGCGATGTCGCGGCCCGGCCGCACGAACAGTTCGATGTGCGGCAGCTTGATGCCGAGGATTTCGTAATGGTTTTCCTCGAGGCCGGTGCGCTCCTCGGCGGCATCGGGCGTCCATTCCCGCAGGCTGACCACCATGTCGATGCGTTTCTCCAGCCGGACGCTCTTGATGCCGAACATTTCGGCGATGTTGATGATGCCGATGCCACGGCACTCCATGTAGCCGCGGGTGAGCGGGCGGCTGCTGGCCATGAGTTCGCGCTCGTCGAGCAGCTTGATCACCGTGATGTCGTCGGACACGAGGCTGTGCCCCCGTTCGATCAGGGCGAGCGCGCACTCCGATTTGCCCACGCCGCTGTCGCCGCGGATGATCACGCCGACGCCCTTGATATCGATGGTGGTACCCTGTTCGATGGTGGCGGGGGCAAACTCGTTGTCGACGAAGAGCGTGGCCGTGTTCACGAAGTTCATCGTGATCATCGGGGTGCGGAACACGGGCAGGTGCCGCTCCTGCGCCACCTCCAGCATCGGCTTGGGGAAGTTGTAGTTCCGGGTGAGGATAAGGCAGGGGATGTGACGGTCGGCCATGCCGTTCAGGACGTCGCGCTGGGCCTTCACGCTGAGGGTGCGCAGGAACGTCATCTCGGCGGCGCCGAGCACCTGGACGCGTTTGTTGGCGAAGTACTTGAAGAAGCCGGTCAGCGCGAGCGCGGGGCGGTTGATGGCGGGCTCGCGGATCAGGCGGTGCAGACCGTCGCGGCCGCAGACCAGCTCCAGCTTGAGCCGGGGGCCGTAGGTTTCAAAGAAATGGGCGACGGAGATGCCGTGGATGGCTTTGAGCATGGGAAGAGCGAGGTGCCGCCTCAGGCTCGGCGAGCGTCTTGGGGCGGTCGGGAGGCGGAAGACAGGGCGAGGCGAAAAGCGGCGCCTCGTTTCATGTCCGCGGCGCGGACAGATCGAAGGAAGGGGTGAATGATGCGCATCGTCGGAAAACTCGCGGCTGACCGGCTGATCACATAGATACCGGGTTCTCAAAAGCGTCAGCCCGGATGCATCATACTCCGCCGGCCGGCACAACCACAATCTGCTAGCCCGCATCTTTCACAGCCTCCGCCACCGCCATGGTCATAGCCAGCTCTCGATCAAAGCGCCGCCAGGAGTTCCGCGCGATGCGGGCTACCCAAAATGGCGCAGCCATTTTGACAAGGAACATGCGGGCAAAGCCCGGCAGGTTCCTAGAGGTTGAAGTCCTTGCCGAGGTAGAACTCCCGGGCCTTGGCGTCGTTGATCAGGTACTCCCGCGGGCCCTCGGCGATGACCCGGCCTTCATGGATGATGTAGCCGCGGTCCACGATGTTGAGGGTCTCGCGGACGTTGTGGTCGGTGATGAGCACGCCGATGCCGCGCTCCTTGAGCTGGCGGACGATTTTCTGCACGTCGGCCACGGCGATCGGGTCGATGCCGCTGAACGGCTCGTCCATGAGGAGGAAGCGCGGTGCGGTGACGAGCGCGCGGGCGATCTCGAGCCGGCGGCGTTCGCCGCCGGAGAGCGTGTAGGCCCGCTGCTGCGCGAGATGGGAGAGGCCGAGTTCGTCGAGGTGGCGGCGGACGCAGGCGGGACGGTCGCGGCGGGCGCCGGGCAGCGTCTCGACGATCGCGAGGATGTTTTCTTCGACGGTGAGCTTGCGGAAGACGGAGGCCTCCTGCGGCAGGTAGCCGACGCCCAGGCGCGCCCGCTGGTGCATGCGCAGGCGGGTGGCCTCAGCGCCATTGATGAACACCCGGCCGCGCGTCACGGGCACGAGGCCGACGATCATGTAGAAGGTGGTGGTCTTGCCCGCGCCGTTGCGGCCGAGCAGGCCGACCACCTCGCCGGCCTTGACGCAGAGATTGACGCCGTTGACGACCGCGCGCTGGCCGAAGACCTTCACCAGGCCTTCCGTGCGGATGAAGGCGCCGTTTTCCGGCGGGGCGGCGGGCTCGGGACTGGACGCGGTTCCCATGCTCAAGGTTGTCTGGCCGGTTCGGCCGGCGGCGGCTGGTTCTTGTCGAAGCCGAGGTTCTTGAGCGGCGGCAGGGTGAGCCGGACGTTGCTGCCGTGGACGCGACGATCGCCGCGATAGAGGATCAGCGGCTCACCCGTAGCCGTCGAGTTGTTGCCCTGGTCGACCACCATGGGCCGCCCGGAAAGGGTGATCCGGTCCTCGCCCGGCAGCACCTCGGCGCGCTCGCAGGTGGCCTCGCGGTCGCCTTGGACAATGCGCACCTTGCCGGTGGCGATGAGCGACTTGAACCGGTCCTGCCGGCCGACGGTATCCTGCCGGTCTCCGCTGCGCAGGGAGACGACGTCGAGGCGGTCGCAGGTGATGCGGATGTTGTTGCCGGTGACGGTGACGTTGCCGGTGAAGACCGAGACGGTCTGGGTGTCGGTGCTCTGGATGTCGCAGGCGGCGGCCTCGATGACCGTCGCGGGCGCAGCCTCCTCTCCGGCGCGCACCGGCAGCCAGAGGGCGGCGATCAGCAGGCAGGGCAGGGCGGCATGGCGGCAGGGTGTCATCGGAGAATGTCCCGCAACGGGGAATGGAAAACTACGCGCACGTTTTTGTGGATGGAAACCTTTTTCTGGCGATGGTCATACAGCCAGGCCTCGCCGGTGGCCTCGAAATCCTCGCAGATGAGCCGGACCAGGCCGGGGCCGCGCACCTGGCTGTCGTGGATGAGCGCGGTGGCCGCGGGGCTCAGGAAGACCGACTCCACGCGATTCGTGGCGTCGCCGGTGAAGACCGTGAGGTTGAGGTTGGTCACATCGAGCTGGTTGGCGTTGACGTAGAGTCCCTCGGAACCGCGCAGGAGCCATGAGCGGTTGCCCTCCCTGGTGAAGGTGGGCACGCTGAAGTTGATCACCGGGGCGGCAGGGCTGAGCGCGGTCGGACGCTCGTCGGCTCCGGCCAGACGGCCCGTCCCGGCCGCAAGACCGAGGGCGCAGAACACCGGGAGAGCGTGGCGCAGGAAAGACACGGCGGGGGTTAGATCGGCCGGCGGAGGATATGTTCACACACCTCGCGCACCGCGCCGTGACCCGCGGCCAGTCCCGTGACATAATCCGCCGCCGCCACGGCGGCGGGCATGGCCCCGGGCACGGTGGCGCCGACGCCGGCCCAGGCGAGCGCGGGCGCATCGATGTCGTCGTCGCCCATGTAGCATACCGCCCCGGCCTTGAGGCCGAGCCGGCCGGCCAGCTCCTGGAGCGCGGAGAGCTTGTCGGTGCGGCCCTGGATGAGATGGGGGATCTTCAGCTCGGCGGCGCGGACGGCCGTGGCGCGCGAGGGCCGGCCGGAGATCCAGGCGAGGGCGATGCCGGCTCCGCGGCAGCGCACGAGCCCCATGCCGTCGAGGATGGAGAAAGCCTTCGCCTCGCTGCCGTCGGCATGAATCATCACGGTCCCGTCGGTGAGAATGCCATCGACGTCCATGGCGAAGAGCCGGATGCGCGCCCAGGCGGCACGGGAGACGCCGGATCGCGCAGACCGGGGACCGGAAGAGGTTGACCGCGGACGGAGACGTTTTGCTTTCAAGCGGAGCCAAGCAAACAGAGGTCGGGCGGAAATCGCCAATCCGAAATCCGCCCTCCGGTTCAGCCCAGCCAGCGGACGATGGTGTCGATCACCTTTTCCCGGGTGGGGCGGAAGGCGGTTTCCAGCTCGGGGGCGAAGGGCACCGGCAGGTCGAGCGCGCCCAGGCGCAGCGGCGGCGCCTCAAGCGCAAAGAAGTGCTCCTCGGTGAGCCGGGCCACGAGTTCGGCGCCGAAACCGTGGGTGCGCCGGCCCTCGTGCAGCACGATGAGCCGGTGGGTGCGCGCCAGCGACTCCTGGATGGCGCCGAGCCGGAGCGGCGACAGGCCGCGCAGGTCCCAGAGCTCGAGCCTGCGTTCATATTCGGTGGCGAAGTAGTCGCAGACCTCGCCGGCGAGGTGCACCATCTCGCCGTAGGTCACGAAGGTGGCGAAGTCTCCCGGCCGGACGCACCGGGGGTTCCAGACATCGCGGTAGTGCGGGTCCCACGCGACCGGTTGCTTGCCGCGCCGGTAGAGACCCTTGTGCTCGAATAGCAGGACGGGATTGTCGTCCTCGAAGGCGGCGAGCAGGGCGTTGAAGGCGTCCTGCGGGTTGCTGGGATAGAGCGCCTTGAGACCCGGCATGGAGAGGAAAAACGACTCGAGTTCCTCGGAGTGGAACGAGCCGAAAGTCAGGCCGCCGCCGCACGGCAGCCGCAGCACGAGCGGCACCTTCGCTCCCGAGCGGAAATGGTAGGTGGCCGCGTTGAGCACGATCTGGGTCACGGCCTCGGTGGAGAAGTCGGCGAACTGGAACTCCTCGATGGGCCGGTGGCCGTTGAGCGCGAGGCCGATGGCGTAGCCGGTGCAGCCGCTTTCGGCGAGGGGCATGTTCAGCACGCGCGGGCGGCCGAAGTCCCTGAGCAGGTCCTCGGTAACCTTGAAGGCGCCGCCATAGGTGGCGATGTCCTGGCCGAGCACGAGGGATTCGGGGCGCTCGGTGAGGATTTTGCGCAGCGCGCGGTTGAGCGCCTGCGCCAGGGTGAGAACTTCGGTCTTGGGTTTTGAGTTTTTGGTTCTGGGTTCCGAATCCAGCGCCGGCACCCATGGCACCGGCGGCGCGGGCGGCGCGAACAGATCGGCTTCCATGCCCGCGGGGTCGGGGCGCGGCTGGGCGATCGCCACCTTGAGACACTCCTCGACAAATGCGGTGATCCCGGCGTCGATCGCCTCGATTTTGGCGCCATGACCGTCGGCGGCGAGGCGGGCGCGCAGTTTCGGTAGCGGATCGGCCGCAAAAAAGGCGTCGGCCTCGCCCGGCTTCAGGTAATCGCAGGTGTCGTAGGCGGCGTGGCCGCGCAGGCGCAGCGTGTTCGCCTCGATCAGCAGCGGCCGGCCGGTCCGGCGGACCCGGTCGATCGCGGCGGCAAACGTCCGGAGCGTGACGGCGACGTCCGCCGTGCAGTCGAGGGCGAGGCCCTCGATGCCGTAGCCGGCGGCCCGGCGCCAGAGTTCGACCCCGGCGGCGTACTGCTCGCTGACCGGCGTCGAGTAGGCGTAGCGGTTGTTCTCGATGACGAACAGCACCGGCAGGTTGAGCAGCGAGGCGAGGTTGAGCGACTCGTGCACGTCGCCCGTGCTGCTGGAACCGTCACCGATGAACGCGAAGCCCATGGCCGGGCGGCCGAGGCGGCGCTGCGAGTCGGTGGCGCCGACGACATTCGACACCATGGTGCCGAGGTGGCTGATCATCGGCAGCGAGCGGTTTTTCGGATCGCCGTGGTGGACGTTGCCTTCGCGGGCCCGGGTGGGGCTGGCGGCGTTGGCGAAATACTGGTTGAGATGGTCGACGAGGTGGCCGCTCCAGAGGAGGTGGCCGCCGAGGCCGCGATGCGTGATGGAGATGACGTCGACCGCCTTGTCGGCCAGGAGGACGAGCGGGACGATCAGCCCCTCGTTGCCCTGGCCGCCGGTGACGGTGCCGCGGATGAGTCCCTGCCGGAAGAGCTCAAGAAGGCGGTTGTCCGCCGTGCGGGCGAGCTGCATCCACGCGTAGGTACGGAGCAGGGCGCCGGGCAGGTCGCGGTCGAGATCCACGGGCCGCAAATCGTGTTCCGCCAGAATCGCGGGAGGTTTGGGATAAACCATGCTGGGCCCCGACGGTGGCAACCGGCCGGGCCGCGTGCAAGCACACACCTGCGGCAGGCTTTGACTCTTCCGCCCTTTTTCTTTTTCCTGCAAGGTGTCATCCCGGTCGTGCGCCAGGGTCCCGCTTCATCCGGACGGACGCCGACCTGCAGGACTGTTTCCCGTGCCCGCCAAGCCCCGCAAACTCCCGCCCCAGCCGCTCACCCCGGAAGATTGGCCCAGGCTCGTCCGGGCCGGCAGCCGCGTATTCATCGGCTCCTACGCCGCTGTCCCAACCGCGCTTGTCAACGGCCTGCTCGCCCAGGCGCCGCAGCTCTCCGACCTGGAATTCGTCCATGTGCTCACGCTTGGCGACGTGCCCTGGGTCGCCGACCGGTACATCGCCAGCCTCAACGCCACCTCCTTTTTTCTCGGCCCGGGAATGCGCGAGGCGGTCGAGGCCGGCCGCGCGGACTACACGCCGTCGTTCTTCTTCGAGATCCCGTCGCTCTTTCATGATCGCGTCATCCCCCTCGACGTGGCGCTCGTGCAGGTGACCCCGCCCGACCGGAGCGGTTTCTGCTCGCTGGGCGTTTCCTGCGACGTCACCCGCGCCGCGGTCGATGCCGCCGACGTGGTCATCGCCCAGGTCAATCCCAGCCTGCCGCGGACGCTGGGCGACACGAAGCTCGCATGGAAGCGGGTGAACGCGTTTCTCGATGCCGACACGCCGTTGCCCGAGATCCCCCCGGTCTCCGTCGACGAGACCAGCGCCCGCATCGCCAGCTACGTGGCGCTGCTCGTGGAGGACGAATGCACCCTGCGCATCGGCTCAACCGTCTGCACGGAGGCCGTGGCCGGCGCGTTGAAGGAACGGAAAAACCTCGGCATCCACACCGATCGCCTCGGTGACGGCTTGTTCGAACTCGTCAAGGCCGGCGCCGTGACCAACAAGAAAAAAGGGCTGCACGACGGCGAAATCGTCGCTTCGTATGCCGTCGGCACCCGCCGGCTTTACGAATGGCTGCACGGCAACCCGCAGGTGCAGTTCCTGCCCTTTGATTACGTGAATCATCCGGCGGTCATTGCCAAAAACCATCGCATGGTCGCGATCGCGGGCGCGCAACAGGTCGACCTCACCGGCCAGGTCGCCAACGATTCGGTGGGCCCTCATTTCGCCAGCGGATTCGGCGGGCAGACGGATTTTCTCCGCGGGGCGGCGCTCTGTCCCGGCGGCCGGCCGATTGTTGCCTTGCCCAGCACGACGCCCGACGGGTCATCGCGGATCGTCACGCACCTCGTGCCGGGATCGGGCGTCGTGGCCTCGCGGGGCGACGTGCACTACGTGGTCACCGAGTACGGCATCGCGACACTGCGCGGACGCAGCATCCGCGAGCGCGCCCTCGAACTGGTGCAGATCGCACACCCCGACCATCGGGCGGACCTCCTTGCGATTGCAAAAGCCCGTAAGTGGGTGCCCGTTTACGAAAAGTTGCCGCCGACGGTGGTGGCCGGGGTGAGCGGAATTGCCGCGGAGCGGATCACCCTGCGGGGCGAGCCGTTTGTCCTCTGTCCGCTCCAGCCCTCGGACGAACGCCGGTTGCAGGAGTTTTTCTATTCGCACACGGCCGAAACCATCCAGTCGCGCTACGGCTATATGATCAGCCGGATGAGCCGCGAGCGCGCATATGATCTCGTCAACGTCGACCAGGCGAAGGACCTCGCCCTCGCGATCTTCGAGGTGCAGGGGCCGCGCCGGGTCATTCACGCCGTGGGTCGTTACTACCTCGATCCCGGCGGCAAGAGTGCCGAGGTCGCGTTCGTGACCCGCGAGACGAAACGCCACTACGGCATGGCGCGCACCTTGCTGGAGCGGATGCGGGTCATCGCGAAGAAACGCGGGCTCGCCTCGTTGCACGCCCAGGTCCTGCCGGCGAATGCGGCGATGCTCGGCCTCTTCCGGAGTTATCCGCACAAGCTGGCTACAATTCCCGATGGCAACGCCGTCAAGGTCACGATGCCGCTCTGACCCACGGCAAACAGGGGCATTGAGCAGATGACCGGCAAAGAACGCATGTTCGTCGCACTCCGGCGGGGCATACCGGACCGCCTGCCGGTGACGATCCACCAATGGCAGCCGTTCCACCTGCGCGAGTTCATGCAGGGCCTGGATCAGTTGGAGGCCTTCCGGGCGGTCGGCCTCGACGCGTCGATCATGCCGCCGGACGTGTGGCGGCCAGGGGCGTCGCCACGCTGGCGCCAGCGCGAAGAGGACGCGGGCCGGTCGGGCCACGAACGGTTGACCCGTTACCGCGTGGAAACGCCCGACGGCGAACTGAGCTGGGTATCGGCGGCGAACGAGTACACGACGTTCGTCACCGAGCACATCATCAAGACCGAGCGGGACGCGGAGATTTTCCTGAAATATTGGCCGGACATCCATCTCGACCAAGCGCGCCTCGCCCAATGGTACGACCGCACCGGCGACGACGGCATCGTGCGCGGCTTTGTCGCTTCATTCGCACAGCCGGGAGCGTGGCAGGAGTTCTGCGAAATGGTCGGCACGCAGGAGGCCATTCTCTGGGCGATCGACCATCCGGAGTTCGTCCATCACTTTATCGAGGAGATGACCCGCCGCAAAATCGAATACGTCCGGCGGGAGCTGCCCGGGGCGAAGTTCGACCTGATCGAGCACGGCGGCGGTGCGGCCAGCTCGACGGTGATCAGCCCGGCGATGTTCGACGAGTTCTGCGTGCCGTACGACCGCCGCATCATTGCCGCGTTGCACGAGGTCGGCCTGCCAGTGGTCTATCACACCTGCGGCGGCATGCGGGCGATCCTCGATCACATTCCCGCCAACGGCTGCGACGCCAGCGAGACGCTCAGCCCGCCGGGCGTGGGCGGCGACATCGGGCCGGAGGATCGGCTGACCGTGAAGCATGTCCTCGGGAGCAAGGTGGCGTTGATCGGCGGCATCGACCAAGGCAACCTCCTCACCAACGGCACGCCCGCGCAGATTGCCGCCGAGGTGCGCGCCTGCTTCGAGACGTTTGGCCGGGAGGGCGGCTACATTTGTTCCGCCAGCGACCACTTCTTCCACGCGCCGGTGGCGAATCTCCGGGCGCTGGCGGCGGCCGGGCGCGCGTGTCGTTACTGAATGCTTGGTGCGTCCTGATGGGCAGGGACGAATCGCCGGGGCGTCCGTGCTTATCGGCGTGCCCAGCGGTCACGCCCTACCTCTAGGCTGCGTGCGGCTTGGCCACCCGTTGCGGACTTCGCGGCCTTGGTGTGAGACGTTCGATTCTCAGACCGTCAGCGACTCGCCCGGCTTGAGCACCCGGACGGTGTGGTCGCTCCGGGCGGCAGCCTCGACGAATTTATCGGCATCGACCGCAATCACCGGCCAGGTATTGTAGTGCATGGGCACCGCCACCTTGGGCTTCAGGAGATCGAGGGCCGCCACGGCGTCGTCGATGCCCATGGTGAAGTTGTCGCCGATCGGCACCATCGCGAGATCGAGACCTAATTGGCCGATGAGCTGCATGTCGAGGAAGAGCGCGGTATCGCCGGCGTGGTAGAGCGTCTTGCCGTCGGCTTGGAGGATGATCCCGCAGGGGTTGCCGAGATAGACGGGATTGAGACCGGCGTTCACGCTGGAGGAATGGTGGGCGAGGGTGAGTTTCACCCGGCCGAAGGGGAAGTCGAAGGCTCCGCCGGGATTCATGCCATGGGTCTGGGCGCCCTGCGCGGCGAAATACTCGGTGATCTCGTAGTTGGCGATGATAGGCGCGCCGCAGCGCTTCGCGATCGCCAGGGCGTCGCCGGTGTGATCTTCGTGGCCGTGGGAGCAGAGGATGTAGTCGACCTGGACGTCGACGGCCTGGACCGGCGCGAGCGGATTGCCGGTCAGGAACGGGTCGATGATGAGGCGGGCCTTGGCGGTCTCGACGAGAAAACAGGAGTGGGCGAGGTAGGTGATCTTCATGGGGCAACCTTGGTTGAAGTGAAAGGTTCGATCCGCTACTGAGGATACCGAAGGAGGCCGGGACGGCTCCGAGGGCAAGACCGGAATTGCTGTGCCGCCCGGCATCGCGGGGGCGACCGTGAGTGCCGCGGGCCGCTACTCCGCCACCGGCCGGGAGATCCGGTCGAGGCGGGCCATGACCGCGGGCGTGAGCCGGTCGATGATCTCGAGCGCGCCGAGATTTTCCCGGAGCTGTTCGATGCACCCAGCAGGAGTATGCGCGCAAGTAAGTACCAACCCGCCATAAGTCCATCTCAGCAAATTCTAGCATTGAGGAAGAACGGCCAGCGCGTTTCAACTCGTCGTATGGCCTTTGGAAACGTATGCCATAAATGTATGGAATATCCCATGCCCGCACTTCTGTGCGCGATTGTAGCCTTTGGCCTTGCCGGCTGTGAGACTGTACCCCCAATGGCATACACGCCGGAAGCAAGAAAGATGTCCTACATCGATGACGCCCTCTTCAAGGATTCGCTTAGGGGTCTTCTGATACTAGATACACTATCCTATCCTAACGTGAAAACACGTGCGGTGGTAAGGATCGAGGTGATCGAGGCTTACGACTATCACCGGATTGGCTTGGAGCGATGGATTGTGACTCACGACGGACAGAAGCCTGCCGCTTACATCGTTAAGATGGTCCCCGATGGCCGAGGTGGAACCAACTTCAATGTCGGAAAAGATGATGGGAATGCTATGCGCAATGTCCCGATTTTGCCACCGCCCAAAAAAGAGCACACCGAACTTATTGGTCGTAATCCCAGTGTCTCACTTGCGGATGAGACTCTGTTCCTCGCTTCAGTCGAAGATGACGCAGATGTTGTCCTGAACGAGTATATTCGGAAGGATGAGACCTTCGCAAATTGGAAGGTTCTGTTTGCTGTGCGCTACATCCGCTCGGCAGAAACCGTCGATGAGGTTGTGATGCGTTGGAAGGCTTATATCGCTCAGGTCAGAAGTCCGGGTAAGAACATCAAGGAAGAAGCAGATTCGAGTCCTACTGATCGACGCTTCATGCTGGCCATTCGGCCGCCCGGTGATGCCTACCTTGAATGTGACCAGTTGCGCTTTATTCCCAGCCCGAATGGTAAGGGCGTTATTTACTATCAAGCCGCTGTTCGCGTGAATCCTAACAGCCAATCCGACCTTATGCAGGGGCTGCTCAAGCTACAAGCCCTTGCCGAGGCGCTGAAATCTCTGACGCTGCAGACTGTCGATAGCATGCCGAACCAGCCACTTGAAGCAACGAGCTCCGCGCATGGCTCATCTTAATCGCTCGGCGAAAAATGCTCCCTGAGGGGACCCCGTCCATTGCAACCAAGATAACCGGAGCACTTTTGCGTGACATCCGGCCATCTTACCAGCCCCGCGCTCATGTGTCCTTATTTGCGGGACACCACAGGACACTACGCTCGAGGCTATCCGAAAACCATTGGCAGAACCTCGCGGCCTGACCCTATGTCCCCGGTTCGTACCGCAAAAACACTACAATGCGTACCTTGTTATTCCTGTTTATCGTAATCTCGATCATACCTGTTTCCAATGCGGCGCCTAAGGCAATAGCCGCGTCAGACGCATACGTTGCCGGATTCACTTTGTCTAAAGAGTACGTAATTAGCAATCCCATGCTCAAGGATAAGGTGATTGTGCGTGCCGGAGCATACGCACCATGGTTTAAGGACGAGAAGGGGATCTATTACGGTCAAAAGGGATCACCAACCCTTGTCTACATTTCTTTCGCGAAGAACGTTGCATGGACTGCTGTGATCAATAAGGAATTCCACTACGACGGCCCCATACCGGTTGGCGCGATCCAAGCAGCAACGACCGTACTAATCGCAGAGCTAATCGCGCCGAAGGCGGGAAGCGTCACCAAGCAAATGAGCTGCAAGAAGGACTTCATGAATTTAATTTCTTGGGAGGAAGTAGCGAAAGCAACGGCGCCGAACAACAAGTTGCCAGAGCCAACGCCGGGATCTGTCACGCCCGCTGCTGACGCAGCCGGCGCGCCAGCTCCCGTCGCGGCTCAACGATAACGTCTGGGCGTACAAATGAGAGCCACCCTATTTCTGGTTTTGTCGGCGGCCTTGTGGGCAGGCTGCGCAGCCCTTTCGCCGTCTGATAAGCGAGTCCCGGTAGGATTAGGCGACGACGACGCAGCAGTTCGTTCGAAGATGCAGGCCATCGGGGCTCGCGACGTTACGGCTGAGACCAGTGCCGAATACTATGGAGCCTACAGCCTGAAGCAGAAGTATTATTGGTGGGAACTGAAAGACAGCACAGTGGTGGCGATTCTGTTGGTGGGCGTGGCCGAGAACGCGCTCAAGGTGATAACGATCGAGATTGGCGAGCCCGGAAGAGGAGTCGCTGGAATCGCTGCATGGCGGAGCCAGAAACTTACCCTGATCGATGAGGGGCCGCGACCCACGATGACACCCTGACCAACATTGCCCGATGAAGGAATCAACCAGCCACCGCTGCCAATGCCGGGATCGCGCCCGGATTCCATTCGCGGCCGGTTGCCCGGCATGGCAGGCCTCTGATCGTTGGGCAAAACTATGAAACCTCTGCTCCTCCTGTTGCCGCTGATCGCCCTCGTTGCGTGTTCGACTCCTCCAAGTGCAGACGAGACCGCCAGTATTCGGCGAGAGGTTTACCTGCGCTACTTCGCCGAGACGAAGGCGTCCGACAGGTTCGTTTACTTTGTCGCAGAGAGCGACGATTTCATCGCGGCGCTAAAGAAGGCTTCCCGCCTGACTCGCATCGAGAATAGCCTGTTTGCTCGCTACGATGAATCTCGTGACGAGACGATCGATGTCAGGTCCAGCCAAGCTGGCATTAAGATGGCAATCTTCGGCGTCGTGGTAGACGGAGGGTCAGCTTCCGCGGAGTTCACCTACACGGCGACCAGTATCGCGGCTGGTGGGTTCAAGGTGCGGCTGATCAAGCGAAGCGGCGAGTGGAAGATCGCTGAGTGGAAGGAAGATTGGGTCTCATGAAGCTGAACCCGGATGCCAGTGCCAATGTCGGGGCTGCGCCCCGCCATGACACATCGCTGACGTCTAGCCAAAAATATGAAAACCATACTTGTTGCACTCGCACTATCATTCACCGCCACGTTGCACGCTGGTAGCGGTTCATATCTGGTGCTCGCCAGTTATCGTCCTGCTGAGTCGCCGGTTTCGATTGCGGTGCCTGCTCAATACCTCGCCGCAGAGATACGCATCGAATCCGACGAAGATGATTGGGCGTTGAAGCTCTCAGGCATCGAGGAAGCCCGTCGGATGCTCACCAGTGCGGCCGAGAAAGAAGGATTCAGAGTCAGAATCGATCAGGCTCTCGTTTTTGTGACGAGCTACAGCAAGTTTTCGTTCTCGTCGTCCCGTGGCTCGCAGGAAGCGCTTTCCGATATTCTCGTGCTCGCACCACTGAGCGAGAAGACGGATCTGATCCAGATTGTGAAGAAGTATCGGGAGATCATCTCTGATTTGAAGCCTGCAAAGAAAGTGAAGATCTCTTTGGGCAGCATCTACCTCGCCCTCGAAAATCCGGAAGAGTTGCGCGCTGATCTCCTGAAAAAGATCCGAGTTCATGTCGAGGCATCTGCAAAGCTTCTCTCGGATACGCCGGACTATGTCATCAGCGGGCTTGATGAGCCTGTCCGCGTTCGACAGAAAGGAGAGCGTGAAGTCGAGGTCTTTCTCCCGTTCCGCGTTACCTATGGCCAAAAGAAATAGGGCTAACCAGCGGCCAGAGGGAACGACGGGGAAGTGCCCGCCTTCCAATCCAAATCAGGTGCCCGGCGCCCCTCATCCCTGAACGTTGACAGAAGAGAATGACAAATGAAAGACGATCAATTGGTGTTTGAGAATCGAGCGGCATTCAAAAAGTGGCTCGCTAAAAACCATCAGAATAGCCCCGGCATCTGGCTGGTCTTCGGAAAAGACGGCAAGTTGAAGACGCTGACGGCCAATGAAGCCTTGGAAGAAGCGTTGTGCTTTGGCTGGATCGATGGCCAGTTCCAAAGCCTCGGGGCTGAGAAATATCTCAAGAGATTTACGCCCCGCAGAAAGGGCAGTGTCTGGTCGGAGCGTAACCGGAAACTGGCTCAGAAGTTGATTGAAGAGGGTGCCATGACGGCGGCGGGCCAGGCTGCGATTGCCCAAGCCCAAGAGGGTGGCACGTGGGATCGGCCCAAGCCGGCGCCCATTTCGGAGGTGCAAGTTGGAATCTTGACCGAGGCATTGTCTGGGGCCGGGAAAGCCCTGACGAATTTCCTGAATATGTCCCCGTCGGTCAGAAGAACCTACACGGGGTTTTATTTGGAAGCCAAGAAGGAAGACACCCGAAAGAAGCGGCTTGAGCGAATCATTGAACGGCTAAAGCAGAACAAGAAACCGATGTGAGGACCTTCAGACTGCTACGGGCCGCCGAACCATCCGATGAGCCGAACGGCCCGCGACCCGTCGGCTATCTTGAACGTGTTCGGCGCAAGAATCTGCCTCTTTGGACTGACGGGTTGCTTGCCGGGGGCGCTCACGCCCCGTCGATCTTGCGGATGCGCTCGACGTGCCGGCCGCCTTCGAAGGGGGTCTCCAGCCACACCCGGACAATCTTCAGCGCCAGCTCGAGGGAAACGGTGCGCGCGCCGAGGGAGAGCACGTTGGCGTCGTTGTGCGAGCGGCTCCAGCGCGCCACCTGCTCGTTCCAGCACAGGCCGCAGCGGATGCCGCGCACCCGGTTTGCGACGATGGCCTCGCCGTTGCCCGAACCGCCCAGCACGATACCGCGCGCGCATTCGCCGCGGGCCACGGCCTCGGCCGCGGGGCGGATGAAATCGGGGTAGTCGCAGGGCGCGTCGGAGCCGGTGCCGAAGTCGCGCACGGTGTGCCCCTCGGACTGAAGCTTGGCCTTGATGGCCTCCTTGTACTGGTAGCCGGCGTGGTCAGCGCCAATGGCGATGGTGTATTTTTGCATGCGAAGCGGAGGAAAATCCTGGCGCCGGGAGCTTACCGGGAAACTCCGGCGGGTTGCAGGTGTCGATAGTTGAGTCATGTTATCTGCCGGCAACCCCTTTTTACCTCCATGAACCTCCGCCCATTGCTTCCCCTGCTGCTGCTCGTGCTCGCCGGGTGTGTCACCACGCCGTCCGAGCGCATCGCCAAAAATCATTCCGCCTATGCCTCCTGGCCGCCCGAGGTGCAGGCCAAGGTGCGGGCGGGCGAGGTCGCCATCGGGTTCACGCCCGAGCAGGTGCGGATGGCCCTGGGCGAACCCGACCACACCTTTACGCGCACGACGGACAAGGGCTCGGACGAAGTGTGGGGGTATCGCGATCACAAGCCACGGTTCAGCTTTGGATTCGGCATGATGGGCGGCGGCGGCTCCACCCGGGTCAGCGGGGCCACGGTGGTCAGCAGCCGCGAACCGTACTACGACGACGTGCTGCGCGTGGTGTTTGACAGGGATCGGGTGAGCGCAGTGGAAAAGCTCAAATAGCCGTCAGCGGCGCACGTGAAATTGAAACAAAAACGTCCTGGCGACGTCTCAGGTTTGCCCGCAAAACAATCCCAACTATCCTGTCTCCCATGAAAACGCCCAAATTTCTGCTCCTGGCGGTCACGGCCTTGGCGGCGGCCTGCCTTGCCGGGTGCTCCACTCCCGGGTCGCGCATCCGGAGCAATCCTGCGGCCTTCGCCCGCCTGACTCCGGCCCAGCAGGACATGATCAAGAAGGGCGAGGTCGCCATCGGCTTCGACCAGGAGATGGTGCAGCTCGCGCTCGGTGAGCCGGATCATGTCGTCACCCGCACCGACGCCGGAGGGATCAGCGAGGTGTGGACCTACACCGCCTACGAGCTGCCGGACGGCAGCGGGCCTCTCTACCGCGGCTGGTATCATCGCTACTATTGCTGGAACGATCCCTTCTATCCCTACTACCTGAGTTATCCGTACCGGCGCGAGAGCGAGCACTTCCGCGTGACGTTCAAGGACGGCAAGGCCGTCTCCATCGAGCAGGAGAGGCAGTAGCCGACCGGCGTCGGCAGTCCGGAGTAAACGCGTGCTGAATTTAGGCGGGCCCAGTGGTCCCGCCCTACCTTCGGCGATCACGCGATCGGGGTAGGGCGCTCTGCTGGCCAGCAGAGCTGGGCGCGCCGAGAAGCACGGACGGTCCAGCCTCCTTCGCCATGGCTTCGAAGGCCACGCACTGCCGAGTCAGCCCGCCATAGCTTTAGCGAAGGCGGGCGGTCCGTCCCTACCCGTCAGGCTATCTTGCGAACATCAGTAGGAGCCCTTGGTCTGCAGGCTGTCGCGGGTGTACTCCATCAGCTCGATGTCGTTGCCGTCGGGGTCCTTGATCCAGCACTGTTTGGAGTGGTCCATGCCGACGGCGATCTCCGTCACGGCGAGCTTCCGGGCCACGAGCCCGGCGTGGAAGGCCTCGAGGCGTTCCACCTCCAGGCAAAAATGCTGGTAGCAGGTGCCGCCCGCGGGCTTCAGCGCCACGACCTCGCCGCCCCACTGCCGCACCGCGCCCTGCTGGTCGAAGAGCTCGAGGAACGAGCGCTCGCCGCATTCGAAGTAATAGCCGAAGGCGCGGCCGTCATTGTTTTTGAGCGTGAATTTGACCCGCAGCCCGAGGACATCCCGGTAAAAACGGACCATCGTCTCCAGCTGGTCGGTTTTAAAGCAGAGGTGGGCGAGGCGCTTGATCATGGTTTGACGGGTTGAGCGCGGAGGATCAGGCGCCGGGCTCATCGCCGATCCGCTTGGCGAGGATGCTGCAGATAAAGACGATCCCGACCGGGACGGCCAGGATCAATCCCAGGACCATGCCGGCCGCAAGGCACGACCACAGGGCGGCCCGGGCGAGGCGCGGGCAGAGGCGTTTACCAATCAGGAAAGGAATCAGCCCGATCAGGAAGCCGGCCGCCCCGCCGCCAAAGATCCTGAGGCCAAGGTCGTGGGGCAGGAGCTTGACGGCGGTATAGCCGATCATCGCCCCCAGCACGCCGCCGGCGATCCGGAGGAAGCGGCGTTTGCCGGACGGCGCAGGCGCAAGCGGAGGCGGTTCCGCCATGAGAGGAGGAGAGACCGTGGGGTTGTCAGACATAAAGAGATCGACGTATCCGTCTAGGCTGGAGATTTGCCGTTGCCGCCGGCCGGTCCGAGCAGCGCCTGGATTTCCGCCTTCAAGCCGTCTCCGGGAAGTTGCGCGATCAGTGAGAGCACGCGGTCCCGTTGCTCCGGTGAATCGCCGGCCGGATGATCCTGGAGCGCCAGCCGCACGACTTGGAGCGCGACCTGGTAGGCGCCCTCTGCCAGCGCCGGCTGTTCCCGGGCCTGATAGGTATGTCCCGCCTCCGCCAGCAGGGTGGCATAAGCCAGACATTTTTCACGGGCATCGGCTCCGGATTCGCCGAGGGCCAGCAGATGCATCTGCTCCCCGACGGGCCGCGTCATGAATTCCGCGGCCGGCCGGGCAAACAGCCGCTCCTGCGCGTGGAGAATGGTGAGCAGGGCCGCGTCGTGGCTGCCGGCCCGGCGGAATTTCAGCACCTCGGCCAGAAACCGCCCCAGTTCCTCCAGCAGCCGCAGAATGTAGTCCTGTCGTTGGGGCATGGGATTTTGGGTGCCGAATCCTTGGATAGATCAGGCTTTTTTGGAGTCCCGCCCAAAGCGCGCCAGGTCGGAAACAGGATCCAGGATGAAATCGGTGCCGCGGATTTTCATGGTCTCCCTTTCGCTGGTGATGGATCAATCCGATCGCGCCGGCGCGGGCAAGGTGGATCCGCCGTCCAGCGTCGGCTGCGGACGGCGCGGCGATGCTGGCGGCGGGCGACAGGGCAGCGATCAGGTTTGCGGGGGCCTTGCCCCGGGGCCCCCGGTCCCTGGTTGCGCGGGCTTCCACGGCAGCCAGAAGAAATCGACGACCAGGCAGACCAGATAGACGGCCGCCCCAAACAGGACGGTGGTCTTGTCGACGGCTTCGTTTGGCCCCAACTGCCGGTAGAGCAGCAGGACAAACAGCAGGAACGCGACCAGGTTCGAAACAATCGCCGCCATCCGGGCCTCATACCGCAGCAGTTTGATCAGCAGCCAGCACAGGGCCCAGCTCAGCAGGCGCATCGCCACCAGCATCAGGACGAGCAGTCCGGTGATATTCAGCCATTTCATGGGGGTATCCTCTTGTTGGGCCGGAGAAGGGTCCCGCTCAAAGGTCGATCCGCTAGCGGCAGACCTGTCTGCGGCCGTGCTGACACCGCTCCTAATCGGACGGAATCCCGACGATGTCGAACAAAACACCGCCGGTGGAAATCGCTACGACCGCAGCTCGGCCAAAAGGACGACGTCAAAAAATCGGTAACCGGTAGGTGAAGGAGCGCTGCCCGGTGACGTCGCTCACCGTGGCCGTCTGACCCAGGCCGTTGTCGGTAAAGCTGACGGAGGGTCACATCAATTTCCGCAGCCTGCACCCCTTTGATCGCACCTGATTTGCCCGATGAGATGGAGCAAGCGACCCCGCATTCGTGATGCGTGGTTATCTTGGTCCGGTCGCCGTCCCCGCTTCGGCCGCGTACTTGCACCGCAACTCGCCCACGGCTTCAAAAATTGCGCCAATCTGTGCATCTGTCGCCGTCTGATCCAAGTTGATGCAGCAAACGCCTGTCAGCCAAGGATTGTCCGATTCCCCCACAAGACGGGTGACGGTTGCGCGAATCTGCTCGGGCGTCTGGCGCACGAGGGTCACGGGATCGAGCCGGAGGTTGAGGAATGTGCGGGGCAGGTGTTGGCGCAGCAGAGCAACGTCGCCGCCCCAGCCGAGATCGAGAAAGTCCAGCCGCGGCAGCTTCGCATAGGCGGCGGCAAAACGGTGCGGATCCTTGCCGCAATGGTGAATGCCGAAGGGCCGATGTCGCCGGCTCCATTCTGCGTCGATCGGCATCAGAAACCGCTCGTAATCCTGCAGGGAGATCATCGTGTGAGAACACTCCGAGTGCAGGAACACCGGGCTTCCGAGATGCCGCACGTTGCGGTTAACGGAGACCGAGCTGGTGCCGGTCTCGGCCTGAATGCCGGAGGCAAACCGCTCCAACACTTCCGCGAGATGACCGAACTGGATCCGGGTTTTTTCCGGTTCGTCCATCATGTCCAGCAGCACGTCCTGCCCCCGCAGGTCCAGGGCAACATTCAGCACGCCGCCCCAATTGATGTCGCCGAGCACGCGCCCGTAACGGGCCTTGAGTTGGTCGCGCAGCCGTTCGTAGCGCCGCCTCGCCTCGCTGCGAAAAGCGCGCTCGGGATCGACGTTCAATTTGGCTGCCTGAGCGGGGATGACCTCCGGCGCGGCATCCGGCCGGTACCGGATTTCGCAGCCCAACATCGCGGCAACCACAAAACCCGCCGCGTTGTGGACCGCGCCGATCATCGGCAGATCACGGTCGTGTTCCGTCCCGAGCCCGTATTGGCCGAAACGCTCGTGCAGCACCTGCTCCATCCGGCGCTCGCTTTCCACTCGTTTCTTCGGATGAAAGAAAAAGTCCTCGTCGAAGGTGATGCCCGCGTGGGCGTACCACCACGAGGGATGGAGCACGATGTCCACCGGGAGCATGTCGTTCGCGAGCCGCTTGTTCGCCCGCACCCGTCGAGTCGTCTTCATATTGTCCGCGCTAGAATGATCTCCGGCGTGGCCGTTGCAAGACCCGGCGGCCTTCGGTCGTCCAGCGGGCGCATCCCAGTCGGGCTGAGCAGGCAAAGACCAGCCCCCCGGACTTGAGATAGCAGCCTGAAGGACCTGAAGTCCGACAGGCGGCTACAGCGCGTGGAGGGCGTTTTTGCCGACGGCGAGTCCGGCCTCCTTCACGGCTTCGCTGAGCGTGGGGTGGGCGTGGATGGTACGGCCGAGATCCTCGGCGCTGCCGCCGTATTCCATGTGCGTGACGACTTCCGCGATGAGCTCGGAGGCGCCCCGGCCGATGATCTGGGCCCCAAGGATGAGATCGGTCTTGGCATCGGCGATGATTTTCACGAAGCCGTCGGCCGCGTCGGCCGCGATGGCGCGCCCGTTGGCGGCGAAGGGGAATTTGCCCACGCGCACGTCGAGCCCCTTGGCTTTGGCACCGTCCTCGCCGAGGCCCACTCCGGCGAGCTCCGGGTCGGTGTAGATGATGGCGGGCACGAGGTTCCAGTCGACATGACCGGCCCGGCCGGCGATCCACTCGGCCACAGCCGCGCCGTCCTCCTCGGCCTTGTGGGCGAGCATGGGGCCCGCCACGACGTCGCCGATGGCCCAGATGCCCGGGGCGGTGGTGCGCAGGTGGTCGTCGACCTTGATGCGCTTTTTCTCGTCAAGCTGCACGCCGGCCTTTTCGAGGCCGAGGTTTTCAGTGACGGGCCGCCGGCCGACGGAAACCAGGATCTTGTCGGCGGGAAACTCCATCGTCTTGCCTTCGCGCTCGGCGGTCAGCACGGCCGGGGTGCTTCCGGGGGACTTCAATCCGGTGACGCGGGCGTTGACTTCGATTTTCAGGCCCTGCTTCACGAGCAGGCGGGAAAGCAGGCGGACGACATCATCGTCGTAGTTGGCGGCAATTTTCGGCAGGAACTCCACGATGCTGACTTCGGAGCCCAGGCGCGCCCAGACGGAGGCCAGTTCGAGTCCGATGGCGCCGCCGCCCACGACGACGAGGCGCTTCGGCACCGCGTCGAGGCCGATGGCCTGGTCGGACGAAATGACGGTTTTCCCATCGAACGGCAGGAAGGAGAGTTCGGAGGGAGCGGAACCGGTGGCGAGGACGATGTTCCGGGCGGAGATTTCGGTCGCCGGGCTCGGTGAGTCCGGTCCGGGGCCAGCGGCCCCGGCTACAGGGGAAATGGCGATGGTCGTGGCGCTGGTGAGCGTGGCGTGTCCGGTGAGGACGGTGATCTTGCGGGCCTTGGCCAGCTGGGCGACACCGCCGACGAGTTTCTGCACGACGGCATCCTTTTTCTGCAACAGCGCGGCGAGGTCGAGTTCCACCCCGGCGAGTTTGATGCCGCTGGCGGCGGCGTGGTGCGCCGCCCAGGCATAGTGCTCGCTGAGCTGGAGCAGCGCCTTGGTCGGGATGCAGCCGACGTTGAGGCAGGTGCCGCCGAGGGCGGGGCGTTTCTCGATCAGGGCGGCCTTGAGGCCGAGCTGGGCCGCGCGGAAGGCGCACACATAGCCGCCGGGGCCGGCGCCGATGATGGCAATATCGAAGGAATCCATGGGATAAAATAGAATCAGGAGGGCGAGAGTCCTAGACGCTCAGCAGCAGGCGGGCCGGATCCTCGAGGACCTGTTTGACCCGCACGAGGAAGGTCACCGCCTCGCGGCCGTCGACGATGCGATGGTCGTAACTGAATGCAAGGTACATCATCGGCCGGATGACGACCTGGCCGTTGACGGCGACGGGGCGGTCCTGGATGGCGTGCATGCCGAGGATGCCGCATTGCGGGGTGTTGAGGATGGGCGTGGAGAGGAGCGAGCCGAAGATGCCGCCGTTGGTGATGGTGAAGACGCCGCCTTCGAGGTCGGCCAGCGTGATCTTCCCTTCACGGGCGCGCCGGGCGGCGTCGGCCAGCTGTCGCTCGACCTCGCCAAAACCGATCTGCTCGCAGTCGCGCAGCACCGGCACCACGAGGCCGCGGTCGGTGGAGATCGCCACGCCGATGTCGTAGTAATGATTCTCGACGATGGTGTCGCCCTCGATCCGGGCGTTGATGGCGGGCACCTCCTGCAGGGCGCGCACGACCGCCTTCAGGAAGAAGGACATGAAGCCGAGCTTCACGCCGTACCTCCGGGTGAATTCCTCCTGGTACTTCACGCGCAACTCGCGCACGGCGGACATGTCGACCTCGTTGAAGGTGGTGAGCATGGCGGCCTCGTGCTGGGCCTGGACGAGGCGCTGGGCGATGCGCTGGCGCAGCGGGGAGAGCTTGCGACGGGTGTGCCTCGCCGCCCCGGCGGGCTGGTCAGGCGCGGCCACCGGTTCGGGGTTCGGAGTTCGGGGTTCAAGGCCGGCCCCGGCCGCTTTCTGTCCGCCGGCCTCCGGCTTCCGGTCTCCGGTTTCCAATGTTTTGGCGGCCTCGGCCGCGGAAAGCATGTCGGCCTTGGTCACGCGGCTTCCCTTGCCCCGGCCGGCAACCACGGCGGGATCAATGCCCGTTTCGGCGGCCAGACGGCGGACGGCCGGCGAGGCCGGTGCGGTCGACGCCTTGGGTTCCGGTTTCTGGGTTTTGGGCTCCGTGTTGACGGCGGCCGCCGGCGGCCGTCCGCCCGTCTCCGGCCGGCGGTCCCCGGCTGCGGCGACCTCGATCGTCGCGACGAGCTGGCCGATTTTCACCTCGCTGCCGGCGGCGACCTTGAGCGTCACCCGGCCGGCGGCCTCGGCGGTGCCTTCCGACGTGATCTTGTCCGTCTCCAGTTCAAAGAGCGGCTGATCCCGCTTCACGAGATCGCCGTCCTGGACGTGCCATTTGGCGAGCACGCCGCTGGTGATCGATTCACCCATGGACGGGATTTTGACGTCGAGCAATGGCATGGAGGGAGGATGGGAGGGCCCGATTTCCACATTCACGGCCCCAAACTGTTTTTCAAGATTAACTCAGACGCCGAAGGCGGCCCGGACCAGGGCGGCCTGCTCGAGTTTGTGCCGGACGAGATGGCCCACGGCGGGCGACGCGCTGGCGTCGCGGCCGGCATAGAACGCCTTGCGACCGAAGATATGCTCCAGTTGCGGGGCGAGGAAGCTCCAGGCACCCATGTTTTGCGACTCCTCCTGACACCAGACCAGCGTGGCGCCGTCGTACTTGTCGCACAACTCGGCGAGGCGGTTGCGATGCAGCGGATAAAGCTGCTCGACGCGGATGATGACCGCGTCGGTGATGCGGTTCTTGGCCCGGTAGTCGATCAGATCGTAATAAACCTTGCCGGAGCAGAGGATCAGGCGCTCGACGCCGTCGCCGGCGGTCGCCGGCGCGGGACTGGAGGCATCAGGCGCAAACAGCGGGTCATCGAGAATTTCCTGGAAAGCGCCGGAGGTGAACTCGTCGAGGCGGGAAGTGGCGGCGGGATGGCGCAGGAGGCTCTTGGGCGACATTACGACGAGCGGCTTGCGGAAGTCGCGCCGCATCTGGCGGCGCAGGGCATGGAAGTACTGCGCGGGCGTGGTGAGATTGCAGACCTGCAGGTTGCCCTCGGCGCAGAGCTGGAGAAAACGCTCGAGGCGCGCGGAGGAGTGCTCCGGCCCCTGGCCCTCGTAGCCGTGCGGCAGCAGGAGGACGATGCCGCTCACGCGCTGCCATTTCGACTCGGAGCCGGCGATGAACTGGTCGATGATCGTCTGGGCGCCGTTGGCAAAGTCGCCGAACTGCGCCTCCCAGAGGCAGAGCATCTGGGGGTAATCGAGGCTGTAGCCGTAGTCGAATCCGAGCACGCCCGCCTCGGAGAGCGACGAGTTGTAAACGCAGAATTGCGCCTGCTTTTCACCGAGGTTGAGGAGCGGCACGTAGCGTTCGCGGGTATCGATGTCGTAGAGCGCCGCGTGGCGCTGGCTGAACGTGCCGCGCTCGCTGTCCTGGCCTGAAAGGCGCACCGGCGTGCCCTCCAGCAGGAGCGTGCCGAAGGCGAGGGCCTCGCCGAACGACCAGTCGACCGGCCCGCCCTCCCGGAACGCCTGGGCGCGCGTCTCAAGGAAGCGCTTGATCTTGGGGTTGAGCTTGAAGTGAGCCGGCACGCGGGTGAGGCCGTGCACGCATTGCTCGAGCCGCGCGGGCGGAACGGCCGTCGCCGCCGGGGCGAAGTAATAGGCCTGCTGGAAGACGGCAGTCGAGCCTTCGAAACGCTTCACGTCATCGATCTGCCGGTCCAGTTTCTTGCGGGCCCGGGCCAGCGCCTCGTCGAGCGCGGCCCCGTATTCGGCCTTGATGGCGCCGGATTCCGCCGCGGTGATCGCCCCCTCGGCGATGAGTTTGCGGCTGAGGATCTCGGACGGGGGCGGATGCGCGGCAATCCGGCGGTAGAGGAGGGGCTGGGTAAAGGCCGGCTCGTCGGATTCGTTGTGGCCGTGCCGGCGGTAGCAGACCATGTCGATGACGACGTCGCGCTGGAACTGCTGGCGGAATTCGAGCGCCAGCTCGGCGACGTAGCAGACGGCCTCGGGATCGTCGCCATTCACATGGAAGATGGGCGCCTCGATCATCTTGGCGATGTCGGTGCAGTAGTGGCTGGAGCGCGCCTCGGCGGGATTCGTCGTGAAGCCGATCTGGTTGTTGACGATGATGTGGACGGTGCCGCCGGTGCGGTAGCCGGGCAGTAGCGAAAAGTTGAGCACTTCGGCGACGATGCCCTGACCGGCGAACGCGGCGTCGCCGTGAACGAGCAGCGGCAGGACCCGGCGGCGCTGGGTGTCGCCGCGGATGCGCTGGCGGGCGCGGGCCTTGCCCTCGACGACGGCATCGACGGCCTCGAGATGCGACGGATTGGCGGCGAGATGCACCTCGACCTTGTGGCCGGAGGTGGTGTCGAGCACCGCCTCGTAACCCAGGTGGTACTTCACGTCGCCGTCGCCCTCCACCGTCTCGGGAATGAAGCCCTCGGCGAACTCCTCGAAGATGAAGGCGAAGGATTTGCGGAGGATGCTGGCCAGGACATTGAGCCGCCCGCGGTGGGCCATGCCCAGCACGATCTCGTCGACGCCGGCCCGCGGACAGTGTTCGACGATGGTGTCGAGCGCGGGGATGAGCGTCTCGCCGCCCTCGAGGGAGAATCGCTTCTGGCCGACATATTTGGTGTGCAGGTAATGCTCGAAGAGTTCGGCCTTGTGCAGGCGGCGCAGGATGCGGAGCTGCTGCTCCTTGGTGAAATTGGGCTGGTTGCGACGCGGCTCCATGCGGGTCTGCAGCCAGCGGCGGATCTCGGTCTCCTGGAGGTGCAGGTATTCGACGCCGATGTGCCGGCAATAAGTCTGCTTGAGGCCGGCGATGAGATCGGCCAGCTGCATCTGGCCGCCATCGAGGTAATGGCCGATGTCGAAGAAAGTCTCGAGGTCGGCATCGCCCAGACCGAACTCGCCCAACGCGAGGCGGGGCGCGGGCGGAGGCGGATCGCCGAGCGGATCGAGATGCGCCTGACTGTGGCCGATGGCGCGGTAGTGGTAGATGAGGCTGTGGACCTGCGACTGCTTGAGGCTGTCGATCAGGGCCGGCGCGGCCGAGGCGGAGCCGGCGAGCACGGGCGTCTGACCGCTGAGGCCGAGGGTGAAGCCCTGGAAGAAGGCCCGCCACGTCGGGTCGACCGACTCGGGGTTTTCCAGCCAGCGCCGGTAATACTCCTCGATCAAGTCGGCGTTGGCGCGGGTGGGGAGAGTGGCGGAAATCATGGACGGAAAGAGCAGGACGAACCGGCAAACAGCCGCGAAGCCATCAGCACGCTGCCGGCCTCATACTGGGCGATGACGGGGGACGACAATGGAACACTGAGCACGGCCGCAACAGCGAGACAAGTGGATTCCCCGTCGTGGCTGCCGGCCAAGGTTGAGCATGAAGCGTCCGCAAGCATTTGATGAATAATACCTAATCCAGCCGCCAACTCACCACGGGGCCGCACATCGAAGCGTCGCTAATCGCGTTGCGCAACCGCATCAAGCGCCCTGATGGCGCAGCCGGGCTTGCATGCCGGTGCAACTCCGCAATGGTGAAGGGCCGATGAGCGCCGGAAACAAAATTCCGACCGATGGCGGCACCCCGCTGGGGCAGAATCCCTTTGCCGGGCTGAAGGCAGGGGAGACCGGAGACCGGAGGCCGGTGACAGGAGGGGAGAAGACAGAGGCCGGCAGCCCGCTTGCCGCGCCGAAGTCCCTGGGCGACGTTCAGAAGGCAAAAGGCGGAGATCAGGGGGCAGGGCAGGGCGCCCTGAAACCGGAAAGAGGCGCGCCCGAATCGATCCGCGCTCTCCGGCCTCCTGCTTCCAATCTCCCGCCTCCGCCAAGAAATCGCGGCCGGGTGGACATCACGCGACAGACGGCGGGCCGCGGCGGCAGGACCGTGACCGTGGTGAGCGGATTCCTGGGCATCAGTCAGGCGGAGAAGGAGCAACTCGCGAAGAAAATGCAGAAAACCTGCGGCACGGGCGGCACCGTGAAGGATGGCTGCATCGAAATCCAGGGCGACAAGCGCGAGCAGGTGGCGAAGATTCTCACCGAGGCCGGCTTCCGGCCGGTGTTCGCGGGCGGATGAATTTCCGGTTGAGCCGGAAATTCATAAGGTTTTGGCGACGCCAAAACCTACGCCGCCAGTCCGGCGGCGAGGATCAGGGCGCTCCGGGCGCGGTTGAGAATGTAGAGATGGTAGCCCGGCGCACCGCGGGCAAGGAGATCGCGGATCTGGGTCAGGGCCCAGTCGATGCCGATGGACTCGATGACGTCGGCGTGCTCGCCGGCCGCCTCGAGGCGCCGCACAAGTTTTTCCGGCAGCGAGGCCCCGCACAGCTGGGTGATGCGCGCGATCTGCTTGAGCGAAAGCACGGGCATGATGCCCGGCACGACCGGCACCGTGATGCCGGCGGCTCCACACTGGTCCACGAAGCGGTAATACGCATCGTTGTCGAAGAACAGCTGCGTGGTGACGAACGACGCTCCCGCGTCGACCTTGCGCCGGAGATGAACCAGATCGGCCGGCAGCGACGGCGCCTCGGGGTGCTTTTCCGGGTAACCGCCGACGCCGAGACAGAGATCCGGATGCAGGCGTTTCAGCAGGGCGACCACATCGCTGCCGTGGCACAGGCCGTCCTTGAACGCCGTGACCGGGGTCGACTCCCTCGGCACGTCGCCGCGGAGGGCCATGATGTTGCGGATACCGCGGGCGTGATGCGCCTCCGCAATGATCGCGATCTCCGCCCGGGTGTGGTTCACCGCGGTCAGATGCGGCATGACCGTGAAGCCGAATTCCTGCCGCAGCAGGCTCGACACCTGGGCCGTGCGCTCGCGGGTGCTGCCGCCCGCGCCATAGGTGACGGATACGAAATCGGGCTTGATCCGCTGCAATGCCGCGGCGGTCTGCCGCAGCGCCTCGACACCGGCGTCGTCCTTCGGCGGAAAAAACTCCAGCGAGCGCAGCGGGCGGTGCTGCGCGAACAGCTCGGAGATGGGCCGGTCGGGTTCCATTGACGTATCAACGAATACGGATTCGTTGATACGTGTAAAGGGAATTGTCCGCAGCGGCTGTAGGGCAGGGTCGCTAACCTCGCCGGTCTTGTCGGGGGGCGTTTTCTCCGGGACGGATTTTTTCCTCCACACGCCAAAGCGAAAAACAAAACGGCGGGGTCAGCGACCCTGCCCTACAACTGCGCAGCGACGTCAGGGCTGCGCCGGCTTGGACTCGCCCGCGGGCTCCGGCACGGTGGCCTTGGCTTCGTCCGCGGGCTTGGTTGCGGTCAGGGGCTCGGTCAGCTTGGTCTCGGCCGTCTTTTCCGGCGCCGGGAGGGCCGGCACCGGTTCGAACAGTTCGTCGGCCTTCTGCGGCAGGCTGTTGTAGTTCCAGTCGTAGATCTGGAAAGCCCGTTTCTTCATGAGGGCGTTGACCGGCGCGGCCGGATCGGAGCTGGTGATGAAAGCGTAGACCGGCTCCACCGGCGGGGGCGCGGTGGGTTCTGAGTTCTGAGCCGCCAGCGCTGACGCCGCCGTTGCCGCGGAGAGTCCAGGATTCGGAGTTTCCGTTTTTGCCGAAGCTTCGGCTAACGGTCCGGGTTCGGGTTTGGCTTGCGTTGCCCCCTGACTTCCGCCCCCTGACTTCTGGCTTCCGGTTTCCGGTTTTTCGCCTTCGCCCAGGGGCTTCGACGCAACCGGCTGGCCGCCGGCTTCCAACTTTCCAGCCTCCGGTCTCCCGTCTCCCGTCTCCTTCTTTTCCCCGGGTTTGCGGCCAAGCTGGATGGTGATGATCTGATGATCGAAGGTGGTGAGCCTGACCATGCGGCTGTGCTGGCGGGCGGTTTCGACATTTGGGTCGTCCAGCGCGGAGGTATTCTGGAAGCGGAGGCTGGTGAATGTGCCGAGCAGCGAAGTGAGGCGATCCTCCTTGAGGCGCTGCCCGGCGGGCGCCTTGCCGGCCGTCCACGCGTCTTCTTTCCTGGCCCGGGTGGCCACGACGGGATTACCCTCGGCAAAGGTGAGCTCGATGCCGGTAATGTCGTCCGGCTTCAGGTTGACGAGGAGGGAGTCGGTCCAATTTTTCGCGTCGGCGTCGAGGAAGACACTGAGGTTGGCCAGATAGCCCTTTTGTTCGTCGTCGAATCGCACGAAGCGCCCGCCGCCCTCGACGCCCTTGCCCAGGGTGAGCGTCTGCAACGCCTTGCCGGCCGGGTCGAGCAGGGCGATCGACGTGTTTTTGAAGTCCAGGCGCGCGAGCCGTTCGGGATTCCGGGTCACCAGCCGCTGGACCCTGGCGGCGGACAGGTCGCCGATGAACTGGCTGAGCTTGGCGAAATCGGCGGGCAGGTCGTAGTAGGAGGGAACGAGCCATCTGTCGTCGGGCTGCCTCGTCAACTGCACGGTTTTGCCCTGATCGGTCAGGCGCACCTGGGTCGCCTGATTGAGCACCTGCGCATCAAGGATCGGCTGGCCGACGCGTGGGTCCTGCCCGGTCTGGGCCGGCGGGCGCTGCAGCAGGAAGGCGATGGCCGACAGGATGGCGAGGATGGCGACGGTAAGAGCGAGGGTTTTGAGTTTCATCGCAAAAACAGACGGGGAGGCTGGCAGCGTCAGGCCGCGGGCCGTTGCCGGCGGCGGTAATAGAACCACAGGCCGAAGCCGCCGACGAGGACCGGCGTGGCGAGGAGGTTGAGGAGCAGCAGGCGGTTCTCCAGCGCCTGGATGCCTTCACGCAGCGACTTGCGGATTTCGCGGCGTTCGGTGCGCAGCTTCACCTGCTGCCGGCGGAAGTCTTCGATGGCCTTGGCAACCTCGGGCGTGGCGACCAGGCGGCCACCCTCGGTTTTCCGGCCCTCCAGCTCGGACAGCTGGCTCTGCACCTGGTTGAGCCGGCTTTCCAGGGCCGTGAGCTGTTCCTGATATTGCTGCTGGGCCTTGACCTCCATGTCATTGACGACCTTGAACGGCCGGAGCGAAATCCCTTTGCCCCGGATGGAAATGAGATCCTGCGAACCAGAGAGGAAGTCGACGGCGTTGCTGGCAAAATCGAGGTTGTCGTTGATGGGTTCGGCGGCAGTGACGCCCAGGAAGTCGTACTTGTGGACACTGTAGTCGTCGAACAACCAGTCGCTGTCCGCGATCAGCAACAGGGCGGACGCCTTGGCTGATTCGGTCAGATGAGGCGGGGCTTCCTCCTTTGTCGGGACGGTGGAGGGCAGGTTGGGTTTTGCGCCTTGGATTTCGCCAGAGGCGGTGTCGGGTTTCTTATCCTCGGCCTCGGCCGGTTTTTCCTCCTTCGGCATGCCTTCGGGGAAGGCGCTGTGGAATTTGCCCTGGATCAGGGCGGCCAGGGTTTTCCGGCCCGAAGGCGTCAGCTGGCGGCCGACTTCGTCGGGTTGGGCCATGCTGAGCACCGGGACGGGCAGGGTCCCGCTGTTCGCGGACGACTGGATCAACGGCGTGAATGTCAGCCCCGTGCCATCCTTGAGGGAAAAGCTGCCGGTCTCCACCAGCAACATGGACTCAAGCTGGCTGGTGGGCAGCGCAGTGTCGCTGAAGGAGTCCTTCGCCAGACTCAGCCAGATCGGATAACGCACGACGTTGCCGGGAGACACCTGGACGGGCGTGGCATTGACCGGATCGCCCACGACGTTCTGCGGATCGTAGGCGATATCCCAGCCCTTGAGCAGGTCGGGCAGGTCGCTCGCCACGTTGGGCGGCGATCCGCCGAACATGGCCATCTGGCCGCCGCGCGACCGGAAGTAGCGCGACGATGGATCGAGCGCGAGGAAGACGGGTTTCCCCGAGAGCAGAAACTGGTCGATGGTGTACTGCAGCTTCTGCGAGAGCTTCTGTGGGTGAATGACCGCGAGCACGTCGAGGTTGTCCGGCAGGATGGCGGCGGATGGATCGACCGCGACGATCTCGAAAGTCTTCTCCCACTCGCCGACGACCAGCTGGCTCGGCGGCATCCGCCCGCTCTGCATGGCCATGAAATCCATCTGTCCCCGCAGCGGCAGGCTGGTGAGCAGGCCGAGCTTGCGGCGGTCGAGCAGCTGGACCTGGTAGGTCAGCTGCGAGATGTCGTATTCGAGGATCTGCTCGCGGTCGACGGTGAGGGCCGGGAGGACCTTCTGTTGCTCGGCCTGGATAGCCACGAGGCCGCAGTAGAACCGTTCCCCCGTGGAGGGCCAGGTCTGGGGCGCGATGCCGGCCGCCGTCGCCTTCTCCTCTTCCGGCGTATCGGGCCGGGGGTCGATGATGTTCAGGGTGATCCGGCCGCGCGCGGCGCGCCCATACTGGCGGAGCATCTCCTGCACCCGTTCGGCGTAGTTCTTGACCGCGATGGGCAGGGTGCTGGAGCTGCGGGAAAAATAAAAGTCGAGCTGGACGGGTTCCTCGATTTTGATCAGCAGCGCCTTGGTGCCGGGCGAAAGCGTGTAGATCTTTTCGGCGGTGGCGTCGAGGCGCGCGGGGATCGACGACGCCAGGTAGTTGACGAGCACGAGGCCGACAAACAGCAGCGCGATGGAGACGAGTTTGGTTCCGGATTTCATCGGACGGGCAGGAAGGAAACAGGCAGGGTGCTCAGGACTCGAGCACGAGCACGTTCAGGAAAAGGCAGAAGCCGGCGAGCGAGAGGAAGAACACGATGTCCTTCGGATCGATGATGCCCTTGATGAAGGCGTCAAAGTGGGGCTTGAAGCTGAAATTCGAGACGACATCCACCAGCCAGGCCGGCAGCGCCAGGTAGCCGCCGAGGAAATCGGTGAAAACGCTCCAGCCGAGCAGCACGAGGACGAAGCAGACGAACACGCTGATCACGAAGCTGATGACCTGGTTTTTCGTAAACGCCGACGTCAGTGAGCAGACGCCGAGGTAGGCGCCGGCCATGAGCATGCTGCCGAGGTAGCCCGAAGCGATGACGCCCCAGTCGGGGCTGCCGAGATAGGCCACGGTCAGCGCCATCGGGAAGCTCAGCAGGAGGGCAAGGCAGAGAAACGCCCAGGCCGCCAGGAACTTGCCGAGCACGGCCTCGAGGGTGGATACGGGCAGCGTGAACAGCAGTTCGATCGTGCCGGAACGCTTTTCCTCGGACCAGAGCCGCATGCCCGCCGCCGGGACAAAGGCGATGAAGAGCCAAGGCAGGAAGGTGAAATAGCCCTCCAGACTGGCGCTGTTGGCGCTGAAGAAGCTGCCAAGGAAAAACGCGCAGCCGACCGAGGCCATCAGGAAAACGATCAGGAAGACATAGGCGACCGGGGAGCGGAAGTAGCCGAGAAACTCGCGTTTGAAGACGGGGGAGATCTGGGAAGACATGGAGCAGGGAGGAAGGGAACGAAAGACGAGGAAGAGAGGAAGACGAACGAGGGGCCCAAGGCGGGCTCGCGTCCCGGGGTGGCGGGCGTTCTTCAGGTGTCGGTCTGCGTGAGCTGGCGGAAGATCTCGTCCAGCCGCGCGCCGGCATGCCGACCGCGGAGGCCCTCGGGCGTGTCGTCCACGACGACCCGGCCGCGCGAGATGATGATGATCCGGGTGCAGATCGCTTCGACTTCCTCGAGGATATGCGTGGAGAGGATGACGGCCTTCTCCGCGGCCATCTGCCGGATGAGGCGGCGCACTTCGTGTTTCTGATTGGGATCCAGGCCGTCGGTCGGCTCATCGAGCACCAACACGGGCGGATCGTGGAGCAGCGCTTGGGCGAAGCCCACGCGCTGTTTGAAGCCCTTCGAGAGCGTCTCGATGGACTGCCGGCGTACGGGCTCGAGGTGACAGAGGCCGATGACACGCTCAAGGCGCGGTTGCCTCTGCGCCGCGGTGCGGTATCCCCGGGTTTCCGCGATGAAGCCGAGGAATTCCTCCACGGTCATCTCGGGATAGGCGGGCGCGTTTTCGGGCAGGTAACCGACCTGGCGCTTCACGGCCACCGGCTCGGCAGTGACCTCATGGCCGCCGACCAGGGCGGTGCCGGCTGTCGGACGGAGAAAGCCGGTGATCATCTTCATCGTGGTGGATTTGCCCGCGCCGTTCGGTCCCAGGAATCCGAGGATGTCACCACGCCGGACCGTGAACGAGACGCCATCGACCGCGCGCAGAGCGCCGTAATCTTTGACCAGGTCTTTGACTTCAATCATGGAAATGAAAGGGAGGAAAGTAATCCGAGTCGGTGGGAAAACAAGAGGAACCGGAAGTTCCGCCGCCGCGGAAGGAATGGTGTTAAAAAAAAATCCCGCCCAAGGATTCAAGACAGAAGTTGCAGCCGGGGTCGCCGACCCCGGCTGACCGGCCTGCAGCGAGGCCGGCTACAGAACCCACCGGCTTCGCCTTTGCTGCACACCACTCGGAAGGTCGTAACGATTTGGGGAAAACGCGCCACCCCGGTGCTGGAGGAATGTATTGCGGAACTTGGGCTAGACTGACGCCGGGAGGTAGGGCGCTCTGCTGGCCATCAGAGCTGGGCACACCGAGAAGCCCTCCCCATCAGGCCATTGAGCGAACATCAATAGCAAGCGCGAGTCCTACGTGCGGGAGGACGTTTATGCACCGACGATCAGAGGAATCTGCTTGATCGAGCGGCGACCTACGCGGAGGCCTCGCGCTTCTTTTCAGTCTGCAGCCGCAGTTGCCCGCAGGCGGCGTTGATATCGTGGCCCTTTTCGCGGCGGAGGGTCACGGAGAGGCCGCGCTCCAGCAGGAGGTCCAGGAATTTTTGCTGACGCGTGAGGCTGGGGCGCTTCCACGGCAGACCCTCGACGGCATTGTACGGGATCAGGTTGACGTGGGCGTGGAGATCGGCGGCGAGTTCGCGGAGCTTCGCCGCCTGGTCGAGGGAGTCGTTGATGCCTTCGATGAGAATGAACTCGAGCGTGACCATGCGGCCGTGCTTCTCGGAGAAGAGCCGGACGGCAGGCAGGAGCTCCTCGAGCGGCCAGCGCCGGTTGACGGGCATGATCTGCTCGCGCACCGCGTTGGTGGCGCCGTGCAGGCTGAGGGCGAGGCGGAAGCCGATGGGCTCCTCCGCCAGCCGGCGGATTTGCGGCACGAGGCCGCTGGTGGAGATGGTGATGCGGCGCGCGCCGAAGCCCAGGCCCCACTCGGCATTCACGATGGTGAGGGCGCGCAGGAGGCTGTCGTAGTTGTGCAGCGGCTCGCCCATGCCCATGACGACGATGTTGTCGAACGAGGCGAGCTCGGCGTGGGCGCGCGGCGTGCGGGCATCCTCGCGGCGGCAGACCTGGATGAGCTGGTGCACGATCTCGCCGGCGGACAGGTCGCGCTTGAGGCCGGCGAGGCCGGAGGCGCAGAACCGGCAGCCCATGGCGCAGCCGACCTGCGTCGAGATGCAGATGGTCTTGCGCGAATGGTCGAGCCCCACGCCCTCCTGCGGCGCGCGGATGATCACGGTCTCGATGAGGGAACGGTCGCGCAGCTCGAGCAGCAGCTTGTCGGTGACGTCCTCCGACTGGCGGTTGAGCACGAGGGCCGAGGGTTCGAGGTCGAACGTGTCAGCCAGCCAGCCGCGCAGCGGCCGGGAGAGGTTGGTCATCTGCTCCCAGGAGGTCGCGCGCTTTTTGTAGAGCCACTCCAGCACCTGCCGCGCCCGGTAGGCGGGCTCCCCCGCCTCGGCCAGGCGGGCGGCCAGCGAATCGAGGGTCTCGCCGTGAATCGGCGGGCGGGCGGGGGTGAATTTCATAGGCGGGGAGGGCCGGCGCGGACCGCCGGCTCAATTGTTCAATGCCTGATAGACCGCGGCAGGCAATTTCCTTCGTGCGCTCCGGCGCCTTCTTGTTAATCAGGATTTGGATGAACCTGCTGCAGCGGCACATCTTCAAGAGCGTCCTCTTTTCCTGCGCGGCCGCGGTGGGGCTGTTCGCGTTCGTGCTGATGGTCGGCAACGCGGTCAAGGACCTGCTGGGTTACGTGGTCGCCGGACAGCTCAAGCCGGAGGTGTTTGCGGAATTGGTCCTGCTGCTCGTGCCGTTCGTGGTCTCGTATGCGCTGCCCATCGGCGTGCTCACAGGCGTGCTGCTCGTGCTCGGGCGCATGTCGGCCGAGCACGAGGTCACGGCCATGCGCGCGGCGGGCCTGAGCCTGCCGTGGATCGCGCGCCCGATCCTGCTGCTGGCCGCCCTCGGCGTGCTCGCCGGGGTGGCGGTCAACTTTCAATTCATGCCGTGGGCCCGGGTGATGTATCACGTCGAGCTGGGCAATGCCGTGCGCACGAACCCGCTCAGCTTCATCGTGCCGCGGACCTTCATCCGGGATTTTCCCGGCAAGGTGCTCTACGTGGGTGAGAAACAGGGACAGACCATGCAGGATTTCTGGCTGTGGGAGCTTGACCGGCAGGGACGGGTGAAGAATTTCATCCGCGCCGAGTCGGGCAGCTTCGATTTCGACGAGACCCGCGGCGAGCTGATCCTGAATCTGGCCCACGCGCAGGCGGAAACCCGGGACCAGAAAAACCCCGAAGATTTCTCGGCGCCGCCGCCATCGATGAGTTTCGAGCGCACCAGCGTGCGCCTCTCGCTCGAACGGCTGTTCGGCAAAAACGCCTTCCAGCGCAAGCTCCAGTGGTACACCTACCCGGACCTGCTGGCGGAGTGGCGGCGGTTGGAACAGCCGGCGCCGCCGGCGGCGCGGCGGCAGCGTGCGCTGGATCGCATGAAGCTGCAGATGGTGGTCCAGGACAAGTTCACCACGGCGTTCGCCGTATTCTCGTTCGCGCTCATCGGCGTGCCGCTGGGCATCAAGGTTTCGCGCCGCGAGACCTCGGCCAACCTGGGCCTCGCCCTGGCACTGGCGATGGGCTACTACTTTCTCACCATCGTGGTCGGCTGGTTCGACAAGCACCCGGAACTGCGGCCCGACCTGCTGCTATGGGCGCCAAACCTGATCTTCCTCGGGATCGGGCTTTGGCTGTTTCGGCGGATGGATCGGCGCTGAGACGCCGGACCGGTTTTGAGTTTTGGGTTCCGGGTTTAGGACTGGAATCGGCCGCAAGCAACGCGACCTCACAACGCTCGACCCTGAATTACCGCGGTCTCGCCCAATTTGATTGCTGTTGGTTGCCTGGTTTACTCGAGCAAACAATCGTGCGGGTGTATTTAGCACCGAAGGGCAGGTGTCTCAGATCCTGGAACAAGAGAACGGCTCGAATGAAGTTATTTCAGGTGACTGACTTCCAGAAGAATCGATTGTCATCAGTTGCCCCAGAAAGCACTTGCAGTTAAGGTCGGTGATGGTCTTATTGTAGTTAAATTACAAATAAATTGGGGTGTAGCCCTTATTAAAGAAGAATACTGAGAATACTGATGAACTTCTGTCGCGCAAAACCGATCCGGGGGAAAATCCTATCCGGAATAGTCCTGATTTTGACGGCTGCCTCGGCGAGTTTGTTGGGAAAGTCGACGGAGGTCACCTACAGCCCGCTGACCAAAATCGTCGAGGGCTTTGGGCCCTATTCCCAAAGCTATACGCTGACAATGACGCCGCCTTCGCCGCTGGCGGCCGGAAGCCACACGATTAGTTTCCAGGCATCAGTGGTCTCCGTCCCGGTTGATTCTTCAGGGAATCCGCTTGTGACTGATGCGACGGCGCTCGGCCATATCTCCATCAGCCCTGCCTCTGTGACGGTGACGGGCGGCAGTGCTCCTCCGCCGCAGAATGTGACCGTAACAGTCTCCTTCCCCTCGGATGCCGTGGTGGGCGACTATGCTTATCATATCAATACGACCGGCTGGCCGAGCGGGGTTGCCACTACGGGGGCCAATATCAACCTGACGATTCAGCCGCCGACCGCTCCGCCGTCAACACCAGCGGTTGCCATTAATCAGCCGGCATCGCTCGCGGTGTTCACCTACACCGCTGGTGGACCTCCTCTGCAGATCCCGTTTTCGTTCGCTGCCACCACCGCCGCCACTGATCCTGTCATCACCAACGTAGATGCTGACCTGAATGGCACAGCACTGGCCGTCACCAGCGGTGGCTTGAGTACCGACCAGGTGACGGGGTCCGGAACGATCCAAGTCGCGGCGGCCGGAACTTATGCACTGACGACCCGGGCCTACAACAGTGTGGGGACGGGGTCGGCTTCGGTGGAATTCACAGTCAATGTGGCAGGGCCTGCGCCGACGCTGGTCATTCAGTCGCCGAGCGACAATGCAGTCTTTTCCTATGCGAGCGGTGGGACCGGCGTTACTGTTCCCGTCTCAATTTCAGCGACGAGTGCATACGGTGGCGTGCAGGCGATAACAGCGACTTTGAACGGAAGCCCGCTGTCCCTGGCGGTCCAGGGATTGGGTGCATCGCCCGCTACGGGAAGCACGTCCTTGCAGCTTTCGGCCGCCGGCACTTACACCTTGAGCGTGTCCGTGACCGACGCCTTGGGGACGGCGACCGCATCAAGCCATTTCAGCGTGACCGTCCAGCAGCCGGCGCCGGTCATCGTCATCACCCAGCCGGCCACCGGAAGCGGTCCATTTGCGCTTCCACCGGGAGGCGGACCGTTGGCGGTGCCTTTTGCCTTCACCGCCAACGTGGGTTTCGGCAATATTGATGCCACTGATGTCTCGCTCAACGGAACTGCGGTGACTGCCTTGGTGACTGGACTGGGCACGCCGGCGGTCGCGGGTACGGGAGAGGTCCAAATTTCAACGCCGGGCGACTATACCTTCACAGTCATGGCAACGAGCAACGGTGTGACGTCGACCTCCTCGACGTCGTTCACGGTCAATCAGGCGCTACCGCCACCGCAATACTCTGTTCTCTGGCTTCCGCCGGTTTCGCTGGGGAAGGCATTTCAGGGGGGATGCACCGTGCCGGTCAAATTCAGCCTGCTGGATGCGACGGGCGGCATCATTCAAGATCGATCGATTGTCGTCGCCATTTATGAAGTGCTGCCGAATGGCGGTGTTTCGAGTCCGACGCTATTTACCCATGGACCGCGGCATGATCATGACCCAGGCACCTACATGATCACGAGGAAGCACTACCAGTTGGATTACCGGGTCAATCGCGGAGTTCACACTTATCAGATCGATGTCTACGCTTTCTGGCCTCCGACATCCGGCAATGCGAATCTTCTCGGCACCACGACGATCACGACCAAACGCGGGAATCATGGTCACGACGACAACCACGGCGATGACGGTCACCACGGTGATGAGGACGACCACGACAATCGCGGAAAATGTCGCGGTGGCGACAAAGACTAGACCAGGGCGGTGATCGGGCCAGCCCCGCAGGCCAACCGCAATTCGGGCTAGGACAACGCTCCTGCCGGGGGGCCCGTACGGCGATGCCTCCGCCACAGCGCCAGCGCCACGCTCAGGCCCGTCAGGAGAGCCCCGTAATCCGCCGGCTCAGGTATGGGGGTGATCTGCGTGTCCCACGACTGCCACTTGGTGTCGGCACCGGTGTAGGTCGGAGGGTTGAATACGATCCGCCCCAGAATCGCGGAGCCGGGGTTATTGGTTGAATAGAAATAGTCGACCGTATCGGCCCAGTTCGTGATCGTAAGGGTGACGCCCGCGTTCACTGACACCGAGCTCAGGATGTTCAGGATGGAACTGCCGCTGGCGCCAAAATCAATGACGGAGTTGGCGGTGACGGACAGCGATCCGAAGGTGCTGTTGAAGCCACCGAGATTGAGCGTGCCGCCGCTGAGGACCAAGGTGCCACTTGAGAGATCCATGCCAGAGCCAAAAGTGAGCGTGCCGGTGCCGGTCTTCGCAAAGGCGCCGGTGTCGCCGGCGGTGAACGAGCCCGAAAAAGTCGTGGAAGCGTTGTTGGCACCCACCGTCAGCGTACCGCTCCCCAAAGTAATGACGCCGCCGCCCGCCAGCGAGCCGATCGTATCTGAGTAGTTGTTGAGATTGAGGGTTGCGCCGTTGGCGACCGTAACCGCGGTGGTGTCGGCCAGCTGGTTGCTGGAGCCAAGCTGCAGCGTGCCGGCATTGATGTTGGTCGCCCCCGTGTAGGTGCTGGTCGAACCACTGGCGAGCGTCAAGGTGCCGCCGCCATCCTTGGTCAGGGAACCGGTGCCCGTCGTGATGGCCCCGGTGACCTGCACATTCCCAGCGCCGCCAATCGTCAGATTCCGGTTCGTGCCGGTGATGCCGCCGGCGAGGGTGAGGGTGCCGGCGTCGGAATTGATCCGGCTGGTGGAGCCAAGCGTGACGGCGCCAGCCCAGGAATTGTTGCCGCTGACATTGCGCAGGGCCCCGTCGTTGGCGATTCCGGTGCCGTTCAGGGTGAGGGGCTGGGCCCCGACACTGATGCCACCCTGCATCTGCAGCGCGGCGCCGCTAGCCACGGTGGTGTTGCCGGCGCTGGGCCCGCCCAAGGCGTAATTGTTGCTGATATTGATCACCCCGGCATTGATTGCGGTGCCGCCCGTGTAGACGTTGCTGCCAGACAGGGAAAGTGTGCCCGAGCCGTCCTTGGTCAGGGAACCAGAGCCAAGGCCAAGCGCGCCAGCAAGTGCGGTATTGCCGCCGCCACCTATAGTCAGGTTCTGATTGGTCCCGCTGATGCCCCCGTTGAGGGTGAGGGTGCCGGCGTCGGAATTGATCCGGCTGGCGGAACCAAGCGTCACGGCGCCGGCCCAGGAGTTGTTGCCGCTGACATTGCGCAGGGCGCCTCCACTCGAAATACCGGTGCCGTTCAGTGTCAGCGACTCGGCTCCGACGCTGATGCCTCCCTGGATCTCAAGCGCGGCGCCGCTGTTGACCGTGGTGCCAGAAGCGACGTCACCCAGCGCGCTGTTATTTGAGATGTTCAGGACGCCGGCGCTGACGGTAGTCGTTCCGGTATAGGTGTTGGCTCCGGTGAGGGCCAGCCGTCCGGCGCCGGCCTTGACGAGGGAACCCTGCTGCACGATCGCATTGATCGTCATGTCGGCGGGGCTGGCCGTTCCCGACGCGATCGTGAAAGTCCGGGTCGTGCTGTTGAGACTGATGACACCGTCGATGACGGCCATGCTCGAAGACGCGTTGCCGGTGACGTTGCCGTTCAGATAGAGGAGTCCGTTGGCACCGGTGGAAACGTGACCTCCGGTCATCGACAGCGGGCCGATCGTCTCCACCTGGTCATTCAGGTTGAACAGGCCGTCGCTCCGAATCGTAACCGCAGCGGTGTTGGAAATCACCTCCGAGGCACTGGGCGTCGCGCCTTGGCCGAGCTGCACAACCGCCGAGTCGGCTACACCAACACCGTCACCGATCACCAGGCCGCCATTGATGCCTTGATTGGAGCCGGCCAGGACATCGACGACAAGCGTGCCTTCATTGATGGTCGTCGTGCCGGTGTAGGCGTTGGAATTCGCGTAGTAGGTCAGTGTGCCGGTGCCGCTCTTGATGACGCTGCCGGTGCCGGTGATCGAGGAATTCACCCAGATGTTTCCAGCTCCGCTGAGGGTGAGAGTGCGGGTGCCGAGGTTGAGGCTGTCGGCGAAGCTCGTGCCGTCACCGATCGTCAACTGACCCGCCGAGGCCACAATGGAAGAGTTGGCGTTCAGATTGATGTCGGCGCCCTGCCAGCTATTGTTGCCGCTGACGTTGTTCAACGCACCGATTCCGCCAACGCCGGTACCACTAATCGTCAGGGTCTGCCCGGTGATGTCGATGGCGCCTTGCAACTGGAGAGTGGCGCCGCTGGCCACCGTCGCGCCGATGGTGCCAGAGCCGAGCGCATTGCTGTTCTGGAGATTAAGAATGCCGGTGCTGACGGTCGTTGTTCCGGTATAAGTGTTGGCGCCGGAAAGCGTGACGGTTCCCGTGCCAGTCTTACTCAGGTTGCCGGCGCCGGTACCGCCGTTGGCAATGACACCAGACACGGTTGTGTTGCCCGTACCCGAGAGTGTCAGGGTACGGCCGGTGTTATTGTTGGAGAGATTGATGTTATTGATCGTAACGCCCGCCGTGTTGTTGTTTGTGATCGCCCGGTTACCGCCGGAGTTGATCAGGGTGCCGGTGAGCGCAATATTCGAACTGCCGGACAATGTAAGGTTGCGGGATAGCGTGACAGTGTTATTAAACGTCAATCCGCCCGAGGCCGCGTTCCACGTTTGCACGGCTGAAACCGTGATCGGGACATTGAATGTCTGGGTGTCGGTGTCGTTGTTCGTAATGCCGGTGCCAGAGATCGTGAGGGTGGCGGTGCCGGCGTTGAAAGTGAAGCCGTTGGCACCGCCGGCGTTCGTGAACGTCATGCTGCCAACCGTGCGGCTCGTGTTCCCCAGGGTGATGGTCCATTGGCTGTTGGCGCTGGCGGCGTTGAAAGTCAGATTCGCGCCCGAACCGGGCACGCTGTTCGGATTCCAGTTGTTTGCCGTGGCCCACACACCAGTGCCAGCTCCACCATCCCAAGTTTGTGCACGAAGAGGAAGGGAGCTATGCAGATAGGCACCTGCTGCGAGCAGTAGGCACGCCCCGGCAGGAACAGCTCTCCATCTTCCATTAAAGTTTTGTGAGTGCACGGTGTCGTTCGATTGCAACCTTAAGTATACTGTCGTACGGGAGGACACAAATGAAAATGGGTGGAAATACCTATTTTACGGTGGTTTTAAACATAGCATACCCCCAGATGATCAACAGATTAAGAATCAGCAGACTCCTGATCATCACCGGGCGAGAGGGCCTTACTCCGGGCCAAAATTTCGGCCTGCTAATATTCAATTGGATTTCTGCTGGTATCGCCAATGCCGGTCAGCGGTAACAAACCGGGTCGGAGCTTTCCGGCTTTCATCCCTTGATGTTTACCGGGAGGTCTTGGGGACCCTGCAGCGGCATGCCGGGGACCTGACCCTCAGAGGCCCAGCGAGGTTTTGTAGATTCGCGGCACCCGCTTGGTGACGGAACAGAGCGTCTCCCAAGGGATCGAGTCCGACCGGGCGCTGAATTCAGCAATGCTGATTTCGGCTCCTTGCTGGCGACCGACAAGCACGGCCTCATCACCACATTTCACACCGGAAACATCGGTCACATCGACGATGGTCTGATCCATGGTGACGCGGCCGAGTACCGGGCAGCGCTGGCCGTGAATAAGCACATGGGACCGGTTGCTGCACGCCCGGGCGATGCCGTCGCCGTAACCGGCACAGAGGATGGCAACCGCGGAGTCTCGTTTGAGCGAGCAAGTGCGTCCATAGCTGATGCCGGTTCCGGACGGCAGCCGCTTCACCATCCCCACCCGGGTGTGGAAACTGAACACGGGCTCGGTATGTACGCGGGCCAGCATGGAGTTGGGGTGCGGCAGAATGCCGAATTGGAGCAGACCAACCCGCACGGCATTGAAAGGCTGCTCACCGTGGGCGGTCTCGAGGCCGGCGCTGTTGTCGGCATGGATAAGCAGACGGTTGAAGTCGAGGCCCGGACAGCGACGGAGCGCTGCGAGGAACCGGCGGCGCTGCTCATCCGTAAAGGCCGGATCCTCGTCAGCGCTCGAGAAATGGGTGAAGGCTCCGTCGAGACGAACATGAGGCGCGGAGCGCATGTGCGCGTAAAGCTCCCCGGCCTGCTCATGCCAGACTCCGACCCGTCCCATACCCGTATCGATCTTGAGGTGCACGGCGATGGTCTTGCCGGTCACGCGCCCCGCGGCTTCGAAGCGGTCGACTTCGTCGGCGGTGGAAACCGCCGCGGTAATGTCATATTCGCCAAGGTACTTATCCTCCTCGGGCAACAACGGGCTCAACACCAGCACGGGCCAGCCGGGGCCAAGTTCGCGAATGGCCATTGCCTCGGTCACATTGGCCACGGCAAAGAGGTCGGCACCAGCGTGCATGAGCCGCGCCACGGTTTGGTACAGGCCGTGGCCGTAGGCATCGGCCTTCACGACGGCAACATATTTGATGTGGGAGGGCAGCGAGGCGCGGATGAGCTTCAGGTTGCGCTCAAGCGCGGCCAGGTCGATTTCGGCCCAACAACGAAGTGGAAGCTGTGGAACCGTCTGCATGAATCAAGTTGTCGCTTGGCTGGGTGCGCGGTGAATCTGCGGCGTCCAGGAGGCGTAGCTGGAATCCTCGTGGAGAAAAGCATCCGGTGCCGGGGCGGAATGCAGCAAATCGGTTTCCCCATGGCGACGCCACAGTGAGGGAAGCGAGTAGGATGCCTCGCGGACCATCCGCGGCAGGGGAGTCCAGACGCGGAAACCGGCCGGCATGAAAAGATCGCCGGCGAAATCAGTCAGGGTGGAGGAGGGTACGCGCTGCAGCGGACGGACGGTTCCATCCATCCCAACCTCCACCCAATGCCAGGCGTTGCGGCGTGCGTCCGCAATGACGGCAAACGGGAGCCGGGTCCCGTCTCCACGCAACGCGCAGGCCGCCAATTCGAGGCTGCGGTAGGCGTATGCCGGCGGCGCCTGCTGCGCCAGTGCCTGCCAGGTGCGCAAGGCCATTGCCGCCGTGCGAATTCCAAGAATTGAGCCGGGGCCTTCGCAGAAAACGAAGGCGCCGATGGCGTGCATGCCGGTCCCGGTTTCGGTCAGCAAGGCATCAACGCATTCAAAGATGGCGACACTTGGCTCCTGCTCCGATTGACGCCAGACCGCCGGTCCGGTAGGCCGCCATAAACCCGCCTGCACACGCGCCGATGCAGAATCGATGAGCAGCACCGCGTGATGCAAGGCGACAAGCGAGGACAGGCCGGGCATAAATCCGGGAGCATGCGGAGTAACTTCCCCGGGGCAAGACTTTGGCCGGCTCACGTGTGCCGGCCAAAGCACCAAGATGAGGCTAAACGTGAATCCGGCATTGACCGACGCCGCGGGCGTCCCGTAGCGTGACCAATTCCGTTTGTCTCCACCCTTTCTTCCCAGATTGCAGTGAACATCGAACTCAAAGACATTTCCGAGACCCGCAAGACCCTCGTTGTTTCCCTCGATAAAGGCGAGGTTGAGAGTGAGTACCGGGCGGTGGTCGGCGAAATCGCCAAGGTCGCCCGCCTGCCGGGTTTCCGGCCAGGCAGGGCACCGACTGATCTCATTGCCAAGCGCTTTGGCAAGGAGGTGCAGGAAGAACTCAAGAGCAAGGCCGTGGGCAAAGCCTACCGCGGGGGCCTGGAAAAGACGAAGCTGGAAGTGGTCAGCGTCGTCCAGATCGAGGAAGGCAAAATCGAATCCGGACTGTCCGCAGCCATCACGTTCACCCTCGATGTGCAGCCGCAGTTCGAGCTGCCCGCTTATCTCGGTTTGCCCAGCCAGGTGCAGCCCGTGGAGGCGGCCGATGCCGAAATCGATGCCGTCATCGAAAGCCTCCGCCAGGAGCGCGCCGACTTCCGCGTGGCCGGGCGTCCCGCCCAGAAGGGCGACTACGTCAAGCTGGCCTACACCGGCACGCTTGAAGGCAAGCCGATCACCGAGCTGGTGCCCGAGCAGCAAGTCTATGGAAAAGTCCCCCAGACTTGGGAAGAGGTGGAAGGCGAACAGGAGGGGCTGCTCCCAGGGCTGGGCCGGCAACTGACCGGTCTCAAGGCGGGCGATAAAAAGGAAGTCTCCATCACCTTTCCGGCTGATTTTGCCGCCGCACCCCGACTGGCCGGCAAAACCGCGGTTTATGCCATCGAAGTGCAGGAGGTGCGCGAACGCGTGCTGCCGGCGTTGGATGCGGAGTTTTTCAAGACCCATCAGGTGGAAACCCTGGCGGCGCTCAAGGAGCAGGTCCGCCAGAATCTCAAATTGCGCAAGGAATATGAAAACCGCCGCGCCCAGCGCCAGCAGGTGAGTGAGGCGCTGGCGGCCAAGGTCGAATTTCCCCTGCCGGAAAGCCTCATCGCCGCGGAAACGCAGGATGTGCTGCGCCGTTTCATGGAAGACAACCTGCGCCGCGGCGTGCCGGAGGCGGAGTTTGAGAAGAACAAGAAAGAGCTTTTCGAGAACGCCCGTCGGGCCGCGGCGGGACGCGTGAAAGTGCAGCTGCTGCTGGCGAAAATCGCCGAGAAGGAAAAGATCCAGGCCAGCGAGCGCGATCTGGACAACGTCATCATGCGCGAGGCGATGCGCACCAACCAGCGCCCCGAGAAACTGGCCCGGGAACTGGCGCAGAGCCGCGAGCGGCTGCGCCTGCTGCAACAGGGCATCGTCTACGACAAGGCACTTGATTTCCTCGTGAGCAAGGCTAGCGTCACGACGGCGGCGCCCAAGGCTTGAGCGATCCCAAAACCACGTGAGTTACTACGTTCCATTTGTCATCGAAAACACCGGCCGCAGCGAGCGGAGCATGGACATCTATTCCCGCTTGCTGAAGGACCGCATCATCTTCATCGGCACCCCCATCGACGACGGCGTCGCCAACCTGGTGATCGCCCAAATGCTCTTCCTCCAGATGGAGGATGCGAAAAAGGACATCTATCTTTACATCAATTCGCCGGGCGGCGTGGTGACGGGCGGAATGGCGATCTACGATACGATGAACTTCCTCCAGTGCGATGTCGTGACCTATTGCATCGGCCAGGCCGCCAGCATGTCCACGGTGCTCCTTGCCGCCGGAAAGAAGGGCAAACGTTTCGCCCTGCCCAACAGCCGCGTGATGATCCACCAGCCCACGGGCGGAGCGGGCGGGCAGGCGGCCGACATCGCCATCGCCGCGCGTGAAATCCTGCGCTGGCGCCGCACCCTGAATGAGTCGCTGGCCCGGCACACGGGCAAGACGCCCGAGCAGATCGACAAGGATTCCGACCGCGATTACTACATGAGCGCAGAGGAGGCCAAGGTTTACGGCATCGTCGACCACGTGGTCGCCTCGACCCGCGAGGTGCAGACCCTCGTCGAAAACCCCGCCGCCTGAACCCTCCGCCGCCGATCCCACGCGCGCCCAACCCCCTGCCGCATCCCCATGGCCAAATCCTCGCGCCTGACCTTGTGTTCATTCTGCGGCAAATCGCAGGCGGAGGTGAAAAAGATCATCGCCGGCCCGGGGGTCTATATCTGCGATTCGTGCATCAACGTGTGCAAGACGATCATCGATCGCGAGGTCAAGACCCCCGCGGTGGAAAATCGCCCTGCCTTCCGTCTCCTCAAGCCGTCGGAGATCAAGCAGACCCTCGACGACTACGTCATCGGCCAGGAGCATGCGAAAAAGGTCCTCTCGGTTGCGGTTTACAATCACTACAAGCGCCTGCTGTTCGATGCCGGCCAGCCGCAGCGCAGCGGCGCGGCGCTGGCCCCGGAGTTTACCGACGTGGAGGTGGAAAAAAGCAACATCCTGCTGGTCGGCCCCACGGGCTCGGGCAAGACGCTGCTGGCGCGCACGCTGGCCCGGATCCTCGATGTGCCGCTCGCCATTTCCGACGCCACGACGCTGACCGAGGCCGGCTATGTTGGCGAGGACGTGGAAAACGTCGTGCTGCGCCTGCTGCAAGCCGCCAGCTATGACGTGAAAAAGGCCGAGTGCGGCATCATTTACATCGATGAGATCGACAAGATCCGCCGGACGACGGAGAACGTTTCCATCACCCGCGACGTATCGGGTGAAGGGGTGCAGCAGGCATTGCTCAAGATCCTCGAAGGCACGGTGTGCAACGTGCCGCCGCAGGGAGGCCGCAAGCATCCGAATCAGGAGTACATCCAGGTCAACACGGCGAACATCCTCTTCATCTGCGGCGGCGCTTTTGTCGGCCTCGAGCAGTTCGTCAAGAAGCGCCTGGGTTCGCGCTCGCTCGGTTTCCATGTCAATCCGGACGATCACAATCTCCTGCCGGAGGAGATGATGAGAATGATCGCGCCGGAGGATCTCATCCGCTACGGCATGATTCCCGAGTTTGTCGGGCGCCTGCCGATCGTGTCGGTGCTGGATCCACTGACCGAGGCGGATCTGGTCCGCATCCTCCTCCGCACGAAGAACGCCATGGTCAAGCAGTACTCCAAGCTTTTCGCCATGGACGGGGTGCAACTCCGCCTGACGCGCGATGCGGTGCATGCCATTGCCCTCAAGGCCATCGAACTCAAGACCGGGGCACGCGCGCTGCGTTCCATCATGGAGAACCTCATGCTGGAGGTCATGTTCGACCTGCCCCAGCGCGAGGATGTGCTGGAGGTCGTGATCGACGAGAGCGTGGTCAAGGGCCGCCGGCGGCCGATCCTGAAAAAGATCCCGCGGACGGAGAAGAAAGACGCAGCCTAGGTTTTTCGCGGCGCGAAAAACCTACCAGTGCGCATAATCGCCCGGCTTGAGCGAGAGCGCAAACTCGGCAAAGAGCTGCACGCACCGCTCCACGTCCTCGAGATCCACGACTTCGCTCGGGGTGTGCATATAGCGCAGCGGCACGCTGACGAGGCCGGTGGCCACGCCGCCGCGGCCCATCTGGATGGCGCGCGCATCGGTGCCCGTCGGTCGCGGATCGGCCTCAAGCTGGTAGGGAATCTTGAGCTTCTTGGCGGCCTGGACCAGCCGTTCGTAAATCTTCGGGTTGATGTTCGGGCCGCGGCAGATGATGGGCCCGCCGCCGAGCTTGGTTTCGCCATATTTGCGGTTGTCACAGTCGGGATGATCGGTCGCGTGGCCGACATCGACCGCCACGGCGATATGCGGGTTGACGGCATAGGCGGAGGTGGTCGCGCCGCGCACGCCGATCTCCTCCTGAGCGGTGGCCACGGCCACAACCTTCGCGGCCGGTTTCTTTCCGGCGGCGGCCAGGCGGATGAGGGTCTCGCCGACAATGTAAGCCCCGACCTTGTTGTCGAAGGCCCGTGATGCGCCGATGCTGCCGTGGATCAGCTCAAATTCATGGTCATACGTGGCCACGTCGCCGATGGAAACGCGGGCCTGCGCCTCTTTCTTCGAGCGGGCGCCGATGTCGATCCAGATCTCGTGGAGCTCAGGCACCTTCTTGCGGTCGGCTTCATCCATCAGGTGGATTGCGCGCTTGCCGGTGACACCCTTGATCGGGCCGCCGGCGGTCTGAATAACCACCCGGCGGCCGGAAATGACGGTGCGGTCGTGGCCGCCGATGGTGTCAAAGTAAAGAAAGCCATCCTTGTTGACGTAGGTGATGATGAGGCCCAGCTCATCCATGTGTCCGGCGAACATGAGCACGGGGTCGCCGCCGGGATTGAGGGTGGCGAGGCGGTTGCCGAGTGCGTCCGGCGCGTAGTTGTCGGCGGCGGGTTTGACATGGTGGTCAAAGACCTTTTGCGCCTCGAATTCATAGCCCGAGGGCGAGCGGGCATGGAGCAACTCGGCGAGAAAGGCGGGAACGTTGTATTTCGGCATGAGAGCAGTTGAACCGCGAACCGACCCCGGCACCAAGGCAAAAAACGGCCGCCTGGCCTCTTGTTACGGCTGGCGTTGCGCGCCCGGGGCGGTTTGCAGATAGGCGTCGATGGAACGGGCGGCGCGCTTGCCGTCGCCCATGGCCAAAATCACGGTGGCGGCTCCACGCACGATGTCGCCGCCGGCAAACACGCCCGGCAGGCTGGTCATGCCGCTGGCGTCCACGAGGATGTTCCCGCGCCGGTCGAGTGCGAGGTCGGGGCAGGTCGCGGTGAGCAGGGGATTCGCCCGCGTGCCAACCGCCACGACGACAACATCGCAATCCACCACGAATTCGGAGCCGGGGATGGGCACGGGACGTCGCCGGCCGGATGCGTCCGGTTCGCCCAGTTGCATCCTTTGGCACTTGAGCCCGGTGACCCAGTGCTGATCGTTGCCCAGCACCTCCACTGGAGCGGTGAGCAATTCAAACCGGATGCCCTCCTGCTCGGCGTGGTGCACTTCCTCGATGCGGGCCGGCATCTCGGTACGGGTCCGGCGATAAATGATCATCGATTCCTCCGCGCCCATCCGTTTGCCGGTGCGCGCTGCATCCATCGCCACATTGCCGCCGCCCACGACCGCCACCCGCCGGCCAACGAGCACCGGCGTGTCGGCTTGGGGAAACTCGTAAGCCGCCATCAAGTTGACCCGGGTAAGGTACTCGTTGGCGGAATAGACGCCCTTGAGGTTTTCCCCCGGCACCTGCATGAACACCGGCAGGCCGGCGCCGTTGGCGATGAACATGGCGTCAAACCGCTCGCGCAGTTCGCCGAGGGTGTAGGTGCGGCCGATGACGGCATTGCATTCAATCTTCACCCCGGCCTGCACCAGGCGGCCGACTTCCTCGTCGACGATTTTCTTCGGCAGGCGAAACTCGGGGATGCCGTACACAAGCACGCCGCCCGGTTGGTGCAGCGCTTCGTAAACCGCGACATCGTGGCCCGATTTCACCAGTTCGCCCGCGGCGGTCAGCCCGGCCGGACCGGAGCCGACGATCGCAACCTTCCGGCCGCTGGGCGGCGCGGCCTGATTCACGAGATTCCGTCCGCCCTGCCGGGCCCAGTCGGCGACAAAGCGCTCGAGATAGCCAATGGCCACGGGTGCGCTCTTCACACCGCGCACGCATTCGATTTCGCACTGGGTTTCCTGGGGGCAAACGCGGCCGGTCACGGCGGGCAGCGCATTATCGTTGAGCAGGATTTTGGCGGCGGCGGCAAAGTCGCCTTCGGCGATGCAACGGATGAACCGGGGGATATCGACCAGGACCGGACAGCCGCGCACACACTTGGCCTCCTTGCATTGGAGGCAGCGCTGGGCTTCGAGCATCGCCACCTGTTCGGGAAACCCCAGGTTGACCTCGCCGAAGTTGCGGCTGCGGTCGGTGGCATTCTGTTCGGGCATTGACTGGCGCGGAATGGCCAGACGCTCCTTCATGGTCAGCTTCGGGGTCATCGATGATCCGCAGGGCATTGAAGTGGAGAGAGGCCCGGGTCGATCTAGGGCTGCGGACCAATCCGGCAGGCTTCCTCGTGCCGGGTCAGGGATTGCTGTTCATAGGCGCGGTAGGTCCCGAGGCGGTCCCCCAGCAGCTCGAAATCAACCTGATGGCCGTCGAATTCCGGACCGTCAACACAGGCAAACCGGGTCTCGCCGCCGACACTGACCCGACAGCCGCCGCACATGCCGGTGCCGTCAACCATCACCGGATTGAGCGAGACAATCGTGCGCACCTTCAGCGGCCGGGTGAGGTTGGCGGTGGCACGCATCATCGGCACGGGGCCGACCGCATAAACAATGTCGATGCCGCCTGCCGCCAGCACATCCCGGGCGATGTCGGTCACGAATCCCTTGCGTCCGTAGCTGCCGTCGTCGGTGCAGACGAGCACTTCACCCAGACGGTGGAGCTCCGACTCGAAAATCACCCATTCCTTCGCCCGCCCGCCAATGATGCTGACGACCTGGACTCCGTGGCGCTTCAGTCCTTGGGCGATCGGGTGCACCACCGCCGTTCCCACCCCTCCGCCGATGCACAGCGCGCGTCCCGTTTCAATCAACTCCGTGGGCACGCCGAGTGGCCCGGAAATATCCCGGATGGCGTCGCCCGGCTGCAGCGCCACCAGCTCCCGCGTGCTCTTGCCCACGGCTTGGATGACGAGAGCAAGCGTGCCGGCGTCCGGATTCGCATCGGCGATGGTCAGCGGGATGCGCTCGGCGCCCTCGGTGCGACGGACGATGACGAACTGGCCGGGCCGGCGGATTTCGGCAATCCGCGGGGCGGCGACGTCCAGGCGGGTGACGTTCGGACTCAGTTGGGTTCGGGCGATGATTGCGTGCATGACCGGCGGGTCGCAGAGGCCGGGACTCTAGGGAAGGATGGCGGAGAAATCCAAGTCTGTTGTGCAGTCAGTTCCCTTGCTGCTGCCGGCGGCAACCGTCGCTTATGGCGGGTGGGTACGTCGGGAATATTTCCCTTGGCGACGCCACGTCCTTCCGGATACCAGTGTCATTCGCCATGACCATTTTCCCGGCCATCGACATCAAGGACGGACGTTGTGTGCGCCTGACCCAGTGGCGTGCCGACCAAGAGACGGTTTATGCAGCCAATCCGGCGGGCGTGGCGGCCCAGTTCAAGGCGGCCGGCAGCGCGTGGGTGCATGTGGTCGACCTGGACGGTGCGTTTGCCGGGAAACCGCAGAACCTCGCCGCCGTGCAGGCCATTGTTGCCCTCGGATTGCAGGTGCAGCTTGGCGGAGGATTACGGACCCGCGCCGCGGTGGAACGCGTTTTGGAGCTTGGGGTCCACCGGGTGGTCATCGGAACGCGTGCCGCGGAGAGCGCAGCGTTTGTCGGTGAATTGGTCGACGCGTTCGGCGAGAAAATTGCCGTCGGCATCGACGCAAAGAACGGCCAGGTGGCGGTGAAAGGCTGGGTGGATACCACCGGTACCAGGGCGGTGGATCTGGCCCGGCGCATGGACGCGCTCGGAGTGCGCACGCTGATCCACACCGACATCGGCACCGACGGCATGCTCACGGGGCCAAATCTCACCGCGCAGGAGACCATGCTGGCCGCGGTGCATTGCGGAGTGATCGCCTCCGGCGGTGTCGGCAGCCGTGCCGACGTGGTGAAGTTGCTGGAAATAAAAAAACGCCGTCCAAATCTGGCCGGCGTTATCATCGGCAAGGCGCTTTACGAACGGCGGGTTGAGCTGGGCGAGCTGCTGGTTCTGGTCCGCTGACGTGCCGCCTGCTTGCGGACTTGATCGGCGATCTCCTCGAGGGGATAGGTGATGATTTCCGCCAGCGTGGGATGGTACCAGGGCGCGCGCAGCAGATCGAAGACGGTGGCACGCATTGCGAGCGGTCCGCTGAAGCAGTGGATGAGTTCGCCGGCGTCCCGGCCCACGATCTCGGCCCCGAGGATGCGTCCGCGTTTGGGCTCGGCGATCACCTTCACATAGCCGTAATTGGCCTCCATGAGGATCGACTTGCCGTGGTCGTTGAAGGGGTAGGCGGCGCTCAGGTGGCGAATGCCGCTCGCCCGCAGATCGCTTTCGAGCAGGCCGATGGTGGCAAGCTGCGGTTCGGTGAACACGACATTGAGCAAAAGGGAATCGTCGACCGGCCGGATGCCTTTGACGCCGAAGGCATGCCGGGCGGCGAGTTCGCCCTGGGCCACGGCGAGGTGGACGATGTCGTGCGGCCCGCAGACATCGCCCCCGGCGTAGATGTGCTTTTGCGAGGTCTGCTGCCAGCGGTTCACCACGACCCGGCCTTGTCCGGTGGCCTTCACGCCGGCGGCGGCGAGCCCCAGGTTTTCGGTGTTGGGCTCGCGACCAAGCGCGTTGAACAGATGCCGGGCCCGGCGGAGCGTCGTCCGGCCGTTGTATTCGAAGGCCACGGTGTAATCCCGGGAACCATGCGTGATCCGGCGGATGCTGGTGCCGGCAAACAGCTCGATGCCTTCGTCGCGAAACGCCTGCTGCACCACATTGCTCGCCGCAGGGGAATGCTCGCGCAGGATATGCGGACTGCGCTGGACGAGCACCACGCGCGAACCGATGCGGCGAAGAAGCTGCGAGAGTTCGCAGGCCACGATGCCGCCGCCCAGCACGATCACACTCTCGGGAACGAAATCGAGATCGAGCACGTCGTCGCTCGTCCAGAACGGCACGTCCTTCAAGCCCGGCACCGGAGGGACGCTGACCTTGGAGCCGGTGGCGATGAGAAAGCGCCTGCCCTGCAGTCGGGTGCCGTCAGCCAGTTCGACGGCATGGGCGTCGACGAACCGGGCCCGGCTGCGGTAGAGATCGTAGCGCCCCGCTGTGAGCTGTTTGACCCGGTGGGAGGCAAAGTCGGCGATGATTCTCTTCTTGCGGACGTGAATGGCCGGCATGTCTGCCTCGGCATGGGGAATCCTCAGGCCGAAGCGGTGTCCCTGTTGGGCGTGATGCAGCACCTCGGCGCTGTAGAGCAGGGTTTTCGACGGCATGCAGCCGCGGAGAATGCACAATCCCCCGAGATACTTGGCCCCGTCGACGATGGCCACCCGCTTGCCGAGGGACGCGGCGATCCGCGCGGCATTAAAGCCGGCGCTGCCGCCGCCGATGACGACAAAATCGTAATGTTTCATGGGCGAGCTCCAAAAAAAGATGACGCGAGGGAATGTTCATTCCCGCCGCGTCATTCGCAAGGGCCGAAGCGCTACCGCCCTTTGCCGAACAGCATGATGTGAATCGTCTTCAGGACGATCGAGGCATCGAGGACGAAGGAAAAATAACGGATGTAGTAGAGGTCGTATTCCAGTTTGCGCAGCGTGTCATCGAGGCTGGAACCATACGGATAGTTCACCTGGGCCCATCCCGTGATGCCGGGCTTGACCAGATGGCGGAAGTGATAACAGGGGATTTCCCGCTCATAGCGTTCGACCAGCTTGAGCCATTCGGCGCGGGGGCCGATCAGGCTCATGTCGCCGCGCAGCACGTTCCAGAGCTGGGGCAGTTCGTCGAGGCGCATGGCGCGCAGCAGCCGGCCCACGCGCGTAATCCGGTCATCGTTGGGCCGCGTATAGGGGTCGCCCTGCGCCGTTCTGCTGTCCAGCAGAACCCGCATGGTCCGGAACTTGTGGACTTGGAAAAGCATCCGGTGCTTGCCTACCCGCATTTGCTTGAAAAAGACCGGGCCGCGGTCCTCGAGCCAGACCGCGGCGGCGCAGACGAGCAGCAGCGGCGAGGCCAGCACCAGGCCCATCAGGGAGAGGACGATGTCGCTGAGTCGCTTGAGGCGCTCGAACACCGGATCCCGCGCAATCTGGAAGCCCTCCTGAAACAACCAGGTCTGGCTCAGCCGATAGAGCGGAATCTTGCGCCAGTAGATCTCGTGGAAGAGTTCCAGCGTATAGGTGGGGATGCCGGAGAAATGCAGTTCCATGAGCTTTTCGGACACGGCGAACGGCAGGTCCCGGCTGGTTTCATGCAAAACAATGGCTTCGACATTACCGGCCAGCCGCTCCAGGAGCGGGAGCATTTCGGAGACGGCATGCATCTCGAGCCCGACCAGGGGCGACACGCTCTCATGGCTGGTGGTGTCCGTCGCCACAAAAAGCACTTCCTGCGTGGTGAGGTTTTTCTCACACGCCTCCTTGAAAGCAACACAGCTGGCCTGGCTGCCGACAAAAATGAGGGGCCGGCGGTTGCGTTCACCCGCGACGCGCAACGCCAGCCGGCGCCGGTAGCTGAGGGTCAGGGGGATCAGGGCGACATAACTCAGCGCAATCACCGCCCGCGAGGATTGCAGTGAATACTGCTCCTTGATGAAGACGAATGTGACCAGCAACATCGCCAGCATGCCGGTGCCGAGGGCAATGGTGTGCTGGCTGGTGTAGGCCACGCTCAGCATGTCGGTGCGTGGCGAATACCCATCGATCAGGTAGACCGCCACCACCAGAACAGCAAATGGACCCAGCAGCGGAAGAATGGAAAAATTGCCGAGGACCAGCGCGCCACGCAGCCACGCCACGCCATGAAAGGCCAGCACCACCGCCAGAAAGTCCAGCATCAGCAGGAGCAGGGAGATCAGCCGGCGGTCGGTCATGTCTGGTGGGATTATGCCGGAGAGAGTACCGTGGCGGCAAGAGGGAGTTGCGCTCGCAGTTAGCTGATCCGCAAAACCGTCTCCCAGGCCTCAAGCGCCGCCCGCCGGCCGCCCGTGGCCTGCGACCAGCATCGGGCGGCCTGCCCCATGGCGGCGCAGCGCGGGGCATCGTTCATCAGGTCCCGCACCGCGGCGGCAAGCGCGGAAGGATCACTGCTGTCGACCGTGAGGCCGGCGCCGTTGTGGCGCACCGCCTCCGCCAGTTCGCAGTGCGGGGGGCCGACGAAAACGACCGGACGCGCCACGGCAAGAATGCCATAGAGCTTGCTGGGAAACACGTAGCGCTCACAGCCGGCTTGGAGGGTCACCAGATGGACGTCGCCAACCGAAAGGCTCTCGCTGAGCCGTGCCTGCGGCTGTGGCGGCAGGAAATGCACGTTTGTCAACCCTTGCGCCCGCGCCTGCGCCTCAAGGGCCGGACGGCGGGGGCCATCGCCGAGGAAGAGAAACACCAGGCCCGCTTCGTTGCGCAGCCGGGCGGCCGCCGCCAGCACGGGTTCGAGCGCATGCACCCGGCCCAAATTGCCCGAGTAGGCGACGACAAATTTTCCGGCCAGGCCCCATGCCCGGCGGAGCGGATTTTGCTCTGCCGGCACCGGCGCCAGCGACTCTCCGCCGGAGGCCCAGTTGGGTATCAGACGAATCTGCTTCGGGGCCAATCCATGCTGGCCGACCAGTGCCGCCATGTCCCGGCTGATGGCGACGCAGGCCTGGGCGCATTGCCATGCGGCATCACGCCGGCGCACCCACGGCTTGCTCAAGAGGGCCAGCAGGCGGCTGTGCGACAGGGCCAGGCCGATCTCCGGATGGATATCCTGCAGCCAGTGCACCAGGCGTGCTCCCGCCCGGCGGGCCGCCGCGGCGGCGATCGGGGCAAGCACCGGCGGATCCGTCATCGCCACCAGCCAGTCGTTGGCCTGCAGGTGCCGCCTGAGCATGCGCCGGGCGGAGAAAGTGAAAGTGAAATAGGCACCAGCCTTGGCGATCAGGTCGTGTCGGCCCCAGCGGAGGGACCTCACGCGCATGACATCCACGCCGTGGCGGCTTTCCCTGACCGGCGTCCCCGCGTTGCCGTCATGACTGGCGATCACCGTCACTTTCCAGCCGCGCCCCGCCAGCCCCTCCGCGAGATCGGTGAGCAACTGGGCCGTCGCGGGTGCATCGGGCCAGTAATAGCGGTTGACAAAAACCACGCGCGGAAGAGTTGAAGCGCCGGTCATGATGTTGAAGGCCCCCGCCGGCTGGCGCGGAGCAGCTTGATTTCGCCGGTGGCAAACCCCTCATAACGTGCCAGCAGGCGACAATAGCGGTATCCCGGACGACCATCGAGAAACCCTCCGCGCAACAGGTACTGATAGAGGAAGCGAAGGGCGGGCCGACCGGGCAGGCGGTAGCTCAGATGCTTGAGAGCCCGGCGCCGGGTCAGGGACGGACCCGCCAGCAGGTCGTGCAAGGGCCCTCCCATTCCCGGGTCGCCGGTGAGAAAAGCCTCGGCCTCCTGCCGGGCATACCGGCGGTGCTTGGCGATCCAGCCATCGACACCGTCGGCCGAAAGATCATGCAGGTAGTTTGCCTGCAGGCGGCCCATTCGCATCGCCGCTGCCTCGCGCTGTCCATGTCCGGCTTGCACAAATTCAAAACCATGCGCCTTGACGAAGCGGGCCTGCCACGCCGGATAGTCCGTGCAGTGGGGAATCCAGCGTCCCTCCCAGAGCATGCGCGGCGCCGCATAGCAGCCGTCGAGCGGCTCATCCCCGCGATAGGACCGGCATTCGTCGCGCAGCTCGGGAGTCATCTGCTCGTCGGCATCGAGATGAAAGACCCAGGGATGGCGGAACGGGATCGTGCGGTGGGCATGATTCCGCTGCTGGGCGAAGTTCTGGAACGGGTTGACAAAGATCCGGGCGCCGGCTGCTCGGGCAAGATCGGCTGTGCGGTCCGTCGAACCGGAATCGAGCACGACCACGTCATCGCAATCCGCCACGGAGGCAAGGCAGGCGGGCAGCTTGCGCTCCTCGTTCAGGGTCAGGATCAGGATCGAAAGCATCGCCCGGAGATCAAGCGCCGCCGAGGGTGAGCTTGTGATACCGCACCGCGCTGAAGAGGCAGAGCCAGAAGACCTCCATCACCGCCGGGTTGGCGAAGGGAAACTCCACCCAGGCATAGAGTGCCAGCAGGCCGCAGCCCGCCAGCAGGTAGGATGGCACCACGCCGGGCGGCCCCGACCGGAAAAGCGTGACGAGGGGGACCAGGCCCAGCAGCGCAACGAGCACCGTGCCGACGAGGCCGACCTCGGCCAGCGATTGGAGCCAGTCCGAATGCGCCTGGGCATAGAAGGGCACCCAGCCCTCCACGGATACCTGCTGGTTGAAGATCTGAAACACCGTCGCGTAGGACCCGAGTCCCCAGCCGAACCAGATCTTTTCGCGCGCCATGCGCCACGTATCGGCATAAAGCTGGGCCCGACTGCCCAGACTGCCGTGGAGACGGATCTCTCCGATCTGCTCACGGGTCTTGTCAAGACGCGCGGTGATGACCGGCCGGCCCAGGAGATAGATGCCACCGAGTCCGGCAAGAAACACGGCCACGGCCAGTACGCCGGCGGCGGTGACCGGACGCCCATCGGCCTGCCGCCTGCGGCGCAGGAGCCATAGCCAATGGAGGAGGGCACCAGCCAGCAACATCAGGAGCAGCAGCGTGCAGGAGCGCGAGGTGCTCAGTGGCACGGAAGCCGCCAGGAAGAGGGTGGCGATCAATCCGAACAGCGCGGGCGAGTGCCGCTGTCCGTCGCGATGCTCCCGCCGGGCATGGTGGAACAGCAGTCCGAGGGCGGCGGCCGTGGCGAGCAGAATGAAGGCGCCCCAGTGGTTGTGATAGATGAAACTCGCAAAGAACGCCTCGTTCGGCGAGCGCTGCAGTCCGAAGAAAAGGCCGGAGGCGCCGTCCAGTTTTTGGAATGTCCCCATGACCGCGAGCAGCAGGGCGTTGGAGACCAGGAGGAGCAGCAGGACGCGCAGGACCCGCCGGTGGACCACGACCAGGGCGAGATTGAAGCAGGTCAGATAGATCGCGTTGAACAACCACAAGGCGTACAGCGACACGCCGGGCTGCGCGCAACTGGGCCAGTCGGTCTTGGCCCCGTTGTGCACCAGGGCATTGGCTCCGCCGACAAAGGCGTGCGTGAAACTCGGGTTGAGCGTGCTGGCCAGGATGAGGACGTCGAACAGCACCAACGGCCAGAGCCAGTAGAGGGCCGCCGGCAGGCCATCCCGGCGATCAAGCCGGCGCAGAGAGGCGTACACCATGATCGGCAGGGCCAGGCTGCCCCACCAGCTGATCACAATTCGGGCCAGGTCGGTCTCCCCCCCGAAGTCCCAGGCCGTGAAAATGATCAGCCCGGCGACGTGAATCAGGGTGCAAAGCTCAAGCCGGCTCGGCCGGCCATCTTCCCGCTGCCGGCTGGGGTAGTCAAAGAGGACGATTGGGGGAATCGACGACCGGACATCCGCTGATGAGGTCATGGAATCGTGTCTCCCAGCCGTTCGTAGAACTCGACCAGCAGGCGCGCAGCCTGCTCCCAGGAATACCTGGCCAGCACCCAGTCGCGGGCCCGGGCACCGCGCTGCTCCAACTGGTCCGTCGCTTCCGCCACGGCCTGGCGCAGCGCCGGGCCGTACTGGTCCCACGGGACGCACCAGCCGGCATGGTGTCCGGCAACCTCGGCCCAGGGGGTCGTATCGGTGACCAGCACCGGCACACCCCAGGCCATGGCTTCGGCCACAGCCATGCCGAAATTTTCGGAGTGGGAGGGTAGCAGGAACAGCGACGCCATGCCATAGGGCGGCGGACGGTCGCTGCCATCGAAGACCACAATCCGCTCCTGGGCGGAATGCCGCTGCACGTAGGCGCTCAGGCTCTCCACGGTGTATTCCTGGGGGATGCCGGCGACGAGGAGCAGCCATTCCCGCGGGGCCGCATCGAGCCAAAGATCAATGAGCTCAAGCAGCCGTTTCTTGCGGTGAAAACGCGAGTAGAACAAGGCCACGGGCCGCGCCGTCAGGGCGGGGCAGAGTTCCGACCAGACCTCGTGCGCGAACGATAATTCCTCGGCGGACGGTGATTCGACGCCGTTTGGCGCCATGCAGACGGGCTGCGGGAAACCACGGCGGCGGATATCCTCCGCCTCGGCCGCACTGGTCGCATGCCAGCCTTGCGCGCGGGTGAAGGCGCCAGGATGCACCAGCCGCGTGGCGAGCCATTTCTTCCAGCGTCGATGCCGCCACGACCAGTCGCTCACCATGCCGCGCGGTGAGATGACGAGGCGCGCGCCGGTGGCGCACCCGGCCCGGCAGGCATAGTGGAGCGTCCGCAGCCACAGGGCATGATGATGCAGGCAGTCATAGGTGTGCCGGCGGAGATGTTCGCGCAATCCGGCCGCGGCGCAGAGAAATTCCGGCTGCTCACGATGGAATTGCCGGAGGCGCAGCCGGTCAGACACGGTCGCGACAAGGTCATCACCCGGGTGCGTGGTCAGCAAATCAACCTCATGGCCAAGCCGGGCCATGGCTGCCCCGAGTTTTTGGACGGACTTGCTCGGCCCGCCATGTTTTGCCTCAAGGCTGGGGACAATCTGGGCTATTTTCATGCAACGCTTCCCGCCGCGGTACGGCAGGACAACGACTCACCCATCAACCAAACGGAAAATAAGATGGCGGGCAGGGGAAGTGGATGCGTTGGTCGGCAACCGGCATGCCTCACGAAAGCGGGGGGCGTTCCTTGATCGGCCGGCAGGGATGCCCGGCGCACACCATCCGCGGGGGCAGATCCTTCATCACCACCGAACGCGCGCCCACGACGCACAGTTCGCCGATCGTCACGCCCGGACCGACAAACACGTCGGCGCCGAGCCAGGCGTTGGCGCCGATGTTGATCGGCTTGGCCACCAGCGGCATGTCCCAGCGGGTGTAGTCGTGCGTGCCGGCACAGAGATGGCAGTCCTGGCTGAGATTCGCACCGTAGCCGAGGCTGATGGGGGCGAGGTTATAGAGGTTCACCCGGCGGCCGATCATCGCGTGCGGGGCCAGGACGAGTTTCCACGGGAAATAAACCTGCGCCGTGGGAAAGATGACCACCCGCGCCGGAGTGGAAATATCGGCGCCGAAGATCTTCAGCAGCCATGCCCGCCACCAGTGCCAGGGTCGGGGGCTCCAGCGGAAGAGCACGGACTGCACGAGCGCCCAGACCCGCTGGAGCAAGACCTCGCCCACGGGGTAGGGGGTGGCGCAGCCTTGACCCAGATAAGGAGGTGCTTCCGGCATGGCGGAATTCAGCATTACCGGCAGTCTGCCGGCAGCAACGTTGAAAAATCTGCGAGCATTCTTCCGGCAACGTCGGGGTAATCGTAGACCTTGACCGCGGCTTGAGCCGCTGCGGCCAGCCGGATGCGCCGGGGGGGGTCGGACAACAGGCCGGCAAGCGCCTCCGCCAGCCGGTCAGCCGCGCCCGGGGAGGTATGATTGAATATCACCCCGGGGGCATCGGGGCGCACAAAGTCAGTAAAACAGCCGAGCTGCGACACAACCGCCACGGCACCCGCGGCCATGGCTTCGGCCACGGCCACCCCAAAGGTCTCCCCGCGCCCGG